>JAFYSK010000041.1 GCA_017559385.1 Paludibacteraceae bacterium | reverse complement strand
CTGAGTGACCGTTCGCTTACGCTCTCTGAGGGATCAATGAGTCTCTCAGGGCTTTAGCCCGGTCTCTCAACGTAGTGGTCTCTCAGCGCAGCGGTCTCTCAGCCGTAGGCGGTCTGCTTTGTGAAGGATTTAAGGTTAATGGTTTTAAAAGTTTTAAGGGTTTTAAGAGTTTTAAAGGTAAATTAGCTCCTACGCCTTCGGCGAGAAATCTTATTAATCTTATCTCCCTCGCCTAATCCCTCTTTTCTATGTGCTCCGCAATGGATTACCACCATTCCTTCCGCGCGTTCCGTGCTCAGTCATTGAATCTTATAAATGTGGCGGTACGCATTTCAAAGATAAAGCATAGACTAATCAGAGTCGGTGCAGTTAAGATTCAGCGGTCACGTTTTGGATGTGCCCAAAATGTGGAGTGGTGGTAATTTATCACGGAGTGCTTAGGGATAGGTGGATATTTGGGCAAAAAGATTTATAAGATTTCTCGCCCTAGGCGTAGGAGTTTCTTTTCCTCTCGCCTTTCGCCTGTAGCCTCGACGAGGCGTCCTATAGGCGCTCCGCGCCGTCCTCTAAACTGAAGCTGGTTACTCGCCGAGCTTCTCGTACTCTTTGGCGAAGATATAGCCATTGAGGGATTTGTACTTGCCAGGATTCTTCTTAAACGCCTCTTGGTATGCGTTTATCTCCTCCTCGCTCAAGCCCAGCACTGCCTGTCGTGCTTGTGCGAACTTCTCGCGAGCGGTGAGTTGGTTTTCGGTAGGTGGAACTTTGATTTCGCCGATTTTGCCGGTGTACTGAGTACCATATTTTTCTGCAGCGTAGTACTCAGAGTCGCCGCTGAACTTACCAGACAGTCTGCTGATCAGCTCCATAGGTTTAAATTTACTCATAGTTTTGTTCGGTTTGCTCACAAAACAGATCGCGCCGTAGGCGCTTGTTTTGAAAGTTGAACGTTAAAAGTTGAAAGTAACTGAAACCAGCGCCGCTGTAACATCTGACTTTAAACATTCAACATCTGACTTTAAACAAAACGCAGCAAGCTGCGATCTTCAGGCCAAAGGCCGATCTGCTTTGCGAGGGTTTAAGGTTTAGGGTTTGTTAATAAATATATTTCAAAGAGCTCTTTTGTCTTCTTTTCTTCTCACCTCCTCGCCTCCTCGCCTCCTCGCCTGTAGCGCTATAGGAGCTTAACTATAGGTTAAGTATGGTATAAGGCGAGAGGGTGGAGAAAAAAGCTTTGCCTTACACCCCTATTATACCGAAAATGGGAAAAATCGTGCGCTTGTTTTTCATTTTTTTTCATTATTTTTTTCTTTTTCTTGCATATATGCATTTTTTGTTGTAATTTTGTGCGATTCATCCAAACACCATATAGAAACTCTTATTTACTAACTAACATGAAAACTATCAAAAATCTCCTTATTGCCTTTTTGTTTTTACAATTGGCTAACATCAATCTTCAGGCACAAAATACATTTGTAAAAGATGGTGTAACTCTTACTAAAATGTCCAATTTCCAAGTTGCTTCTGAACTGCAAGGTGTTTTTATGGATGGCTACGAGTGCATAATCATACGATCAGATTATAGTGTAGCCTTCACTAACTCGTTTGCTAGAACATTGTTCGACCAAGGAGATGTTAATGATTTTGCCAAAATAATTGAAGGAGTGGTTGTATACAAAGACGGTCATTGGTATAAATACGTTGATAGCAATGGCGTTACGGTATACTATTACAAAGATCCATTAGTAGAATATGAAATGCAATATTGGCGCGACAACTATTGGCAAGGAAATAAATCATTTTCTGAAAGAGTAAGTGGAGTTCTTCTATACAAGATGAGCGATGGTAGATGGGCACTTGTTAGCACCAACAATCGCGGCACTTTCTATTTCACACACTACTCCGAAGCTGAACGCAAACAACTTGAGGAAGAAGCTAAACGTAAAGCCATGGAAGAAGCTAAACGTAAAGTAAAAGAAGAGACAGATCGCCTAACACAAGCAGCCATCACCGAGTGCAAGAAACAAGATGTTGAGATACTGAAAGGCGAGTTGTTTAGCGATAGTATTGCGGCTGGATTCGTGCAAGGACATGCAGTGGTGGATTTAGGGTTAAATACTGCTTGGGCTCTTTGTAATGTTGGAGCCAAGAAGCCAAAGAAAGAAGGCATTCTGACTAACGGGTATAATGCGCATAAATACGCATGGGGTGGTGACTGGAGATTGCCAAATAGAAACGATCTGATAGAACTACAGAACAATTGTAACTTTACAACCATAAGAGTACTGATCCCAAAATGTTTAATAATCACTAGTAATGTTAACCACAAGCAACTAATTATTCCAAGCGTTTTCGATAACAATAATGCATGGGCGACCTTATTAGCAGAAGAGGGACTTATTGAATGGCATGATCAAATCAGTTATGGCAGCAGATGGGACGGGGAACCATTGCATATGAAAAGATTTGACGGAAGTACTTCAGCTTCTTTACGCTACGTAATATCCAAGAAAAATGTAATAACACATAATTACAAGCAAAAACTTCGTCAGGCTATATCTACATCTATAGAGAATGACCATAGTGCAACTTGGAAAAATTATGCCAATACACTTTATAGAGCCGTTGAATATAATGTGGATTACACGTATAATTGCTCTTCAGAAAAGGATGTAGATCTTGTAGTACCTAAAGTTACATGTACAGCACACTACACGGCTTTTGCATATAACCCTAATGGTCAGGGTCTGTTGATTCAGTATAAAAGAGAAGGCACAAAAATCACACTGCTTACAGAAGCTGAGATCAATCAAGTAACCTATAACGACGAAATGATCATTCTTCATTGCAGCAATAATACAAAGGTTAAATTGTTAAGAACCAATGATGCATCGCTATATCTCAATGATCAAGTGAAGTTCGAGACTTGGTAATGCAGATTTACCAGCAAATCCGATCTAAGACTCTCTATTCAATCAAAAAAATGACGCGAATAACACAGTTTTTCGCATCAAAACTTGCATATATCACGAAAAAGCACTACCTTTGCAGCGAAAATTGCATTTATTCACATCATAAAATGATTTGATTATGACACACCCTGTATGGATATGGCAATACGAACAGTGGCCACATTTCTGCTGGAATGATAGCAATATCATCTCCATCTTGGCACGTGTACGACAACAGCAAGGGCACTTGCTAGGATTGATGAGCTCGCTGGGATTTGACACACAAAGCCATAACGCATTGGAGGTTATGACCGAAGATGTGCTACGCAATGCTGAGATAGAGGGTATGCTGCTCAATCCCGATCATGTACGCTCTTCTGTAGCCCGCCATTTGGGTTTGGACTGTGCCGGCATGCCTGAGGCGGATCATTACACAGAAGGTGTGGTACAGGTGCTAATGGATGCGGTACAACATGCCAACGCGCCCCTCACCCAAGAGCGCCTCTTCAATTGGCATGCAGCCCTGTTCCCTACAGGTCGTAGTGGCATCACCGCCATCACCGTAGCCGCATGGCGACAAGGGGCAGAGCCTATGCAAGTGGTGTCGGGCGCAATAGGCAAAGAGCAGGTGCATTACCAGGCACCACCATCTGAGTGCCTGCCACAAGAGATGGAGCAGTTTCTGCGATGGATTAACAGCGAGGAGAGTATCGATCCTGTCCTAAAAGCCGCCATCGCGCACCTATGGTTTGTCAATGTCCACCCCTTTGATGATGGCAATGGTCGCTTGACACGCACCATCACAGATATGCTGTTGGCTCGTGCAGATGGCTCATCGCAACGCTTCTACAGCATGTCAGCCGCTATACTGCGCAACAAGAAAGGATATTACG
>JAFYSK010000040.1 GCA_017559385.1 Paludibacteraceae bacterium | reverse complement strand
TCTCGGGATATTCTGATATAGCTATCGGTACGGCTAAATTGTTTGGTATCAAACTGATGCGCAACTTCAATGTGCCATACTTCTCTCGCGATATAGCCGAGTTCTGGCGTCGTTGGCATATCTCGCTAACTACCTGGTTCCATGATTATGTCTATATCCCACTCGGAGGCTCACGTCCAGACATTTCAAAACCTCATCGCCTTTTCGCTTCATCGCCTGCTGCATACACGAAGTGTATCGCAGTCCGAAATACATTTATAATCTTCTTGCTATCGGGTTCCTGGCACGGAGCCAATTGGACATTCTTATTGTGGGGAGCATACCACGCTTTATTATTTGTGCCATTGCTCTTAATGAACAAGAATCGCCGCTATCGCGATACAGTCGCAACTACTACCTTGCCCGATGGCACTACGAAAACGAAACTCTTTCCATCACTCAAAGAATCTCTCCAAATGCTCCTAACCTTTGTGCTGGTAGTCTTTGGTTTGATAATCTTCCGCGCAACGGGTATGAAAACTCTAACAACTTGGATGACGGGTATATTTGATAGCACTTTGTTTAGTATACCATGGCTAATGAATAGGCATTTCTATATTCCTTTGGCTATAGCTATTTTCCTAATGTTACTAGTAGAATGGATAAATAGAAAACAAGCGCACGGATTTGTCTTGCATGTTAAATACAAATGGTTGCGATTGATTATCTACTACCTATTAATATTTGCGATTATTGCTAATTTTGGGCAGGAACAATCATTTATTTATTTCCAATTTTGATATGAAACGCTTTCTAATACAAGTAATACTTATTGTTGCTCTTCCTGTGATTTGTATACTAGGAGCTTGTGAATACGCATTACGAATGGCACCAAATGATCATTCATACAAGCACCAATGGATGACTTCTCACCAAAATGATATAAAGATTTTGGCTTTTGGTTCTTCGCATAGCTACTATGGTATTAGACCAGAATTCTTTTCGAAGACGGCATTTAACTTAGCTTTTGTGTCTCAAAGTATTAAATACGATAAGTTCTTGTATGAGAAATATGCAACCCGCTGTGATTCTTTAGAATCTATAATATTACCGATTTCTTATTTTTCTTTACGCAGTAATCTTGAAGAATCACAAGAATGGTGGCGCATAAAGGGATATTGTATTTATATGGACTGCGATTATCATGAAGGAAATCCTACTTATAATTTAGAGATTACATCAAAAAATAAAATCTACCAACTAAAAGAGGCCTTTTTACAAACACTTAATTTAAGAACATGTGATAGCTTAGGGTTCTGCACTAATTACAAAAAAGAGTATCGCGCACAAGATTGGAAATCCACCGGAGAAACTGCATGTGTTCGCCACTCTAAAGGTAAGAAAGAACGTGTTAAAACAAACGTTGAGTATTTAGAATCGATTATTCAAGATTGTGAAAAGAGAAATATTAGAGTAATCCTATTAACAACTCCAACCTATTGTACATACTACACAAAGTTGAATCAAGAGCAGGTCTTGGAGCGAGAGGACATCTGCAAAAGTTTAGCCATTCAGTATAGTAATGTAGTGTTTTTAGATTGGTTAAAACATGAAGATTTTACTGAAGATGACTTTTTTGATGCAGACCATTTAAATGAATATGGTGCTGAAAAATTGACAATCTTGTTAGACCAATACATCAAGCATTAAATACGAAGTAAAATCTTTATAATGCATATAAAATCCGCTACCCTTGCGCTACCTTTGCGCTAGAGGAGGCAATTCCAATCCTATATCAAAGGTATACCAAGAGTATACAAAAGGCATGTAAGTTCTTCGGTACAATCTTCGGCACGATGAAAAAAATAACAAAAAAATCACCCAAGCGGGAGGCGTTGGTAATCAACGCCTTTCGCTTATTTTAAGCACCTTTTTATAGCAATATTTACAAATCTTCGGCACAAAACTAGCACAATGCCGAAGATTTTTGCAACATTATTATAAAGGCACATTTATAGAAAGCCACCGAAAGCCCATAGAAGTCCTAGAGATGTCCTATCGTGGTCGCCTAATTTGTTCTATGCTTGCGCTGATTTCTCAAAGTGGGGACTTTTCGGGCGCTGCACTCGGAGTGCGTTCCGTCGCACTCCTTCAGGTCGCCTAACCAAATAGGTTACCCATTCTATACCAAAGGTATACTAAGGGTATACAAAAGGCAGGATTGTTATTCCTAATATGGTTTTTACATTATAATTTGCATAAATGCAAAAAAAATCGTACCTTTGCACCCAGTTTATGATAATTTTGTTTTGCCCACCAATGCAGCTGCTGCATTCATTTGGGTAGAAACAAAAGATGATCTTAGATTTTTGAAGATTTTTGTAGGCACATAGTGCCGTATTTTTGTTTAGAAAAGAAAAAATACCCGATAATTTTCGGAATAAATTTTGAATAATTTTTGATTTAAATAATAACAGCCATATGAAATCATTCTTTCATGTACAAGATATAGGCGACTTGAACCTCGCACTTGAGGAGGCTCGCCAAGTCAAAGCCACTCCATATGCGTGGAAGCATCTGGGCGAGAACAAGACTATTATGCTCGTGTTCTTCAACTCCTCTCTCCGAACCCGCCTCTCTTCGCAGAAGGCTGCGCTCAACCTCGGTATGTCGCCTATCGTGCTCAATATCGGACAAGATAGCTGGCAGCTCGAAACCGAGCTCGGCGTAATCATGGACGGTGGCAAGAGCGAGCACTTGCGCGAAGCTATCCCTGTTATGGCTAGCTACTGCGATATCATCGGCGTGCGCTCTTTTGCTGGATTGACCGACCGCGAGTATGACTACCAAGAGACTGTCCTTCAGCAGTTCGTTCAGTACTCTGGCAAGCCAGTTATCTCGCTTGAGTCCGCTACCGTGCACCCTTGCCAAGCGTTTGCCGACCTTATTACTATTGATGAGTATAAGGAAACCAAACGACCAAAGGTCGTTCTCACTTGGGCACCTCACCCTAAGGCTTTGCCACAAGCCGTGCCTAACTCTTTTGCCGAGTGGATGAACGCTGCGGATGTGGATTTTGTGATCACCCATCCTAAGGGCTACGAACTTGACCCACGCTTTGCGGGTAATGCTCGCGTAGAGTATGACCAGATGAAGGCCCTCGAGGGTGCTGACTTCGTCTATGCTAAGAACTGGTCTTGCCCTGGTGTAACCGAGAGAGAGAATTACGGCAAGATCCTTTGCTCCGACCGCAGTTGGATGGTGGACGAGGCACATATGGCAGTAACCAATAATGCACGTTTCATGCACTGTCTTCCAGTGCGTCGCAATGTGATTGTGAGTGATGGCGTTATTGACTCAGAACGCTCTATCGTTATCCCTGAGGCAGCCAACCGTGTAACAAGCATTCAAGTGGTCATGAAACGAATGTTGGAGAGTTTGAAATGATACAAGTAATCAAAATAGGTGGTGGTATATTAGAGAACGAAGCGCAGAGGAATGCGTTTCTGCGTCAGTTTGCTGCTGTTGCAGGTCCCAAAGTGCTGGTGCACGGTGGTGGTAGATTGGCTACAACTATGGCAGAACGTTTGGGTGTAGAAACACAGATGATAGATGGTCGCCGTGTAACAGACAAAGAGACACTCAATATCGTCACTATGGTGTATGGTGGATTGGTCAACAAACAAGTAGTGGCACAATTGCAAACCATGGGCGTGAATGCCATTGGCTTGACAGGCGTAGATGGAGGATGGATGAAATCGGTGAAGCGTCCTATCAAGAACGGTATCGACTATGGATATGTCGGTGATGTGATAGAGGTAAATGGTGCGCATCTGCGCATATTGTTAGACAAGGGGTTGACACCTGTCATTGCCCCCATCACATATAGCGCTGAAGGACTTCTGCTCAATACCAATGCCGATACCGTGGCGTCGCAAACGGCTATTTCCTTGGCACCTGATGTGCAACTAACTTTCTGCTTTGAGAAAGAAGGTGTATTAAGCAATCCTGATGAAGAGTCATCAGTAATAGCAAAAATCACACCCAAATCGTACACCCAACTCAAAGCAGACGGCATTGTATCGGGCGGTATGATTCCTAAAATAGATAATGCTTTTGCTGCGATAGAGCATGGCGTACAATCTGTTCGCATCACCCACGCTAGCAATTTGCAAGGGGGAACAATAATAGTAGAATAATAAACTAGGAACCAAGAAATATCAGTAGCGACTACACAGACGAAAGTAATAAGTCTTTGTTCCTTCTTCCTTATTCCTTGCTCTAAATATGGATAACAAATACATCACATTACTGCAACGAATGATCAAGACCTCATCTATATCAGGCGAGGAGGATGCAGTATGCACGCTGCTGGAACAATGGATGACGGCAGAGGGTATTGCCGTTCGTCGTGTAAAAAATAACCTTTGGGCGGAATGTGGAGATGGTCCAGCAACAGTGCTACTTAACGCACATATCGATACGGTCAAACCTTCAGCATCTTATACTCGCAATCCTTTTGGCGGAGAGTGTGATGGCACAACGATATATGGTTTAGGTGCGAATGACGACGGAGGAAGCGTAATAGCAATGCTCGCAGTATTTATAGAACTTCACCAAAAATCTATACCTGGCAAACGCATTGTACTTACACTTACTGCAGAGGAGGAAAACAGCGGACACAACGGCATCGAACTTCTTTTGCCATATATTGGAGATATTGACTATGCTATCATAGGTGAGCCTACATCGCTGAAAATGGCGGTAGCAGAACGCGGACTGATGGTATTAGATGCAGTAACTCATGGTAAAGCTGGACACGCAGCTCGTGAAGAAGGTGTTAATGCCCTGTATGTTGCATTGGATGATATACAAACTTTACGTAACTACGAGTTTGATAAAGTTTCGCCATTCTTGGGAAAGGTGAAGATGACAACTACAATGATTGAGGCTGGTACACAGCATAATGTAGTACCCGATACATGTAAATTTGTAGTGGATATTCGTTCTAATGGGTTGTATTCTAACCATGAGATATTCAGTATTTTAAAACCTTTGCTAAAATCTACTGTCACCCCTCGTTCAACACGCTTAAATGCTTCATCTTCTGACCTCCAATTACCTATTATTAAACGTGCACAGGACTTAGGTATTGAGCTCTTTGGTTCACCTACATTGAGTAATATGGCGTTGCTCAATTGCCCTAAGGTAAAGTTTGGACCAGGTGACTCTGCTCGCTCGCATACTGCTGATGAATACATTCATATTTATGAAATAGAAAATGCAATAACATTATACAAACAATTACTACAATGAAACTCTGGGACAAAGGTTATTCCATTGATACAGCTATTGAGAACTTCACCATAGGTAAGGACAAAGAATTGGACTTGCTCCTTGCTACGCATGATATATTGGGTAACATCGCACATGTGATAATGCTGGAGCATGTGGGGTTGTTATCCAAAGAAGATTTGGACGCTCTCTTGCCTGCGTTGCGCACATTATACAAAGAGGCAGAAGCAGGCAACTTTGTCATTGAAGATGGCATCGAAGATATACACTCACAAGTGGAACTTTTGCTTACTCGTCAATTGGGCGAAGTGGGTAAGAAAGTGCATACAGGCCGTTCTCGCAATGATCAAGTGCTAGTAGACTTAAAACTATTTACACGTGCCGAGATAGAGAAGACAATGAGATTGGTAGAGCGATTGTTTGATGTGCTACAAGCACGTAGCGAGGAGACCAAAGCACTCTTGATGCCAGGATATACCCACTTGCAAGTAGCCATGCCATCGTCTTTTGGACTATGGTTGGGCGCATACGCAGAGGCACTTACAGACGATATGCGTCTGTTGGTAGCTGCCTTTGAGCAAGCCAACCTCAATCCACTGGGGTCTGCTGCGGGTTATGGTTCATCCGCTCCGCTCAATCGCAATATGACTACGCAATTGCTTGGTTTCTACGACCTTGACTACAATGCCATCTATGCGCAAATGAACCGCGGACGTATGGAGCGCACTGTGGCTTTTGCCTATTCATCTGTAGCAGAGACTATCGGACGCTTGGCAATGGACTGCTGTATGTTCAATTCGCAGAACTTTGGTTTTATCAAATTGCCAGACACGATGACTACAGGTTCGAGCATCATGCCACACAAGAAAAACCCTGATGTGTTTGAATTGATCCGTGCGCATGCTAATCGTATTTGCGCATTGCCTGATACTATTCGCCATATTACTACCAATTTACCCGTTGGTTATTTCCGTGATATGCAACTCTTGAAAGAAGTGTATTTCCCATTGTTTGATGAAATGAATAGTTTGTTAGAGATCACTACTTATGCCATAGAGAATATGCAGATGAAGGCCGATGTAATGTCCAATCCGTTGTATATGCCAGCATTCTCGGTGGAGGAAGTCAATCGTAGAGTAGAGCAGGGGGTAGCCTTCCGTGATGCATATCGCCAAGTGGCAGATGAGATTACCCAAGGCACTTTCCGGCATGAAGCGACGGTAGAGGAAACTTTATCGCACTACACGCACGAGGGGTCGATTGGTAATCTATGCAATAATGAGATCAAAACTAAGATGGATGTGATAACTAAAAATATACATCTAGAGATTATTCATCAATCTATTATCGATTTATTATCAAAAAAATAAATAAACCAAATTAATTAACTTTTAATAATTAGTCATTATGAAGAAAATCTTTACTTTTATCATGGCTATGGTTGTAACGCTAGCAATGTATGCCGTTACACCTGTTCAATCAGGCAAGAAGCTTGATCCTACTGGACGTGCTACTGAACTTGCTAATAAGAAACAAGCACACCACCAACAACTGACTAAGGCTCTTGGTTTAGACCAAGTGGAGCGCAAAGCTGCTAAAACAGCTGAACCAACCAAAGCACCTAAAAAAGCACAAAACGAGGTGATTACCCTTAATTATGATGGTTTTGCAGGCTTGATGTGCGTGGATCAGGAGCTCGGCGTATGGTGGGTAGGAATGGGTTGCGATGACGAATCACGTCCAGAATACGGCCACAATCTTCAACTTCAATGGCAAGCAACACCTAATAATCCATGCGGCACATTTACCACAGAGGTCTTTGAGTTTGATTATACCCATTTGATGACCCCAACTCATTTGGGCTCTATTCTTTTTGAAGAGGTTACAATGACCCTTACTCATGAGAAGGTGAATGCTAATTTAGAACGCTACGTATTGGAAGCTACTCTGCTGAGCGAAGAGGGTGATACTTAT
>JAFYSK010000006.1 GCA_017559385.1 Paludibacteraceae bacterium | reverse complement strand
TCTGCAGCATGGAATAGACCGTTCCACCCTATCTCTTTGGCTTTCTTCTTGCAAGAATGCCAAAAAAAGTGTACCTTTGCAGTCCAAATTAATTGGTATGGATGCAAAAGATGAAATGCTGGAGAAACTCCGTGCAGAAAATGAGAAACTTCGCCACAATCTTGAGTTTGAACGCTTGCGCGTTCGAGCCTATGAGCGTTTAATTGAGATTGTCAAGGAAGAAGATGGCATCGATGTATTAAAAAAAGATGGTGCCAAACAGTAGACAGCCTGAGCACAGAATGTAGAGACCAAAGTATCCTCACTTTGTGCCAACTGTTTGGCAAATCCCCTCAGGCATATTACAAACACAAGCGCCGTCCAATAAGTGAGCAAGCCGCAGAAAACGAGGTGTTAGAGATTGTAAAGTATTATCGCAGTCTGATGCCTCTAATAGGTGGTTTAAAACTGTATGTTATTGCCCAAGGTATCATGGGTAACACAATGCCTTTTGGACGTGATCGTTTCTTAAGTTTCTTACATCGCCACCACCTTATTATCCCACCTCGCAAGCCAAGGCACACGACAAACTCTAATCACATTTATATGAAGTATCCTAATTGTGTAAAAGGAGTTAATGTGCAGTATGTCAATCAAGTATGGGTGAGTGATATAACCTACATTTATACAATAGACGATGGTTTTTGCTACTTACACTTGGTAACTGATTATTACTCTCGTGCTATACTTGGTGCGGTAGTTTCTCCCACTTTAGAAACGATATACTCTCAACAAGCCTTACAACAAGCTATAACCCAAGCAGGTGGCGGCAATTTATGTGGTACAACGCATCATTCTGATAGAGGAGTCCAATATGCTAGTGATGCCTATGTACTCTCGCTAAAAGAGCATCACATCCGTATCAGTATGACGGAGGATAGCAATCCAACGGATAATGGTTTAGCGGAGCGTGTGAATGGTATTTTGAAGACAGAATGGATATACAATCGTACTGCATATAGAAACCTGCGAGAAGCGCAAATAGAGATAGCTCATATTATAGATCTATACAACAATGTACGTCCTCATCGAAGCATTGATATGTGTACGCCGATGAGTGTTTATCTACAGGATGCTAGTCGTACACCACAAGCAGCATGGGATGAACACAACTGGGCAAGAGCTGCCCCTTCCTCTCTCTGCCACGTGTGGCAGAGAGAGGAAGGTAATACTATCATCTAATAAAATAACAAACAACCATTTGTATATATCAGGAAAATGTATTACCTTTGCACCCGAATCGCCAAACAACAACCTATTAAGGAAATTTATCAACTCTTTTAGGATACCTAACAACCTTTTTAGGAGACCTATCAAAAAGTGACGATTCTTAAGAAACCTTTCCAGAAACAGTGTAAACCTTTTTCAGTTTTAATCACAGTTTTAATCAGATAGATAAGCAAGGGATATGAATCACATACTAATCACATAGTAATCTCATAGTATGAACCCGTTATGAACCCGTAATTACGCGTTCGGTGGCAAGGTCGCATTGAAAATCTATCAGCGCCTCACATATGCGCTGTTTTTATGAAGTCTATTTAACAAAATAGAAATCTTTACAAACTTTCTGTCTATTCCCTTGCATATCTGCAAAATTTTTTGTACCTTTGCAGCGCAAAATAAATTGCGCGTGGAAGTTTCTAAAATCAGATATATGAGCAATCCAACAATAAATAACATGCCAAACTTGGAGGAGTACATCCGTCAAGCAGAACCATCTCAACGTGAGCGTGGGAAAATTTGGCAAATAGCCATCGGATTGCAGCAGGTAGATGGTTTGCAGACATCTGAATATTTGCTTCAAACTGCTAAGCAACATATCGACGGAGATATTACGCTGCAGAAAGCAAAAGAACTAATTGATACATATTATCAATCGCAACAAGTTCGTAGAAACAATGAAAACGAAGAAACAGAGGAGGCGGATAAAGTATCTACACGTATAACAGAATTATTATCAGAAAAGACTTTCGCTTTTAATCCTGCACAATTGATCGCTATTCATAGGCATCTATTTACAGGCATTTATAAGTTTGCAGGCAGAATTCGTGATTACAATATCACTAAACGCGAATGGGTGCTTCGTGGTGATACTGTCTATTATGCAGGAGCAGATATGATTATGCAAACGCTACAATATGATTTTGAGCAAGAAAAATCATTCAATTATTCTTCTCTTTCGGTAGATGAAGCAATAGCACACCTTGCTTCCTTCTGTAGTAATATATGGCAAATACATCCTTTTGGGGAAGGAAATACACGCACAACTGCGGTATTTATCATCAAATATCTTACTACTTTAGGATTCAAAGTAAACAACGATATTTTTGCAAATAACTCATGGTACTTCCGCAATGCGCTTGTTCGCGCAAACTATACTAATGTACTACAAGGCATCAGTGGAAATCAACTATTTTTAGAGCGTTTCTTTCGCAATATGCTCTTAAACGAAAATCATCCGATGCATAATAGAGAATTGCACCTTGATTGGCAGTCTTCAGCTGAAAACCAATTCCAAAGTGCAAATCAAAGTGCAAAAACGGACGGATCATTGCTTTCAAAGTGCCAAAATTGCACTTTAGAAGAGTTGGCAGTATTGCGAGTTATTCAACAAAATCCATCAGCAACGCAAAAGCAGATAGCCGTTGCTATTGGTAAATCTGAGCGTACAGTCAAAACAATTACAGTTAACCTGAGCACAAAAGGTACAATAGTTCGTCGTAATGGTAAACGTAATGGTTATTGGGAAATATTAGCGCCGTAGGCGCGAGTGATGGCTAAAGCGAATTTCGTGAAACCACAATTCGTGAGCATCGTGAACCTCCTTTCGCGAAGCCATTAACGTGGAGCGATAGCGCAACCATTAACGCTCGCTTAGCGAGCCAACAACGTGAAATAAAATGAAACTATAATATTATGGCACAACATTATGAGGCAGCCGGCGTAAACCTCGAAGCCGGATACGAAGTAGTAAGTCGTATTAAATCACACGTAAAAAGCACCAACCGCTTTGGCTCGATGGGTAGCATCGGTTCGTTTGGTGGAATGTTTGACTTGTCAGCACTCAACATCAAAGAGCCAGTTCTCGTGAGCGGAACCGATGGTGTAGGTACCAAACTCAAATTGGCTTTCGCTATGGACAAGCACGATACCATCGGTATCGACGCAGTAGCGATGTGCGTAAACGATGTATTAGCACAAGGTGCTGAACCACTCATCTTCCTCGACTACGTGGCTATCGGTCACAACATCCCAGAGAAAGTAGAGGCTATCGTAGCTGGTGTGGCAGAAGGTTGCCGCCAAGCAGGTTGCGCCCTCGTGGGTGGCGAGACAGCCGAGATGCCAGGTATGTACGGCGATGGCGAATACGATATCGCAGGTTACACTACTGGTGTGGTAGAGAAATCTCAACTTATCGATGGCAGCAAAGTGGCTGTAGGTGATGTACTTGTGGGTATCTCTTCTTCAGGTGTACACTCTAATGGTTTCAGCCTTGTACGCAAGGTAGTTAGCGATGCAGGTCTTGACTTGCACACTGTTTACCCAGAGCTCAGCGCAGACAAGAAGCTTGGCGAGGTGTTGCTCACTCCAACACGTATCTACGTAAAGCAAGTGCTTGAGGTAATCAAAGAGTGCGATGTACACGGCGTGGCACACATCACAGGTGGTGGTTTCGACGAGAATATCCCTCGTATCTTGAAAGAGGGTCAAGGCTTTAGCGTAACAGAGGGCTCATGGGAGATTCTTCCTGTATTCCAATGCCTCGAGAAGTGGGGTAACATCCCTCACCGCGAGATGTTCAATATCTTCAATATGGGTATTGGTATGGTGATTGCTATGCCAGCAGCTGACGCTGAGAAAGCCATCGCTATCCTCGCTAAGCACGGCGACAAAGCGCAAGTGATCGGTAAAGTAATCGAAGGCGAGAACGAGATTCTCTAAAAGAAATACATGTCCGGCGAAGCAAATAACACCAAGCAAGTTTACCGCGTTACCCTTTGGGGTAGCGTGGTGAATTTCTTGTTGTTGGCATTGAAGTTCGTAGCAGGTTTCGTGGGCAATAGTGCGGCGATGATTGCAGATGCCGTGCACTCGCTCTCGGATTTTATTACTGACTTGATTGTCATTGCTTTCGTTCGCATATCGGGCAAACCCGAAGATAGCGACCATAACTATGGTCATGGCAAGTACGAGACCCTTGCCACCATCATTATCGGTATTATTCTCTTTGGTGTAGGCGTAGGAATACTCGTCAATGCCGTAGAGAGTATCGTAGCTTTCGCTCGAGGTAAAGCACTTGCTGCGCCAAGTTGGTTAGCACTTGCAGCTGCTGTTATCTCTATCATTAGCAAGGAGTTGCTCTATCAATATACGGTCCGCAAGGGCAAGCAACTCAACTCCAAAGCGGTGATAGCCAACGCATGGCACCATCGTAGCGATGCCTTCTCGTCTATTGGTACGCTGGTAGGTATTGGCGGAGCTATTCTGCTGGGTGAGAACTGGCGCGTACTTGACCCTATTGCGGCTCTGGTGGTAAGTGCTTTTATCGTGAAAGTGGCGATAGACTTGATCAAACCATGCGTAGAAGAACTCTTGGAACGTTCGGTGGAACATGTGAACGAACAGGTGCTGAAGATTGTGAAGCAGTTTCCAGATATGTCCTCGCCTCACCACTTGCGCTCGCGTCGTATTGGCAACAATATCGCCATCGAACTGCACATTCGCATGGATGGCAACATCACCTTGGAGCAAGCCCATCGCCAAACCACCGAACTGGAGCGAGCTATCAAACGACATTTCGGCGACAAAACCCACGTTGGTATTCATACTGAACCAATAAAATAATAAGAATAATTTGTCTGCGTTAAATATAGTTATATGCTAAAAAAACTTTTCGGATTTGATTCGACCAAATCTACTATCCGTAACGAGATTATAGCAGGTGTCACTACCTTCCTCACCATGTCCTATATTCTGGCAGTTAACCCTGCTATGTTTAAGGTATTGGACGGAATGCCAGGTGGTGCCGTCTTTACCGCTACAGCCTTAGCAGGCATCGTAGGATGCGTAGCTATGGCCTTTATCGGCAAACTACCATTTGGTTTGGCTCCTGGTATGGGACTCAATGCTTTCTTCGTGTACAGCGTATGCTTGGGCATGGGCTATTCGTGGCAGTTTGCCTTGACTGCAGTACTCATTGAAGGACTCATCT
>JAFYSK010000039.1 GCA_017559385.1 Paludibacteraceae bacterium | reverse complement strand
CTGCTATTCGTTTGCGCAATCCACTCGAACTGAGTGCTCACCTCAGACAAGCGGTACAGGATACTAACACCGAATATTACATCATGCTTGATGAGATACAAATGGTAGAAACCATTGACAATCCATATTTACCCAAAGAGACTGGGGCTAAAATCTCTTTCGTGGATGTACTACTCGGATTAAAAAGTCTTCCACATGTAGATGTCTATGTCACTGGAAGCAACTCCAAAATGCTCTCATCTGAGGTTGCTACCACTTTCCGTGATAGAGGAGAAGATATATATATCACACCACTTACTTACGAAGAGTTTTATGAGGCATATCCCAATGAAAAACGATATGCGTGGCGCGAGTTTTTGACCTATGGAGGCATGCCTTTCGTGCTACACAAAAATTCGCACGAAGAAAAAGCCAAATATTTGCAGGACCTATTCCGTCTCACATACATCAAAGATGTGATAGACCGTAATAACCTACGAACAAAAACAGAAGTCTTAGACGAACTCCTCAATGTGGTGTCTTCATCAGTGGGATCACTTACTAATCCAACAAGAATAGCCAATACCTTTCAATCAGTAAAGGGTGTGAACATCAAAAACGAAACTATCTCATCCTATCTTGACTACTTTGTCGATGCATATATATTGAGGAAATCACATCGCTATAACATTAAAGGACGCTCGTATGTAGATACTCCTCTCAAGTATTATTTTGCAGATAATGGATTGAGAAACGCCCTGCTCAATTTCCGTCAGCAAGAGGAAAACCATATTATGGAGAATATCCTATACAATGAACTCATCTCCAGAGGATTTAGCGTGGATGTGGGAGTCGTAGAATATAACTATACTAATGCAGAAGGCAAGAAATTGCGCTCACAACTGGAAGTCGATTTCGTTGTGAATAAAACCAACATGCGATATTATATTCAATCTGCATTAACAATTGCAGATGAAGAAAAACGACAACAGGAAATCAATTCACTCACTCGTATTGATGATTCATATACTAAAATTGTTGTTGTGCGAGACGATATTCTCCCATGGACAGACAACAACGGAGTACAATACATCAATATTGAAGATTTCCTCTTAGATAAGATCAATCTATTATAATAAGCGAATGATTATAATAGTTACTAATTCTAGTCACATGCTCTATGAATGTGTTCTAAATCACATAGTAATCACATACTAATCTCATAGTAATCACATAGTGATGACAGTATATGAACCCTTCTTGCAATAATCGATCGAACGAAGTGAGATAAGAACTCGTAATTGATGGAATTACAAACTGCTCAATAAAAAAGCGCGTGTGGGTTTGGACGAGCCATTCCCACACGCGTATGTTTTACTTGTGTTAGCTATCCGAGGCTAGCAGAGCGCTTCAGCGGATAGCATGATAACACAGAGATTGTTCCTCTTATTCGCAATGCGATTGAGTAGAATGATTATTATTTCTTCTTCTTAAATAATCCTAAGAACATATCTAAGAAACTCTTTGGTTGCTCTACTTCTGCGTCAGCAGCAGCTCCATTGAGACCCATGATACGTGTATCCACGATGTCGCCAGCCTTTAATGGACGCCAGTTGGTATAGATAGCTGGGGTGCCGCAGATGGTGACATGAGTGATTACTTTATCTGCATAGTCAAAATAGAAGGTCTCATTGAGTAAGAAGTCTGCTTTATATTTAGCCAAGACAGTTGCGCGTGCCAATTCCTTTACTTCTGACTCTTTAGCTGTCGCGTTATTCGTAGCAAATTTTAATTGTACGCGTGTGCTAACGGCTTTGATATCTGCTGTGGTATTGTAGAGTACTACTGGTTTTGTACCAACATTGAGACGTTCCATTTCGCTGGTAGAGATAGTGCGGTATTTCGCAAATCGACCTGGGAAGGCGGTAAGTGTGAAAGTACTTACTTTTCCATCTACGATGGTCGCGGTATATTGTGGTTCGTATAGCACATCAGCTTTCTCTTGGCGCAATAGTTTCTCCTTTGCATATGCCAAAACTTTTTGTTCAGTTTGTCCTGCGAGACCGATGTCAGCAGGAGAGAGGGTAAGTGTTATCTTTGGTCCATATTCCATCTCTGCTACGGTCATGGTATTTACCACCATACGGCCTGACACTTTATCTTGCTTAGCTTCTACTTGGTTCAAGAATGGTGAGTCTGCAATAGACAATGAGCGGAACGAAGAAATCTTAGCAGGATAACCTGTTACAGTCATTGAAGCCAATTTGCCTTCAGCATCTTTCTTAGTGGTGAATGTTGGCACTATCAATACATCTGCTTTTGCAGCAGCAACAGCTTTTGCCACTACGGCTTGCTTTCTTTGCTCGGCATTGAGACCTGCCAATTCAGTAGCGGTCATAGTAGCTGTGACTTTGGTTGGATGTACTTGCACATTAGCCAATGTAGGAATGTAACGAATACTACGAGCCAAATCTACGCTAGTAGAAGTGGCGACGGTCATTTTCGAGCTACCACCGCATGATGCGAGAATGAGCGCAAATGCCATAAAGACAAGCGATGCTAATACATACTTTTTCATAATAGATAAAAATTGAATGTTATTATTATGGTTAACTACTTTTTATTTTTTTGCGTTTTGCGTATAGGTGCGCCGATGTGTAATTGCGTAGAGAGATAGAATCCCTGTGGCACAATATCAATATTACCATGAACAGGACCACGATACTCTGCTTTTATTTCAATAGGAAGTACAGGCGCAGGTGTCAACATCAGTCCAAGACCACCATATGCTCCTATGAAATAGTTTCTGTTTGGTATATCTTTGTTGTACTTATAGTAGTTTGGATTGATTCTACTCCATGCTGTGGTAAGGTCTATCTCTACACCACCATACAATTCAATGGCCAACCAATCGGAACATGGGATATAGAATTTGATGGCAGGCTTATAAGCAAACCACATGGTGTATATGTTTGCTTCTGCCAAGCCACTTCCGTATCCTGTATAATTAGGTTCTCCACCGCTCATAAGTTTGGTTAGATAGGTTCCGCCTTCTGTCCATCCAGGAGTGTTTACACCTATTTCAAAGTTGAACAACTGCATACCAAATAATTTCGCACGCCATTCTAATATCTCAAAGTTTATAAAGTGACGTTTGCCTGCAAACTCTGTAGGGGTGAGTCCATCCATACGGTTTGGCGTTAGGAATACGGTTGAATATCCCACGCTGGCAACTGATAGGAAGTTTGTTCCTGATTTCTTATAATAACGCTCACGGACTGATAGCTTAACAGGTTCGTCCACTTCCTCTGTGCCTTGTGCTACTTCTGGCAATTGTACTGTAGGTTGTACTTGTGGTTGTGTAATTGGTTGTTGAGTTGTTTGCGCAGGCAATCCTTGTGCATTCTGCAATTCAATTGCGTTTTGTGAAGGATTTACATATACCACTTGTGGTTGTGTTGTTTGTGGTTGTGGAGTTGTCTGCGCAGGTATTCTCTGTCCTTTCTGCAACGCTTCAATCTTCTCTCTTTCCTCAGTTGCTTTTTTAGCAGCTTCTTCTGCTTTCGCAGCAGCCTCTAATGCACGCGCTTCTGCAGCTTCTGCCGCTGCGATGCGTTCTTCTAATTTCTGATCTTCAGTCATCGGTAGAGTTGGCTCAACCGGTTCTGTTTGCGCAGGTGCTTGTTGTGCAGCTGCTTTCTCTTTAGCTAGACGAGCCTCCTCTGCCAGGCGTGCTTCTTCTGCTAGACGTGCTTCCTCTGCTAGACGTGCTTCCTCTGCTAGACGTGCCTCCTCTGCCAGGCGTGCTTCTTCTGCTAGACGTGCTTCCTCTGCTAGACGTGCTTCCTCTGCTAGACGTTTTTCTTCTGCCAGTCGTGCTTCTTCTGCAAGACGAGCTTCCTCAGCTAGGCGAGCTTCTTCTGCTAGACGTGCCTCTTCTGCTAGACGTTTTTCTTCTGCCAGGCGTGCCTCCTCAGCCAGTCGTGCTTCTTCAGCAAGTCGTGCTTCTTCTGCTAGGCGAGCTTCTTCTGCAAGTCGTGCTTCTTCTGCTAGACGAGCTTCCTCAGCGCGGCGAGCTTCTTCGGCTAGACGTGCCTCTTCTGCTAGACGTTTTTCTTCTGCCAGTCGTGCTTCTTCTGCTAGACGTTTTTCTTCTGCCAGGCGTGCCTCCTCAGCCAGACGAGCTTCCTCTGCTAGACGTGCTTCTTCAGCAAGTCGTGCCTCTTCTGCTAGACGAGCTTCTTCTGCCAGTCGAGCTTCTTCCGCTAGACGTGCTTCCTCAGCGCGGCGAGCTTCCTCGGCTGCTTTAGCAGCAGATGCGTCTTCGTCTTCAAAAGTAAGAGTGAGTACTTCTTCCTCTACGGGTGTAAAACCACTATTAATAGAAGAAGGTTCAGAACTTGTCGTAGTGGTTGTTTCTTCTAGTGGGAAAGAAAAAGATGACTCTTGTGATGGCTGATTTACTTGATTGCCATTTTCCTCTACAAGGATAAGAACTGGTTCTTGAGCCATGCTGGTTAACGACATGCATGTCATCGCCAATAGTGTCAACAAGGGGAGGATTTTTGCTTTCATATTGTTTATTATTTAGTTTATCTGCGTTATTTTTAATAATAATTCCCGTCAAAGTTACTACTTTTATTTCATATAGGCAAGTCTATGCCTTATTTTCTTTGTAGTAAACTGATTTACAGTGATTTATTTTTCTTGTTAACTAACGCTACTATGTAATTTACACTATTTTTACAAAATTATACAAATACACCTCTAAATATTTGCCGATATCATATATTTGTTGTACCTTTGCATTACGAAACGAAATAGTAACTAACAAAGACTCATTGAATATATGTTTGCCATTAATCATTGCACAGTCACTCCTGTGCGCCAAGAGCCATCAGAAGGTAGCGAGCAATTGACCCAATTGCTCTTTGGTGAAGTGTGCGAAGTCCTAGACCGTCTCCCTCGTTGGACAAAAATCCGTAGTACACTCGACGGACAAGAAGGGTGGGTAGATTTCAAGATGGTTTCCCTTACCTCTAGCCTCATCGCCTCATCGCCTCATCGCTTAGAGGCTGTTGTTGCCACCCCCATGGCAGCAGCGACCCCTATGGACGGCGGTGCCGACCTATTACTCACCCTCGGTACCCGTTTGCCTAATTACTCCCACGGTACTTTCGAAATCCTCGGCCAACAATACCTCATCGATCCCACTTGTGTCAATATCACTACAGCGCAGCGATCTACAGGCGAAGCCGATCTACAACAGAGTGATCTACAGCGCAGCGATCTCGCAACGATTGCCCAATCGTTGCTCAACGCCCCCTACCTCTGGGGCGGCAAGAACGCTATGGGTATGGATTGTTCAGGCTTTACACAAGTAGTGTATGCAGCTATGGGTGTGAATCTGCTTCGCAATGCCCGCGAACAAATGACACAAGGCGAACTCGTTCCTTCGTTAGCAGATGCACAACCAGGCGACTTGGCCTTCTTTGATCATGCAGACCGCGATCCAAAGGCAACGAATATTTCGCATGTAGGCTTGCTGCTTAGTCCTACGGAAATCATCCATTGCTCAGGTTGTGTGCATATCGACACCATCGATGAGCAGGGGATTCACCTATCTGATGGCGAACTGACCCACCATTTGGTGCAAATCAAGCGATATCTATAAAACAAAGCGCGAGCAGAAATGCTCGCGCTTCTTTATCTCAAAACATCTTAAAGATCAACTCATCTTCCTTTATACATATCCTCGTAATACTTCTCGTATTCGCCAGAGGTGATGTTGTCCATCCAGTCTTGGTGATCAAGGTACCAACGAACGGTCTTCTCAATACCTTCTTCGAACTGCAAAGATGGTTCCCAACCTAGTTCGGCTTGCAGCTTACGAGAGTCAATAGCATAACGCATATCGTGACCCGCACGGTCGGTTACATAGGTGATGAGGTTCATATCTTCGCCCTCTTCTCGGCCCAATAGACGATCAACGGTGTTAATCACCACCTTGATGATATCGATATTCTTCCACTCGTTGAAACCACCGATATTATAGGTCTCAGCCACAGTACCTTGATGGAAGATCAAGTCAATTGCGCGGGCGTGATCCTCTACATATAACCAGTCGCGCACATTCTCGCCCTTACCATATACTGGCAATGGCTTGCGATGACGGATATTGTTGATAAACAATGGAATAAGCTTCTCAGGGAATTGATATGGACCGTAGTTGTTAGAGCAGTTGGTCACGATAGTTGGCATGCCGTAGGTGTCGTGGAAAGCACGAACGAAGTGGTCGCTACTAGCCTTAGATGCAGAATAAGGACTGTGAGGATTGTACTTGGTAGTCTCTACAAAGAAGTCCTCACCATATGCCTCGTGGTGCTCTGACGAAGCTTGAGTGGAGAATGGAGGCTCGATACCCTCTGGATGTGTCATCTCCAATGCACCATACACCTCGTCGGTAGAGATATGGTAGAAGCGCTTGCCCTCGTACTTCTCAGGCTGTGCTTCCCAGTAGAGTTTAGCTGCTTGTAGGAGCGAGAGTGTTCCCATCACATTGGTACGGGCGAAAGTAAATGGATCTTTGATAGAGCGATCGACATGACTTTCTGCTGCCAAGTGGATAATACCGGTCACATGCTCCTCCTGCATGAGAGCGTACATTGTATCAAAGTCGCATATATCCGCTTTGACGAAGCGGTAGTTAGGCTTGTTCTCAATATCCTTGAGATTGGCCAAGTTGCCTGCATAGGTCAATTTATCGACATTGATAATGCGGTACTCTGGGTATTTATTTACAAACAATCGTACTACATGGCTGCCAATAAATCCTGCGCCACCAGTAATGATAATAGATTTCATATTCGTAAAAGTTTCAAATGTTTCCGTATATTTTTTCGTTCTACAAAACAAAACGCACTTGCTTGAAGTGGAATTTCTTCTCTTGACCATTCTTTAATCGTACCACCCATTCTCCTTGTTGGGTGATATCTACCCATTCGGCGTCAAATGCTCCTTCGATGTTGTCCGCTCCTTGTACGATACTAGTAGGAGTTATACTGACTTCTCGCTCGATATACCTATGCCATCCCGTGCGTCTATACAGATGCTTGATATATTCTTCTCGTATCGCTTCAGTTGATTGGTTTTCCCATTTCTGGATAGCCTCTTTAAAGCACTCGAGTATCTCCTCTATATTATATTCTTTACCTGTTATCTGCTTCAGCGATAGTGGGTTAGGAGCATTACTTAGCCATTCTGTTTGATTGACATTAACGCCTATACCGGCTATCGTGTACGCAATTTTTCTGCCTGATAATATGTTCTCAATCAGTATACCTACCAGCTTCTTATCCTTGTAGTATATATCGTTTGGCCATTTAATCTTTGTCTCCTCACCTCTCACTTCATCGCCTTCTCGCCTCATCGCCTCCACGATAGCCTCTCTAACGGCTACAGCTACCAACATTGATAGTCTCCATTGTTCGGAGGCTTCTACTTCAGGGTATCGCAGCAGGGTGGAGAATAGCAGATTTTTACCTCGTTCGCTCTCCCAGCTATTACCTGTTTGTCCGCGTCCAGCAGTCTGATAATCAGCTCTGATGGTGAACAAGTGAGGCAGTTTATCCTCGTATAGTTCGCGCAGCAAACTAGATGTACTATGCGTCTCGCTAATAGTCACTGTTCTGTTTTTTATTTGGTGGTGTCGAGAGTGTCGGTATAATGCTTTTTGTAAATATCCAGCAGATATTCCTCTATTACCTTTTGTAATTTGCGTGTTTTGCAATTAGCACTATTAATCATAACGGCAAAAACCCACACATTGTCGTTGGGCAATAGGATATATCCCGCAAAATTTTTTGTTCCGCTGATTGTTCCACTCTTAGCATATACTTTGCCGTGTAGTTCTGTGTCCTTGAGGAATGAAGTTAATGTGCCGCTTTCTCCGCTACAAGGTAGCGATTCCATAAACGCCTCTTTATATTTAGATTCGTACATGTATTTGAGTAAGTCCACATAAATAGCGGCAGAAACAGCATCTTGAGGGGCTAAACCACATCCGTCCAGAATCCTACAATTACTGAGATTGATGCCTTTGTTGTTCCAATATGTGCGGATGTACTTGGTAGAGTTGCCAATGCTGCATGGAGTACTGTATTTGCTTGCTAATAAGCGAAATAGCATCTCTGCATACATATTGTCAGACTTGTGGTTGGTGTGACGAATAATCTCCTTGAGAGTGGCGCTGCTGTGTGTGAACAATTTTTTGCGAGCTGTACTATCAGGTACAGCTATATGTGTTGCTTTCTCCGAAACAGATATACCCCCCTTGATAAGTGCTTTGGTAAATTCTTGCGCTAATGTCAATCCTGGATTAGGTAAGTCCCCTTTCAGTACATATGTCTTGCGATCAGCTGGAATTGTGCCAGTCAAAAATCTATGACTACCGTATGGAACTCCTCGTACATATGCTCCGTCGGATGAGCTAGAGCACATGATGGTGTTTTCAAATATTAAGTTGGGTATATGTGGCGAGGTTTTGATGATATCTGCTCGTGTGCCATCAGCTCCGCTGTTTAGTGTAATCCTTTGAGTATTATCTAGATATGAGAGAGCGAAGATGCCAGGTGCATAGTAATTACCCATGTCATCCCATAGCCATCCAGGATTAGTGGCTTCTTGATCAAAATAGCTTACATCAGCTATGATACCACCATTGATTTGTTGAATGCCAGCCTTTTTGATTTCTTTTACCCAATTTTGTAGGAACGATTGGTTGCCTACGTATCTGGAACCTAGAGTAGGGTCTCCCTTTCCCTCTATATAAATGTCACCATTGAGTACGCCTTCTTGTATTTCGCCGGTATATGTTATAGGAGTCTTAATTCGATAGTTTTCTCCGTAAACCTCAAGAACTGTGGCAGTTGTTAATAGTTTGATGGTTGATGCAGGAGGTATGACAGCATTGGCACGATGTGAGTCAATCGTCTTTCCAGAATTGTAGTCATAGACCATCACACCCACATTAGCATCTTTTGTATTGGGGTGCGTTGTAAGAATGGATAATATTAATAAAAGTTTAATCATGTTGCAAAGGTACGATAAAAAATGCACATACGCAAGCATAGCGAGCATTTATTTGTAAAAATGGTGGATAAAATCTATCCTAGAAACTCATCAGCAGCCGTAGTGTGCAGGCTTCTGGATGCGGGTAAATGGGTATGAATGAGGTGTAAACCATTGTGCCGAATAGCAGTAGTATAGCGCGCACGCGCGCGTACCTTAATATAATAATATGAAACTTGATGATTTTTTTCGTTCTATTATGAGGTGGTTTATGGTAAGTTAGGATAGGAATAATTTATTTTATATTTTTAAAGAAAATGCTGCTATTGATTATCAGTGACTTATAAAGAAAGTTATGTTTTATAGCAAAAATATGCTAAAATATTTGGTGGTTTGATAAAAAAGCAGTACCTTTGCACCCGATTTCGCGCTCAACGCAAGCGAGCGGTAAAGAACGGCGAAAAGTACTGAAAAAACGTAATGCTGAAAATCAGCCACTTACAAAGAAAATGCAAAAAATATTGAAAAAAGTTGCTAAAAAATTTGGTCAGTCCAAATAAAAGCAGTACCTTTGCAGCCGGTTTCGCGCTAAACGGAAAAACAAGCGCAAATCAATAGTGATCTTTGAGAGATTGAAGCAATAATGTAGTACAAGAGAGCAGAAATGCTCAATTGGGAAACTGAAAAACGTGTAATACGAAAAATTTATTATACGGTTCCCGTTAATAAGTACACAATAGATTCAAGGTTATTCTGAGCTAAAAATTAATTTTCTTTTTACAACGAAGAGTTTGATCCTGGCTCAGGATG
>JAFYSK010000038.1 GCA_017559385.1 Paludibacteraceae bacterium | reverse complement strand
TTTTCTGTGATAATATTCAGTGCTTGCAGAGCGTGGATGTGTGCAAACAGATATGCAATTCTTCCATACTTCATTTGTGAATAGGTGGGTAAAGCATGTGTTGTGATTAGTTGGTCAAAAAGTTGCAAATCAGTTCGTTTTTGTGCCATGATGTTTAGTGATTTTAAGTGGTTGAATAAACTGTGCAAAAGTACTGAATTTGTCAAACATTAAGGGGAACAACAGGGGAACAACTTTTTCAAAAGTGGTAAATTTGTTTGAAAAATAAGCATTTTTTTGTATTTCTCCTCAAAATCTGCTCTAAAAACACCCCTTTTTTCCACTAAATATCAAAGATATTTGTGTATCTCAAAAAAAATAACTACCTTTGTCGCGTAATATAAACAATAGCAAGAACAATAGAATGAATACGAACAACAAGAATTTCTGCATGAGTTCTTATTTAGCTTTCCGTTACATCGAACGCGAAGGCATGGATTTCTATCCCGAACTTCATCACGAAAATATACCGCTGCCAAATCCAGAGCAATTCACTTATGTGCATACTGCACAAGATATTGATCACGCTATCCAAAAGGTCTTTGATTCACTCCAAGGCGAAAAACTGGGTATCTTCTTATCGGGTGGTATGGACTCTGCTATTTTAGCATCATACATGCGTGGTTGCGATGCGTACACTTTTCGCTTCTTGGGCGGTGAGTACCAAAAAGAAGAATTGGCTCGTGCAGAATATTATGCAAAATACTACGGGCTCAACCTCCACTGTGTGGATATTGATTGGAATACCGTTCAAAATTGCCTTGAGCCAGTGATGCGCTCAAAGAACGCTCCAGTTCACTCCATCGAGCCACAACTTTATCAGGCAGCCTTACAAGCTAAATCCGATGGCGTAACCCGCTTGATTGTAGGCGAGAGTAGTGACCTAATCTTTGGCGGTATGGATCAACTGCTCTCCAAAGATTGGACAGTAGAAGACTTTGCTGAGCGCTATACCTTCCTTGATCCTGCTCGCGTATTGAGAGAGCCAGAGGATATCTCCTATCTCTATGAGTGCTATCGCCAAGGGGAAAAAATCGACTTCCTGCATTTCATGGATGATGTGTTCAGTCGCGAGTCATCCAGTTCCTACTACAATGCTTTCAAGGCAGCCGACATTCCATATACTGATCCATACGCTCTGCTCCGCATGGCAGATCCATTGGACTTGACTCGTGTACGCAATGGCGAATCTAAATATCTCATCCGCGAACTGATGCAGATAAAATACCCAGAGATTCCAGTACCAAATAAGGTTCCAATGCCTCGTCCAGTGGATGCATACTTCATGGATTGGTGCGGTCCTAAACGCCCTGAGTTCCGTCGCGATATTGACATGTATCAATTGACTGGCAATCAAAAATGGCAACTATACTGTTTGGAACAATTCCTCAATATGTATGAGCCTATCACCATCGGCTATACCACAGGCGTATATGACTTATTCCATATAGGTCACCTCAATCTATTGCGCAAAGCCAAAGCACAATGCGATTACCTCATTGTTGGCGTTTCTACGGATGAACTCGTGAGCTACAAGCACAAGCATGCGGTTATTCCTTTTGAAGAACGTAAAGAAATTGTCAGTGCAATTAAGTATGTAGATGAGGTAGTAACTCAAGAGAATATGAACAAGATGGAAGCATGGGAAAAATACCATTTCCAAGTTATGTTCGTAGGTGACGATTGGAAGGGCTCTGATAAGTGGAACAAGATCGAAGCCGACCTCAATGCCGTAGGTGCGAGAGTCGTTTATTTCCCATACACTAAAGGCACATCATCCACACTTATTAACGAAACATTACACAAACTGCGTGGAGAATGAATAAAAATCAATTAATAAAATACATAGAATCTTGCATCCCGAACAAACTTTTGAGTATGTATAGAAACTTGAAACGTCAATTTTGGTGGTTGTTACAGCAAACTGCATATAAAGTTTCTATTGCTAAATTGAAGAATAAGCAATCGTTTAACGTGGTGTTTGTTGTTTGGGAACGAAGCATATGGAAATACGATTCTTTATTCAAGTTAATGTATAAGGATAAATGTTTTAATCCAATGATTTTGGTTTGTCCGTTAGTAGGCTTGGAGAACAAACAGATGTTGGATAAAGTGAAAGAGACATATTCGTACTTTATTTCGAAAGGATATAATACAATATGTGCTTGCAATGAAACTGCTGATTTGATTGTTAATATTGATGATTTATCGCCTGATGTTATATTTTATCCAACACCATATCCATATCAAATTCCTAAACAATATAATCAGTACACACGATTAAAGTATTTGAAATGTTATGTTAATTATGCGTATGTGAATGTGATATATTCGTGGTCAATTGCTTCTGCGGTTCAAGGTTTGATGTGGTTGTATTTTGTTGAGTGTGAAAGCAATAAATATTTGGCTCTATCTTATTCTAAATCTGAATTTAAAAATGCTCGGGTGGTAGGTTACCCTATATATGATGAATATCAAGCTACTAAAGGTGATGCTTCAATGTGGAAAAGTGCAGATCCTAAATTCAAACGTATTATATGGGTACCGCACCATTCTATAGAAGGACATAATGGACTATTGAGTTTTTCTACATTCCTAGAAAATGCTGAAAAGATATTGGAGTTTGCAGAAAATAATAAAGATAAATACCAGTTTGCCTTTAAGCCTCATCCATTGTTGCTGCAAGCATTATATAACCATCCAAAATGGGGTAAGGAAAAAGCAGATGCATACTATAAAAGCTGGGAAGAAGGAGAGAATACAGTCTTACAAACAGGTACATATATGGAGCTTTTTAAATCGTCCGACGCAATGATACATGATTGTGGATCTTTTATCATAGAGTACTTATACACTCAAAAGCCAGTTATGTATTTGGGAAATAATAGAAAAGAACAAAGTAATGTTGTTGGAAAAAAAGCATATGCATGTCATTATCATGGAACGACAATAGAAGATATTAATGCGTTCTTAGATGATGTAGTACAAAACGGTAATGATGATTTGAAGACTACTAGAAAGCAATTTTATAATGAAGTTCTCCTTCCTCCTAATGGTTGCTCGGTAGCTGAAAATATAATAAATGAGATAAAAAAGGAGTTACATAAATGAAACATACAACCGTACATGATTGTCAAATAATAGATATCCGAAAGTACACTGATAGTAGAGGATATTTGTCGGTTATAGAAGGTGGGATAGATGTTCCATTTGATATTAAACGTATATATTACCTCTATATGGTACCAGAGGCAGCTCGTGGTGCGCATGCGCATAAGGACTTGAAGCAATTACTTGTAGCTACTAGCGGCTCGGTGGATATCACCCTGGATGATGGGCATGAGAAGAAGACCTTCCATCTTGATCGACCATGGAAGGGACTGTTGGTTGTACCAGGCTTGTGGCGTGATTTAGATAATTTTTCAGGAGGTACAGTCTTGATGTGTCTCGCTTCTGAGCACTACGAGGCTACCGATTATATCCGTGATTATGAAGAGTTTTTGAAATATAAAGGACTATGATACACACTTTAACAGATTGCCAGGCGCCAATACCCCAATCCACCAATGTGTGGCAATTTTGTGTAGTTTTACCACAAGCACAGATTGGCGAAAACTGCAATATATGCAGTCATTGCTTAATTGAAAACGATGTGAAGATAGGAAATAATGTAACGATCAAGTCAGGTGTCCAAGTGTGGGATGGGATCACATTGGAGGATAATGTATTTGTAGGAGCAAATGTGGCGTTTACGAATGATAAATATCCACGTTCAAAAGAGTATGGTAATGCATTACCTACTTTGATAAAGCGGGGCGCTACAATTGGAGCTGGATGTACGGTATTGTGTGGGATTACTATCGGCGAAAATGCAATGATAGGTGCAGGTAGCGTAGTTACTAAAGATGTACCTGCAGGTGAATTGTGGGTAGGTACTCCAGCTAAGTTTGTAAGAAAAATATAATTTATGGCACATAAGTCTAACATAATGGTAACAGTCTGTATTGTGACTTACAACCAAGAGCAATGGATTCGTCAGACGATTGAATCTATTTTAACTCAACAGACTGATTACCCATTTGAGATTATAATCGGCGAGGATCATGGCACAGATGCTACACGTGCCATTTGTCAAGAATATGCTGATAAATATGATAACATCACGCTACTTCCATCTCCTACAAATTTTGGAGTCACAGCTAATTGGATACAGTGTGTTCAAGCAGGTACGGGGAAATATATAATGTCATGCGCCGGAGATGATTGGTGGCATAATCCAAACAAAATCCAAATGCAAGTTGATTTCATGGAACAACATCCTGAATGCTGCATTTGTCATACGGACATTGATGAGTATAATGAAAATACAGGGATAAAAAAAGAATCAGTTAAGCAATCTAATGGCATTCTTCCTCCTGAAGGAAAGATACAAAAAATATCCCTATCAGGACGTGATCATATTTCTGCCGTCACAATGTGTATTCGTCGCTCAACTTTTGAACAATATGTACCAGCAGACGAATTTGCTCGTCGTCGTTTTCCCAGGGAAGATTGGCCAACGATATTGGTGCTGGAAGCCTATGGAGAAGTTCGATATCTTCCAATATCCTCAGCCACCTATCGTGTTGGACAAGAGTCAATTACGCGCACTTCTAACTATGACACCATCATCCAGCGTGCCCAAAAAGATAAAGAGATGACAGAATATCTCTATACTTTATTCCCTGAGTGGGGAGTATTCAAAGATGGACCATGGTTTGATCATATTGGCTATCATCATGCATTGATGGCAGCATATAGAAACGATGACTATAAGGCTGCACATGAGTTTGCTAAAATGGATAAATATCCTTCGTTAGCAACTCATATGGCTATATCAAAAATAACTTTTAAATTATTCCGTTTTATCCAAAGAAAACGTAATATATTATGAACATACCCTTCCTCTCGTTACACGATGTAACAGCTAAATACAAAGAAGAAATCCATGAGGCGGTGCTTCGCGTAGTGGATAGTGGTTGGTACTTGCAAGGCAAAGAGAACGAGCAGTTTGAGAAGCACTATGCCGAGTATATCGGCACGAAGCATTGCATTGGCTGTGCCAATGGACTAGATGCGCTGATTTGGATCTTCCGTGCATATATCGAATTGGGCGTAATGAAGCCTGGTGACGAGGTCATCGTACCAGCTAATACCTATATCGCTACTATCTTAGCGATTACAGAGAATGGATTGGTGCCTGTACTTGTAGAGCCACGTAAAGACACCTTGCAAATTGATGACTCACTCATCAAAGAACACATCACAGAGCGCACAAAGGCAATTTGTATTGTGCACCTCTACGGACGATTAGCTTGCACTCAACATATTTTGGATCTATGTGAGAAATATGGCTTAAAACTTATCGAAGATAACGCACAAGCCCATGGTTGCTCCATGCCTATAGCCAATAGCCAATCGCCAATTGCCTCCAAGCGAACAGGTTCGCTTGGCTCCGCCGCAGGCCACAGTTTTTACCCAGGCAAAAACCTAGGCGCCCTAGGGGATGGTGGTGCTGTGACGACGGATGACGATGAGTTGGCAGCAGCTGTCCGTGCGTTGGCAAACTATGGTAGTCAGAAAAAATATGTTTTCAAATACACCGGTCGCAATAGCCGTTTAGATGAGATACAAGCTGCCGTATTGGATGTAAAACTCCGTCACTTAGACGAAGACCTCAAAGCCCGCCAAGCGATAGCAGATTACTACTATGATCATATTGATAACTCACTGATTGAATTGCCAGTGCGTTTGCCTCATGAGAATAATGTGTATCACTTGTTCCCTATTTTGGTGAAAGGCGATGGGCAATTGGCAATTGGCAATAGGAGAGATAAACTCCAAAAGTATTTGGAGGATAATGGAGTAGGAACGGTGATTCACTACCCAATTGCACCGCATAAGCAAGAGTGTTATGCCAATGAGGAATGGAATACGAAACAGTTGTCATTACCAATTACAGAGCAGATAGCGGATGAAGAATTAAGTTTGCCAATCAGTCCTACAATGGCTATAGAAGAGGCCGAGGTGGTAGTACGATTGATAAATAAGTTTATCTAAATAACAATAATATGAAAACTGCATTAATAATTGGAGTAACAGTGGGAATGTTGAACGAATTAAAGAATTAAGGAATGGGCGAATTAGACTCATTAAAGAGCTAAACACTAACTCGCTAACTCGTTAAACATTGCAAATATTTGCATATGTCGGAAAAAAGTTGTAATTTTGTCGCGTAATATATATTGTAATACTTATGATACCTAAGATTATTCACTATTGTTGGTTTGGCAAAGGACTGATGCCTCAGTCGCAGGTACGTTGTATAGAGGGCTGGAAGCGGCTGATGCCTGACTATACTATTATGCGATGGGATGAGTCCACATTTGATTATACCAAGTATCCTGCAGCTAAGTATGGCTACGAAACCAAACGCTTTGCACTGGTGTCGGATGTGTGCCGATACAATGTGTTGGCTGAGTATGGTGGTATATACCTAGATACGGATGTGGAGTTATTTGAGCGCTTTGATGACTACTTGGATTGTAACTTCTTTTCAGGAATAGAACTCTATAACGAGTTTTTTACAGAGAATATAGCAGCTACGATGCTAGATGAAAATGGCAATCCGCTGGTTCCTGGTACAGAGATACCTCGTTTGGAAATGCTGACATCGAGTATGGGCTGCGTCAAAGGTCATGCGATGATATGTGCGCTTAGAGACTATTATAATAGCATTGATGCTGATGCGGATTATGCATACAACTATCGCAAATATGTGAATAATGATCGCCTGGTGGCGAAGTATTGCACAGAGTATGGTTTCCGCTATGTGGATGAGACGCAATATTTGCGCGATGGTATGGTTATCTATGGTACAGGTACATTTGGCTATGCTTTTTCGCCTAATCCCAATTACAAAGTGTCGTATCACCATAATGCAGCTAGCTGGGAATGGGAGAATAAATCACGTACACAAAAGCATGAGGTGTTTTTTGATAAAATAGGGCTTTTGCCGCTGTACAAAAGTTATAAAAAACTGAAGAAAAATATCAAGAAGTTGATACTGAGAAAGTAATGGCTCTTCTATCAAAAATATCGAAAAAGATTTATCATCTGCTGCATCCTGTAGTAGGAGAAATATGGTGCTTGCATAGAGTGGTACCCAATCGTAGTTGGGCGTTGCCTAATCGTGAATTGGAGATTACTCCTGATTATTTGGAACAGTTGATTCTGTCGTATATGGGTAATGGTTATCGTTTTGTGTCCATAGATAACATCGTGGAACGTCTCAAAAAGATGCGTTGGCCTTGGCAGAAGAAAATGGTGAATATCAGTTTTGATGATGGTTTTAGAGATATTTATGAATATGCCTATCCGATATTCAAAAAGTATAATATTCCTTTTACGATTTATCTGACTACTGCTTTCCCCGAAGGAAAAGCAGAGATATGGTGGATTCAGTTAGAGGAGTTGATTGCTAACAATACAACCTTGGTAGTACAGGACAAAGAATATCAATGTAGAACGGCGGACGAGAAGAGGCAATTGTTTAATGAATTGATTCAGCAAATATATCAGAGTTCCGATACCCCTAGTAGGGTGTTTGAACAATGGTTTGCTGGTTATCAAATGGAAATGGCTGGTTTAGCTCTGACATGGGATGAACTGGCTGAGATGCTATCATCAGGCTTGTTGACAGTAGGTTCTCATACCCAATCTCATCCGATGTTAACTAAGATACCAACCGAGGAAGTTCGACATGAACTACTAGAATCAAAGAATTTGATTGAGCAGCATTTATCAATATCTGTAAACCATTTTTCGTATCCGCATAGTGCATACAATATGGAGATTGCAAATGAATTACGCCTTGTTGGATATAAAAGTGCCACATTGGGGTATGGTGGATCTATTCGTAGAGGTATGGAATTGATGTTGCTAAATAGAAATTATGTTGTGCAAAAGTAATTGTTCATAAAAATAATAATTAAGAATATTTGTATGACCACTCCTCGTGTTTCTATATTAATGCCAGTGTATAATGTTGCCCCTTATTTGCGAGAGGCAATGGATAGTATATTGTCGCAGACCTTTCAAGATTTTGAACTGATTGTGTTAGATGATTGTTCGCCCGATAATTCGGCAGAGATATTAGACACCTATACAGATGAGCGTATCGTTCGCTATCGTGGTGAGAAGAATATGGGACTAAGTAATGTGCTGAATGTGGGTATGGCAATGGCACGTGGAGAATTGATTGCTCGTATGGATAGTGATGATATATCCACACCAGAGCGATTGGCCACACAAGTGGCATATTTAGATGCATATCCTGAGATAGATCTGTGTAGTTGTGGTATGGAGCTATTTGGTGCCAAACATGAGATATGGGTTCGCGAAACTGAAGTGGAAGATGTGAAGATTACAGCACTTTTCTATTCGCCCATCTTGCACGCATCAAGTATGTGGCGTCGAGAGGTGTTTGAGCATGCTAGATTATTATATAAGCAAGACATGGTACCTGCTGAAGATTATGATATGTGGACACGAGCAATGGCGGCGGGATTAAAGTTAGTAAATATTCCTGAGGTGATGTACAAATATCGTATTCATCCATCACAGGCTACGAATAATGTCAATCGGTTGATACAAAAAGATAGGGAAGTTATAGTCAACTATATAAATTTGATATTTGGGAAACATGATTTTGAAGAATTATATCTATGGGACGTTAAAACAAAAGAAAATTTGCTGTCTCTTAAACGTACTATAGATTATATTCTAAAAGAAAATCAATCATGCAATTTTTTTGATTCTAAGAAACTAAAATGTCGCCTTTTCAATAAATATAATTATCATGTTTGGAATATGCTTTCAAATCGATTTGATTTCGCTTTATTGAGGGAATTACCAATTAAACGTCAAGTTAAATGGTTGTTGAAAAGTTGTTATTGCGCATTAATTAAATAAATTGTTATTTGGATGTTTATATCAATTATAATACCACTTTACAACAAACAAAATTCGATTGCAGCCACGCTGCAGTCGGTTTTGGCGCAGACATATACTAACTATGAGATCATCGTGGTGGATGATGGAAGCACGGATGATAGTGCAAACGTAGCAGAGACAGTTCTTCAAGCCTCTCGCCTTTCGCCTCTCGCCTTTCGCCTTATCAAAAAAAACAATGGCGGCGTATCCTCTGCGCGTAATCGTGGCATACAAGAAGCGAAGTATGACTATATTGCACTATTGGATGGGGATGACCTATGGGATGAGCATTATCTAGAGGAACAAGTGAAGTTGATCCAAGATTTCCCAGAGGCGAAGATGTGGGGCATAAATTTTGCAGAAATGAGCCATGGAAAGTTGATTCGCAAATTGCCTACGGGATTACCGGAAGGCTATCGTGGATATGTGGAGAACTACTTCCAAATGCCTGGACGTATCTCAGATTTGTATTGTTCAAGTTCGGTGGTAATCCGCAAAGAGGTATTTGAAAAAGTAGGTTATTTCGACGAACGAATCAAATATGCTGAGGATAATGATATGTGGTTTCGTGTTATCGCAAAATATCAGGTGGTATTCTACGACAGGTATATGGCGTTTTATAAATTCGATGCGGAAAATAGAATACTTAATAAACCAATCGTATTGAAGTACTTTTTACCTTATTATGCAGATAAGTATCATGATTTTAAAGATAACCGAGTATTCTATACATGGATAAATCGTTGGGCTGCTAATCATCTTCGTAAGTATTATTTTGAAGAAATTGCAGGGCAACGATTAGATGCAAATGTGGGTGCAAAGAAACTAGATTATTCGGTAATCCCTCCTAAATATAGGTTTTTGTATGGCATGCCTTATCCAATTGCATGCGTATTAAATAAACTTGACAAATGGTACCATAAACGATGATAAGTGTAGTAATCCCTTTATACAATAAAGCACAATCTATCCCAAAAACATTGGATAGTGTATTGGCACAGACCTACAAGGATTTTGAGATTGTCATGGTGGATGATGGCAGTACCGATGGTTCTGCTAATGTTGCAGAAACCATTCTTCAAGCCTCTTGCCTTTCGCCTCTCTCCTTTCGCCTTATCAGAAAACCCAACGGCGGCGTATCTTCAGCTCGCAATGCTGGCATATTAGCGGCGCAAGGAGAATATATTGCCTTTTTGGATGGTGATGATCTATGGCATCCAGAATATTTGGCAACATTACATCAGTTGATTATGGATTATCCAAATGCGGCATTGTATGGGATAGGATGTACCAAGATCAAAGGAGATATGATACCCCAAACAATCATCTCTTCGAGTGAACGAGGCGAGATTGAAGATGTGTGGAATAATTATCCTGGTTATTGGACGGGTAGTAGCAGTTGTAGTAGGAGGGAGCGATTGATAGAAGTTGGATTGTTTGATACCCGAATGACACATGGTGAAGATATTGATATGTGGTGGCGATTGTTACTCTCGGGCAAAGGTGTGTATGATAATAAGTTACTAGCATATTATCGCCAAGATACAGAAAATAGAGCAATGAATCATGTTGTTCCGTTGGAGAAGCATATCCCCTATTACATGGACAAGTATGCAGAGGCAAGAGCGAATAATGTGGATTTCCGACGTTTTTTTGATCGCGAGATGATTTATATATTGTATCCTTATTTGTTTATGTCTGATTATAAAAAATCAGCAAAGATCTTTGCAAAAAATATAGACTATAGTTTGCAGAAATGGACCATGCATTTTCGTATGGTATTTCCACATATGTATAAATTATATCAAATTCTTAAACGCAAAGAATAATTTTGTGCTTATAATGAAAACACTCTCTTTTATCATACCACTCTATAACTCGGCAAAGTGGCTGCATAAATGCCTCTATTCAGTATTGAATCAAGATATACCAGAATCGGAGATAGAGATCATCTGCGTAAATGATGGTAGTCCAGACAACTCTGCAGAGATAGCACGAGAGATCGCTAACGAGCATCCTGCAATAATAGTAATTGATCAGGAGAATCAAGGCCCCTCAGGAGCACGTAACAATGGTATACGTCATGCTACGGGAAAATATCTCTGTTTTGTAGATCCCGATGATTTTGTAGAGCCTAATGTATATGGTGGATTGATCAAACAGATGGAGGAGCAGCAATTGGATATGTTGCGCTTTAATTACCAAATAGTGAACGAACATTATGAAGTGATACCTAAGCGCCCTTTTGAATTGAGGTTTGATTATACTCCTCAATTGATGACTGGGTCGCAGTTCCTAAGTGAGCGCCTAGATATAGCATGTAATATTTGGCGATATATCTATCGCACGGAGATTATCATAAAGAATAATATTTGGTGTTATGTAGGGGATTACTACGATGATACACCATGGTTACCATTAGTACTGATGAAAGCAGAGCGGGTGAATATCTGTGATAAAGTGGTATACGATTACCTAGAGCGATCTGATTCATTAGTCAATGCGAAATCTCCTAGGGCTGTACAACGTAAAATAGATGGCGGATTGATGTTGTTGGAAATATTGACGGAACAATTAAAGTCGATAGATAATATAGGTGTTCGTGGTTGGTATAAAGTAATCATAGCGCATGCTACATCATCGCTATTGACGCTTGTGGGTATTTATCATTATGCCAATAGAAGGCAATATATAAAAAGGACACTGCAATTGAATATATACCCACTATCCACAAGCAAATCAGACATAAAGGCGCATCGCAAAATACGGATTATTAATTTTTCTCCCCGATTATTTTTGTGGATAGTAAATTTAAAAAATTACAAAAGATGATTCCCAAGACAATTCATTATTGCTGGTTTGGCAAGGGCCAAATGCCTGAGTTGGTGCAAACTTGCATTTCATCATGGCATACGCATATGCCTTATTGGGAATATCGCTTGTGGACGGAAGAAAACTTCGATGTCGCTTCTGCTCCCCAATATGTGCAAGAGGCATACGCTGCGAAGAAATATGCTTTTGTGAGTGATTATGTTCGGCTTTGGGCATTAGTGCGTGAGGGGGGACTCTATATGGACGTGGATTTTGAGGTGTATAAGCCCTTCGATGATCTGATGGAGCAATACGATGCTTATGCTGGGTATGAAGGATCGAAGCGTAACCCGGTTATGATGGGCGTGATTGCTGCGAAAGCGCATCATCCATGGATACAAGGCATGATGCAGACCTATGAGAGTAGGGTGTTCCTGAAAGCAGATGGCTCGCTAGATATGACGCCGAATACGGGGTATTTCCTCGATTGGATGACCAAGCAAGGTTTTGTGGCAGATGGCATAGAGAAAGATTGGAGTGGCGTGCATATATTGCCGGTTGAGTGCTTCTGCCCTGGATTGACAACGGGAGAGAATCTGCGTTGCGAACGCACTTATTGCGAGCACAAAGGCTTGCATTCTTGGAGTGGAACTGTGGGATGGAAGAATAAAGTACTAAATATACTAGGGAATAAGTGGAAGACGAGATTGATAAAGTTAAAAAGAACAATAATAAGTTAACGATGTGAGTTGGAGTCGGTAAGTAGCATACTAGATATCACTCCTTTACTCCTACGCTCTACATTCTACACCATATATATTAAAATAATGACCAAGCAAACAAAAAAAATAGTACCATCTTTTGCTCAATTTGGAGATAATCGAATCCACTTTATGCCTAAGCGGATATCGAACATCTCTATGGCTACCTATTTTCTGGCATTGATGGCATGTACACTACTGTATAGTAGCCATATATTAGATTGGAAATGGTGGATATTTGGTATCATTAGCGTAGTAGGATTCTTCCATTTTGCGAATCGACAAAATAAATTATGGCTCAATATCCGTCCTACCTCCTTTACTAAGCGACTATTCTGGGGTGCATTTCTTTTGCGAGTAGTGTGGGTGTTAGTATCCTATTATTTGTATTTCCAATGGACAAATACGGCTTTTTCTATAGATGCGGCAGATGAATTGTTTTACGATCAGATGGCTAGATATGGAGCAAGCGTGTTGAGAGATGGAAATTTTAAAATTTATTCTGAATTAATATCAGCAGCTCCGGAATTGAGCTTTTCTGACACAGGATATCCAATTTATTTGAGTTTATTATATGTTATATTTTTTGATAGCATTCTCATCGCTCGTGTTATAAAAGCCATACTCAGTGCATGGACAGCCGTATTAGTATATAAGGTAACGTCACGCAACTTTGGTGAAAGTACAGGACGTATGGCGGGCATCTTCTGTATGCTGATGCCTAACCTCATCTACTATTGCTCCTTCCAACTCAAGGAGGTGGAGATGGTATTCCTAGCGATGCTCTTTGTAGAGCGAGCCGACTGGCTCTTGCGTCAGCCTAAGCTTAAAGCCATGCAGACTGTAGCGGTGATGTTGATACCACTAGCGCTCTTTATGATTCGTACAGCATTGGCGGCGACCTTAGTAGCTGCTTTCTTCTGCGCCTTGCTGCTAACTACTGGTCGTGTGTCTGGCTTTGGTAAGCGTGCCGTATTGATTGTGGTGGCAGGTATATTTGCAGCGACGATGTTTTTAACGAGTACTAGTATTGGCTCTGAGGTATCACAAATGTGGCAAACACGTGGTTCTGGACAGCAAGCCAATATGGAATGGCGTAGTAGACGTGATAATGGTAATGCATTTGCGAAATATGCTGGAGCAGCCGTATTTGCGCCCATGATTTTTACCATCCCATTTCCAACAATGAACGAAGTGCCTGGTCAAGAAAATCAAATGATGATTCATGGTGGTAACTTTGTTAAGAATATATTGTCCTTCTTTACAGTTATGGCACTATTCGTCTTGCTAGTAACTGGTAACTGGCGCAAACATGTTTTGCCTTTGGCTGTACTTTGTGGTTATCTAGTGGTATTGGTGTTCTCTAGTTTTGCCCAGTCCGAGCGGTTCCACTTACCGATATTGCCGCTAACGCTGATGTTTGCAGCGCTAGGAATAAGCTTGATCAAGGAAAACCCGTGGATGAAGCGATACTTTAGCTATTGGTGCGTCCTGATGTTCCTCGCCGCACTAGCATGGAACTGGTTTAAACTCGCAGGACGAGGAATGATTTAACATGGTACATTTATGAAAAACCGAAATATGAAAATACTTATCATTTGCAGTCATAGATATTACGCTCCATATACAGACTATGTAGCTCCTTTTATCTATGAGCAGATGCAAGGACTTAAGCAATTAGGTTGTGATTTTCGCATTTGCTTTGTCCAAGGAGGTGGATTAAAATCATATTGGCAGGCGTGGAAGAACTTGTGTAAAATGATTGATGAGTATAAGCCAGATCTTGTGCATGCACATTATGGATTATGTTGTGTAATTGCTAATTTGCAAAGAAGAGTGCCTGTGGTATCAACGTATCATGGCAGTGATATTAACGATTCAAAAATAAGAGTACTGTCTAAAATAGCCATTAGATTGTCACAAAGGAATATTTTTGTTTCAGAGCGATTGATGTCACTAATCAAGCGTCCAAAAAGAATAATCGTAATTCCATGTAGCGTAGATACGACTACTTTTTATCCAATGAACAAACTAGAATGCCGAAAACAATTGGGAATGGATTTAGAAAAGAAATATATCCTTTTTTCAAAAGAATTCGCAGATACGGTTAAGAACTATCCTTTGGCAAAGCAAGCAGTAGAAATCATAGATCCTCAAGCCGAGTTGCTGGAATTCTATGGCTATACTCGCGAACAAGTACCATTGTTATACAACGCTGTAGATCTAGGGTTGATGACATCCTTTACCGAAGGAAGTCCTCAATTTATAAAGGAGGCTGTTGCATGTGGATGTCCTGTGGTATCAACAGATGTTGGAGATGTGAGAGAGGTGATAGATGGTGTGAGCAATTGTTATCTGTCTACGTATGAGGTTGACGATGTGGTTAATGGTATGCAAAAAGTATTAACCGTTGGACATCTACAAAAAACGCATATTCACGAGAGATATACAGCAGAATATATAGCTAAAACGATATTTGAATTATATACTAGCATATGCAGTCAGAAATAAAAATACTACCAATCACAGCGGATTTATATCCCTATTTTTATGAGATGGTACAACTATCTCTATGGGGTAATCCAATGCTGCCTATGAGCTATCAGTCTTCTTTATGGGGAGAAGTGGTAGTGGAAGACGATATACTGATAGGAGGATGGATTGGTACTATCCGTGGTAATATACCTGTTGCCAAGATAATTACCAAATCTGTTTATTTTGATTCCTATCCAGTATTTTCAACTGTTGGAATGAAGAATCTGTATGAAGATTTACTAATCAGATCCATGAAGCTTCGGGCAAAACGAGAAGGAATTACGATGTTTAATCTTACGCATTGGGGACGAGATAATACTTTGTGTTTTGATACAAAGGAAAAATGTGCGACATTTACTACGATGTTACATAGAACAGAGGAAGAGCTATGGAAAGAAGTAGAATCTAAACAACGCAATTGTGTAAGAAAGGGCGAGAAAAGTGGAGTAGAATGTATTGTGTGTAAAGGAGAGAATTCTATAAGATATTTGTCTGATTTTCAACGATTGAGACAATCTACACAACAACATGCTATCAGAAAGAATGCAAAAGCATCTATGCTGCTGAAATCAGATGAGTTTTTCAAAAGATTATTCTTGGATAAAAACACTACATTATTTGTCGGAAAGGTGGATGATCAGGTGGCAACGGTGGCATTGATGATTCAGTCTGGAATGACTGTTTATTACTATTCCGGTGGTAGTGATTATGAATTAAATAAAAAATATAGTTGCTCTGCATACATACTTTGGAAAGCTATTTATTGGTTTAATAATCAAGGTGTAGGTGTCTTTGATATGGGAGGTGTGCCTGTATTACCATCTAAAGAACATCCTGCATACGGAGTATATGCTTTTAAACGCAGCTTTGGAGGTGAATATCGAGAGTTTGATGTAGGAAAAATAATTATCAATAGATGGAAATGTAAGTTATTAGACATTATACTTTCTCAACGAAAATTGTTAAGATTGTTTAGTACTAAACTATAGTTTGTAATGTAATATGACCTATAAACTCTATTTTACACTTGATTACGAAATTCACGGTAATGGTGATGGTAATCCATACCAATTGCTAGTAGAGCCAACATATCGTCTTATGGATATGCTAGAGTGCTATGGTCAGCGTGTGACTATTATGGCAGATGTTGCAGAGATTCTCTGCTTTAAACGATATAAGGAGGAAACAGGAAAAGACGAATTCCATGTTGCAGAGATAGAACAACAACTTTGTGACGCAATTCATCGCGGTCACGATGTGCAATTGCATATACATTCTTCCTATTTCAAAGCCCATTGGAATGGTATACACTTTGATCAGTGTATTGAAGAATACAACATGGCTGCACTTCCGCACGAGCGTATAAATGAGATGGTAGGGCAATGCGTGGAATATTTAGAATCATTGCTCAAACCTATCAAAGCTGATTATAAGGTGTGGCTCTATCGTGCTGCTAACTGGAGCATGATGCCAACACCTATATTATATAAGGTATTAACGGAATTTGGTATTACGCACGATACATCTGTCTATAAAGGAGGATGTCAAGGAGGAAATGTATGCTACGACTATCGGAATGCTTATGACAATCTATTATCCTATCCTGCATCCGCAAAGGACATCAATCGCTATGATGCCAATGGCACATTGATAGAAATGCCTATCTATACTGAGATGCGACCATTTTGGAGTTTTATTAGTCCTATTCGTGTTTTCCGTATGATCAGAGCTAAATTCCATAAACATAAGCATAATGAGTCAGCTTCTATATCTAAAGTACAGCAAGTTGCCAATAAAGATGACAACCGCAAATTGTCGTTACGCAGTTTCTTCGTGAAAAGCGCATTGAAGATGGACTTCAATCAGGTGAATGGACGAGGACTTGTTCACATGATGAAGAATATCATGCAACGTGCTAAACGTGAACATTTGGATTATGTGGATGTAATACTGATTGGTCACTCAAAAACCTTCGTACCCTACAACGAAAAAACATTACGTACGTTTTTAGAGTGGATTGGTAAGCATGACGAAATAATAAAGAAATGACCAAACTCCTCACATACCCCGACATAGACCCACAACAATGGAGTGAACTCATTCAGAGTTCTCCAACTGCCACTTGGTTTCATACCGATGAAGCATATCGCTTCTATCAGTCTGTTAGTGGTATGCAAGCGTTTGTGTATGGTGTGGTGGAAGCCTCTCCTAAATCCTCCCCTAAAGGGAAGGACTTTCAGCCTACCCCCGGCCCCTCCCTAAAAGGAGGGGAGCATGATAGCTTTGCTCGAGTTTTTGGAGCTCATACAGCTGATTCTATGCAATATGATTTGTTGAAGGAGAATGCGGTTAGTAATCGCAAAAATCCCACAGAGGCGGAGTCTGTGCTATGGGATATGCTGAAGGGGAATAAGTTAGGAGCGCATTTCCGTCGTCAACATATCATACTAGATTATATAGTAGATTTTATTTGTCTGGATAAGGGGTTGATAATAGAATTGGATGGTGGTTATCATGATGATCCACAACAAAAAGAATATGATAAGGCGCGAACAGCGCATTTACAACGATTGGGCTATACAGAACTCCGTTTCAAAAACGAAGAGTTGCTCTGCAATCCCGATGCTGTTATCCAAAAGATAACAGATACTTTGGAGGCATTACCTAGTATTTCCTCCCTTCCCTTTAGGGAGGGGCTGGGGGTAGGCTCAACACTCCCTTCCTTTCAGGGAAGGGCAGGGGATAGGCTAGTAGGCGTGATAGTAGGCTACATCACGCGTGAGCGCAATCCTCTTAAACAGTACTTTACTCGCCGTGCAATCATTTATGGAGGCCCATTGTTGGCTAATGATATTAGCGACGAAGCACTAAGTGCTTTGCTGACCTCTATAACAAAACTCCCTTCCCTTCAGGGAGGGGATGGGGGTAGGCTTACACCAATCTACATTGAGAGTAGGAACTTCCATGACTACTCGAAATGGAAATCCATCTTCGAGGCAAATGGATTTATGTATCAATCGCACTTGAATTACCACGTGGATACAACCTCCATCGATCTAGCACAAAGCAATATCGGTAAGCACAGATGGAAATACATCCGCTTATCCTTGCGAGATGGAGCACAGATCGTGGAGCACCCAACCATCGAGCAAGTACGAGCGTTCTATAGCATCCTGCAAGACCTCTATCGCACCAAAGTGCGCACACCGCTATGGTCGTGGGAGTTCTTTGAGCGACTATACCATGTGGAGCATGCCCGATATATCCTTGTAGAACTAGACGGTCAGATCGTCGGCGGAAACGCATGCGTATGTCTGCCAGGCAAAGCCGTATATGAGTGGTACGCCTGCGGACTAGACAACTGCCGCGATGACATTCGACCTTTGTCCGTCGCTATCTGGGGCGAAATGCAATACGCCGCTGAGAATGGTTATCCGCTCTTCGACTTCATGGGCGCGGGCACATCCGATCAACCCTATGGTGTACGTGACTTCAAAGCCGAGTTTGGCGGCGAACTGGTGGAGAACGGTCGCTTCCTATGTGTTCGCAAGCCGCTGCTATATTGGATAGGCAAGATGGGAGTGAAGTGGTTGAAGAGGAGAATTAACAAATAACAATGATAGAATCATTTATGAAAGGAGCAATTGTCATAGAAGGACATGTACAAGGTTTATCTAACACACGTTCACTAGGCGAACTAGGTATACCTGTTTATGTACTAGACGATACACATTGTTTAGCACAGCACTCTAAATATTGCACCAAATATTTTAGATGCCCTAAGTTTAAATCCGAAGAGTTTATCTCCTTCCTAATTGAACTTGCACAAAAGGAAAACCTACAAGGGTGGTTCCTCATCGGCAGCAATGATCATATAGTAGAAAATCTATCATTACACGCACAAGAATTAGCCCCTTATTATACAATGATTGTGCCTGCCAAAGAGCAGCTTTATAATATCATAGACAAAGCTAATTTGATGCAAATAGCTAGCACATGTGGTACACATATACCTAAAACGTGTGACATAAACACATTAGAACAAACCAAGGATTTTACCTATCCATTGCTCATCAAAGGACGAGAAGGACTGTCATTCTACAAAACTACCCATCAAAAGGCAATACAAGTCAATAACGAAGAAGAACTACACTCAAAAATCCAAGAAATCGCTCTGCTTACTAACGATGTGATGATACAAGAACTCATTCCATTTGACAAGCAGAATAGAGTAGTGTCCTTTACTTGCTTCGCTATCAATGGAGAGATTCAAACATATTGGATGGGACAAAAACTTCGCGAACATCCTATCAAATATGGTACTGCTACCATGAGCGAAAGCGTACTCATTCCTCAAGTATTAGACGAGGCTACACCTCTGGTAAAAACACTCAACTACACAGGTATATGTGAAATTGAGTTTATGCGTGATACCAGAGATGGTAACTACAAACTCATAGAAATCAATCCACGTACATGGCTTTGGGTAGGACTTGCAAAAGAGTGTGGCATTGATTACGCCAAAATCATGTATAACTATGCCAACCATATCGAACAGCAATACCCCAAATCATACCAAGTAGGTATCAAATGGCGTAATGCTGTTACAGATTTTGTGTTCGGATGGCAAGCTATACTGCAAAAATATGTCACATTAGCAGAGTACTGCAAATCATTATCAGGCAAATGCGTACATGCAATATGGTCTTGGAAAGATCTAGTTCCTGGACTAATTTTCCCAATACTAAGTTTCTACATCGCTAAAAATAGAAGATAATATGAATATACTACTCCAACTCAGTCATCCTGCACATTTTCACTACTATCATTACGCTATGCTCAATTGGATGGAGCATGGACACAAAGTGATAGTTGTTATTAAAACCAAGGATATTCTAGAGCAACTAGTTAAAGATTCAGGAATACCATACTATAACATCAACGACAAAGCACACAGAGGTTCCAAACTAGGTGTACTTTGGGATATGATTGTTAGAGATTGGAAGATTCTCAAAATCTGTATTCGTGAGAAAATCAATCTTCTTACTGGCTCATCTGCTGAAGTAGCACATATTGCATGGCTATTACGTAAATTAGGCGTTTGCACAGGAGAAGATGATGCTAAAGTCATTCCTAACTACGTTAAGTGTACAGCTCCATTCCTATATGACAATTGCATACGCTTATGCCCTACTGTTTGTGGTAGCGAACGAATGGAAAAATATGCCGTACGTTACCCATCTTACCACGAACTAGCATACCTCCATCCAAACCACTTTACACCTGATGCAAGCGTAGTAGAAGCATATGGCATCGATACTACCAAACCATATTTCATTATGCGCTTTGCTTCTCTCAAAGCCCATCACGACGATGGTATCAAAGGTATCAATACCGAAGTGGCACAGAACCTAGTAGATATTCTCGCACCACACGGACAGATATACATCACATCCGAGCGTGAACTAGAACCACAATTCGAACCCTACCGTATACGCATCAATCCACTAGACATGCACCACGTCATGGCCTTCGCTTCGCTCTATATCGGCGATAGCCAAACCATGGCGGCTGAAGCAGGTGTACTAGGCACACCGTTTGTACGCTTCAACGATTTTGTGGGACGCATTGGTTACCTACGCGAATTGGAAGATGTCTATCAACTCGGCTATGGTATCCATGCCTCGCCATTGACCGAAGAGTCACCCATTCGTCGCAACGATGGCACATTGCAACCAAGTGGCACCGAGGCGCTCTACAGCGCAGTAGAAGCCCTGGTAGCCATGCCAGCCAACGAACGCCAAGCTCTCTTCGCCTCCCGCCGCGAACAGATGCTCCGCGAAAAGATCGACTACGCCAAGTACCTCACCTGGTTCATCGAAAACTATCCTCAATCCGCCAAAGAAACAAAGGATAACCAACAGAACGAAACATTCTGGAAGCAGTTTAAGTAAGCGGCTATTGGATATAGGTTATAGTCTATAGGCTTGATAACTTGACGCAATATAACGCCCTTTATACATCAAATATGGACGATATTGAATCGTCCATATTTGTTTTCTTTCTCTATCCCTCTTGTATTTGTTTATCCTTTTTATTTTCCCTTCCCCTTTTTCTTTTTCCCCATCTAGCCTCGTATGGGCTTGTATCTTTTTTTTGCTTGTATTGTTGTAAAAAAAAAGATACAAGCTAAGACATCTACAGGATGCACAACAAACCCACGCCAACCAAAACAACGCCGACTTCTGGACTCAATTCAAGTTGGTGTATGGTGTATAGGCTATGAAACCTTGGCAAAGCCAATAATCCTTATAATAAATAATAATGATGGTGCATGAGCATCATCATTATTATTTTATCCATTTGCCTGTCCCTTTTCTTTTTTCCCCTCTTTTCTTTTTTCCCTTGATTTTTTACACATCTAGTCTCGTATGAGCTTGTATCTTTTTTACTTGTATCGTTATGAAAAAAGATACAAGCTGGTACTTAACAACCTTGTAATCAGTCTTACTTGGTGTCTTGGATGGCTGATTGTAGTTGAGTCCAGAGTTCTAGACCATCCGTAGAAAGACGATAGGCTTGCTCTGGTGAGTTAGGTGACGAAGGACGAGCCATAACCACATAGCCCTGAGCTATAGCAGGTTTGAGATAGTTGTCTATGAAGACACGGCGACTATTTTGTTTCAAATCCAAATACGCAATGATCTGGCGACGAGGCATATTCTGTTCGCCTATGGCGAGAATAAGCTTATGAAGACGCTCCTGGCTTTTGTCTTTGTATTCAGCTTTTGTGACTGGTTTAGCCTTAGGAGCCAAACTGCAAGCTGGGGTAGGGGCAGGAGCAGATGCAACCGAATTGGTGGATACAAGGTGGGTAAGATCAGCCAAGGGAGTGCGATCATCGATGAGCTCGAGATAGAATGTCATAGGACGGAAACCATCGTTGCAACTGACCATAGCACTCATAGGATTGCGCATCCAACCATCGTAGAAATGGCCCTTGCCATGAGCAAGCGATTGGACAAACTCCTTCATAGATAACCATGCAGAGGCACACATGCCTTCAGGACATTTGCCATCGATGGAGATCCATTGCTGGCCAGGCTGGATGGTGCAAGGCAATAGAATAGGGTTCTCAAACTGGTTGACTAAATCGCTATAGACCGTCTGGCGGAGCGCTGTGATTCGAACTTGATACATGACTCTTTATATAAATAATGTGCAAAAGTAGTAAATTAATTTGAAATGCGCAATAGCTTGTATCTTTTTTTTAAGAAAAAAAAGATACAAGCTGGTAAAACGACAATGGGAAATTGAGGAGACAAGAATTCAAAAGTTAATTTTAACGACAATGTCAACAATTATAATCGACAATAAAGACAATGGGAATTTGAGAATTCAAGAATTAAAGGATTCAAAGACAATGAAGACAATACAATGGTAATAGATAGCTCCTACTCCCTGCGGTCGAGAAATCTAAGTTAATCTTATTTTTATCGCAAGCGCCTCTCTCTTTCGAATGTTCTCCGAAATCAATTGCCACCGCTCCACATTTTGGGAACATCCAAAACGTGACCGCTGAATCTGAGATACTGAAGGAAACAACAATGTAGGGCGTGTGAATTTAAGAATTTAAAGGATTCAAGAATTCAAAAGATATTATCGGCGCGAAGCTGTAGATCGGAGATTGGGACCTGTAGTGTAGGGTATGGCATTATTTTTGTCGTTATGAGAGTGAGGTTTTGAATAATATTTTGCGACCAAATGTTGTGTATATAAGAAAAATATACTACCTTTGCATGTGGATTAGATTTCAAGGATAAGATGAATAAATGAAATTTAGTCGAAAATAGCTTAATAACATAATCGATAATACTAACTAAATGAAATAGATACTATGATTTCAGAAAAACTCCAAGCGGCTATTAATGCCCAAATCAATGCCGAGATGTGGTCGGCGTATTTGTATTTAAGTATGTCTGCATACTGCCAAGACGCAGGTTTACCTGGTATGGCTAACTGGTATGCTGTTCAGTTTAAAGAGGAACAAGACCATGCAATGATTCTCTTCAACTACCTCCAAAGTCGTGGTGGTCGTGTATTGTTGGAGCCTATTGCAGCGGTAGATACCGAGTGGGCTTCGCCTCTTGCTACCTTCGAGCACACGCTTGCTCACGAGGGTAAGGTAACATCTCTCATCAACAACTTGATGGCTATGGCTGTTGAGGAGAAGGATTTTGCTTTGCAAAGCCGTCTCAACTGGTTTGTTGACGAGCAAGTAGAAGAGGAAGAGAACGCTACTGACCTTGTACACAAGTTGCGTCTTATTGGCGACAACGGTTATGGTCTCTACCAACTCGACCAAGAGCTTGCTGCGCGTGTCTACACCCAAGCTAGCCCACTTACTGCAGCAGAGTGATTAAAGATTTAAAGATTTAAAGATTCAAAGATTTAACGTGCTAAAGCACTATTCAAATTCATGAAACTTTCTGAATTCTTGAATTATTGAACTTTTTGAATTTCTAAACTGTTGAATACTCTTAAACTTATGAAAAAAATCATCGTTTCGCTACTCGCCGTTCTTGGCTTAGTAGCATGTGGTACCAAGACCACCCAACCGGTGCCAGTTGACCCTTGGCAAGAGTGCCAAGTGCTCTTCGATACGGTACTCGTTCAATACAAAGCCGCTCCTACCCGCGAGGTAGCCGACTCTATCATCAACGATTTCGTTCAACAGGCATATCAACTCGTTTTGACTCATGTAGATAGTGTTCAAACCGACTCTATCGTTCTCAGTTTCTTCTACATGTTCTCTCCAGAGCAAAAAGACAGCATCTTCCAAGCTATGGCACCTGAGCGCTGGACCACCGAGGGCATGCAAAAGATCTACAAACAATACCAAGCTGAGTTGCTTACTGCTCCAGGCCAAAAGTATATCGATGTTCAAGCTCTTCAAACCAACGGCAAGGCTGTTAAGCTAAGCGAGTTGGTAGGCAAGACCGACTACCTCTTGGTTGATTTCTGGGCATCATGGTGCCGTCCATGCCGTCAGCTTATTCCTCACCTCAAGGACTTGTATGCTAAGTACCACAAGTCAGGTAAGTTGGCTATCGTTGGTATCAGTGTTGACCGTGATCGCGAAGCATGGCTTCAAGCTCTCAAGGAGGAGCAAATGAAGTGGCTTCAATTGCACGATACACACGAGGCTCCTAACAATCCAAGCGACAGTTATGGCATCTCTGCCATCCCTACAACGCTGCTTATCGACAGCGAGGGTATAATTGTGCTTCGTAACCCTAGCGAAGAGGAGATTGCCGAAATTTTAGACAAATAGTTCGCAGCTGATTATCAATCAAATAACAAAGGCGTTGAAGTTTTCCTTCAACGCCTTGTTTTTTACCCTATTTTTAGCTAAAAACTGGGTGTTTTTTACTAAAATATTACTTAAAACTTGTCCGACAAGTATTTGTTGTTGACGACAATGTGGGGCGCTTCCGCTGTTTAGTTTTTAGAGTATCTCCAATAGGATCTCTACGATGCGTTCGGAGGTTTGGCCATCCCAGAGAGCTGGTATAGCGCCTTGTTTCCATTCGCCAGCGAAGAGCTTATCCAATGCTGGTTTGATAGCCTCTGGTTTGGTACCAATCAGCATGTTCGTTCCTACCGTACAAGTCTCTGGACGCTCGGTATTATCGCGCAAGGTGATACATGGCACGCCCATCACGGTTGTCTCCTCGGTTATACCACCCGAGTCGGTTACTACGGCTTTAGCACGCTCTACTAGGTAGTTGAACTCCAAGTATCCCATTGGGTCTACGATATGCAGATTTGGGAAGATCTCTTTTAGTTTCTCTTCGTCACCCCAGAGGTTGTAGAACAATTTCGCTGTTCGTGGGTGGATAGGGAAGATAATAGGCAAGCCATGCACATTGGTGATGATCTGCTCCATGAGAGCTTTCAAGTGCTCTTGCTCATCCACGTTAGCAGGACGGTGCATGGTCATCACTATATATTGCTTTTCTTCTAGTCCTAGAGCATCGTATACAGCAGGACGACGGAATCTCGCACGATTTGCCATCAATGTATCAATCATCACGTTACCTACGTACCATACACGTTGTACATTGCGCTTAAACGCATATTGCTCTTCTTCAAGAGCGGGTAGGCTATTAGGCGATGAGGCAAGGCTATTAGATGAATTGGCTTGTAGTTCAGCTCCTTGCAAAAGCAAGTTCTTATTAGCTATTTCTGAGGTTGTAAACATATAATCCGCCAAGGCATCTGTCACCATGCGGTTGATCTCCTCGGGCATGGTCTGATCCCAGCTGCGTATACCTGCCTCTACGTGGCACACATTGGTATTCAGCTTCTTAGCTACGATAGAGCATGCCATGGTGCTAGTCACGTCGCCTACCACGAGGACTAGGTCGGTTGGGTTGGCCATCAGGTCTTTCTCGAAGGCCATCATGATGTTAGCTGTCTGCTCAGCTTGAGTACCTCCGCCACAACCTAGATTGACGTCAGGCATAGGTATGCCAAGTTCCTCAAAGAAGGTGTCGGACATGTTCTTGTCATAGTGCTGACCGGTATGAACGAGTCGATGACGAATGTCATGTCCTTCAGCTGCTGCTTTCTGAATAGCTTTGATAAGTGGAGCAATCTTCATGAAGTTAGGACGAGCTCCAGCAATTAATGTGATTAACATATAATTTGTTTTTTGTAGGGCAAAGCCCTAAAAAAAGTTTTATCGGTAGTGTTAGTGGATTATGGGCAGTCGGTTTGGGTGGCAACGGCCTTGTTTTCGCCCTCCTGGGTGAGGATGAAGCAAGCGCTTTGGGTAAGCTTGATATCCTCGGATTGGTTAGGGTGGCCTGTCCAACTTTTACCCTTCTTGAAGATGATGTTCAAAGACTGCTCGTCGGTACTATATACATACCAGTCGCCTTGGCGGGTGGCACGGAACTCGCCGTTCTTGTTGCTGTCCTGTGCGTTCCAGATATATACATAGATATCGTCGCCCCATGCAGCAGGCACCTTGGCTTTGACTACGAGTTGCTCTTTTTGAACAAAAGTGATGCTATCTACTTGTGCCAGTGTGTACTCTACAGATTTGCCTTCTTGCCAGACAAGCATGGTCCAAGTCTCGTCTACGGTTGGGGTATTGTCGTCGTTGTTGTCGTTATTATTATTGTTGTTGTTATTGTTATTGTCGTCGTTGCTATCGCCTCCCCATTGTTGATTGAGCCACTCGGCATTCTTGCGTAGGCGCTCGTTGATTTGGTTGATGCGCTTGGTGAGGTCGGCATTGCCGTTATAGTCTGGCCAGCGTTGTGCATCAACAGCAGCAGCCGTCTTGAGCAAAGTGAGCTGGTCGGCAGTGAAAGTGAAGATATCGTTGAAACGAGTAGGGTAGAACTCCTGCCAAATAGCTTTGACACGGGTCATGAAGGCAGGGAACTTGCAGATCTCAGGAATCCAGTGGTTGTGCCATACATCGCCTTGGTATATATATTGCGATTTGTCGCGGTTGAAAGCACTACCGAAGTCCCAAACCGGACCAAACTTCCACTTCTGGTCATCGCCCATGTCCTTGTAGAGATAGCAACTGCCGTGGAAAGACTCGTAGTTGTCGGTGATCTCCTGCACGATATAGAAGCGTGCTAGGGCGTCCATATCAAGGTGTTGCCAGAGCTCGTCGGAGTTCTTATCGCCATAGATCAGATTATCAAGTAGTTGAATCTGGTTGGTGAGGTAAGATTCTTGTGCAGAAGAGAGCACCTCTGGGGTCTTGTAGGTAACCCACATGGTGGTTTTGCCGCCCTCTTTGATGGTGATATGTGGATCACTATCGTAGTTGTCGATCTCCACGAGCCATCCGCCTGTGATCTTCTGTGCATCGGTCTCCTCGTCCTCTTGCTCCACGATATTAACGCGGTCTATGTCCACGCGGATTTGTTCGGTCAAGAAATACAGACCGATATAGTCGCCATTCATCACTAGTTCGAGTGGTTTGGCTTCTGGTGTCCAAGCAATACCGAGCATTTTGCTGAGCTCGAAGCCAGCAGCATTGCGCATATAGCCCTTCTTGTCCTTGGCATCGTCGGCATGCGCCAATAGGGTGAAGTGCTTGCTCTTGATCATACCCAATAGAGGCTGCTTGTCGGCAAGCTTGATGCGGTAAGGTTTTTTATTGAAGCCTGTCCAGGAATAGTTGCCACGACCTTTGATCTCCATGTTCAATGGAGCAGACGCACTACCGATATTCTCGTAGCCAGCGATGCCTTTGGCATCGAGGTAGTAGGTAGCGTTGAGGTAGTAGTCCTTGCTAGTGACAGGGGTTTTGTTCTCTGTGGTAATGTACAACACAGGTAGGGTGCCCGAAGGATTGACTGCATAAGTGGTTCCTAGCAGGCAAAATAGAATAGATAATGTAAATAGTTGTTTCATTTTTGTGCAAAATAGGGATTTTAATTTGAACGCAAAGGTACTAAAAATAATTTGAATGCCCAATGGATAATTGCAAATAATTATTAAAAATCGATATGCGTAAAAAAAACTCGCTCATTTACGCGTGAGCGCTTGCGTATGTCAAAAAAAAGTTGTACCTTTGTCGGCTGTATGGTGTGTGGGTGTGTATGAGTTGAAAGTTCTTATAAGTCGAGGAAACAAATGTAGCTCCTACTCGCTACGCTCGAGAAATCTTATAAATCTTACTTACAAGGTAATCTTGCAAGCAAGAGTATAAGGTTCTCCGAAACCAATTGACACCGCTCCTCGTCGTCAGTTGCTTGCGACAAGGAACTCGCTAGGCTCGTTGAGGTCGCTGCACCTCCTCCTCTCCCCAAAAAGTCACGAACTTTTCGGGGGCCCCGGGAGGGGAACATCCAAAACGTGACCGCTGAATCTAATGATGTCAAATGAAACCATTGTCGTTAATAAACGCCATACGTTGTTGTTTCCTTCAGCATCTCAGATTCAATGCACGAGCTCCGTTGGCATTGTGTGGAGGGCGAGGAAATGGTGGTAATTAATTACGGAGTACACAGACGAACGAAGTGAGAAAATAGGATTAATAAGATTTCTGCCCGATAGGGCAAGGAGATAAATAAGAAAATAAGAGATTAATAAGATGTCTTATCTCGGCAGAGCCTCTAACGATTACACCTGCCCGGAGGGCTAGGAGATAGATAAGAATGAAAGAAGTAATTGAATATATCATCCAGTTTTTGCTCTATGGCAACGAGCAAGGTGCTCAGCAGGTAGGTTATACTGCTGATGAGAGCCTATGGGCTAACTATCGCGTAGTGGTAGTGCCTAATGGCCATATGGGTAAGCAGATCGTACTGCCTACCGAGGCCGACCTGGAGCTGCGCATCGAGAAACAAGGTAACACCCACATCGTGCGTACCGATGTGATATACAATACCTTCTTCTATATCTCGCGAGCTGAAGAACTGCTGGTCGGCGAACGCGATGAGCATGGCAGATTCCTGGCCAAACACTCGATGCTAGGTCAGAAGAACCGCCTGATGATTCCGCTGATAGACGAGTATTCGCGTGCGATGATGAAGATGCTGGATATTGCTCTGCCAGAGCCAGGGTTTAGCCATATCTACTTGACACACGATATAGATAGCATAGCCCAGTATCGCCATTTGCGTGGCGCTATAGGCGGTGTACTGCGCGGACAGATGAAGCAAGTGCTGGCTGCAAGACGCGACATCCATAATGACCCGGCCTACACCTTCTCATGGCTAATAGCACAAGATAAAAAAGTGGAAGGAGCGGAGCGTGTTTACTTTGTAAAAGACACTACAGGCAAGGGCAATGACTATCCACAATATGATCTGCAAGGAGCGGATTTTACAGAGTTGAAGCGACAATTGGAAGACAGCGGCGCACAATTGGGATGGCATTCGAGTTGCTACGACCTGGCCTCATCCCCTCATCGCCTCATCGCCTCATCGCCTAATAGCCTACAGTTACACCGTAGCCACTACCTGAGCTGCTCGATTGAGAAGATGCAACAATTGGTAGAAATGGGGGTGAAGGACGATTTCACGATGATGTTTGCTGATCAGGCAGGTTTTCGCTTGCAGACCACACGAGCGGTCAGATGGATCAATCCAATGACCTGGCAGTTGACCGAGTTGACGCTGCACCCATTGACCGTAATGGACTGCACACTGAGCCATGCACACTATATGGGATTGACTGAAGATGAGGCGTACTTTGAGTGCCAACGACTGCTGGAGAAAGTGCATCAAAACGCCGGCGAAGTGGTGCTGCTGTGGCATAACACGATCATCAATAACGAAACGTATCATAAGTCGCTGTACCCAAAGGTGTTGGAGTTGTTGAGGGTTGAGAGTTGAGAGTTGAAAGTCAGGGAGATAAGATTAAACGACAATAGCGACAATTTTTTAGAAAATACCCTTTAAATTTTGGGGGAATTTTGGATAATTTGGAGAGCAAAAGAAATGAAGATAATAACCATCATAGGCGCTAGGCCACAGTTTGTGAAGGCAGCTATAGTAAGCCACTATATTCGCCAACACAACGTTAGCTCATCGATTAAGATCGAGGAGCGTATACTGCATACAGGTCAGCACTATGATTACAATATGAGTCAGGTGTTCTTTGAGCAGATGGATATACCTACTCCTAGTTGGCACTTGGGCTGTACGGGCAGCGTAGAGCAGATGCGTGACGCGATTATACCTATCATCCAAGGTCAAGCCGACTATATCATGGTATATGGCGATACCAATAGCACCCTGGCCGGTGCCTTGGCAGCTGAAGCATGTCAGATACCGCTGATACATATTGAGGCCGGTTTGCGTAGTTACAACAACGCCATGGTGGAGGAGCACAACCGCATACAGACCGATCTACGCTCAGTCTATCTATTCTGCCCAACCAGCACAGCTGTGGCTAATCTGCAGAAAGAGGGACGCACCCAGGGCGTATATCAGGTAGGCGATGTGATGTATGATGCCACCTTGTATTTTGCTGAGAGAGCCGAACAACAGTCGCATCTATTGGAAGAACTGCAAGTGGCATCCAAGGGCTACTACCTGGCCACCATCCACCGTGCAGAAACCACCGATCAGCCTGAGCAACTGGCGAATATCCTGCGTGCTTTTGCGCAGATACAGAAACCTATCATCCTGCCGCTGCACCCACGCACACGCAAGGTGATAGAAGCGTCGGAGATGTTGACTAGTCTGGTGCATGAGGCTCGTATGTTGCGTATCATAGAATCGGTTAGCTATATGGACATGCTGGTGCTGGAGAAGCATGCAGCAGCCATACTGACCGACTCGGGTGGGGTGCAGAAAGAGGCGTACTTCCACCGTACACCTTGCATCACTATGCGTCAGGAGACCGAGTGGACCGAGACCGTGGAGGCTGGATGGAACAGCCTAGTAGGCACGGATACCGACAAAATACTACAAGCCGTAGCACATATGGCTACACCCGATACAGAAATAAGCGAATATGGAACAGGTAAAGCTGCCAAAACGATCATAGATATCTTATGCCAAAACGAATACTAATACTATGCGAAGCGATTGCACCACCTGCGTTTAGTCCGCGCGTGCTGACATTGGCCCAATACCTACAGGACCAAGGTTGGCAATGCACAATATTGACCGAGGAATGTGAGCAGCAAGCTTTTGATACAGCTATTTGCCCAATATACCAGATGCCAGCCTACCACAAGCTGCTGGCCGACAAACTGTGCTACGGCAAGGACAAAGCCCTATATCGCTATGCCGTGGAAAAACTGGATATGCAGCGCTACGACCTGATCTTCTGCTCGAGCTACTACTATTTTCCACTATTAGCCGCACAGAAACTGGCCAAGCACTACCACTTGCCCTTGGTGGTGGACCTGCGCGATATAGCAGAGCAATGGGGCAAGGAGTCGTATTTCACCCGCCGACTGACCCCATGGAAGGGACTAGACTACTGCATAGGCAAACTATACGAACGCAAGCAACTGCGTATGCGTAACCGTGTGCTGAGATACGCTAAGGCAGTGACCAGTGTTTCGCCATGGCATAGACAACTATTGGCACAATATAATACGAACACCCAACTGATATTCAATGGCTACGACGAACAAGTGTTTGTGCCTAAGGATGTGCAGACAGAGGTATTTCAGATAGCCTACTTGGGCAAACTGTATTCGACCAAGCTGCGCGATCCAAGACTGCTGTTTGCTGCGCTAAAAGAGCTGCTAGCCGAAGGTCAGATAGCAGAGAATGAACTGCGGGTGCTGTTCCATATAGATGAGAAAGCTAAGGAGCCACTGACCGAACTGGCAACAGAGTATCAGATCAGCCCAGTGGTAGATATACAGGGCTATATACCTCGCGCAGAGATCGTGAGCGTGATGCATCTATCGTCCATATTGCTGGTGCTGACCACGAAATCCACAGAAGAAGGAACACATGGCATCATGGGTACGAAGTTCTTTGAGAACATGGGCGTAGAGAAACCAGTGTTGTGCGTTAGATCGGATGAAGAATGCCTGGCACAAGTGATCAGCGAAACACATGCCGGACTGGCAGCTACTGAGGTGGAACAGGTGAAAGCGTTTGTGATGGAGAAATACCTGGAGTGGAAAAAGAATGGCTTTACGCGTCAGACGGCAAGAAACAAAGCGATGTTTACCCGTCAACGACAAGCGGAGCAGTTTAAAGAGGTGTTTGAAGCAGTTACTAGGACTAGTAGTACTAGCCGCACTAGTCATACTAGTTCTACTAGCACAACTAGCACAACTAGCACAACTAGCACAACGATAACCCAATGAAAATAATAAGCGTCATAGTACCTATCTTCAATGCAGGGCCATACTTGGGCAAATGCATCGAATCGTTGATCAATCAGCCATATACGGATCTACAGATCATATTGGTGAACGATGGATCAACGGATGATAGTCTGTCTATTGCCGAGCAATACGCCCAGCAAGATAGCCGCATAGAGGTATATTCGCAAAGCAATCAGGGACAGTCGGCTGCACGCAATGTGGGACTACAACACGCCCGTGGCCACTGGATTTCCTTTGTGGACGCCGACGACTATATTGACCCAGATTACTACAGCTATCTCACCCAAGAAATAGGCCAACTGGATTGTGTACAGATAGGATACCGACGCGTGACGGCACAAGGCAAGATTTTGATAAAGAAGCTGCCTAAGCACTTTCATCAATTCACCTCGCCATGTATGCGACTATACCGCAGAGAACTATTTGAAAAGCATCATCTGAGTTTCCCATCGGGCATGATATACGAGGATGTGATCTTCTCCATCGACTTCTGGGGATGCAACCCAAGCTATAAGATGCTACCATATACAGGATATAACTACCTGGCCAATACCCACTCAACAACCGCTATACGCAATCTAGTAGCCAAAGAGGTACTGTTTGCTACCTTGCGTGAGAAGCGACAACAGGCCAAGCATTGGAAACATAAACTGCTAATAACATATACCATCATACGACTCAAATTTCATTTTAAGCGCTATGACTAACCATGAATTACTAGACTTACTTCGCTGCGAGGTTGTTCCTGCTATAGGCTGCACCGAGCCCATAGCTGTAGCACTATGCGTAGCCCGCGCCAAAGAAAAATTGGGTGCTGAACCCGATAAGATATTGGTGCAACTGAGCAAAAATGTATATAAGAACGCACTGGCCGTAGGTATCCCTAATACTGGTATGACTGGTCTGCCTATTGCCATCGCCCTGGGCGCTACTGTAGGTCGTTCGGAGTATATGCTGGAAGTACTACGCGATGCTACACCTGAGGCCGTGGCCTATGCCAAAGAGTATATGCTACGCGTACCAGCCGACATACAAATCAACTACGAAGCACCTAGCATGCTATATATCCACGCCGAAGTGGCATGTGGCGATAAGAAAGCCGAAGCCACTATACAGGATGGACATACGAATTTTGTTGGTGAGGATGGTGAGACGGTTAATGGCGCTGAAACGGTAAAGCAGTTGGACGGTGAGGACGGTAAGAGCGGAGGGGCATTGACGCTCAAACGCGTATATGACTTTGCACTGGAAGTGGATATAGAGGATGTCAACTTCCTGATAGATGGTGCCGAGATGAACAAGCAAGCGGCTGAGACATCTTTTGCCAATGAGTATGGCCACAAGCTAGGACGACTGCTGCATAGCAGCACACTGAAACAGACACCTCAGTTGCAACAACTATTTGGCGATACGATATTCACCAAGATAGTCAGTTATACCTGCGGCGCATGTGATGCCCGCATGTCAGGCGCCATGGTGCCTGTGATGAGTAACTCGGGTTCGGGTAACCAAGGTATATCCTGTTCGGTACCGGTATATTTATACGCCAAGGAGAACAACTGCAGTCGCGAGCAGACCCTGCGTGCATTGGCACTAAGCAACCTGACCGTGATATACATCAAGCAATCGCTAGGACGACTATCGGCCCTATGCGGATGCGTGGTAGCTGCTACGGGTTCGGCTGCTGGAATCACCCTGCTGATGGGAGGTAAATACGAAGAGATCACCTATGCCATCAAGAACATGATTGCTAATATATCAGGCATGATATGCGACGGCGCTAAACCTGGTTGTGCATTGAAGGTGACTAGCGGCGTATCAACCGCAATATTTAGCGCTTATCTGGCGATGCAACACTCCTATGCTGACTCTACCGAAGGTATTGTGGAGGACGATATAGATCGCACGATACGTAACCTGACACGCATCGGACACGATGGTATGCAGGTGACCGATGACTTGATACTAGATATCATGACGCACAAGGGGTAGGGTGTTCAGGACGGGCAAAGCCCTGAAGAGCGGCTACGCCTGGAGAGCGCACCAAGGTGCTGTAGAGCGGCACAGAGTGCCTGGAGGACGCCTCATAGAGGCTATCGGACAGGATAAAAAAGAAATATGAAATAAACACTATATGAATAAATTTAAGAAAATACAAGCATACAGACTAGGACCATTATTACCCATTATTGATCTGCTTTTTATTTTTCCTGTTCTGTTATATTTGAAACACAAATCGACTAAGTCGATCGAACTACATTATTTAGGCGACCGCAAGCAGATAGAACAAGATATCAAAAAAGGAGCGTTCTTTATGACCAACCACCGTGATATATGCATGGATTCGGCGTGGTTGACCTACTTGCTATTCTTGCGTTATGGCATACATCCATATATAGGTATAGGCAACAACCTATTTGGCAAATGGTGGATCCAACATGTGGTACGCACCCTGCGTGCGTTTGTGGTGATACGCAATGGTAATTTTCGGGATCAGGTGAGCAATGCCAAACTGCTATCCGAATATATACATTATCTGCGTAAACGTCGCAAGTCGATCTGGCTGGCACAACGAGAAGGACGAGCTAAGGATGGCAATGATGTGACCCAACCAGGTGTGCTAAAGATGTTGACCATCGATTCTGGTAACTTCTTTGAAAGCATCAAACAGCTGAATATCTGTCCGGTATGTATATCATACGAATACGATCCATGCGACTATCTGAAGGCGCGCGAGATGCAACTCAAGCGTGATAAACCAGGCTGGAAAAAATCGCGCAAAGATGACCTGGTGTCCATGCAAGTAGGCATCAACGGAAAGAAAGGTAGAATGGTATATCGAATGACACCATCGATCAATCATGATATTGATCAAGCTCTGGCAGAAAACCCTGAATTGCTCAAACTATCCAAGAACGAACAGATACAGTTTGTGTGCAACCTGATTGACCAGCACATCCACGCCGCATACGAGATCTACGAACGCGGTGAGAAGTTTGACCAGTATATCGAAGGACAGATAGCTAAAATCAATCTGTCAAACAAAGACGAAGACTACCTACGCGAAAAACTTTATGAGATGTACGACAACCAAGTGAAGAACTACGAGAAAGTGCAACTAGCAGAACTAGATTAACTAGCCAAACTAGTAGAACTAGCAAATAATTCAAAGAAAGATATGATCACAATTGAACAACTAAAAGAACTACAACAACGTGCGGATAAGCTGAAGCAATACCTAGCTATCGACGAAAAGCGTATCCAACTGGAGGAAGAAGAGCTCCGCACCCAAGACCCAGGATTCTGGGAGGATGCCAAGGCTGCCGAAGCGCAAATGCGTAAGGTACGTGGCATCAAGAAATGGATCGAGGGCTACGAAGGTGTGCGTGCAGCTACCGAAGAGTTGCAACTGGCCTTTGACTACTACAAAGAGGAGCTAGTGACCGAAGAAGAAGTAGATACCGCCTATGCGCACGCAATGAGTGAGGTGGAAGACCTCGAGATGAAGAATATGCTATCGCACGAGGAAGACCAGATGCCTGCTGTGCTCAAGATCGTAGCTGGTGCAGGTGGTACCGAAGCACAAGACTGGGCTGAACAACTGATGCGTCTGTATCAACGCTATTGCGAGAAGCACGATTATAAAGTCAGCATCGCCAACCTACAAGAGGGAGATGAGGCGGGTATCAAGACGGTGACTTTTAATATAGAAGGCGATATGGCATATGGCTACCTGAAATCGGAGAACGGTGTGCACCGCCTCGTGCGCGTGAGTCCATATAACGCGCAAGGTAAGCGTATGACATCCTTTGCATCGGTATTTGTGGTGCCACTGATTGATGACACGATTGATATTCAAGTGGATCCATCTGCTATCTCATGGGATACTTTCCGTTCATCTGGTGCCGGCGGACAGAACGTGAACAAGGTGGAGTCAGGTGTGCGATTGCACTATAAGTTCATCAACCCTCTGACCAACCAACCCGACGAGATCGTGATTGAGAATACCGAGACCCGTGACCAACCTAAGAACCGCGAAAACGCCTTGCGTCACTTGCGTAGTCAACTCTATGAGTTGGAACTTGAGAAACGCCGCCAAGCACAAGCCAAGGTGGAGGCTGGCAAAAAGAAGATCGAGTGGGGTAGCCAGATCCGTTCGTATGTGTTTGACGACCGTCGCGTGAAAGACCATCGTACCAACTACCAAACCAGCAACGTGAATGCGGTCATGGACGGCGATATCGATGAGTTTATCAAAGCATACCTCATGGAGTTTCCAGATTGAGAATTTACGTACCCAAAATTATAGAAAATTATCCCAAAATTTCCAAAAATTAAATTAATTAGATTCATTTAACCGACGAAAATGACATAGCTTTTTATGATATTATAGGCGCAGCAATGGAAGTACATGCTGAGTTTAAAAGTGGCCTTTTAGAGGCTGTATATGCAGAAGCTATGACCATAGAGTTGGAAAATCGTGGGATAGAATTTGAATCAGAAGTTAATTTACCAATATACTACAAAGGTACATTAATGCAAAAAAAATATCGTATGGATATACTATGCAGAGATGTTGTTGTTGAATTAAAAGCTGTTGATGATATCTTACCGGAACATCGTTTACAGTTATTCAATTACTTAAGATTGACAAAAAAAACGTTTGGATTATTAATCAATTTTGGAGAATCAAGCCTACATTTTGAAAAATATTATTTTGATCAAGATTCGAATGAGATAATCTTTTACAAAACATACAAAGATAGATTGAATAATAATTAAATTTTGGGCTAATATTTGATAATTTTTGGAGAGAAGAAATTCAATATTTATATACCAACAAAGATATGAAAAAGATTCTTTTATCAGCTATCATGGGTGCTTTTGCACTCAGTAGCATGGCGCAAGAGGCGCCTGTAGTAAACGATAGCATCGAAGGCTTTCAGTTTACTACAGTAGATAGTGTGGCTATCACACCTGTAAAAAACCAAAATCGTAGTGGAACATGCTGGAGCTATTCTACCATCGGATTCCTAGAGAGCGAGCTGATACGTATGGGTAAAGGCGTGTATGACCTGAGCGAGATGTTTGTGGTGCATCATACAATGCTAGATCGAGCCGAATACGTAGTAAGAATGTACGGAACAGCGCAATTCGCACCTGGTGGTTCGGCCTATGATGTAATATACTGTTTGAAAAACTATGGTCTTGTGCCACAAGAAGTTATGCCTGGTATAAAGTACGGCAGCAGTCCTGCAGATACCCTACCTGTACACACCGAACTGGATGCAGTGGCTGGTGGCGTGGTAGATGCTGTGGTTAATAGCGGTTTGAAGAAGCTTACACCCGTATGGAAACAAGCCTTGACCGCCGTTTATGACACCTATCTGGGTGAACGTCCAGAGACTTTCCTGTACAACGGCAAGGAGTACACACCTAAGCAATTTGCCAAGGAGTTGGGACTGAATGCAGATGACTATGTGAGCATCACCAGCTATACCCATCATCCATATTACACCACTTTTGCACTAGAGGTACCAGACAACTGGCGCATGGATCAAATGTACAATGTACCTATGGAGGAGATGATGGCAATCATCGATAATGCCATAGCTAAGGGTTATACCCTGGCATGGGGTGCAGATGTCAGCGAGATCTGCTTTACTCGCAAGGGATTGGGTGTAGTACCTGATGAGCAGGAAGCAGCTGACTTGACAGGTAGCGATATGGCTCGTTGGTTGGGTCTGTCGGCTACAGACAAACGCGAAGAGCTAACCAAGAAGCCTCTGCCAGAGAAGACCATCACCCAAGAGATGCGTCAAGCAGCCTACGACAGTTGGGAGAACACCGACGACCACGGTATGCAGATCTTTGGTACCGCCAAGGACCAAAACGGCAAACGCTACTATATGGTCAAGAACTCATGGGGTACAGAAAAGAGTACCTACAAGGGTATTTGGTATGTATCAGAAGCCTATATGCAATACAAGACCAACGATGTACTGGTACACAAAGATGCTATTCCAACCGCTATCCGCAAGAAACTAGGCATTAAGTAAGAGTTAGAGCGCTTCGCTGTAGAGCGCTACGCTGTAGAGCGCTTTGCTGTAGATCGTTCGTTAAAACTCACTCGAAGATCGCACCTATGGTGCTCGAAGATCGTTTGCTAGCGCTGCACTCGAAGAACTTCAAGGCACTCCGTGCCGATCTTCAAAGGCTCTGCCCGATCTTCAACGAAGTGATCTACAAGGGCATCAGCCCGATCTTCCATCTAAGGGGCTCTACCCGTATGTTATACAACATAAACAAGCAAAAATCGCACTGTGCATTTGCATATGTGCGATTTTTTGTGTATCTTTGCACGCAAGTAAACACAACCTAAAAAGATATATTATCATGAAAAAACTCCTTTTAGGCGACGAAGCCATAGCGCAAGGCGCGATTGATGCCGGACTGAGCGGCGTATATGCTTATCCAGGCACACCATCTACTGAGATTACAGAATACATTCAACACTCTCAACTCTCAACTCTCAACTCTCAACTCTCACCCATCTTCTGCCAATGGGCAACCAACGAGAAGACTGCCATGGAAGCTGCATTGGGTATGTCCTATATGGGCAAGCGTGCACTCGTATGCATGAAGCATGTGGGCATGAACGTATGTGCAGATGCCTTTATGAATGCTGCTATCACCGGCGTAAACGGAGGACTAGTGGTATTGGCAGCCGATGATCCATCCATGCACTCCTCACAGAACGAACAAGACTCACGATTCTATGCTAAGTTCGCCATGATACCATGCCTGGAGCCTAGTAACCAACAAGAGGCATACGACATGATGCACTATGCGTTTGACCTATCCGAGGCGCTCAAGACACCTATACTGATGCGTGTCACTACCCGTATGGCACACTCGCGTGCCGTAGTGGAACTAATCGATACACCTCGTGAGCAGAATACCGCGTCTGCACCAGAGAACGTGCAACACTTTATCCTGCTACCTGCCTTCGCGCGCAAGAACTACGCCGAACTAGTAGAAGCTCAAGCGGATTTTGTGCAGACCAGCGAAGAGTCGCTATATAATACCTATACCAAAGGTACTAACCCTAAGAAAGCGATCCTGACGACAGGTATTGCATATAACTACCTTATGGAGTTGAAAGATGAAAGTCAACAGTTGAAAGTAGATGAGGCGAGTGTGCTCAAAGTGACCCAATATCCATTGCCAAAAGCATTGATAGATCAGATGGTAGCTGATGGAGCAGAAGAGATATTAGTGATGGAAGAAGGTCAACCTGTGGTAGAAGAACTTATCCGCGGTATGGTACCATCTTCCGTGGCAGTGAAAGGCCGCTTGACAGGCGATCTGCCTCGTATGGGTGAACTGAGTCCTGACTGCGTACGCGAGGCATTGGGGCTTGATAAACTGCCTACACGCGAACCAGACGAACTAGTTGCTCCACGTCCACCAGCATTATGCCAAGGTTGTGGTCACAGAGATATGTACACCGCATTAAACGAAGTGGCTGCTGAACACGCCGACGCACGCATCTTTGGTGATATCGGTTGTTATACCCTAGGTGCTTTAGCACCATTCAACGCTATCCACGCTTGCGTGGAGATGGGTGCTAGTATCACCATGGCTAAGGGTGCGGCCGATGCAGGTCAACATCCTGCCATAGCAGTGATAGGCGACTCTACCTTCACCCACTCGGGTATGACGGGCTTGTTGGACTGCGTGAACTGCAAGTCCAATGTGGTGGTGCTGATCTCAGACAACTTAACCACAGGTATGACTGGAGGTCAAGACTCGGCAGGTACGGGTCGTCTAGAGGCTATTTGCGAGGGACTGGGCGTTGAGCCAGAGCACTTGCATGTGGTGATTCCATTGCCTAAGCATATGGAAGAGATTAAGCAGATCTTGCGCGAGGAAATAGCATATAATGGCACATCCGTCATCATCGCTCGCCGCGAGTGTATCCAAACCCTCAAACGACATTTGAAGGCAAAGAAATAGTTGAAAGTTTATAGTTTAATGTTTAATGACAAAGAATCAATGAAACGCGATATTATACTAGCTGGCGTAGGAGGTCAAGGTATTCTCTCTATTGCCACCGTCATAGGCGATGCAGCCCTCAACGAAGGTCTTTATCTCAAGCAAGCCGAAGTACACGGCATGAGCCAACGTGGAGGCGATGTGCAATCTAATCTACGTTTGTCTTCAGACCCAATCTATTCGGATCTTATTCCTAAGGGTGGAGCAGATATTATCATCTCGCTCGAACCAATGGAGGCGCTTCGTTATTTGCCATACCTCAAACCAGAGGGATGGATTGTTACTTCGTCCAAACCATTTGTGAACATCCCTAATTACCCAGAGCTAGAGGACGTTCTCTCGCATATACAAGCGTTAGAACATCATGTCTTAGTGGATGTGGAGACACTAGCCAAGGAGGCAGGCGCTCCTGCTCAAGCGGCTAATATGGTGCTTTTGGGCGCCGCTATTCCAATGTTAGGCATTGACCATGATAAGATCATAGCTGGTGTTCGCCGCATCTTCGCCCGCAAAGGCGAAGCGATAGTCAATAGCAATGTTGCCGCTATCGAAGCAGGATATAATAGATCGGCCAAAGGCCTGTAGAATCTGAAGGACAGCACGGAGTGCCTGTAGGACGCTGACGCTGGAGGACGCACCAAGGTGCTGGAGAGCGGGCGGAGCCCTGTAGAATATTTAGGCAACTACAGTGTAGCGAATGCGAAACGACCTACAGCGAAGCGATCTACAGTGAGCAAAGCGAGCGATCTACAGCGAAGCGATCTACAGTGAAACGAACTAAATAAAGAAACACATGAGCTTTCCATTGAACAAACAACTGGTAGACCAAACATGTATTGATTTTGGTCTGCGAAATGCCAAAGAACTCGGCGCATCATCTATTCGCCAACTCGTGGGCGTAGTCAAGGATATCGAACGCGCTACAGGTGAAGAGTTTATCCATATGGAATTGGGTGAACCAGGCTTACCAGCTGAGCAGATAGGTATTGCAGCTGAGCACAAGGCTCTCAAAGCTGGTTATGGATCTAAGTATCCACTCATCACAGGTATCACCGAAGTGAAGCACTGGGGAAGTGAGTTTGTGCGTGCATTCATGAACCTAGATATCCCTACCGATTGCATTGTACCTACTGTGGGCAGTATGCAAGCGGCGTTTGCCATTAATATGCTAGTTTCGCAATTGGACAAAGAGCGCGATACCATCCTCTTCCTCGACCCATGTTTTCCTGTACAGAAACAACAATGCAAGGTCATAGGTGTGCGGGTGGATGCGTTTGATGTGGCAGATTTTCGTGGTGAAGCCTTGGCCGAGGAATTGGAGCGTCACTTCAAGTCGGGTAGGATAGCAGCTATGCTCTTCTCCAATCCAAACAACCCATCATGGATGTGCCTTACAGAGCGTGAATTGGAGATTATAGGTCGTCTAGCATCGTTGTATAATGTGCTGGTGATTGAAGACTTAGCATACCTGAACATGGACTTCCGCGATAGCGAACGAGGAGTGCCCTACGAGCCACCTTATCAGCCTACGGTGGGTAAATATACCAACAATTGCTTGCATATGATCTCTTGTTCCAAGATGTTCTCGTATGCAGGTCAGCGTGCCGCTATCATAGCTATCAACCCATACTTGGCACATCGCCGTTTTGCTACACTAGCTGAGCGCTATCAAAATGATGGCGAGTTCATACGCAACTTCATCTATAATGTGCTCTACAGCCTCTCATCAGGTGTGACGCATAGTGTGCAGTTTGCCATGGCTGCCATGTTCAAGGCTGCTTGTCAAGGAAAAATAGATTTTGTTACCACCACGCGTGAGTATGCGCGAAGAGCTAAACTAGTCAAGGAGATCATGCTTCGCAATGGGTTCCATATCGCATACGATAAGGATGCAGATGATGAGGAGGTTGGCGATGGTTTCTTCTTTACCTTTGGCTACAAGGATTGGACAGGCGAGAAGATGGTTAATAAACTGATTTACTATGGTATATCCGCAATATCATTGGCTAGTACTGGTGCCAAACGCGAAGGAATGCGTGCATGCGTATCGTGTATCAAAGACGACCAACTAGCAGAATTAGATAGGCGTTTAGCATTATTCAATAGAGATTATTACGACAAGTAAATTAAATATATGAAATATGTATCTCCAATAGAGGCAGTAGGCCTCGTGAAATCAGGCGACACGATCGTCGTACAAGGTTCTACCTCCATACCTATGGTGCTGCTGCGTGCACTGACCGAACGCGCCAGTGAACTGCGCGATGTGAAGGTGATATCTGGTTTTGGTGTGCACCCAGAGGAAGCACCATATGCTAAACGCGAATTGATGGACTCCTTCCGTGCACTCAATATCTTTGTGCCAAACAACCTACGACGCGCCATGAAAGAGGGTGTAGCGGACACTATCCCATGTTTCCTAGGCGAAGTTCCATTTCTGTTTCGCAGTGGACAAGTGCCTGTGGATGTAGCCTTTTTGAATGTCAGCGAACCCGATGAAAATGGATATTGCTCCTATGGTATAAGCGCCGATATTGCTTTCTCGGGTGCTGAATGCGCAAAGACCGTTATTGCACAGGTGAATAAGTATATGCCACGCACTTTTGGTGATCCAGTTATTCATGTCAGCCAGATTGCAGCTATGTGTCGTGGCGATGAACCTCTACAAGAGGTGCCAACGCCAGTTCCAACAGAAGTGGAGACACGCATTGGTAATTTTATTGCCAATGAGATTCCTGATGGTGCTACTTTGCAGATTGGAGTAGGAGGTATTCCTAACGCGGTTATAAATGCACTGGGCAATCACCAGCACCTAGGACTACATACCGAGGCTATCACCGATGGCGTGCTACCACTCATACAAAAAGGTATCATAGACAACTCGCTTAAGAAGATTTATCCTGGCAAATCGCTTGGTAGTCTGGTACTTGGCTCGAAGCATCTATACGAATATATGGATAATAATCCAGATTTTGTTATTCGCGATGTTGCCTTCACCAATGACCCACAAAACATCCGCCAGAACCCCAAAGCGATGGCAATTAACTCTGCTATTGAGGTGGATCTTACTGGTCAGATTTGTGCTGACTCCATAGGCGAGACCATCATCTCTGGCGTAGGTGGCCAACACGATTTTATGTATGGTGCTGCACTTTCTGAAGGTGGTAAATGCTTCATTGCTCTTCCTAGTATGACCAGCAAAGGACAGAGTAAGATAGTGGCTAATTTAGCGCCTGGAGCAGGTGTGGTGACTACTCGCTTCCAAGCTCAGTATATTGCCACAGAGCATGGTATCGTATATCTGCGCAACTTACCTCTAGCCGAGCGTGCTAAAGCTTTGATTAGCATAGCCGATCCATCGGTAAGAGAAGAACTGGAGCGAGCTGCAGTGAAACGATTTGGCATAGGTTTTTTGAGACTAAAATAAAAATATTTGCACAACCAAGAAAAAAGCAGTACCTTTGCCGAAAATTTGAAAGTATAAGATGAAAGCATTTGTTTTTCCTGGACAAGGAGCGCAATATTCAGGTATGGGCAAAGACCTATACGACCACTATTCGGATGCGCGCAAGATGATGCAAAAAGCCAATGAGATATTGGGGTTTAGCATCACGAATATCATGTTTGATGGTTCGGATGAAGATCTCAAACAGACGCGTGTAACCCAACCAGCAATCTTCCTACATTCGGTAATCTCGGCACAACTCATGACCACCTATAAGCCTGACATGGTAGCAGGACATAGTTTGGGCGAGTTCTCGGCCCTAGTAGCTGCCGGTGTACTAGCATGGGAAGAAGCATTAATGCTAGTCAGCGAACGTGCTCTTGCCATGCAAGAGGCCTGCGAAATGCAACCAGGCACCATGGCGGCCGTGCTAGGAATGGCAGACGAGCAAGTGGCAGAGATATGCAATACGATAAACGATGTGGTAGTAGCCGCTAACTATAATTGCCCTGGACAGGTTGTTATCTCTGGTTCATTGACAGGAGTTGACCTTGCCTGCAAAGCCTTGAAAGAAGGTGGAGCCAAGCGTGCTTTGAAGTTGCCTGTAGGTGGAGCCTTTCACTCGCCATTGATGCAACCAGCCGCCGAACGCCTAGAGAAAGCTATATTAGCAACCAACTTTTATGCACCACAATGCCCTGTATATCAAAACGTAAGCGCAAAAGCAGAGACCGATAAGGATATCATCCAACGCCAACTATTGCAGCAGTTGACCTGTCCAGTATGCTGGACACAAAGCGTTCAACAGATGGTGGCCGATGGAGCAGGAGAATTCTACGAGTTTGGTCCAGGCGATGTGCTGAAAGGTCTGATCAAAAAGATAAATCCAGAGGTAATAGTAGGATAGTTTTCCCATGAGAATAAAACTAGTTGAACTAACCTAACTAGTGTAACTAGTTCCGCTAGAAAGCAATAAAATCGCAGAAATAAGTAAGGTTTCTGCGATTTTGCTTGTGTATATGGTATTTTTTTAGTACCTTTGTGCGCTAATTTTGTGGCAATCTTATTAATGTATTAATAACTAGACTGATATGCAAGATTTTCAATCATTATGCCAATTAAGGCGCTCGTATAGAAAATACACGAATCAAGCTATAGAACAAGAGAAATTGGACTATATCATTCGCTGTGCACTGATGTCGCCAGCGGGCAAGCGTATGAACCCATGGCACTTTGTGGTGATCAAGAATGAGGAGAAATTACGTCAATTGGCTCATTGTCGTACCTATGGTAGTGGTATGTTTGACACGGCTATGGCCGGTATCGTAGTGGCAGCGGACACCAGCGTCATTGATACATGGCAATGCGATGCAGCTATTGCTGCGCAAAACATCTGGCTAGCAGCGGCTGACCAAGGTTTGGGCGCATGCTGGTGTCATGTGTACCAAAGAGAAGGTGCAGAGGACTTGGTGCGTAAACTAACCAACCTGCCAGAGAACTTTACTGTACTATGCGTAATGTCCTTAGGCTACAAGAACGAAGATAGAAAGCCTTTTGACTTCGAAAAACTGCAATACGATAAAGTGACACAGATTGATTAGGGTTTAGTGTTTAGAGTTTAGTGTTTAGTGTTTAAAGTTTAGAGAGAAGGCATATGAAACCAACAATAGCAATAACAGCAGGAGATATCAACGGCGTAGGATACGAGATTATCGTGAAATGCATCGCCGATGCACATATCTGTGAGATTTGTCGCCCTATCGTATATGGCAACGCCAAAGTGGCGAAACAACATATACAAACCATGGACGAACAATACCATAACATCCAATGGAATATCATCAATGATGCTAAGCAAGCCAAAGATGGACGATTGAACCTCATCACATGCTACAACGATGATACCCCAGTACAACTAGGTGTGTCTACTGCAGAAGCAGGACAAGCCTCCTTCAAGAGCTTACAACGCGCATGCCAAGACCTAAAGCAGGGAGTGGTACACGCCATTGTGACTGCACCTATCAACAAGGATAATATCCAATCGGATAAATTCCAATACTCAGGACATACCGAATACCTAACAAAACTGTTTGGCCAAGGCAAGGACAGCTTGATGATGATGCTCAGCGATCGTATGCGCGTAGCGCTGGTGTGCAACCACACACCTATCGCTAAAGTAGCGGAGAACATTACAGAAGAACGCATCCAGAGCAAACTAGAGGTATTGAACGAGACCCTTAAGAAAGACTTCTCTTGCCGCAAGCCACGTATCGCCGTGTTGGCACTCAATCCACACGCAGGCGACAATGGGCTGATAGGTGAAGAGGAAACACATATTATTCGTCCTGCTATAGCAAAAGCACAAGAGCAAGGCATATGGGCTTTTGGGCCATACTCAGCCGATGGCTTTTTTGGAGCTGGACAATACAACCATTTTGATGCTGTACTAGCCATGTACCACGACCAAGGATTGGCACCATTCAAGGCGCTGGATATGAGTGGCGTGAACTACACAGCAGGGCTACCTATCATCCGCACCTCACCAGACCATGGTACCGCCTATGGTATAGCCGGCAAGAATGAGGCTGATGCACAAAGTATGGCGCATGCTATCTACACCGCAATAGACATTCTGAAGGTTCGATCAGACAACGAGAAACTGCTAGCTAACCAACTGGTAGTTGAGGTGAAAGAAGTGAAGAAAGAATACAAAGTAGAGAAATTTATACCACAAGATTAATATGACAAGTCAAGAAATTAGACAATCCTTTTTGGATTATTTTGAGAAGAAGGGACACAAGATTGTACCTTCAGCACCTATGGTCATCAAAGACGACCCAACACTGATGTTTACCAATGCAGGTATGAACCCTTGGAAGGGTATCATCCTCGGCAACGATCCTATTCAATACCCTCGCGTAGCTGACTCGCAGAAGTGTTTGCGCGTAAGCGGTAAGCACAACGATCTAGAAGAGGTAGGACACGACACCTACCACCACACCATGTTTGAGATGCTCGGTAACTGGTCGTTTGGTGACTACTTCAAACAAGGAGCCATCGACATGGCATGGGAGTACCTTGTGGATGTACTCAAACTAGACCCAAAGAACCTCTATGTGACTGTGTTCGAAGGTTCACCAGAAGAGGGCATTGAGCGTGATAATGAGGCTGCATCTATCTGGGCAAAGCACTTGCCAGCAGACCATATCCTTGACGGAAACAAACACGACAACTTCTGGGAGATGGGCGATACAGGTCCTTGCGGACCTTGCTCTGAGATCCATGTGGACAGCCGTAGCGAGGAGGAGAAAGCTGCCGTGTCTGGTCGCGAACTCGTAAACAAGGATCACCCACAAGTGATTGAAATATGGAACCTTGTGTTCATGCAATACAACCGCAAAGCAGATGGCTCACTCGATAGCCTACCATATAATGTAATTGACACAGGTATGGGCTTTGAGCGTCTGGTGCGCACCATGCAAGGCAAACAATCTAACTACGACACCGACGTGTTCCAACCAATGCTCAAAAAGATTGGCGAGATCTGCGGAGTAGAGTATGGCAAAGAGGAGAAAGTGGATGTGGCTATGCGCGTGATTGCCGATCATATCCGTACGATCGCTTTTGCCATTGCTGATGGACAATTGCCTAGCAACGAGAAGGCTGGATACGTGATCCGCCGTATCTTGCGTCGTGCTGTACGCTATGGTTACACCTTCCTAGGTCAACGCGAGGCATTCATGTATAAGCTAGTACCACAACTCATAGCAGACATGGGCGAGGCTTATCCAGAACTAGTAAAACAAGAAGGACAAATCACGCCTGTGATCAAGAGCGAAGAGGATGGTTTCCTCCGTACCCTGGACAAAGGTATCAGCTTGCTTGATAAACTGATGAAAGAAGCTAAAGGCAAAGAGATCTCTGGTGTAGATGTGTTCACATTGAAAGATACCTACGGTTTCCCTCTCGACCTTACTCAGTTGATTCTCAGCGAGAACGGTTTCACTACCAACGAGGAAGAGTACAACAAGGCACTCGAGCGCCAAAAGGAGATGGGCCGTCAAGCCAACAAACAAGAATTAGGCGACTGGGTAGAACTCAGCGAAGGCGATACCGAGTTTGTAGGATATGATATTCTCAACTGCGAGACCCAAGTGTTGCGTTATCGCAAGGTAAACCAAAAGGGTAAAGACTTCTATCAAGTGGTACTGACCAAGACTCCATTCTATGCTGAAATGGGTGGTGAGATTGGTGACACCGGTACACTTGGTAATGTGCGTGTACTGGATACCAAGAAGGAGAATAACCTGCCTGTACACCTCTGTGCAGAGTTGCCAGAGGGCATTGACGGCGTATTGGTAGCAACCGTAGATACAGACCGCCGTCAAGCAATCGCCTGCAACCACTCGGCTACCCATATTATCCATTATGCATTGCGCCAAGTATTGGGCGAGCATGTGGAGCAAAAGGGTAGTTATGTAACCGCAGAAAGCTTGCGCTTTGACTTCTCTCACTTCCAAAAAGTAACGCCAGAACAATTGCGCGAAGCAGAGATCTTGGCCAACAAGATTATCCGTCAAGACTTGGCACTCGAAGAGAGCCGTCATACTCCAATTGAGAAAGCAAAAGCAATGGGAGCAATGGCACTATTTGGCGAAAAATACGGCGATGATGTGCGTGTGATCAAGTTTGGTCCATCCGTAGAGCTTTGTGGTGGTTGCCACGTGGCTTCTACAGGTAAGATTGGTGCACTTCGTATCGTGATGGAGACCAGCGTAGCTGCCGGTATTCGTCGTATAGAGGCAGTAACCGCTGAGAAAGCAGATGAACTATACTACAAGCAAGTGGATACATTGAATAGCCTGCGCGGAATGTTCAATAACGCTCCAGACCTAGCAGGTGCTATCCGCAAAGCAATTGAAGAGAATGCTGATCTCAAAAAGCAAATAGAAGGCTTTATGGCTGAGAAGATTGCTCGTTATTGCGACGAACTAGTTGCTAAAGCTGTAGAGTATAATGGTATCAACTTGATCCGTTTAGAAGGCGAAGCTGACCATAATGTGCTACGTCAAGTACCTGCCATCCTCAAAACAAAATTCCCTCAAGGCAAGTATGCACTGGTGGGTGCTACTCAACAAGAGGGCAAACCGATGATCAGTGTAGTATTGTCACAAGCCCTAGTAGATGCAGGCAAAAACGCAGGACAGATCATCAAGTCTGCTGCCAAGAACATCCAAGGTGGTGGTGGAGGTCAGGCATGGATGGCTACCGCTGGTGGCCGCAATGCAGAAGGCCTAGCTGCTGCTATGGAGGAGATGCTAGCAGCGCTTTGCTAACCAACTAGTAGCACTAGTACAACTAGCACACTAGAAATCAATGAAAACCCTAACAGGCCTATTGCCAGATAAATACCGTTCTGCAGCCCGTTTCGTGCTCGTAGGAGCATTCGGAACGGGCGTGCAGTATGGCATTTATTATTTGTTACTAGGCGTTTTTCAGCAGCAATGGCCAGAGGTAGCAATTTTGACATCTGTCGCCTTTGCCATAGGCTTCGTTGTTGAAATGATTTGCAACTATTTTCTGACTAGTTTCTATACCTTTGGTGTACAACCTAGTTGGAAAAACGCAACTGGCTTCCTGTTGGGAAGAGGTATCAACTTTGTAATTCAGTTAGTGATTCTGAATACACTGATATGGCTACATATGTCGGAACGATGGGCGGGTATACTAGCCATAGCATTGGCAGGAATAATCAACTACTTTATATTGCTGCCATTCTACAAGAACAAAGAGAATTAGACACCTATGAAAGCATATTGCGGACATATTATTTATACACCTACTAGTCTGGCCTTTGAAATATTGCCTAAGGGCTATGTCGTGGTTAATGATAGAGGAATAATTCAGGGCGTCTATGCATCGGATAAGTATCCGTATGGCAATGAAATAGAGGTGGTTGACCTAGGTAATCAACTATTGATACCTGCCATGAATGACCTACATGTGCATGCTCCACAATTTGCCAATATGGGTATAGCAATGGATGTGCCGCTACTATTATGGCTCAATAAATACACTTTTCCAGAAGAGGCTAAGTTTGCGGATATTGAATATGCACGGACAATATATACACAGTTTGTAGATGAATTGGTTAAGCAAGGTACAATGCGTGCTGCAGTGTTTGCTACGATACACACCCCAGCAACCTTGTTATTGGCTGATCTGTTCCATCAAAAGGGTATAGGAGCCCATATTGGTTTGGTGGCAATGGATAGGAATTCGCCGGACAATCTGTGCAACTCTGTGGATGAAGCCATAGAAGGTACCAATGAGTTGCTAGCACACACGAAGAACTATCCTTTGGTCAATGCTATCATAACCCCACGCTTCGTTCCATCATGTTCGCCTCAGATGTTGCGCGCACTATCCAAACAAGCTAAAGATAGGCATTTGTCTATTCAATCGCATCTATGCGAAACGACCAATGAGATCAATTGGGTCATGGAGTTAGAGCCTGAGGCTTTATCCTACGCCGATGTGTACCACCGATATGGACTATTGACACATGACACACTAATGGCACATTGCGTCTATCCTTCCGATATCGATATGGGGCTGTTGCAACAAACGGGCACCACAATCGTGCATTGCCCAACATCCAACTGCAATCTGGCTTCTGGTATTGCACCTATACGCCGATTACTAGAAGCCGGCATTCCGGTGACGCTAGGATCGGACGTAGCTGCAGGACACGACCTGAGCATGTTCCAGGTGATGCAATCTGCCATCCAAATGAGCAAACTAAACAGTGCTATACACAAACGACAAGTATCTGCCCTGAGCCTATCTGAAGTGTTCTATATGGCAACAAAATTGGGAGGATCCTTCTTTGGTAAAGTAGGTAGTTTCGAAGTAGGTTACGAGTTTGATGCTCTGGTAATAGACAACGACTCACCTATGCACGATAGCATATATAATAGTGATACACTTTACACGCGCTTAGAACGTTTTGTATACCATGGTAATGTTTATCAAATAAAGAAGAGATATTGTCAAGGTAAAGAAATACTAATAAAATGAAAAAGAAAACATATGTAGATAATAATGGCAATGCATTGCCATATCCATGGCTAATTAATACTGCACTATGTCTAGTAGGTGGTTCCCAAAGACTACGCTTGAACTTCTGGAATAAACACCCTAAGCATGCTGCCGAACGAACTCTAAGAGATATCCTTACGATATCCAAAGATACAGTCTATGGAAAAGAACATCATTTCGACCGCATATTATCTGCTACCTCAGCTGAAGACCTCTTTAGACTATACCAGCAGTATGTGCCTGTCAATGATAGTTTTGAGACGCTACGCCCATACGTAGAACGCCATAAAAATGGCGAGAAGGATATTCTCTTCCCTGGCAAACCAGATATGTATGCTACTACATCAGGTACGACCTCAGAACCTAAATGGGTACCTATGACACATAAGTACCTGAAGGATGTGTATGGCAAGATGACACATATCTGGATATGGAACTTCATCTGTCATCGTAGCCGAATATTCGGCGGACACCTGTTCACTACCGTAGGCAAAGAACTAGAGGGATATGCACCCGATGGCACCATCTTCGGCTCGGTTAGTGGCGTACTAGTGCGCGACGTACCCTCTATCATCAAAAAGCACTATACTGCACCAGCCTGCGTCATGTCTATCGACGACTATGCAGCACGCAATTATACACTCATGCGACTGGCGATCCAGTATCGCGATGTGACCCTATGGGCTACCGCTAATCCAAGTACGATACTAGAACTGCTGCGCACACTCAATGAGAATACACTGGAGATGATCGATGATATAGAACATGGTACACTAAGCTGGAATTTCGACATATCCGATTATATCCGAGAGGAACTAGCCGACTATATGAAGCCAGAACCTAAGCGTGCGCAAGAACTGCGCGACCTGCTCGAAAAACATGGCAAATTGGAGCCTAAACACTTCTGGCCATGGCTACAACTACTATCAACATGGAAATGTGGTAATACCAAAATCTATATGGAAAAATATATGGACCAATTTAATTGGGACAAAACATTCTACCAAGAATTAGGATATATTGCTACAGAGTGCCGTTTTGGCTTCTCACTGGACGAGACCAACGAGTCAGTTCTTTTTCCACACTTCCATTACTACGAATTTGTAGAGGAAAGCGAACTGGATAGCCCACACAAAAACTATCTACAGATTCACGAATTGGAGAAAGGTAAACGATACTGTGCCTATGTAACAACTTACTCGGGACTCTTCCGCTATAATATGAACGATTTGGTAGAGGTAGGGGGCAAGTTCTACAATACACCAACGGTACATATGGTGTCTAAAGTCAATGGCATCGTATCCATGACAGGTGAGAAACTATATGAACCACAGTTTATTGACGCAGTACATAAGGCAGAAGAAGAATTGGAGATCAAAACGAAGTTCTTTGTTGGGTTTGCGGATATACAAGAGTCTAAATATCATTTCTACTTTGAGTTTGCCGACGAGAAGATTGATCAAAAAACAGCAGATAAATTTGCCACAATTGTAGATAAAAAACTACAAGAGATCAACAACGAATACGAATCTAAGCGCGCATCATTCCGTTTGCATGAGCCTCAAGCGCATATATTACTTAATAATGCCTATGCTCGATTCAAGGCAGCATGCTTACGTGATGGTTTCCGTGATGGTCAATTTAAGTTTAACCTCCTAATGCAAGACGACAAACGTCGGCGTAAGTTTGACCAGATTGAGCGTGAAACCACATTGTCCGACAAAATTATTGAGTGGGCTAATAATATTGACAACAGAATCAACGATCGCAAAGAGCGACGTGCTAAACGTCGTTATACACGCCAAGAACGCCGTTTAAAACGAAAACAAAACCAATAGCCTAATAGTCCTATATTGAAAAAAATCATACCATATATCGCTATTGTCTGCGCTATGCTCATCTGGGCTGGCGCAGGCATTGCTGTTAAACAAGCCCTCTTGCTGGTATCTCCACTTACCTTAATCGTCTTACGATTTAGTCTGGCCGTCGTACTTATGCTGATAATCGGACTGATATTTAGAAACAATCAGATTATTGGTCTGCAACGTCTTGATCCCAAACACTTACCACTATTCTTACTAGGCGGATTGCTACAACCTTTTCTCTATTTTATATTCGAGACCTATACATACCAAAGCTTCACTTCGCCTACCATAGCCGAGGCTTTGCTTTCTACCCAACCTATACTTGCTCCTATCTTTGCTTTCCTTTTGCTTCGTGAGCAAGTCACACGTTATAATATTATAGGTATACTCATCTCTACAGCCGGAATGCTGCTGCTCTTGCTTACAGGTGCAGGCCATTTCGATCTTGGCAACCCCTGGGGCGTGCTGCTAGCCATCCTTACTGTTAGTTGCTCGGTTGGCTACTCCGTGGTACTACGACGCATACCTACCCACTACTCGTCGCTGACCATCGTCTTCTATGTTCAGACCATCTCACTCGCACTTTTCTACATGCTCTGGGGTGGGGCACAGCTCCTTAATCCAACACCATTCATCCAAACGGAGCTTTTGAGTCTTCAATTTATTGCGAAGTCCATGCTATCCATAGTGTACCTATCGGTATTCGCATCTGTGGCCGCTTTTATATTATTCTGTTTTACAGTGCGTTACATCGGTGTTACGCGTGCCAATATTTTCAACAACGTCCGACCCGTATTTACGGCCATTTTGATGCTTCTCATCTTCTCTGAGCAGCTACCTTTATCCAAATGGATAGGTATCCTAGTCATAATACTCGGATTATTTATTAGTCAAAAACAAATAAAAGAGTAACATTTATTAAGATTTATTTGGCTATCTCAAAAAAACTTTGTAACTTTGCGCCGTATTTTGCGCACTAGTCTATCGCCTTATCGCCTCGTAGCCTTATCGCCTCGTAGCCTTATCGCCTCGTAGCCTTATCGCCTCATAGCCTAGTAGCCATTAAAATAAAATGCGTATGGAAATATCTACACTATCATCGTTTTATAATTTTCTATTTATTCTAGCCCTTATTGGCTTGGTTGTATTCGTAGCGCTCTACTTTGTAGATGCTGGTTATGGCAAGATGCGTTCTGAAAAGTGGGGTCCTGCTATCAACAACAAGGTAGGTTGGTGTCTCATGGAGATGCCTGTCTTTTTTGTCATGCTCTATTTGTGGGCTATGTCTGAGGTTAAGTTTCAGTTGCCATACTTGATCTTCTTCCTCATCTTCCAGTTCCACTATTTCCAACGCTCTTTCGTGTTCCCATTCCTGCTCAAGGGTAATAGCAAGATGCCATTGGCTATCATGTTCTTATCTGTGGGATGGAACCTCGTAAATGGCTATATACAAGGCTATTGGCTCTTCCATTTGGCTCCGATATACGCTCCTAATTTGTATACAATAGACTGGCTTACAGACTGGCGATTCCTACTTGGTGTAGCTGTCTTTATTGCTGGTTGGATCATCAATATGCACTCTGATCATGTGATTCGTCACTTGCGCAAACCAGGCGATACCAATCACTATTTGCCTAAGAAGGGTATGTACAAATACGTTACTAGCGCTAACTATCTTGGTGAGATTACCGAGTGGTTCGGTTTTGCTCTCCTTACATGGTCATTGGCGGGCTTGAGTTTCTTCTGGTTCTCATGCTGCAACCTTGTTCCTCGTGCCAACTCTATTTACTATCGTTACAAGAAGGAGTTTGCTGACGAGTTCGACGAGAAAAAACTCAAACGTATTATTCCGTTTATCTATTGATAACCGTCTAACCGTCTAACCGTTTAACCGTTTAACCGAATTATACAAAATGAGCAATCTATTGTTCACCGAGTGCAAACTCGGACCTATTACTCTCAAGAACCGTGCTATTCGTTCTGCTGCATTTGAGAACATGGCATACGGTAACAAACCTAGTCAAGATCTCTATAACTATCATACAGCTGTAGCACGTGGTGGTGCAGCTATGACTACTGTAGCATACTGCTCTGTTACACGCTCTGGTGTATCATTTGACGGTCAGCTTTATATCCACGATGAGATCAAAGAGGATCTTAAGAAACTAACCGACGGCATCCACGCAGAAGGTGCTAAGGCTAGTATTCAGCTGGGTCACTGTGGTAATATGACCCACTTCTACACTTGCAAATGCTTGCCTGTAGGTGCTTCTACTGGCTTCAATCTATATTCTCCTACGCTTCACCGCAAGCTCAAGAAGGATGAGATCAAAGATATCGTCAAGGCTTTTGGCCATGCGGTTGATTTCTGCCGCGAGTGTGGTTTCGACTGCGTCGAGATCCACGCGGGTCACGGCTACCTCATCTCGCAGTTCCTCTCTCCTTATACCAACCATCGTCGCGACGAGTACGGAGGCTCACTTGAGAACCGTATGCGTTTCATGAACGAGGTGATGGCCGAGGTGATGGAGCATGCTGGCAATGATATGGCTGTGGTTGTCAAGACCAATATGTACGATGGCTTCAAGGCTGGTCTTAAGGTCGACGAGTGCATCCGCGTTGCTCAGGAGATCGAGAAACATGGTGTGCATGCCCTTGTTCTTACAGCTGGTTTCGTCAGCAAGGCGCCATTTACTGTTATGGGTGGAGCTATGCCTATCAAGACTTTGGCTCACTACATGAACCCTTGGTCATTCTGGTGGTTGCGCCTTGCTTTGCGCTTTGTAGGCCACTTGATGATTCCTACTGTTCCATTCAAAGAGCTCTTCTTTCTCGATACAGCCAAGCAGTTCCGCGCTGCGCTTAAGATGCCACTTATCTATGTAGGTGGTGTCATGGGTCGTGAGAATGCCGAAACAGCTCTTGCGGCTGGCTTTGATTTCGTTCAGATCGGCCACGCTTTGGTACGCGATACCGAGTTTGTCAATAAGATGCGCGAGGAACAATATCACTCTGAGTGCAAACGCTCTAACTATTGCGTAGCGCGTATGTACACACTTGATATGAAGTGCCATGAGTGCGACAAGGACATACCTAAGTACCTCAAGAAAGAAGCACTCAAGTACGAACAAATGTGGTATCCTGAAAAGTAGGTTATAGGACGCCTCTTTGAGGCTATAGGACGCTACGCTATAGGTTATAGGCGAGGTACTGCTGCATAGCCGTCTTGCCTTTCAACTTTCGTACACGAGCTCTGCGAGTGTTCGTTCGAGCAAAGGCGAGATAAGAATTATAAACTTTCAACTTTCGTACACGAGCTCTGCGAGTGATCGTTCGAGCAAAGGCGAGATAAGAACTATAAACTTTCAACTTAAAGAAATATGCTTGCACTCGTTACTGGCGCATCATCGGGTATTGGCCTACAATATGCCACCCAACTCGCGCGCGACTATCATACCGATCTCCTATTAGTTAGCAACCAAGAGGAAGAACAAAAGAAAGTGGCTGATGATTTGGCAGCTCAATATGGCGTAAAGACTATTCCGCTTTATGCTGACCTCTCCAAGCAAGATGCAGCGGAGCAACTTCTCCAATACTGCAAGGACAACAACCTAGTGGTGGATATCCTGATCAACAATGCGGGTGTATTCTTCTTCAACCCTTATTGCGAGACCAGCATGAAGCGTATTGAGCTCATGCTCAACCTGCATATGATCACGGTGGCTAAACTTACTCGTCTCTTTGGCGAGGAGATGATCAACCGCCAACTTACTGCAGAAGAACAAGCGCAAAAAATCTGCCGCAAACCACGACAAAAGGGTTATATTCTCAACATGTCCTCCATGTCTGCATGGATGGCTATGCCTGGTATCCAGACCTACAACGCAACCAAGGCATTTATCTATAATTTCTCCAAGTCGCTCTGGTACGAGCTCCGTCCTAAAGGCGTGAATATCACCGTGATGACTCCAGGAGCAGTAGACACTGAGTTGTTTGGTCTTGCACCTCACTTACGCCGTTTAGCAGTGAACTTGACCGTGGCTATTCCACCTGAGAAATTGGTAAAACGAGCACTCAGAAAGATGTTCCGTGGCAAAAAAGCCGACATGCCAGGTGTAATCAACCACCTATGCACACCACTGCTCAAGCATACACCAGACTGGCTAGTTAAACTAGCTATCAAACTAGTAGGTAAATTTCAAAAGTAATTAAAGCAATTTCTCTATCGCATTCAACGTCAAGCGAGAAAAAGCATAATTGTCCAGATCGGACAAACTAACCACTAATGTGTCAGGAATCTCAGGAAGTTCTGACACATTTTTTATTATAAACCGTGCATGCAACTTCTGGTGCGAAAGCACGTGCGTTAGCTCCAATATTTTCTCGCCTTTCGCCTTTCGCCTTATCGCCTCATCGCCTGTGCGCTCTGCGCACACAAACTCCCACAAATGCTTCCAAATATCATTCCCTTTTCTTTGATGAATCAAAGTCGTCTTCTCGGGTGTAATATAAATAATATACTCCAAGTATCTATCACGCACTTTCGGACGAGGCTTGCGAACAGGCAACAATTCTACCGTATTGTTAGCCAATGCTTTACACCAAGTATTGAGCGGACAAGTATGGCAATCAGGTGCCGTAGGCACGCAGTGCAAGGCGCCCAATTCCATGATTGCCGAATTGAATAATCTAGGTCGCTCTCGATCCAGCAACTCTTCTGCTAATTTCATAAAATGCTTTTTGCCTTGCGTAGTGTCAAAGGGTATTTCGCAGTCATATAATCTGGATAGAACGCGATATACATTGCCATCCAACGCAGGGTAGGGCAGATCAAAAGCAAATGATGCTATCGCTCCTGCCGTATAATCGCCTACACCAGGCATACTCTTGAGAGCAGCAAATATATGTTCAGAGTTCAGGAATTCAGAAGTATTTCCTTTGGCGACCGAGGGTGTTGATTCGGTCGCAACGTTGTTTATGTTGTCGTTATTTAACTTAAATAACTCATGATTCTTCATCAACTGCGCCGCCTTATGCAAGTTCCTCGCTCTCGAGTAGTACCCCAAGCCCTGCCAATAGAGCAACACCTCATCTTCTTGAGCATCCGCAAGCGATTGAATATCAGGGAATCGTGTAACAAGGCGATGATAATACTCCATACCCTGTGCCACGCGAGTCTGCTGCAAAATAATCTCAGAGATCCATATCAAATACGGATCATCCGTCTCGCGCCAAGGCAGTATACGATGATTCACCTCGTACCACTCCTCTAATTCCTTATATAATAAGTCTTTGTTCATTCGAAGTGCAAAAGTACAACAAAAAAAGTACATGCGCAAGAAAAACATCTAAATTGTTTAAAAATTATGGCACACTATTTGTATTTCTATCATCAAAGTATAAACCCCTAAATCCATTACAACTATGAAAAAAATTCTACTCTTGGCTCTAACCTTAGCGTTAGCATCCCTCGCTTCAGAGGCTAAAGCATGTACAGGTATCACCCTGCAAACTACTACTAATCATCCAGTTACTGCTCGCACAATAGAGTGGGCAGCCAAACCACTTAATCTAATGTATGTCATTGTCCCTCGTGGACACCAACACAAGTCCTTCCTGCCGGATAACACCACAAAAGGTATGCGCTACTCATCTAAATTTGGCTACGTAGGTATTGCTGTGGAGGACAAAAACTATGTGATGGAAGGTATCAACGAACTTGGACTAGCTGCTGGACTATTCTATTTTCCAGATTATGGCGAATATATGCCTTTCGACCCAAACCAAAAAGATGTAACCATCAGCGACATGCAATTTGTATCATGGGTGCTTGCATCTTTTTCTTCAATAGATGAATTGGTCGAACAGCTAGATGGCATCCGTGTTGTAGGCGTTGATCCTCGCGCCTCTACCGTTCATTGGCGCGTTACTGAACCATCTGGTCGTCAGGTAGTTATTGAAATCATGAACGAACATATCAATATCCACGAGAATCCTCTTGGCGTACTGACCAATTCGCCTTCCTTAGATTGGCATCTTAGTAATTTGAATAACTATATCAACCTTAAGCCTGGAACCATAGCTACTCATAACTTGGGCGAAAAAGCATTAAGTTCTTTTAGCGGTGGAACGGGTATGCTGGGTTTACCAGGAGATATGTCATCTCCATCTAGATTCGTCCGTGCTGCTTTCTTGCAAACGACAGCCCCCATCTTCTCTGATTCCAGACAAACGGTTATTCATGCATTTCATCTCATGAACCATTTTGATATACCTATTGGTTTGCAATTTAGCGATACGACACAAATTCCGGATATGCACAGCGCAACACAAGTTACAATCGTTACAGATATTATGAATGGCCGTTTGTACTATCGAACCATGTACGACTCTAAAATCCGTTGCATCTATCTATCCGACATAGATTTTGATGAAGTAACATGCCAATACGAGCCTTTGGACTTTATTGCAGAAGAAGCAATTGAGTATATTGAGGGATATTAATTCAGTCAATATATAGCCAATTCGCCACTTTTATCGCTATTAGGCATATAAGTGGCGATTTTTTTCGTTTTTTTTTGTGCGGGTCATTTATTTTTATTAACTTTGCGGTCTAATAACCCAAATGCTCCGTTTATGAAAAGGTATCATATTTTATTACTGCTTATATTAGCCAGTGTCCTCAATGTTTTTGCCAAGGATGACGATCCTAGAAATCAAGCTTATTATCAAATAGAATATCGTTGGATTCCTCTTATGGTTCAAGCTTATCAAGAACAAGAACAAACCAAAGAATTATATCCATTAAATGACCTAAAAATGTGGAATACATACATGCAAACTCATTACCCTGACATTCACGAATATTTTGCTTGGGATAGCTTGCAGGTTTATACATATGGTCAGCAAAGTGATAGTTTGAACATGATTATATACGTATTCCCAGAGCCATTTAAGGTGCCATTAGCCGCATATGGAGCTGTAATCATTCGTCCCAATGCGATCACCTATTATACCTTTGAAAAGTCATACGATGGATACTATGTCCTTGGCACTATGGATACGCAATGGACGCATACTAATCTAGGTTTTTATTTACCTATGCCCATCGACGAGTTTATAGGTATTGTATGCGAAAAAGAAAATATCCCACTAATCAAACAATACCCACCTGAATATTGATGAATAATATACTTGTTTTTAGCAACCCTTGCGCTACCTTTGCGCAAGGGTTTGTTAATCTATGGTTAACCCATAGTTAACCGATTGTTCTGAATTGCACTCAGCTTCCCGTTACCACACCGTTACCACTCCGAAAGGATAAGCATAAAATAAGGTGGCTATAAAAATGCAAAAAGTTTATATTTTTTTATCAAAATATTTGCATAATTCATTTATTTATAGTACCTTTGCAGCCGATTTCGATTTTTTCTGAGCCCGAAGGCCGCAAATAATGAATAAATCGTTACATTAAAATTGAAAAATGTATAACTGATTAAATATAAAATTATTATGACAAAAGCAGAACTCGTTAATGCAATTGCAATCCAAACTGGATATGACAAAACTACTATCATGAATGTAGTGGAGTCTGCAATGGAGAACATCAAGAAGACCGTAGCTGAGGGTGAGGCAGTTTATCTCCGTGGCTTCGGTAGCTTCGGTACTAAGGTGCGCGCACAAAAGGTTGCTCGCAACATCACCAAAAACGAATCTATCATCGTTCCAGAGCACAAAATCCCAGCTTTCAAACCAGCTGATAGCTTCACAGACCTTTTAAAATAATTAATCACTAAATAAATTACAATTATGCCAAACGGTAAAAAGCACAAAAGACATAAAATGTCTACCCACAAACGTAAAAAACGTTTGCGCAAGAATCGTCATAAGCATAAGTAAGCTTTGACGCTTGACAAAAGCTTTGTGGCTATACCCATTTGGGCGCAAATGGGTGCCGCAAAGCATTTTTTTTAAACAAACTAAACGGGCATCTAGCCCAACGATCATTGAAATATGAAAAGCGAACTGATTGTGGATGTTACGCCACAGGAGATTGCTATTGCGCTGACTGAAAACGACCGACTAATGGAAGTTAACCGCGAAAAAAGAGGTATTGATACCTTTGCTGTGGGAAACATATATTACGGACGAGTAAAAAAAATAATGCCAGCACTCAACGCAGCCTTCGTGGACGTAGGACATGAGAAAGAAGCTTTTCTGCACTACCTTGATTTAGGTACAGAGTTTCTAACACAACAAAAGTATGTCAGCAAACTCGTTTCAGATAGACGACGAATTCCCGAAATCAATAAGATTGAGCGACAAGCACCATGCGGTAAAGAAGGCAATATTGCCGATTATCTTAAAGTGGGCGACACCATTCTGGTTCAAGTAACCAAAGAGCCAATCAACTCTAAAGGACCAAGACTATCAGCCGAAATATCTATCACAGGTCGTAACTTCGTGCTAATACCATTCATGGACAAAGTGATGGTTAGCAGCAAAATAGCTAAATCAGCCGAAAGAGGACGACTAAAACAGCTGGTACAATCCATCAAACCACACGGATTCGGAGTTATAGTCAGAACAGTCGCACAAGACAAACGAGTTGCAGAACTTGACAACGAACTCAGACTGCTGGTAAAAAGATGGGAAGATACAGTGAAAACACTGCAAACAAAAGAACCCGTCGCACTAATCAGCGAAGAACTAGGAAGAACAATCGGTATAATACGAGACATACTCTCACCTAACTTTGAGAGCATACATGTCAACAATAAAGAGGTATACGAAGAAATTCAACAATATCTAAACCTAATCGCTCCAGAATCATCTAAACTGGTCAAACTTTATACAGGCGAACAGCCTATCTTTGATAAGTTTGACATCACAAAACAGATGAAAACAGGATTAGGAAGAACCGTTGGATTCAAAAAAGGTGGATACCTCATCATGGATAAAACCGAAGCGCTATTCTCCATCGATGTGAATAGTGGTAGCAAGAAACTCTTTGAAGACCAAGAGCAGAATGCATTCCATTTCAATATGCTTGCAGCTGACGAAATAGTGCATCAACTGCGACTCAGAGATATCGGAGGAATTATCGTTATTGATTTCATCGATATGGATGACAAAGCCAACCAACAAGCGCTATATGACCATATGCGCACGGAAATGGCTAGAGATAGGGCAAAACATAATGTATTGCCACTCAGTAAGTTCGGACTAATGCAAATCACCCGACAACGTGTGCGCCCAGCGGTGGAAATGGAGGTGATGGAAACGTGTCCAACTTGCATGGGAAAAGGCAAAATACAGTCATCGATACTCTTTACGGACAAACTTACAGAAGAGATCGAAACCTATCGCCAACAATACGGCAGAGGATTGAGATTGCACCTACACCCATACATCTACGCCTATGTAAACAAAGGATGCCTGGCATCACTGAAAACAAAATGGCGAATGAAATACGGTGTGCATACCATCGAAAATCAGAGTCTAGGAATGCTCGAAACCAAATTCTACAACCGAAAAGGGGAGGAACTAACCAACATAAATAAGGACGAGCAAAACAAGGCACCAGAAAAGCAAAAATAATATAAAAGCCATTCATTCGAAAGAATTGAATGGCTTTTATTTGCATATTCGCATAAAAAAACTTATCTTTGCACAAATTTTACAACTATATGAATAAACAGTACCAAGAACTAAAAGTTCAAGATGGGGTATATATACCAGAACCAGCCATAAAATACCCAGAAGATAATCCATTCGAACGAACACTATTCCCAAAGAAAATCAAGGATATAGACTTTGATGAGAATTACCCATATCTGGATGACTCACGCACATACAGATTCAACCTACTTTGGGCATTCTATATCGTCTTACACATATTTCTGCGCTTAAAAGTTAGCATACAAATGGGCTTGCGCATACGCGGACGAGCAATCCTAAAACAATATAAAAACGAACTCAAACCCGGTGCTATAACAATATGCAATCATGTCTATAGACTGGATTGTCCATGCGTGATGTTTGCAGTGAAGGCCAATCACCATATGCGTGTACCAATGTTCGCACCTAACTTCCGAACTAAAGATGGTTTCTTTATGCGACTTGCAGGTGGAGTACCTATACCAGACTCTACAACCAATATGACCGCACTGAAGAAGTTCAACGAAGCTTTTGATGAGTTTCATCGTCGTGGGTGGTGGTTCCACATCTTCCCAGAAGCTTGCAGATGGGATATGTACAAACCTATCCGCCCATTCCAAAAAGGGGCTTTTACCATGAGTTACAAGTACAATAAGCCAATACTTCCACTAGTGATTACCTTCCGCGAACGAAAAGGCTTGTATCGTCTATTTGGACCTAAAACACTGCCACTTTTGACCATCACCATAGGCGAACCTATCCTGCCAGACACCACTCAACCACGCAAAATAGAGGTAGAGCGCCTGCGTAGCGTAGCTCACCAGCAGATGACCCAAATGGCTGGCATTACACATAATCCATGGCCAGCAGCTTGGGAAAATCAATAAACCATAACAACCCATCTATACAGTGCTATATTCTATATTTGACGATATGAACCAATGTACCGAGCAAGAGGTAAAGCGAATGCTCGCAATGGTCTCGGAGCAACGCCGAGAGCAAGCACTGCACTATAAACACACCTTTGGACAATACTGCTGCCTTAAAGCATATCTCATGCTTACTGAACTGCTAGCAGAGTGGGGTAGAATACACCAACTTTCACTACCTACACAACCCATATTCCTATACAACGAATACGGAGCGCCACGCATAGATAATGGACCATGTATCAGCATATCTCATTGCAAAAACGGCATCGCTGTAGCTGTAAATGATACACCTATAGGAATTGATATTGAGGCGGTTAGACCTCTTAAGGAAGAACTGATGCAAAAGACAATGAGCCCTACCGAACAAGCTGAGATACGAAAGGCCGAACAAGCAGATTGGCAGTTCATCAGACTATGGACGAAGAAAGAAGCATACCTGAAAATGCTAGGCACAGGCATCATTTCAGACCTACACCATGTACTTGATAATACTGACACAATCTACTGGCACGAAATAAGCCATCAAGCGCCAGATTATATCTGTACTATTGCAGAGCAATAGACAATACATTTACTTTCAACTAGATTCTGAAAACTTTTAACAAAAAAATTTGCATATCTGCATTTTTTTTTGTAATTTTGCACGCTATTTTCTGCGCGCATAGCGCAGTGTAATCACCGAATAAAAGTAAATATAAATATATGTTTAGAACGAATACTTGTGGCGAGCTTCGCCTCGCCGATGCAGGCAAAACAGTGACCCTTGCAGGATGGGCACAACGAATCCGCAAAATGGGCGGTATGACATTCATCGATCTTCGCGACCGATATGGTATCACACAATTGGCATTTCAATCAGATGGCACAGCTGAGCAAGATGCCTTGCTAGAGCAAGCCAATGGGGTAGGGCGAGAGTTTGTACTCCAAGTAAAGGGTGAAGTGATCGAGCGTCAAAGCAAGAATCCACAACTGCCTACCGGAGAGATTGAAATCAAAGTAGCAGAAATGACCATATTGAATGCGGCTGTTACACCTCCGTTTACAATAGAGGACGAGACCGACGGCGGCGAGGATATCCGTATGAAATATCGCTACTTAGATTTGCGTCGTTCATGCGTAAGAAAAAATCTCGAATTGCGTCATAAAATGGCTTTTGAGGTACGCCGTTACTTGGATGAAAAAGGCTTCCTAGAGGTAGAAACACCTGTTTTGGTTAATTCTACACCTGAGGGTGCACGCGACTTTATCGTGCCTAGCCGTATGAACCCAGGACAATTCTACGCTTTGCCTCAGAGTCCACAAATATTGAAGCAACTATTGATGGTCAGCGGTTTTGACCGATACTTCCAAATCGTGAAATGCTTCCGTGATGAGGACCTCCGTGCTGATCGTCAACCTGAGTTCACACAGATAGACTGTGAGATGTCTTTCGTTGAGCAAGAAGATGTGCTACAACTGTTCGAAGGTATGTCAAAGCACTTGTTCAAGTCTATTCTCAATATCGAGTTGGACGATTTCCCTCGTATGACATGGGCTGACGCAATGAAGTATTATGGTAGCGACAAGCCAGACACACGCTTTGGTATGACCTTTGTAGAGTTGCACGACCTCTTCCATGCCTTTGAGGCTGAGAAAGAAGAGAAGTTTAGCGTATTTGCTAATGCTGCTTATATTGGCGGTATTTGCGCTACTGGTTGCACTAGCTACACACGCAAACAACTAGATGCTTTGACCGAATATGTTAAACGCCCACAGATTGGCGCAAAAGGTATGGTTTATGCACGCGTAGAGGCTGATGGTAATGTGAAATCAAGCGTTGATAAATTCTACAACCAAGAGCAATTAAAAACTATCGCCAAAGAGATGAATGCGCAACCTGGTGACTTGATCTTAATCCTATCTGGCGACGACGCTATGAAGACCCGTAAGCAGCTCTGCGAGCTCCGTCTAGAGGTAGGTAAGCAGCTAGGCTTACGCGATCCTAAGACATTCTCTTGCCTCTGGATTGTCGATTTCCCTATGTACGAGTGGAGCGAAGAGGAGCAACGATTAATGGCTATGCACCATCCATTTACTAGCCCAAAACAAGAGGATATTCCTCTCATGGATACCAATCCTGCTGCTGTGCGTGCTAATGCATATGACATGGTCATCAATGGTGTTGAAGTAGGTGGTGGTAGTATCCGTATCCACGATGCTGCTTTACAACAACGCACCTTCGAAATCCTAGGCTTCACACCTGAAGAAGCACAACTTAAATTCGGCTTCCTCATGAACGCCTTCAAGTTTGGTGCTCCTCCTCATGGTGGATTGGCCTACGGCTTGGATCGTTTTGTAAGTTTGTTTGCTGGTTTAGATAGTATCCGCGACTGCATCGCGTTCCCAAAGAACAATCAAGGTCGCGATGTCATGTTAGGAGCTCCTGGACTAGTTGATCAAAAACAATTGGACGAATTGTTGCTTGATCTAAGAGAACTTAAGGCGAACTAAAACGAATATCTCTTCAATAACTTTGAAGAATACATCATATATATAAGGAGTAAGTTGTAATAATAAAATGTACACACACTCCTTATATATATTTAAATATAACAAACAAATGCTAATTTGGATTATGTAAAATAACATAATACGAATATGCCCTATATTTGATTTAAGACAATTTACATTAAACTTTTAAAACTTTGAAACATTTAAAACAAACAAAGTGATTATGACCTACCTTGATGACATTTTAGAAAACAACGAACAACCAGCTGTAGAATACATCCCACTCATTGAGGATGATGATACAACTGAGACACCTGTCCTACGCGACGGAGATACACTCGGCTTGTTACCTCTACGCAATATGGTGTTATTTCCTGGTGTACTGCTACCAGTGACCGTAGGAAGACCTAAATCCAAGAAACTAGTTACTACAGCTTTTAAAAATGACCAGCTTATTGCTGTGTGCTGCCAAAAAGCACAGGATGTACAAGAACCTTCACAAGAAGATATATTCCCTATTGGTACTGCAGCACGCGTTAGACGCACCATAGATATGCCTGATGGAAGCATCATGGTAATATTAGAAGGCGTAGAACGCATTATGATTCAGGAGGTTGTAGGCGTTCGACCATATATGAAAGCACGCGTACAAACCTTAGCAGAGGAATTCCCAAAACGTAACGACAAAGAGTTTGTTGCACTAGTAAGCAGCCTAAAAAATGTAGCAGAGAAGATAATCAAGAGCATGGAAAACCTGCCTGCAGAAGCGGGAATGACGCTTAGAAGCATCGATAACCTCCCTACTCTAGTAAACTATATATGCGGCAATTTTGGCGTGAAAATCGCTGAAAAACAGCTACTTCTGGAGATTGACTCAATCAAAGAACGCGCTGCTAGTCTACTTGATATACTGAACAATGAGATTCAGATGCTTGAAATGCGCACAATCATCCAAAACAAAACCAAAGAGGATATCGACCGTGAGCAACGCGAATACTATCTCCATCGTCAAATGGAGACTATTCAAAAGGAGCTAGGCGACTCGGATGAGCAACAAGCTAATGCAATGCTCGAACAATCTAAAAATAAGGGTTGGGGCGAAAAAATGCAAGCAGTATTCGAGAAAGAACTGAAAAAACTGCGCCGCATGAACTCTCATGCACCTGAATATGCTACGCAACAAACCTACCTAGATACACTACTCGAGTTACCATGGAGCGAATGTTCTGAGGATAACTATGATATTCGTCATGCACAAGAGATACTAGACAAAGATCACTATGGCATGGAGAAAGTCAAAGAGCGTATCATTGAATACCTTTCTGTGCTGAAAATCAAAGCATTAAGCAAGAATAGCAGCAATATGAAGGCCCCTATCCTATGTCTATATGGACCTCCTGGAGTGGGTAAAACTAGCCTAGGACGCTCTATTGCAGAAGCACTAGGTAGAAAGTATGCTCGTATCAGTTTGGGTGGACTACACGATGAATCTGAGATCCGTGGACACCGCCGTACCTATATTGGCGCAATGCCAGGACGAATTATTGAAAACTTGCGTAAAGTTAAGACTTGTAATCCTGTATTTGTGCTAGATGAGATTGACAAGATTGGCGCAGATTACAAAGGAGATCCTACTAGTGCACTTTTAGAAGTGCTTGATCCTGAGCAAAATAACACCTTCCATGATAATTATCTAGATGTAGATTACGACTTAAGCAAAATCCTATTTATTGCTACTGCAAATAGTTTGGACACCATACCTCGTCCACTTTTAGACCGCATGGAATTGATAGAGATGAGCGGATATCTACAAGAAGAGAAAGAGGAAATAGCTTGCCGCCATTTGTTGCCTAAAGAGCTTGATAATCACGGTTTAAAGCCTTCTCAACTGAAATTAAAGAAATCTATCATCTCAGAGATTATTGATGGCTATACACGCGAATCTGGCGTTCGTGGCCTCGAACGCAAGATAGCTGCCGTATGCCGCAAAGTAGTTACTAAAATAGCGCTAGAAGAACCATATAACGTATCTGTAACACCAGAAGACCTTGTAGCATATCTCGGCAAAAAACGCTACTCGCGCGACGAATGGGAGACCAATAAATATATTGGTGTTGTAACAGGTCTTGCATGGACACAAGTTGGAGGAGAAATATTGTTCATTGAGACTTCTCTATCACCAGCCAAAGTACCTGCACTAACTCTAACAGGTAACCTAGGTGATGTGATGAAAGAGTCAGCAACAATAGCTATGGGTTACATCAAAGCGCATGCTGAATTGTTTGGAATTTCACGCAAAAAATTAGATACCCATTCTGTGCATATACACGTTCCAGAGGGCGCAATTCCAAAGGATGGACCTAGTGCAGGCATCACTATGACAACGGCACTTGTGAGTGCATTTACAGGCAAAAAAGTGCGAAAACGAATCGCAATGTCAGGCGAAATGACTCTTCGCGGCAAGATACTACCTATTGGAGGTGTCAAAGAGAAACTTCTAGCTGCTAAGCGTGCTGGCATTATTGATATCATTCTGTGCGAACAAAATCGCAAAGATGTGGACGAAATTCCAGAGAAATATTTAAAGGGGTTGAAGTTCCATTATGTAAAAGATATCCAAGAGGTGATAGACTTTGCACTCTTAAAGTAAACTCCCAAATAATGTAAACGCTGCACTATTGATTAGTGATTAAAATGCAAATAGCTGACTTACAAGAACTGATGGCTCAGCATCCTGAAGTGGATGTGTTGAAGCAAGCACTTAGCAAGAAATGGAAACAACATTTCTTGCTAAGTGGTTTATATGCATCTGGTCGAGCAATGATTCTATCTGCAATACACACCAAACTGATTGACAAGCATTTACAAGCAATGATTGTAATATTGGACAATGTTGATGACGCACAATATATGTATGCAGATCTAAAGACATTGACCGGTTCACAACATGTTTACTACTACCCTACATCACATCGTAGACGCCAGCAAATTGACGAGGCTATGATGGTACAAAGAACGGAAGTTTTAACCTCTTTAATAGCTTCATCTACCAATGAATGTCCAATAATTATAACAACCCCAGAGGCTATTGGAGAAGCAGTACCCCAACCTAAATTACTAGAAAACCAAACTATTTCGCTAGCTAAAAATGACACAATTGCCATATCAGAACTCACTAAAAAACTTCTAGATTTAGATTTTAAGCGAGTAGATTTTGTGTATGAACCAGGACAATTTGCTCAGCGAGGAGGAATAATAGACGTTTATAGCTTTTCGCACGATATTCCATACCGAATAGACTTCTTTGGAGAAGAAATAGATAGCATTCGCGAATTTGAAATAGAGACACAACTATCTCAAAATAAGATAGATAAGATAGAAATAGTAGCCAATACTACAAAAAATGAAAATGAAACCACGATTTTGGACTACTTACCCGAAAAAACACTATGGATAAGCAACGATTTTAGCCTTGCAGAGTATAAAATCAAATCTAGTATGGGTGTACTGACGACCGATTTTCTACAAGATACTATGACTCTTGAGATGAATCAAAAATCGAGCTACTCCAACTACAGTCATATCGAGTTTGACACACTTCCACAACCGACATTCAACAAGAACTTTGATCTACTAACCGAAGATCTGCAACAGCGCATAAAGGATGGTTACAAAATTTATATCCTCGCAGACCAAGTAAAACAGACCGATCGATTAAAGGCAATTTTTGACGACAAAGAGTCTGGTATCATTTTCACCGCTATCGATCATGCGCTGCACGAAGGTTTTATAGATAATGGTGCAAAGATATGCTGCTATACAGATCATCAAATATTCGAGCGCTATCACAGAGTATCGCTCCGCTCTGAGAACGCACGCAGGGGCAAAGCAATAATCACCCTAAAAGAAATTAATCAGCTAAAGGTAGGAGATTATGTAGTACATGTGGATCATGGTATTGGAGAATTTGCTGGATTAGTGACAACTAATTTCAATGGTCGTCCACAAGAGACCATCAAATTGATGTACAAAGGTGGAGATACTGTATTTGTAAGCATACACAATCTACATCGTATTTCTAAGTACAAAGGTCGTGAAGGTAGCGAACCTACTATTTCGCGCCTAGGCTCTGGTGCTTGGGAGCGTATGAAAGAGCGTACAAAAGACAAGGTAAAAGATATAGCCCGCGATCTTATTCGTTTGTACGCCTCTAGAAAACAGCAATCAGGCTTTGCATATTCCCCTGATAGCTATTTACAACACGAATTAGAAGCATCCTTTCTATACGAAGATACGCCAGATCAAGCTAAAGCTACACTAGATATCAAACATGACATGCAAAGCCCTATGCCAATGGACAGATTGGTTTGTGGTGACGTGGGTTTTGGTAAGACAGAAGTAGCAATGCGTGCCGCTTTCAAAGCTGCTACAGATGGCAAGCAAGTGGCAGTATTGGTACCAACAACCGTGCTAGCACTACAGCACTACAATACTTTCCGCGAGCGCTTTGCTAATTTCCCTGTAAGAATTGAGTATTTGAGCAGAACAAAAACTGCTAAACAAGTCAAGCAAATACAAGAAGACCTACAAACGGGTAAGATAGATATTCTAATTGGCACACACAAATTGGTGAGTAAACAAGTGATTTGGAAAGACCTCGGACTGCTAATTATTGACGAAGAGCAGAAGTTCGGTGTAGCTGTAAAGGAGAAACTGAAGGCGCTAAGAACTAATGTGGATGTGCTAACACTTACTGCAACACCTATACCACGAACCTTACAGTTCTCACTACTGGGCGCACGCGACTTGAGCGTCATCAACACCCCTCCACCTAATAGATATCCTGTTCAAACTGAAATGATTACGCTGGATGACGAGGATATAATAAAAGAGGCAATAGAGCTAGAAATGCAGCGCAATGGTCAAATATATGTGGTGTGCAACCGCATAGAAATGCTGCCACGCATAGAGCAGCGTATACATCGCATACTACCTCAGGCACGCACTGTAATAGCACACGGACAAATGCCTCCTGGTGAAATGGAGAAAGCCCTAGAGGACTTCATCAACTACGAATACGATATCCTAATAGCGACAACGATCATCGAATCGGGTATTGATATATCGAATGTGAATACAATTATCATTCACTCTGCCCAAAACTATGGTTTGTCAGACTTACATCAACTACGCGGCCGCGTAGGTAGGTCCAATAGAAAAGCATATTGCTATCTAGTTACACCTGATAAGGAGTTGCTAACCTCGGATGCTAGACGTCGCTTGCAAGCACTAACCACCTTTGCGGAACTAGGAGCTGGTTTTCAGTTAGCTATGCAGGACTTAGATATACGCGGAGCGGGCAATATGTTAGGTTCGGAACAAAGTGGTTTTATCGCCGACCTGGGATACGATACATATCAGCGTATATTGAATGAGGCTGTAGAGGAAATTCGCGAAGAGGTGCAAAACGATCCAAACACAAGCGGGCTTTTTGCAAATTTGGATAATAGAACAACTAACAAGAACTGGTGCCAGGATAGTCAGTTAGATAGCGATCTTCCTTTATGCTTCCCGGTTACATATATAGAGAACATATCCGAGCGTATTTCGCTATATCGTGAACTAGATAACCTGAGCAACGAAGAGGCTTTGGTAGAATACCAAAAGCGCCTGATAGACCGCTTTGGAGCATTGCCAGAGGAAGCAGAGCAATTATTAAATGTAGTACGCCTAAGATGGCTCTGCTGCCAAATGGGTATAGAAAAGGTATTGCTAAAAAAAGAAAACCTTACCTTGTATTTCACACAAAGTAATAAGCAATTCTGGCAATCTAAAATGTTTGGCAAGATTGTGGAGTTTATATACTCGCGCCCACAACGCTGCAGATTGGTAGAGGAAAAAGATCGTCAGGGAAAGAAAACAGGGCGTATATATGCTAGTGTACAACAGGTAAAAACCATAACAGGTGCGTTGCACCTACTAAACAAGATACTAAACCCTAATACATAAATGAAATACAGCAGAATCATATCCATGGCGATAAGTGCCATATGCACGATTGCATTGTTATGTGCCTTTACGCCTAAAAATGACAAACGCATAAACAAACAAGTTGAACGCGTCTTAAAACAGATGACTACAAGAGAGAAGATTGCTCAATTAATCTTCTCACAAACCGATAGCTATCTATTTTCAGAGAAACATAAAGAAGCAACCAACCAACTGATAGAAGTAGAAGGTATAGGTGGTTTATTGATACTTCAGGATAGTCTACCTAGGTATCTAAATCGTATGAATGAGTTGCAGAGTAAATCCAATATTCCATTGCTAATTGCAATCGACGGAGAATGGGGACCATCTATGCGTTTTGTAGAGTTCCCTTTTTTTCCACAACAAATGCAACTAGGAGCCCTGCCTAATGATAGTTTAATCTACGAAATGGGAAGGGCCGTAGCTGAGCAATGCAAACTAGCTAACATCCATATTAATTTTGCTCCTGTAGTTGATATCAATGTCAATCCAAAGAATCCTGTAATACATGCTAGATCGTTTGGTGAGGACCGCGATAAGGTGACTACATATGCACGAGCATATATGCGAGGTATGCAAGATGGCGGTATTATAGCATGTGCAAAGCATTTTCCAGGCCATGGTGATACCGAAGTCGACTCGCACAAAGGATTACCTATACTAAGCTTTGATAGAGAACGTCTAGAGCAATTAGAACTTTATCCCTTTGCCGATCAAATCAAACAAGGGGTAAAGATGGTAATGATTGGTCACCTACTAGTACCAGCATTAGACACAACAATATCCTCAATATCAAAGCCCATCATTACAGGACTTTTGAAGCAGGAAATGGGTTTTGATGGTATCGTAGTGACAGATGCTTTAGCAATGAAAGCCGTTAGTAACAATCGAACATCAGCTGAAATAGCAATAGCCGCATATAAAGCAGGAGTAGATATTCTATTGAATCCCAAGGATATTAAAGCTGCTATTGATCGTATAGAAGAGGCCATAAATTCAGGAGAATGTAGTATATCAGACCTAGACAATCGCGTTCGCAAAATATTAAAAGTCAAAGCCGAATATGGAATGCTAGACCGCCAGTATTCAGCTATCGTAGATACCACAAATATTAGTCAACGCGCAAAGAATCCAGAACACATAGCACTAATACAACAGATGGCTGAACAAAGTATAACACTGGTTAATAACAATGCAAATCTAGTACCAATAAATCTAACTAAAAAAATAGCATACATAGCCTATAATGCAAAACATATTGCTATTAAACGCGAATATGGTAGTTTAGAAGGTATAGCCGGATACAATCCTAACACCGGTATGGTAGATTCAACTACGCTAATGTATCAGCACCTGCAAAAAGCATGCATATCAAAAAATCAAAATAGCGTGCACTACTACTCATTAGATAAAACAAGCTCTCAGACGCAAATAAATGCGCTCTGCGAGGACTTAGAGCAATATGATGTAGTTATTCTCGCTTGCCATGATCCACGCGGAAGAATCAAACGCAATTTGCTCAGCGACGAACATATAAGCAGTATGGGCGAATTAGTGAAAAAGCATCGTCCAATATTGATACATTTTGGTAGCCCATATGGCTTGAGTCAACTAAATTGGTTAGACGATACTGGAGCTGTTATTGTAAGTTACCAAGACAGCGAAAGTAATCAGCGAGCTACAGCAAAAATACTGACAGGCGAGATCAAAGCCAAAGGTCAATTACCAGTGAGCTATTAAATCATTCTTCTAAATAAAGCTATTATTCTTTTGAATAAAGTTATTAAATAATTCTTCTAAATAAAAAGAACGATTTGCTTGCATGAGTAAACTCATACAGACAAATCGTCCTATTTATCTAGCGGAAAGTGGGGGATTCGAACCCTCGATACGCTCGCGCGTATACCGCATTTCGAGTGCGGCTCTTTCGACCACTCAGACAACTTTCCATTAACGAACGCAAAGGTACAACATTTTTCTCATATACACAAATATTTGAGAAAAAATCTAAATACAAATATGTATTCTCCTTTGGTTATCTCTCTTCAAAAGTGCCATCCGTGTAGAAGATAACTATCTTCTGCACTTGTCTAGGAGCAGGTTGCTGTACAGGTCTATCAGGGATCTGCAACACTTGCTTAATTCCTGCTGCTAATTTAGCAGCTACATCATCTTCTGCTGGTTGAGGAGTAGTATCAATCTCAGTAAATAGATTACGCTCTGCTTTAACGATAGGTTCTGCACCCGGTAAATACATATCACCTTTACCCATTATCAACCAATCTGTATTAATACTTGGAAAACAGTGTAATGTATTTTCTAATAGTTCTAAACTAGGCTTGTTACGTCCTCCAAAAATATTGGATAAGGTACCAGCACTTACTCCTAACTCTTGGGCAAACTGCTTTGCATTCATGCCATGAGATTCCATTATTTTGAATAATCTATCACGATGCGTCATAATATTCAATTCTCAGTTAGTTAAAAATTCGCTGCAAAGGTATAAAAAATATTTCACATGTGCAAATTTTGTGTATTTTCTTTTGTGAATTTTGTTTTGTTCACATCTGAAAACACTCTATTTTTCATATGTAATACACCACATATACCCGTACATCGGTATTTTACAACTAAATGTATTTAACACATTTAAATATATTATTCTAGCACTTTATAATTTTAAATTATATATACTGATATTCAATACTTTATCGTAGATTTTATTTTAATAATACATCTAACATACCTGATTTTTATTAAATGATCTAAAAATATAATGTATTACTTTATTTATTTAAGCTATTTTACTGATTCTTATACTATTATATATTTATATAATAGTATATATTGAAAGTATGTCGGAATAATTATTGTTTTTATCTCCCTACTCTACAGCTCGTTTAAGTTTATTTTTAAAGTGTGAATTTAGCTGTTTTGATTTGTGAAATACCGCTGTGTTTTTTATTTGTGTGGAAATCTTATTTAGATTTTCACAAGACAAAATTTATCTTTTATTTACTATATAAGGTATGATTTAGCTAGTGTAAGGTTATCAAAATTGCTGAGAAATGCTTCAATATTATATCATAGTAAAGATGAATAATCAATAATTTCTAAACAAAGTGACTGAAACTAAATTTATGAGAATCGAATATTTTCAGTTGTCTGTATGATTGTATAAAAATATTTAATTCTCAGTAAATGCTGTAATCTAGCCAAGAATATGAAAAGA
>JAFYSK010000037.1 GCA_017559385.1 Paludibacteraceae bacterium | reverse complement strand
GAATCGCAAATTGACGACAGTTAATCCCTGATTGAAAATATAATTCAAGAATGGATTGCTTTTCTGACAAAGAATAACTCTTGCGTTGAAGAGTTGTGGGGAATTTTTCCTGTTTACACATAATACTTAATCTTAATTTTTGACACATTTTTATTGTTATATGTGTAAACCTTTTTCAGGACGGGACAAAGTGGGGACTTTTCTCTTTGTCTCGGTCGGCTTGGTCTCCCCGACCGCCTTCCCTTTTCGAAGCCAAAAGTCAATTGGCTTCTCCACACTCGGAGTGCGTTCCGTCGCACTCCTTCAGGTCGCCTAACTTGCAAAGAATTTCACACCCGATTTAGCAAAATAAAATTCCTCACAAACTTTCTAAACATTTCCTTGCGTATATGCAGAAAAATGATTACCTTTGTACCCGAATTTAATTTGCGCCGAGAATTTTCTAAAATCAATCAGGTAATGAACAATCCGAAGACACATAACTTGCTAAACTTGGAGGAGTATATTCGCCAAGGCGAACCTATGCAACAAGAACGTGGGCGAATTTGGCAAGCTGCCATCGGATTGCAGCAGGTAGATGGTTTGCAGACATCGGAATATTTGCTTCAAACTGCTAAACAACATATTGATGGAGATATTACGCTGCAGAAAGCAAAAGACCTTATTGATACATACTATCGATCACAACAGGTTCGTAGAAACAGCGAAAGCGAAGAAACAGAAGAGGCGGATAAAGTATCTACACGCATAGCAGAATTATTATCAGAAAAGACTTTCTCCTTTAATCCCGCACAATTGATTGCTATTCATAGGCATCTATTTACAGGTATTTATAAGTTTGCTGGCAGAATTCGTGATTACAATATCACTAAACGCGAATGGGTGCTTCGTGGTGATACTGTCTATTATGCTGGAGCAGATATGATTATGCAAACGCTACAATATGATTTTGAGCAAGAAAAATCATTTAACTATGCATCTGTTTCAGTAGATGAAGCAATAGCACACCTTGCCTCCTTCTGTAGTAATATTTGGCAAATACATCCTTTTGGAGAGGGTAATACGCGTACAACTGCTGTATTTATTATTAAATATCTTACTACATTGGGATTCAAAGTAAATAACGATATTTTTGCTAATAATTCATGGTATTTCCGTAATGCGCTTGTTCGTGCTAACTATACCAATGTACTACAAGGTATCAGCGGAAATCAACTATTTTTGGAGCGTTTTTTCCGCAATATGCTAATGAACGAAAATCATCCGATGCATAATAGAGAATTGCACCTTGATTGGCAGCCTTCAGATGAAAACCAAGTCCAAAGTGCAATTCAAAGTGCAAAAACGGAAGGATCGTTGCTTCTAAAGTGCAAAAATTGCACTTTAGAAGAATTGGCGGTGTTGCGAATTATTCAACAAAATCCATCAGCTACACAAAAGCAGATAGCTGCAGCTATTGGCAAGTCGGAGCGTACAGTCAAAACAATTACAGTTAGTCTAACAACCAAAGGTGTCATAACGCGTCGTAACGGGAAACGTAACGGACATTGGGAAATCAACTAATTAACTGATAAACTCATTAACTAAAGGTTACTTCTATAAATTGATTTATAATGATTTTGAGTTTTTTATTGATAAGATTGCTCGGCGGAAGGAAGGCGCATACGGGGTCCCCGAAAAATCTCGTGGATTTTTTTGGTGTTGTTAGCGAGCTCTGTAACTGACTGACAACGAGCAAGATTACAATAAAAAGCCAAAAGCAAATAAAAATGTTAAACTATTAATCATAAAGGGTCTTCTTCTAAAATGTGGAATTTATAGAAGTGACCTATAGTTATATGCTTAAAAAACTTTTCGGATTTGATTCGACCAAATCCACTATCCGTAACGAGATTATAGCAGGTGTCACTACCTTCCTCACCATGTCCTATATTCTGGCAGTTAACCCTGCTATGTTTAAGGTATTGGACGGGATGCCAGGTGGTGCCGTCTTTACCGCTACAGCCTTAGCAGCTATCGTAGGATGCGTATCTATGGCCTTTATCGGCAAACTACCATTTGGTTTGGCTCCTGGTATGGGACTCAATGCTTTCTTCGTGTATAGCGTCTGCTTAGGCATGGGATATTCGTGGCAGTTCGCACTCACTGCAGTACTCATTGAAGGACTCATCTTTATCCTTCTGACTGTCACCAATATTCGCGAAGCTATCGTTAATGCTATTCCGTTAAGCCTTCGCAATGCCATTGGCGCAGGTATTGGACTTTTTATCGCATTTATCGGACTGCATAGTGCAGGCGTAGTAGTGAGCAATGAGGCTACCCTCGTAGAGTTAGGAGATATCACTTCGGGCTCTGCTTTGTTAGCACTTATTGGATTGGTTATCACGGGATTCTTGTATGCTAAGAACGTGCCAGGATCTATCCTTATTGGTATCATCGCTACCATGCTAGTGGGTATTCCGTTGGGCGTGACCGAGTTCAAAGGTGTGCTCTCATCGCCTGAG
>JAFYSK010000036.1 GCA_017559385.1 Paludibacteraceae bacterium | reverse complement strand
GGAACACCACGAGAGTGATGTCGCCTTCAAATTCTGCACGTGTCTTTTGTAACTGCACTTGCTCAGCAGTTATCTCGATACCATAGAGGTCTTTTACAGCCTCTTGTACCTGTGGAATAAGTATTTCTTCTAGTTTCATATGCGTATGTATAAAATATGGCGCAAAATTACAAAAAATCTTGCATATATGCAAGAGATGAGTTCTATAAACTTTGTTTTTTTACAAAAAACTCCCTCGAGTTTGGTATTCGAGGGAGAAGAGTTATTTGTTTGGGCAATATGTTGTATGTTATTTACAGATCTTGATAGACATATTGGATAAATGGTACGCTAGCTTCCATATGCGATCCGTAGTAGTCAAAATCGAATGTTTTTTCCTCTTTGTCGGGCATCTCTGCTTCTAGATTGATACTATTGAGCAAAGGAACAACCTCATCCTCTAGACTATGAAGGAAGTATGCAGGTGCTTGCAAATCGTACCCCACATTGCTATTCCAAAGCAATACTTCGTAGAGCATGTCTGCTTGTGGGCTATCTAGAGTCAGCGCATCTTCGGTCATTAGTTCGCTCATGATGGTGGAACCCATCAACTGATTGATTTGTCCCACGGTGTATTCTTTGGATACAACCCAATCTTCGTAGTTAGACAAAAGAGGATCGAGAAAGAACTCATCCAGTGTGAATCCCAATTCGTATGCGTCATTTAATCCCATTACAATCAGTGGGATAGCTGCAGGTATGCCCATCTCGTTGCGCTCCATACTGAATAGGTATGTGCCTGCTGGATCATACGGACCTGCTCCTGCATAGAGTTTGCGCACTGTCCATTCATTTTCTTGATGGTAGTTTTCTTCAATCATTCTTGCTACACCTAGTGCCACAGCACCGCCTTGTGAATAACCTGTTACGACCACATCCTTAGGATAGGAATAACCATAATAATCTAGCAATTCGGGCATGCAGTTCAGCAGATCAACGGCTGTTTGCGCAGCATTACGCCAATGCAAATAGGGATGGACTTCTTCGCGTGATAGACCATATCCTACATAGTCGGGCATGATTACCGCATAACCTTTCATTAGAAAAATCATCTCCATGGACACTCTGTTGCTTGGCACTTCTTCATCCGAGGTCATGGTGTAGTGGTTTGCTACGATAATGCCGTTTAGTATGCGATTTTTAGGGAGATATACTCGTCCAGAAACAAGCAATGAATCGCCTTGAGGCGTTTGACTCCAATAAGCAACAGGGAAAGTGACAAAATGCTTGTGGGTGTATTGGTAGAGTTGCTTCATTACCTTGTATATACTCTTATCGGAGAAATTTTGTCTTCTCAAGTTTCGCTGAGTATTTTGCCAAATGCCGTTTTTGTTGAGTACAGAACGTACTACATCTCCACCATGATCCTTGGTGGGTATTTCGGGAAGAACTGCGGTGTCCAATGGACTAAGCATGACATAATCCGTAGCAGGTAATGCCATTACGCTGCATAGTGCAAGCGTTAGAAGAAGGAGTTTTGGTTTCATAATTTTTGTATTTTTTAGGTTAGGTTTAATGTATATGCCTATCTCCTACAAAAACTATGCTAAACTTATCACTTATTACTCATAGTTCATACTTCATAATTAGCTATCTTCCCCGTTACCACTCCGATACCACTACGTAGGGATACCGAAGGGATAACGAATGATTACTAAAGCTTAACCAAAGGTTAACTATGGATTAACAGAAATTAAATTAAAACTTCTACACCCAAATATCTTCGGGATAGATAATTTGAGTCAAGTACAAACCCTCTGCTGGGGCAGAGTCGCCTGCTGCGGTGCGAGTGTGTTGAGTAATAACCTCGGCAAATTGCTCAATGGTCATTTTTCCACGACCCACTTCGAACAAAGTACCTACCACCGCACGCACCATATTGCGCAAGAAACGGTCTGCGGTAATGGTAAATACAGCATGACCATTCTCCTTGACTTCCCATTGGGCATAGGTCAAGTCACAGATGGTGGTCTTGACATCTGTATTACTGCGGCAGAAAGAGGCAAAGTCTTGTTTTCCAATAAGATACTTAGATGCCTCATTCATAGCATTGAAGTCTAATCCTGGTCTTACACGAGTAGCTAAATCGTGTACAAATGGATCTTTGTGATCCACAATATGGTATTCGTATGTGCGACTCTTAGCCGTAAAACGAGCATGCGCCTCATCGGTTACTGGCACAATATCGTGAATGGCAATAGAGTTGGGAAGTATTCCGTTAAGACGGAAAACTAGCCTTTCGCCTTCTCGCCTCATCGCCTCATCGCCTACATCCATATGCGCATACATTTCGCGGGCATGAACGCCAGCGTCTGTGCGACCTGCAAAGGTAAGAGGAACTTCCTCGCGGAAGATCATCTTGAGAGCTTGCTCCATGGTCTCTTGCACCGTAATGCCATTAGGCTGACGCTGCGAACCATGAAACTCCGTTCCTAAATATGAAAACTTAATAAAATAACGCATTGTTCTTCGCCTTTCGCCTTTAACCTTTAACCTTTAACCTCTCGCCTAATGTACGCACTTGTTGGTTGATCTCTGGGGAGAGATTTTTGCTCCACGCAATAGCACAAGCCCCGCCCATAAGTACCAATGTGCGAAGGATACTACTAATCCATATATTACTGATTGGCAAATACTTGAGCCAAAGGGTGTTCGTGCCGAGTATCAACAAAAGAAGAAGGATAATCTTCACATGCTGACGGGTGAAAGTAGGCGCTTGAACAGTCAAACGCACCGTTATTATAATGAGTATAAAGTACAAAGCGTAAGAGAGTAGATTGCTCACCGCTGCACCATTCATCCCTAGTACTGGGATGAGGGTGTTGTTGAGCAGGATAGAGGAGGCTGTTAGGATAAAAGAAAACAATAACGAGAAAGCGTAGAAACGTGAATAGTTAAGGGTGTTCAAGGTAAATGAGCCTGTGGCTATAATCAATTGACTTACACCTAACATAAGCACCACCTGTCGCGCTTCGGCATAGGTGGCACCATTCGGTAAAATATGGAAAATCAAGTCGATATTGAGCCAAATGGCACACAAAATCATACCACCAATGAGCAACAGATTGCTGCTGACTTGTTGCATGAGGTGGGTGATTTCGGTTTGGTTGTTATTCTTGATGGCATTTGCCAATTGGGGCGCAGCAATAGCTGTCACCGAACGGTAAGGGATACTAACCATCACTGCGATATAAGTAGCAATGGCAAAGATACCCGTATAACTCAATCCCATCTCTGCGGTAATAAAGAAACTAGATAGAGTAGGGGCGAGCACCGAAGTAACTGCCGAAACGAGCAAGAAACCCGTGTAGAGGGCATATTGTTTGACTAGTTGAGGATTGTTGCGTATGAACTGCCAATCAGGACGCAGCGACACCTCACCTAGCGAAAAGAGATAGATGATATTACAAAGCATTGCTACGGCATACACCGCACATAACGCAATCACAAACCCATCTATATCTACTACGCGGAAAGAGTAGAGTAGATAAGCAGCCAACAGTCCAATGCGTGTGATGAGTTCACGTACGGCACGTGGGATAACAATATGCATACGAACATTGGCGTTGGTTTCAAAGATGGTTTGGTAGAGCATGAAGAACGCCATTGGAAGCACCATGTAGTAGTACTCTACAAAAAGCGGTGACTTCTCGCCAAACCATTGACTGAGAGGCGTATAACATGCGCAATAGAGTGCCGCAAAAATGGCAAATCCCACGAGTGGAATTAGGATGGTCCAGAAGAAGAATCCGTGTTCAGACGCGCTTTGCGCAGGTTCAGAAGTAGCTCCTGAACTCTTAAAGTGTGGATAAAATCGTATAATGGATGACGATGTACCCAACTGCGCCAATCCAATAAAGAGTGTAGCAGCATCGACCAGTACTCGTGCTAAACCAATCTCCTCAGCTGTGAGGAAACGGGTCAGAACAAAAAAAGTAGTAACAAAGCCCACCGCCACCCCTAAATAGGTGACGATGGTACCTTGTATACTTTGTTTGGCGATGATGCCCATGAATGTTTGTTATTACTTCTCGATGCCGAGGAGCTCAACTTCGAAAATTAGTGTTGAGAATGGAGGGATAGAACCTGCTTGTTGGCTACCGTAACCCAAATTTTGTGGTATGTAGAGTTTGAATTTACTACCTACTGGCATCAATTGGAGGGCTTCGGTCCAACCTGGAATCACTTGAGTCAATGCGAAAGTGATAGGCTCACCACGGTCAACGCTACTATCAAATACATTGCCGTCGATTAATGTACCATGGTAGTGTACTTTTACTTTATCTGTAGCAACAGGCTTTTTACCTTTACCCATTTTAATTACCTCATATTGTAAACCGCTTGGAGTTGTAGTAACGCCCTCGCGTGTTGCATTTTCTGCTAGGAATGCCTCGCCTTTAGCTTTTGCAGAACCATATTTGATATTGATCATAGTTTCTTGAACATATGCACCAGCATCATTGCTGTTCCATTGTTCTTCAGCACCAAGGAAACCATTGATCATACCTTGTTTGATAAGTTCAAAGTTGACAGCGATGCTTTGTTCACCTAAGAAACCTGTTTCTTCTTGTGAAAGAAGTACTTTTCCGATTTGTTCACCCATTTCTACCAATTGTGGGTATTTGATTTTGCTCTTAAGACCTTTGTTGATATAAGCGATAAACTCTTCTTTTTCTTCGTTGGTGCTGTCTTGGGTGAATTTGTATTGGCTAATACCCATACCATTAAGGAAACCAAATGCGTAGTTGAGGCTATCTATATTATTTGTGAGCTCGATCTTTTTGGTAGATTTAGGACATTTTCCTTTGATGGTTTTACCTGCCTTGAGGGTAGTGTCATTTGACATAGCTGATTTTTGGTATTCGCTAGAGAAATAATTGTCAGCTACTTCTTGAGTCATGACGGTAGTGTCTTGGTACAATCCGTTTACTAGACCTTGGAAGAATACTTTCTCGTTGAATGTCCATGCTGGATTATCTGCAAGGCCAACTTCTTCTGAACTTTTGATGCTCATGCCAAAGCTTTTACCTGCAATGGCTGCGTCGCTCAGTTCTTCTACAGTTTCTTCGTAACCGCGTTGAAGTGCATCGATAAACTCGGTTACGGCTTGATCTTGTACAGAATCATCGCGAAATTGCATCATCTTAATCTGAACGCCATTCATGAGACCTACGGCATAGTTAAGACTATCGTTTTGGTCGTTAAGTACTACTGTTTGTGCGGTGTAAGTTTTTCCGCACGAAATCATTGCTACTGCTGCAATGATGAGAATACAAATTTTCTTCATTGTTATAATTTTTAGTTATTGTTATTATTCTATATAATCTAGAACTTCAACTTCTATACTTAGAAGTTCAACCTCAAAAATAAGTGTGGAATATGGAGCTATCGGACCCACTTGTTGTTCGCCATATCCTAAATTGTATGGGATGTAAAATATGAATTTACTACCAACAGGCATTAATTGTAGTCCTTCAGTCCATCCAGGAATAACTTGTGTGAGGGCAAATGTGATAGGTTCGCCACGCTCAACACTGCTGTCAAACACTGTTCCATCAATCATCGTTCCATGATAATGTACTTTAACTTCATCATGAATTGTCGGTTTGATGCCAGTTCCTAGGGTTATTACTTCGTATTGTAGGCCACTTTCGGTAGTAATCACTCCTTCTCTGCTTTTGTTTTCTGCAAGGAATTGTTCAGCGTCCTGTTTTTGTTTACCATATTTGATGTCAGTCATGGTGTTTTGTACATATTCGCTAGCTACTTTGCTATTCCATATCTCTGTATTACCTGTCAGTCCATGCAGTAAACCTTGTTTGATGCGTGCAAAGTCGGTAATTAGGTCAGGCATTCCAAATAAACCAGTCTGCTCTTGTTTCTTAAGTTCTTGGCCTATTTTTTGTCCGATTTCAACGATACTTGGATTCGTTATTTGGCTTTTGAGTCCAGCATTAACATATTTGATAAACTCTGTTTTCAGTTTGCCATCTGCATCTTCAGAAAGAACATGTTGTGCTAACTCAAAACCATTAATAAGGCCAAATGTGTAGTTCAAACTATCGTTTTTGCTTGTTAGTTTAATCTGCTTTACTTTATTAGGGCAAGTGCCGAGAATAGGTTTACTTGTTACAATACTATCATTGGATGATGCAGAAGCTTGATATTCTGTTTGGAAATAGTTAAGAGCATCTGCTTTATTCATCATACTAGAGTCTTGGTACAAACCATTTACAAGCCCTTGAAAGAATATTTTTTGATTAATTGTCCAAGCAGGATTGTCGGCAAGGCCTTTCTCTTTTGCATTTTTGATTGATATGCCAATGTTTTTTCCTATTTTAGCACTGTTGCTCAATTGCTCTATCGTACCATCATAGCCATTTTGAAGAGCATCAATGAACTCGTTGATAACAATAGGTGTAGCTTCCCCTTTTAGGTAATACATTTGGATTTGATCCCCGTTGAGCACTCCAAGAGCATAGTTTATACTATCATTTAGATTGTTCAGCGTGAGTACCTCTGTTTGTGGCTTTTTAGCATAAGCAACCATTGCTAGTGTACATAACGCAATGATTGGGAGTGTAATTTTTTTTTGCATATAATTATTCTATACCGAGTAATTCTACTGTAAAGATGAGGGCAGAGTAAGGAGGTATACTTGCTCCGGCACCGCTCTTACCATATGCTAATTGGTATGGCAAATAGAGTTTGTATTTGCTACCAACAGACATGAGTTGAAGACCTTCGGTCCAACCTTTGATAACTTGGTTCAAGCCGAAAGTGATGCTCTCGCCGCGTTTGTATGAACTATCAAAAACTGTACCATCAATGAGTGTTCCCTCGTAGTGGACACGAACTTTATCTGTGGCTTTAGGTTTTTGACCTATAGTAGCTTCTAGTATTTCGTATTGGAGACCACTTTCTGTAACCTTAACACCTTCTCGTTTTGCGTTTTCAGCTAAGAATGCTTCACCTGCTGCTTTCGCTTCACCTACAATTTTTTCCTCTAATTGGCTAAAGAAGTTAGTTAATACTTCTTGAGCTTCTTGATAAGAGATTTGTGGTTTGTTGTGCTCTAAAACATCTTTAATACCTGCTGCAAGATCAGCGTATTCAAGGGAGGTGACGCCACTTCCCATTAAATTTTGACCCATGCTAAGGCCAATTGCATAACTAATTTTGTCCATGATTTATAAGTTTTTTAATGTTTGTTCTTATTTGTATAGTTGATTCATGCGTGCAAAATACTTGCCGATGATGTCAAATTCGAGATTGACAATGCTACCCACTTTGATGTGGCGGAAATTTGTGTTCTCATACGTGTATGGAATGATGCACACGCTTACATAACCTTTGTCTCCTATTACCTCTGGTTCGCAAACAGTCAAACTGACGCCATTGATACATACGGAACCTTTATCCACGCAGAAATATCCTCGCTGAGGCATGTCTGGTGTGTGTTGATACTCAAAGCGGAAATACCAGCTGCCTTCGGTTTCTTTGATCTCGATGCATCGTGCTGTTTGATCAACATGTCCTTGTACAATATGTCCATCTAAGCGGTCACCAAGCACCATAGCGCGTTCTAGATTGATCCAATCTCCCTGTTTAATTACACCCAGGTTGCTACGATTAAGGGTTTCTTGCATTGCGGTTACCACATAGTTGTCGCCTTCGTTTCGTACTACAGTAAGGCACACACCATTATGTGCAATGGATTGGTCTATACCCATTGTTTCGGTATATGGGTTGCGTAGGGTAAAGTGTTTATTGCTTTGCTCTTGCTCAATCTTGATGACTTGAGCCATCGCGTCCACGATTCCTGAAAACATAAAAGTCTAATTTGTAGAAAATAATACAATATATAATAAATAAAATTGTGCCCACTCCCATTTTTGCCCAATCGTTGAGCGAAGTTAGGCTAGCGATGAAGTAGTAAATAGTCAATAATATCACTACAACTGCAGTGTATATACCTATTCGTCGCATGTCGTATGGGATGTTTAGATGTCTGCGTCCAATAAAGTATGACATTGTCATAATGATAAGGTAGCAGATTGTACTACTAGCTGCGGAAGCCATGTAGCCTATTCGTGGGACAAAAATGGCTTGTAGCGCAAATGTAATAATAACGCCTATGATGGAGAAATAGGCACCCCATTGTGTCTTGTCTGTTAATTTGTACCAGAAACTAAGATTGAAGTATATTCCTTGGAATATATAAGTCCACAATACGATTGGTACTATGCGTAGTCCTTCCCAGTATGAAGGGTGAATAATAAACTTCAATAGATCAAGGTAGAATATCATTCCTAACAATATCATGTATGAAAAGATGATATAGTATTTCATAGCATCGGCGTATGCTTCTACCGATTTTTTGTCTTTATGTTTGGCAAAAACAAAAGGCTCGTAAGCATATCGGAATGCTTGTGTAAACATCATCATAACCATAGCGACTTTGAAGCATGCTCCATAAATACCGAGTTGTGCTTCAGCATCTTGACCTGTATAAAATATAGGGAATAAGATGCGGTCTAGAGTTTGGTTCATGATACCACATACACCAAGTATGAGAAGGGGAAGTGAGTATTTTAATAGTTTTTTGAGCAGTGACCATGAGAATAATTCATGAATTGAGGCTCCTCGGAAACCTTCTATTACTGCAGGTAGGAGACATAATGTCTGTATAGCAGTAGATAGGATGTTTGCAACGAATACATATCCCACTCCGTAGCTTGGGTCGTACCATGATGCGATGATGTTCCAATCTTGTATTTTAGGACAGATTACTAAGAAGAATAGGTTTAGTAAAATGTTTAATAATACAAATAGCAATTTGAATCCTGCAAATTGTATTGGTCGTTTCTTGAATCGTAGATATGCAAAAGGTATGCTTGCAAAAGCATCTATGGCCACTACGACTCCTAGCATGGCAATAAACTCGGTGTGGTTAGGATATCCCAAAGCATTGGCTATTGGTGTTTGCCAAACTACACATGCGACGGCGAATATCAGCGATGTAGTGAATAGTGTGATGAGTGAAGTGGTGAAAACTGCTTGTGGATTCTCGTTTTCCTTATTGGAAAAACGAAAGAAACCAGTCTCCATGCCATAGGTAAGAATGACTAGCAGCAAGGCAGTCCAGGCGTATAAGTTTGTAACTATACCATAATCTGATTGCTGCTCAAGTACATAGGTATATAGTGGAACCAACATCCAGTTGAGAAATTTTCCTACGATACTGGATGCGCCATAAATAGCGGTCTCTTTGGCTAATATTTTAACTTGCAGATTGCTCATTGCTAGCCTTTGATCAGTTGTCTTTAATTTTTAACCTAGTTTTTCCCTTCTACGATTAATACGATCTCACCTTTGGGAGGTGTTTGTTTGTAGTGTGTTGCTAGTTCTTGTAATGTTCCTCGTTGGGTATCTTCGTGTAGTTTGCTAATCTCTCGGCTAACACTAGCGCGGCGCTCGTTACCCATGAATTCCGCAAGTTGTTCTAAGGTTTTTACTAGGCGGAATGGCGATTCGTAGATAATCATTGTGTGCGTTTGTTCGGCGAGGATTTTGAGGCGTGTTTGTCGTCCTTTCTTTTGTGGAAGGAATCCCTCGAAATAGAAACGGTCATTAGGCAAGCCCGAATTGACTAATGCAGGAACAAATGCGGTAGCTCCAGGCAGACACTGCACTTCTACACCTTTCTCTACGCAAGCACGTACAAGCATGAATCCTGGGTCTGAGATACATGGTGTACCTGCATCAGAGATGAGTGCTACGGTCATGCCTGCAGCAATGCGGGTGGCCATATCATCGCAGGTCTCGTGCTCATTGAATTTGTGATGGCTTTTGAGCGGAGTATGAATGTCGTAGTGTTTGAGTAGTATAGAGGATGTACGGGTATCTTCTGCTAAGATAAGATCCACTTCTTTCAGGACGCGCAGCGCACGAAATGTGATGTCCTCCAGATTGCCAACGGGTGTAGGAACAATGTATAGCATTAATTGAATCTTCTTTTTAATACATTAACAAAGAGGCCAGCAGCAGTCGATTCCATATCCCAATCAAAATGTTCCTGGACATATGATATTGCTTCAGAGAGAGTGTGTAACCCATTCAGTTCTTCCAATGTTTTTTGCATTTGTTCGCCATTGCCAGCAAACAATTCGCGTTGGAATAAAAAGCGGTCACCCAACGAAATAGCCTGACGGATGTCGCTTACTGCAGGTCCGCAAAGGGTAGGTTGTGGATTAGCACTAGATTTGGGATGAGCAATTTGTGCTTCTTCGATTATTTCAGTCGTTTCTGCTACAGCTTCTTCAGCAATCTTTTCCTCTTGTTCAGTATGTTCTATTGTTTCCTCTACAGGAGAATCTTCAACTGTTTCGGCTATTGTTGATTTGATGTCTATTTCTGCATTTTCCTCAATGATTTCTTCGTTCGAAACGACTGTTTCTTCAGCAGTCTCTTCTTCTACTTCTTCTTCATCAAGGATGAGTTCAATCTCAACTTCAGGTTCTTCTGTTTCGTTTGTGCAAACATGATCTGTTGTTAATGCCACTATCTCAGCTTGCAATGTGGCTATTTGTTGGTTGGCTATGTCATTTTGTGTTTTTACATCAACCAATAACTCTTCTAACTGTGTTACACGAGTCTCTAGAGCAGCCAGTTGCTGCTCTAGAGTGCTTGTGTAAGTGTTCAGAACTTGAATTAAATTATCATTCATCATAGTTGGTTGTTATTTGGTAGCGTCTTCTAGTTTTTTCATCATAGCAAACATGAAGATGGCAGCTATCGCACATACAGCAACGAATACGCTCCATACACCCCACAATGGCATGTCGCCCCAGAGGTTACCACCGATAGATACGAGGTAGTTACCGATAGCGGTAGCCACGAACCAGCCACCCATCATCATACCTTTGAACTTAGGAGGAGCTACTTTACTTACGAATGAGATACCCATTGGGCTGAGTAGCAGCTCAGCGAAGGTGAGAATCAAGTATGTGTAGATCAATACGTTTGCATTTACAAATGTAGGATCACCCGTTACGCGAGCCAACTCTTGTGCGTTAGGAGTGAGGAGTCCGATACATGCTACAGCCATCACGATGTACGCGATAGTTGCTACCACCATACCGAGTGCAATCTTGCGTGGAGCAGATGGCTCTTTGCCTTTCTTAGCCAATGCGCCAAACAAGGCCATGCTGAATGGAGTCAATGCCACTACATAGAATGGGTTGAACTGTTGGAATATAGGTGCGCTCAAGGTGATACCCTCTGCAGAGATGTTCAAATACTTGTATGCCAACACGCCCAAAGCAGCTGCGATAACTACGCCAGAGATAGCTTTGGTCTTTTTCTCTTTGCTTTGTACGAGGGAGAATGCAGCATATACAATCACTACGATCATTACTAGGTTGATGATGTCAAACCACATGGTCTGTACGCCTGTGCAGAGTGGTTGAACGAACTCGTTAGCGAAGTAGGTAAGGGTCAAACCGTTTTGGTGGAAGGCCATCCAGAAGAAAATAACCACAGCAAATACTAGGCACAAAGCCACAATACGTTTCTTAGTTTGCTCTGGGGTGAGCTCCTCTACCTTTGCGCCACCGGTAGCAGCCACTTGCTTAGCAGAGTTCTCCACATGTTTGAACCAAGGACGGCATGCATAGTAGATAGCAATACTCAATACGAGTGATGCGCAAGCTACCATGAAAGCGAAGTGATAACTGTCGTTCACGCTGACACCAAGACTGGTTTGTGCCCAATCCATGATCTTCACCGCTGCGGTAGGAGCGAACATAGCACCAATGTTAATTGCCATGTAGAAGAGTGAGAATGCAGCATCGCGCTTGTCAGCATATTTAGGATCATCATAGAGGTTACCCACCATCACTTGCAAGTTACCCTTGAACAAGCCAGTACCGAAACTGATGAGTACCAAGGCAGCCACCATTGCTACCATAGCAGGGGTATCTGCTCCCAGTGGAATAGCCAGCAGGACATATCCGAGGAACATTACCATGATACCGATGGTCACGCACTTGCCGTAGCCAATCTTGTCAGCCAAGATACCGCCTATGAGAGGCAAGAAATATACTAGCGCGAGGAAGGTGGAATAGATTTGTCCTGCGGTAGCAGCTTCCAGTCCGAAGTTAGCACGGAGGAAGAGTGCAAATACGGCTAACATGGTGTAGTAGCCAAATCGTTCGCCTGTGTTGGCAAGTGCCAATGCAAACAGACCTTTTGGTTGATTTTCAAACATAAATAAGTGGTTTTATAGTTAATAATTATTTTTGCTACTTGAATATTCGTTGTGCAAAGATGGTCAGATAGTCCATCCAATTTTTCCAGGAATGTCCTCCGGCTGATTCGTGGTATTCGTATGGATATTGTTTCTCGTTCAAATATTGTCTATAAACGACATTGTCTTGATAGAGGAAATCCTCTTTTCCGCAAGCGATCCAGTAGAGTTGGGGTGGGGTGGCAAACTGTTGTGCGAGTAATGCCTCTGTTTGTTGGTAGGCAGGCTTTTCTGATAGCGCCAAATCGCTGATTGCCAAGGTGCGCTCTGAGCGATGCTCGCTCATATATGGAACATATAGTGCGGAAAATATACCGACATAATCAAACGATTGATTGAGCAGGGCGGCGGTGTGCATGGTATGGAAACCACCCATAGATAGACCTGCAATGGCTCTATGTTGTTTGTTTGCAATGGTGCGATAGTGTGCTTCGGTCCATGCGATGAGCTGGCTAAAGTTCTCCTCGAAAGTGCTTTCCATCCAGAGACGTGACTCTTTTGGATAATACTTGCCTGTTTGCTCAAGATAACCGTTGGGCATAACGACAATCATAGGCGGGCATAATTGATGAGCAATGAGTGAGTCAAGGATGGCTTTGGCTTGGCCTTTTGTGAGCCATCCAATCTCATCGTCTCCACTACCATGTAATAGATAGAGCACAGGATAGGTGGTTTTGGAAATAGCATATCCAGCAGGTAAATAGACAGCAACTCCAGCCTCTCCAATGGTAGAGGAGTAGGAGGTGACTACTACTTGACTTGGGGAGATAGATGATTTTGCCTTTGGGTAGCAATTTATGGATATAATTAGCAAAGCTAATAGGATTTTGCTTTTCATTTCCTGCTATTTTGTTTTTGTTTGTTAATAAATCGCTGCAAAGTTACAAAAAAAAAACGATATGTGCAAGTAATTAGAAGATTATTTTTTAAAACAATAGATTTATCTATTCAGATTAATAAAGAATGGTATGAGATAATCCTTTTGAGAGGATGTATGATGGTGTGTAGTTAGGCTGCGTAATAAGTGTATTTTACTAGTGAATTTTAACAACTAGTATGTTGTTTATGTTCATTCAATTCTTTAAAATAAAAAGAGTTGAATGGTATGTGTCGCATAATAATTATCTACTCGTGCTCCCTAAAAAAACACCGTTTTTTAAAGAGTGATTTGGGCGATTGGATGGTAAGGAAAGAGATTTAGTTCATGCAAATATGCAAATATGTTAAGGTTGGGTGTGTGAAAATTGTATGATTTATCTGTGTATGAGCGAGTTCGCACGAGCGTATGCGTCAGGTGAAATAGATGAATCTATTTGAAATATTCGCTGATTATGTATGCGCTATCTTCGGGGTATCTTCAGGATATCTTCTGGAGAAAGTCCGTTGATTTTTCAGACACTTTAATACTATATAAGCAAATAGTGTAATTACGTTGTTTGTTTAATCACTGTGCACCAGTTGTGTTTGTCTTGTACTCTTCCGTATTGAATGTCTTGCAGAGCATGGTAGAGTTTAGTTAAGATAGGACCTGGTTTGTCGCCAAAGGTGTAGGTGATGTTGTTGTCTGGGTCAATAACTTTGGTTAGGGGTGAAATCACGCATGCTGTTCCGCATGCTGCTGCTTCTTGTAGGTAAGCTAATTCCTCTACACGGATGCGACGGCGAGTAACTTTCATTCCCATCTCTCGAGCTAGTGTCATGAGTGAGTCGTTGGTGATACTAGGCAATATGGCGGAGCTGCGAGGGGTGAGGTATTCGTAGCGTTGTGTAGCGTTGTTTCTTGTACGTATGCCAATAAAATTGGAGGCAGTGCATTCGTCAATATACTTATGAGTCTTGGTGTCGGTGAACATACATTCGTAGCCCATGGCGTGCGCGGCTTCGCTAGCACGGAAAGACGCTGCGTAGTTTCCTCCCACTTTCCAGCAACCTGTGCCTTGCGATGCTGCACGATCAACGGTGCGGTTGATCAAAGCAGGCATGCCTTTGAAGCCGTTGGGGAAGTAGGGGCCTATAGGGGTAGGGATAACTACAAATTCGCAGTCTTTTCCGGGTCCAACGCTAATATCAGGTGTAGTGGCTACCAATAATGGGCGGAAATAGAGTGTGGCTCCTGTCTCGTAAGGTGGGAGGAAGTTGATATTCATTTTTAGGGCCAATAGTACTGCCTTGCAAAATAGTTCGATAGGAACGGGTGTCATGAGTAGTCCTTCGGCGGATTGGTACATGCGCTTTGCGTTCTCTTCCATGCGGAAGATGCGCACATTGCCGTCGATGCCACGAAATGCTTTGAGTCCTTCAAAGCATTCTTGACCATAGTGCAGACCGGTGGCTGCGGCATGGATGGGAATCATCTTATCGCGCGTGGCATATGGTTGTTCCCATACGCCATTCTTGCATGCTGAGCGAATGATATAGTCCGTCTCGGTATAATGAAATGTGAGTTCTTTCCAGTTGATGTTCATATCTTCATAATAGTTTCTGGACCATATTCAAATAACCAATCTAATATACTTTGTCCATTGCCGAAGCATGATTCCAAATTTAGGCCAGTCCAGTCTGAGGTAGTGCTTAGTCTTGGTTCTTGGTTCCTGGTTTCTGGCTCTTGGTTTGCCATCAAACGAACTATCACCTCGTGTAAACCCTCGTTGAAATCGACCAAAAAGCGTGTCTCTCGCTCATAGAATGGACGGAAGAAATCGGCGTAATAGTCAAAGTATGGGGTGCGTTTGTAGGCACTAGTGAGAGCGATCCAATGTTGATGTTGCCAGCGTTGTTGATAGCTAATCTCAACATCTCGTGTGAATTGCTTGCTGTCAGCTCGTTTGATAGGTACAGTGAGGGTTAATAAGCCTCCCCTCATACTTCCCCCACAGGGAAATGTGTTGTTTGTATTTTTCCTTTCGCCTTTTTTCTTATCTCCTACGGGCATAGTAATTGTACAGCGATTGCGATAGGTTTGTTTTGGGAAACTCTCCATGACTTCTATCTGTACTTTCGATGGATTCACCAAAAACTGGCGATACCATTCTGCAGAACCCATATATGTTGTTGGCAAAATCATCTCTTGGAGTTAGGACTCAGGATGCAAAGTTTCTTACTCAAAGTTGCTCAATCCGATTCTGTTCCAGCGAATGTGTCCATCGCCCCAGGTCTTATCTTTATCGATGCTTAACCACACGAACATCGGGCGACCTACGATATGATCCTCTGGCACAAAACCCCAATAGCGACTGTCGGCTGATTTGTGGCGATTGTCGCCCATCATCCAATAGTAATCCATTTCAAAGACATATGGCTGACCTATCGTTATTGGTTTGAACTCATATGCATCAGCAATGCGTTTGTATAGCCAGAAATTGTCTTCTGTAATCATGATTGTATCTCCCTTGGCTGGGATGTAGATTGGACCGTAATTTTCGCGTGTCCATCTGTTGTTGCCAAGTGGATATACATCGCCGCCTGTAGGTATCAATTTTGTGTTGTTTCCTTCGCGCAGTTCGCTGATCTCAGGTTCGATTTCAATGCTGCCAATATGGCTGTTCTTCTCTAACTCGTCCTTCATGGCTGTGGTTAGTGGAAGTAAATATGTGCTAGGGTCATTGCTTTTGCCGTCATTGTAATCTTCTTTGGAAATGCCTAGTTTGGCTAAGTATTTGTAACTCAATATGGTTCCGTCGGTTTTTACAATGTAATTGTATTGCAAGTATGGGTGCCTTGGTTCGGCAGTGCCGTTTATGTGTATTACATTGTCAATGATTTGTAACGAGTCGCCAGGGGTTCCTACGCAGCGTTTAACATAGTTTTCGCGACGATCTACAGGTCGTACTACGATATTTCCGAAGATGTCTTTTCTCGTATCGACAGTCTCTTTGCCATAATAATGGCACAGAGTGTAATAGTCTGTGTTTTGTGCCTTTGTGCAAACAGTATCTCCTGCGGGGAAGTTGAATACAACAATGTCGCCTTTCTTTACTTTATCCCAGCCTTTGAGGCGTTTGTATTCCCATTGTGGGTTTTCGATATAACTCTTGCTGCCCCAAGGGAAAGTGTGTTGTACTAATGGCATCGAGAGTGGTGTGTTGGGTACACGTGCTCCGTAGCTCATCTTGTTTACGCATAGGAAGTCACCGACTCGCAATGTCTTCTCTAAGGATGAGGTAGGAATTTGATAATTTTGGAAGATGTACACATTGATAAAATATACGGCGATCAATGCAAATAATATGGCATCTATCCATGAGCATATTGTGTAGAGTGTAGCATTGGCATGGGGATTTTGCTTGCCTTCGGCCTCTTCTTCCTTTGTTAATGGCTTGTATTTCTTCCACCAATTCCATGGGATATACTTGGTTGTGAAGATGTCTGCTATAATAGGCAATAGCACTATCCAACCTAGGCTAGTCCAGTCGCCCCATGCCACCCAAATAACAAATGCGATGTAGATGGTGCCCCATGCACCACAAGCTATCCAACCCTTGGTGGTAACTTCTTTGATTCTATCTTGAAAAGTCTTCATAAGTTCGTTTTATTCCAAAAAACGCGCAAAGGTACAAAAAAAAATGCATATGTGCAAGAAAAAAGATGAAAATGTATTTTCAGAGTCTGCTAGAAATGAAAAACGACAACGCGAAAACGATGTCGTTTTTATAAAGATTGTTTACTCAAAATACCGATTTTATTGAGATATTACTTCGTTGAAATCGTGCCAACCTGTCTTTCCTTTCATCCACTCTGCGGCTATGACAGCACCTAGTGCAAATCCCTTTCGGCTTTTAGCGGAGTGGCTAATGTTGATGGTGTCAATTTCGCTATCCCATGTTACGGTGTGGATGCCTGCTATTTCTCCTTCTCTGATGGACTCGATGTCTTTAATTGCTAATTTGCTATCTCCGATGTCTTCTTGCAGTGTCTTAGCTGTTCCGCTGGGTGCATCTAGTTTGTGGATGTGGTGTACCTCTGTCAGGTGTGGTGTGTAGTTGGGGTATGCTTCCATAAATTTGGCTAACTGCTTGTTTATAGCAAACAAAATGTTGACGCCAATACTATAATTGGATGACCACATAAGGCCGACTCCATCGGCTTTTTTGTTTTCTGCTTCTTGCTTGATTGAGTCTACGTTCCATCCTGTTGTACCGCATACTACAGGGATGCCAGCAGCCCATGCACGAAGGATATTGCTAGCAGCAGTTTGAGGGGTGGTGAATTCAATGGCTATATCGGCAGAAGCAAATGCAATTGACTCGAATTCATCGAGATTATTTTGATCTATAATGCTTACGATCTTGTGTCCTCTTTCTTTAGCGATGGATTCGATCATATGTCCCATTTTTCCGTATCCGATCAATGCAATTTTCATAATCTTCTTAATTTGTTGTAAATTTCTGCAAAGGTACGAAAAAAGCCTCATATATGCAAAGATTTGATGGTGAAATTGATTTTTTTATAAGAAATCTTGCATATGTCCGTTTTTTGTTGTACCTTTGCAAGTTAATTTTGCAAAACCAGTAAATACTGTAAACATTATGAATATCTCGTACAATTGGCTCAAACGCTACATTGCGCTGACAGATAGCGCTGAACAAGTAGCTCAAATCCTTACTTCTATTGGATTGGAAGTAGGCAAAGTAGAAAAAGTTCAAACCATCAAAGGTGGTCTAGAAGGACTCGTTGTGGGTGAGGTGATTACATGTGTAGATCATCCTAATTCAGACCACTTGCATATCACCACTACTCGTGTAGCACCTGATGCAGAACCGTTGCAAATAGTGTGTGGCGCACCAAATGTAGCTGCTGGTCAGAAAGTTATTGTAGCTACCGTAGGTACAGTGCTCTATGATGGTGATGAGAAGTTCATCATCAAGAAAGGCAAGATCCGTGGCGAGGAGTCATTGGGCATGATTTGTGCCGAGGATGAGATAGGCGTTGGTTCTAGTCACGATGGTATTATGGTGTTGCCAGCGGATACCCCTGTAGGCATGCCTGCGAAAGAGTATTTTGGCGTGGAAGATGATACGCTCATAGAAGTAGATATTACGCCTAACCGTGCGGATGGTGCTAGTCATTATGGTGTGGCCCGTGACTTATATGCTTATTACCGAGCGCATGGTCAAAACGTTGAACTTACCAAGCCTTCTGTAGAGGCTTTCAAGGTGGATAGCGATAATCTTCCTATTGAAGTGGTAGTGGAGAATGCACAGGCATGTCCTCGTTATACAGGTGTGAGCATCAAAGGCGTGACTATCAAGGAGTCACCTGATTGGCTGAAGAAATCGCTTTCTACTATTGGCATTCGTCCTATCAACAATGTGGTGGATGTGACCAATTTTGTTCTCCACGAGATGGGGCAAGCTTTGCACTCATTTGATGCCGATAAAATCAAAGGAAACAAGGTAGTCGTTAAGAATGCTACTGAGGGACAAAAGTTTGTTACTTTGGATGGAGTAGAGCGCACTTTATCTGCAGCTGATCTCATGATCTGTAATGCCGAAGAGCCAATGTGTATTGCGGGTGTATTTGGTGGTCAAGACTCTGGTATCACGGAGCAAACCACCAATGTCTTCCTTGAGAGTGCATATTTTGATCCTGTAAGTATTCGTAAGACAGCCCGTCGTCATCAGTTGTCAACTGATGCTAGTTTCCGTTATGAGCGTGGTTGCGATCCAAACAACACCTTATATATATTGAAACGCTGTGCATTGCTTATCCAAGAGGTGGCTGGTGGTGAGATTGCTATGGAGGTTACTGATCAAGGCCAAACTACTTTCGAACCATTCCATATCGAGCTTAATATTGATCGTACCAACGCACTTATTGGTAAAGAACTAGGTGAAGAGTTGATCGAAACAATCCTCAAAGCACTTGAGGTAGAGATTTATAGCAAGAATGGCAATGTGTGGAACATTGGTGTACCTCGTTATCGTGTTGATGTACAACGTGAGTGCGACGTGGTAGAGGATATCTTGCGTATATATGGTTTCAATAATGTGGAGTTCCCAGAGAAACTCAATACTAGCCTCAGTTATAGCCAAAAACCTAATCCAGTTGCTCTGCAAATTCGTATCTCTGAGCAATTGACTGCTCAAGGTTTCAACGAGATTCTCAATAACTCACTCACCAAGATGGGTTACTACGAGGCTTTGGAAACATATACTTTGGCTACTTGTGTGAAGATCATGAACCCACTCAGCCAAGACCTTGGCGTGATGCGTCAAACCCTCCTCTTTGGTGGTTTGGAGAGTATCCAACGTAATGCTAACCGCAAGAATGCTGACCTTAAGTTCTATGAGTTTGGTAACTGCTATCACTATGATGCAGAGAAGATTGCTACTCGTCAAGCTAAAGATCCACATTGGGTATATGATCCACTTTATGCTTACAACGAGGAGCCACACTTGGCATTGTGGGTAACCGGTAACAAAACTGCTCAATCTTGGGTGATGAAAGAGGAGAAAACTTCATTCTATCAACTCCATGCGTATGTGGCTAATGTACTTCGCCGTTTAGGTGTAGCTTACAAACTAGCACCTTTGGCAGCTAACGAGTTATACGACGATGGAATGGCAATCCTGGCTCTTAATGGTAAACAAATTGGTATCATGGCTATGGTGGCTAGGAAACAGCTTAAGGCATTTGATATTGATAATCCTGTATATTATGCTGATTTGGATTGGAACATGGTTCTCCGCCTTCACAAACAATACAAACCTATAATCAACGATCTGCCTAAGTACCCTGAAGTAAAACGTGACTTGGCATTGCTCGTTGACAAGTCTGTTAAGTTTGCTGACTTGGCTCAAGCTGCTTGTGCTGTAGAGAAGAAATTGCTCAAGCAAGTGACTCTCTTTGATGTGTACGAGGGTAAGAACCTTGAGGCTGGTAAGAAGAGCTATGCTCTTTCCTTTATCCTTCAAGATACTGAGAATACTTTGAAAGACAAGCAGATCGAAGCTATCATGGCTAAACTGCAAAAGACTTTCGAAGAGAAGTTCGCTGCAAAACTTCGCTAAGATATTATAAATCGTAAATCGCAATGACTTACGAGGAGTATATACAAGAGCAACAAGCAGCATTCGCCGAAGAGCATTCGGATGAGTGCTGTTTTGTTGATAATCAAGCAGAAGGTGTTTTTGTCAGAGGACACTAATAGTATTTAATATAGAAAAAACGATATCAAGAGTATGAGATCATTTTTATTTTTTGTTTTTGCAATGCTCTGTAGCATGCATATGCTTGCAGTTAATATACGCCTAGAATCTACTTCGGGAGCACAGTCGTCGCAGGATATAGCCACGATAGGCAAACTGATTTTTGTGGATGATGAAATACGCCTAGTGGATAAATTAGGTAATGTCTTAGCTGTAGAAACTATCGGTAATGTTCGTAAAATAACCTTCGTAGAAGATGTTGCTACTGATCTTGATAGCTTGCAGCCAACACCGATAATGATTTATCCTAATCCTTCGCACGATATTATCCATGTTGATGGTATTAAGCCTACTGATTTGCGTGTGTTTGATCTGCAGGGGCGTATGCTACTTACTGATCACGGCAATCAGATAGCTGTAGCTGGTCTTCCTGAGGGAACATACTTGCTGCAAATAGGAACACAGGTAGTGCGCTTTATCAAACAATAATGAGACTGCAACAACAAATCATATCTGTACTTTTGATGTGGCTATTGCTGTCACTACCAACTATTGTGCGTGCGCAATTTAAGGTAGATGGACACAATATACTCTATAATAGTGCACAGGGAGCATTCATGTGTCCTATTCCAGATTCGTTGTTTGGGTATGATTTTGATGCAGTTATCCAGTCGGAAACCATTTATCGGACAAAAAATGTGGATGGAAACTTAATGCTAGATACCTTGCAATGGGATTCTATCCAACTAGGTGCTGATATCTATCATGCACATGATACTATTACTTTTAGTGATATTTATGGCGGAAAAATATATCCATTAGTAGCTCATTTTAACGATGGTTCTACTATGTCTTATCCGATTACATTTACTAACCTTCCTATCGTTCGTCTGCAAGGACAGTTTGGCAATGATTATACCCCAGGTACAGTCATGATACTATCTACTGATACCACTATGGCTTTTCGGCAGATGCGCGCTAAAATCAAATGGCGTGGAGGTAGTACCAATGGCAAGAATAAACACAAACGAAATTATACTATTAAATTCCTTAACCAGAATGATAAGAAACAAAAACGCCAGTTCTTTGGATTACGAACCCATAACCAATGGATACTAAATGCAGGTCAAGTTGACTTATCTCGTTGTCGTAATCAGGTAGGGCATGAGTTGTGGAATGATATAGCTCGTAAACCTTATTATATAGATCAAGCACCAGATGCTCTGACTAGTGTTAGAGGGCAGTTCGTAGAAGTTTTTCTCAATGATGAATATCGCGGTATATATTCCTTAACTGAGAATATAGATCAAGAGCAAACACAGATCGTTGAACATGACGAAGATCAGAATATCTTCCATGGCCACTTGTGGAAGTCTGATTCTTGGGATGGAACAAGTATGTATGATATCAAAGACTATGATAACACCCAAGAAGTGTATCGTGGATTTGAGACTAAGTATCCTGATTTCGAGGATGTGAATCCAACAGATTATTCTATATTGTATAATGCTATTAATTTTGCATTGAATAGTACAGATGCAGAGTTTAAACTCTTCTTAGATGAATATTTTGATATACCAGTGTTGATCGATTATTACCTGTTAATCAATGTTTTAGTAGCTCAAGATAATAATGGAAAGAATATGTTCTGGGTTTGCTATGATGGAGAGCTTGATAAGAAGTTAACTATTGCAGTTTGGGATTTGGATTGTACAGCAGGACAAGGATATAATCCAGCAAAACCACATCCTAGTGGCTTTGGTCCAGAAATTGACATGCGTACCCAGAATCTACTAAAAGTATTAGATCGAATGATAAAGATACCCGAGTACAATAAAGCAGTTCGAGATCGTTATTGGGAGCTGTATCAAACGCATCTTAATCCAGATTCATTGTATGCTCGTTATGAACAGTATATTAGTCATTTTATGCGTGGTGGTGCAGCAGCGCGTGAGGAAGAGAAGTGGAGTAGAGACTCGGATATAGGTGGATACGAGCTTAACCTACAGCAAGAATTGGATTTCATCTATGATTGGATACAACGAAGGTTTGCTTTTCTAAATAATGGTGAATTCTATAAAGATAATGTTTCTACCTGTGTCGAAGATCTAGATCGTCCAGTGGATAATAGAACCTTTGATATATTAGGACAACCAGTGAATACTCCGGTGAAATCGGGTATATATATAGAGAACGGAAAGAAAATATTTGTTCATCCTTGATGATATAAACATAGCTTATTAAATGAAGATAGCGGTTTTTGCTTCTGGTACAGGAACTACATTGCAAGCGCTGATAGATAATCAAGTGTATTATGATTACCAAATCTCTTTGGTAGTAGTTAATCGTGTGTGTCAAGCAAGAGAGCGAGCTGAAGACTCTGGAATCAGTACTTTATTGTCAAAAGATTGGATGCAGATAGATCAAGTATTAGCAGAGCATCAGATACAGATGATTGTATTAGCTGGTTTCTTGGCTATTATACCCCAATGGTTTTGTGAGAAGTGGGATAAGAAGATTATCAATATTCATCCATCACTTCTTCCTAAGTTTGGAGGTAAGGGTATGTATGGTATGCATGTACATAAAGCGGTTGTAAGTGCTGGTGAACAACAGTCGGGTTGTACGGTTCATTATGTGAGTGCTGAGGTAGATGGTGGTAGTATTATAGCCCAATCTGTGGTGCCTGTAATGCAAGATGATACTCCAGATAGTTTGGCCCAACGCGTACAACAAACCGAAAAAAAACTCCTACCACAAGTGATAGGAGATTTATGTAAGCATTAACTCTTAAACTATAGTTTGTGTCGTTAGGCTTGATAAAGATTTTCTCTAAACGATGCTCAAAGCATAATCAGCTTTAACCTTGTCTAGGATGTGGCGAACAATATTCATAATTTCGCCATCCTCGGTATAGTCTGCTTCGCAAGCAAAGTTAACACGGCCTTCAGATAGTAATTGCTGAGCTACATCTCGTTTTTTCTCATTACCATAGACAGCAAAACTATATCCTCCTTCAGACTTAACTGTTCGCATGCATGGCACATCTGTTTCTCCATCACCAAAGTAAATCATCCTATCAAAAGGCACAGGTCGCTCATCTTCAGGCATGTATTCATTAACCCTAACTCGGTCGCTTACTTCTAATACCCCTTTGCTTATTTTGAATAGGAACTGAGTCTTTTTGGTATAGTCCACTACTAGTGCAGGCCAACATGCTTCTCCTTGGGTATCATATAGGTAAGTACATGCATATATCTTTTCAAAGTGCTTAGCAATAGCACAACCTTCTACCATCTCCTTGACTCCGGAACTATTTATATAGTGTTTGACTTGTACACCTATTTCTGCTGCATAGGCGTTGATTTTATCAAACCAATCTAGAACGCCAGGGAAGAAACTTACTTGTTGCCCATATTCTTTAAGGCGCTTTCGTGTAAGGGGTATACCAACTCGCTTAGCCTCTGCTTGCAAGGCATACATTACTACGGCAATACTACCTGCATCATTGGTTTTAGCAAGTTTATCGCAAAGATCCCAGAAGTTACCTGGATTGTCGTATCCAAGAGCCTTCAATAGTCCAAACTCCTGCATGTTACCAGGAGCCAAGGTACCATCAAAGTCATATACCATCGCCACTACGGGCAAACTTTTCTCTTTCATTTTCTTTGCCTTTACACTCTACACTTTACACTAGCACTTTCACGAACTCCACAGCCATCCATGTGCAACAAACTATCTTAAGCAAAGTACCAGCTAGTAATCCAATGAATGAACCAAAGCCTGCTCTGAGTGCCTTGCGTAGATTAGAGTTGCTGGATTGTTGCTCTGGGCTAGGTTGTTGTACATCAAAATGTATTTGTATCTCAGTAGTCTTAGGCTGTCTGTTAAAGTACATTAGTTCACCAACAACGGCACCAATGAATGGTCCTATGATAATGCCTAATGGTCCCATAGCTAGTCCGACGAACATACCAATAGTACTTCCCCATACACCCCATTTACTGCCTCCAAACTTCTTTGTTCCCCATGCAGGAATAAAATAATCAAGCACTTGTACAACAATAGTAACAACAGCCCAAATGGTGAGGAACTGCCAGGAGAAATCTACTTTTTCTGTGAAATGTAGTAGCACTAGTCCAGCATATGCCAATGGTACACCCGGCAAAACAGGAAGTATGCAACCAGCAATACCAACTAGGAGGCAAATGGCCCCTAAGACAATTAGAACAATATCCATGTTTATGGTATTAAAGAACTGCTAAAATCTCGATTTCAACGAGTCCTCCTTTAGGTAATGCAGCTACAGCAACAGCAGAACGAGCTGGGAATGGAGCATTGAAGAGAGTAGAGTAAACCTCGTTTAATACAGCGAAATTAGCCATATCAGTCAAGAATACAGTAGTCTTAACCACATGACTAGCATCTGTGCCTGCTGCCTGAAGGATAGCTGCTACATTCTTGACAGCTTGCTCAGCCTGGCTGCGGAAGTCTGTACCTGCAAATTCACCTGTTGCAGGATCAATACCCAATTGTCCACTGGCAAATAACATGCCATTGGCTACTACTGCTTGACTGTAAGCACCGATAGCTGCAGGTGCATTGGTGGTAGAAATAATCTCTTTCATAAAATAATAATGTTTAAATGTGCTGCAAAGTTAATACTTTTTTTTTAATTATGCAAATATATCTCCTCTAAACACTAAACACTAAACTCTAAACAAAAAAAATTTGCAAGTTTCGCAAATTTTTCGTACCTTTGCAGGCTTTTTTAGAATTAGAACATTAGAAACTTCTAAAACTTCTAAAACTCTTAAAACTTCATATAACGAATGCTAAGTAACGCAGAACAACAGGAAATCCTTCGTCGCAGAACCTTTGCGATTATCTCTCACCCTGATGCGGGTAAGACAACATTAACTGAGAAGCTTCTTCTATATGGAGGAGCTATCCATGTGGCAGGCGCAGTTAAATCCAATAAGATTCGTAAGACTGCTACATCAGACTGGATGGAGATAGAGAAACAACGCGGAATCTCAGTAGCAACCTCTGTGATGGGTTTTGACTATAATAACTATCATATCAATATCCTAGATACACCCGGTCACCAAGACTTTGCTGAAGATACATTCCGTACTCTAACAGCCGTAGATTCGGTAGTTATTGTCATAGACTCAGCCAAGGGTGTTGAGACCCAAACCCGTCGTTTGATGCAGGTTTGCCGTATGCGTAAGACTCCTGTGATGGTGTTTGTCAATAAGATGGACCGTGAAGGTAAAGATCCTTTTGATTTGATGGATGAAGTAGAAAGCGAGCTTGGCATACATGTACGCCCATTATCATGGCCTATCAACAGTGGCGAACGCTTTAAAGGAGTGTATAATATCTTCCAATCAACATTAGATCTTTATACTCCCAACAAGACTCAAGTGACTGAGTCACTGCGCTTTGAGGATGTTAATGATCCTCAGATAGCTCAGTTGGTAGGAGATCAAGATGCGCTTAAACTACAAGAAGACCTAGAGATGATTGAGGGTGTATATAACCCATTTAATCGTGAAGACTATTTGGCCGGTGACCTAGCCCCAGTGTTCTTTGGTTCTGCTCTGAACACATTTGGAGTGAAGGAGTTGCTGGAGTGTTTTGTACAGATAGCTCCATCTCCACGACCAGTCGAAGCAGTAGAGCGTAAGGTGGAACCAATGGAAGATGGCTTCACAGCTTTCTGTTTTAAGATACATGCTAATATGGATCCCAACCATCGTTCATGTATAGCCTTCTTCAAGATTTGTAGTGGTAAGTTTGTCCGTAATACCTATTATAAACATGTGCGTGAGAATCGTCAGATGCGTTTCTCTGCTCCCACATGCTTTATGGCTCAGCGTAAGGAAACTGTGGATGAAGCATATGCAGGTGATATAGTGGGTTTGCCAGATACAGGTAACTTCAAGATTGGAGATACATTAACTGCAGGCGAATACTTGCATTTCAAAGGCTTACCATCCTTCTCTCCTGAGATGTTTAAATACATAGAGAATGCTGATCCTATGAAACAAAAACAATTGGATAAGGGTGTCAGTCAACTAATGGATGAAGGTGTGGCCCAGCTGTTTATTAGCCAGTTTAATGGTCGCAAGATTGTTGGTACTGTAGGTCAATTGCAGTTTGAGGTTATTCAACACCGTTTGGAACATGAGTATCAGGCTAAATGTCGCTGGGAACCATTACAGATGTTTAAAGCTTGTTGGATAGAGTCAGATGATGCAGCAGAGTTGGATATGTTCAAGAAACGCAAGGCTCAGTATATGGCTAAGGATAAAGAAGGACGAGATGTGTTTATGGCAGATAGTGGGTATGTTCTGCAAATGGCACAAAATGACTATAAGAATATCAAGTTCCACTTTACCAGCGAGTTTTAAACTTCGCAGTTGAAAACCCCTAAAACTTCTAAAACCTCTAAAACTTTTAAAACCTCTAAAACATACAGAATATGAAGAACATTAAGTTTCGTTTGACCGTCATGAACTTCCTCGAATTTGCAGTTTGGGGAGCGTATTTAACATCAATGGGAACCTACCTTGCTACGCATGGTATGGCAACTAATATTGGTTGGTTCTATTCAATTCAAGGTATCGTGAGTCTGTTTATGCCTGCAATCATGGGTATTGTGGCAGACCGTTGGATTCCTGCACAAAAAGCATTGAGCCTCTGTCATGCTTTGGCTGGTAGCTTTATGATTGCTACAGGTGCATATGCATATGCATTGATGGCAGGTGATGGTGTACAATTTGCTACATTATTCTCACTATACACAGCTTCTGTGGCGTTCTTTATGCCAACTTTGGCTTTGAGTAACTCAGTGGCTTACACCGCATTAACACAAGCTAATATGGATACAGTGAAAGCCTTCCCTCCAATTCGAGTGTTGGGAACAGTAGGTTTTATTGTGACTATGTGGGTGGTGGATTTGTGCGGTTTCCAAGCAACTCCAAATCAGTTCCTCGTTAGTGGTGGCTTGAGCATTTTGTTAGCGTTGTATTCCTTGACTTTGCCAGCATGCCCAGTGAAGGGTAAAGTGGAGAATAAGTCACTGATTGAGGCATTGGGATTGGAGTCTTTTGCGTTGTTCAAACAAAAGAAAATGGCGATATTCTTTGTGTTCTCAATGTTGCTAGGTATGTGTTTGCAAATCACTAATGCTTATGCAAATCCATTTATTACAAGTTTTGGTGCGATTAAAGAGTTTGCAGGCACTTTTGGTGTAGAGCATGCGAACATGTTGATCTCTATTTCGCAAATCTGTGAGGCCTTGTGTATCTTGTTTATTCCATTCTTCTTGAAGAAGTTTGGTATCAAATCAGTGATGCTGATGGCGATGTTAGCATGGGTATTGCGTTTTGGCTTCTTCGGTGCAGGCGATCCTGGTATGCCAGGTGTGATCTTGTTTGTATTGAGTTGCATTGTTTATGGTTTTGCATTTGATTTCTTCAATATCTCAGGTTCGCTCTACGTAGATCAAGAGACAGATCCAAGTCAACGTTCAAGTGCACAAGGCTTGTTTGTGATGATGACCAACGGTTTTGGTGCAACTATCGGAACATTGGCAGCTCAAGCGATTGTGAATCATTTTGTTAATGCAAAGGAAGTTGTGGACGCTGGTGCAATGGCAGTATGGCAAGGTTGGCAGATTAGCTGGTATATCTTTGCAGGCTTTGCTTTGGTAGTTGCTTTGGCCTTCTGGGTGATCTTCCCAAAAACTCCTGTGAAGAAAGACTAACCGACTGCTGTCAAAAGATCTTAGTACACTTGTACTCATCAATCGCCATTTGTGCATATAGCATGAATGGCGGTTTTGTTTATCATTTATCACACATAGTTTATAACTAAAATAGTACTTTTCTTAAGATTCTATTCCGTTGTATCCTCTCTATATATTCCGTGATAAAGACCAAGGAGAAACCAAGGAAGAACCAAGGAACGACCTAAGAACTCCCAAACGTAAAAAAGTACATTTATTAAGATTGCCATCTCTTTTACCTCTCTTATACCTTGTCCAATTCTACCGAGAGAACTCCGAGAGACGACCGAGAGAACTCCGACTCAACTCCCAATTACCAAAAAGTGCTGTTTCTTAAGATTTGACCAAAATATTGAGCTTCTAAACTGCGACACCATATCCACCTTTACACCTTACATTATAAGCTCTACACAAAAAAAATCGCACCAAAATGCGATTTTTTTTTGCATATCCGCAAAATTTGTTGTATCTTTGCAACGTGAACCTGCGCTGGAGGATGTTTATACACCACTAGCTGAGGTCGCGGACATATTAAAAAGGCGTTTATTGACGCTTGTTTTGGTCTAACGAAATCCGGAAAATTTCAATCCCCGAAACAAGATGCAGTAAGCGTCCTGATGGTATGTATTGGTTTGCGTTCATGCAATGTCTATACATATCAGCGTGGACGTTATTACTTATTCTTGGATTAGAGTCTTTCCGGAACTTCGTTAGAGAGAATAAGTTGACATAAGGTTCCACGCTTTCTTTTTAACCATGGGAATACTATGGAGCCTACTTCCCAACAATCTTTTTTGCGTTATGAAAGACGATGAATTGTATTCTAGACGCACTTTCTTTAAAAAAGCGGCGCAATCTGCGTTGCCTATTTTAGGAATGTCATTTGTAGGATCTGTTCTTCTCAATTCTTGCGATATACATCGCGTGGATTGTAAGAATAGTTGTGAAATTACTTGTGAAGGTAGTTGTTCTGGCGCATGTACGTCAAGTTGTGAAGGTTCAGCTATAGGACAAACTTGTAAGAATAGTTGTTCGGCGACATGTGCATCAGACTGTACGATGAATTGTGCGGATGGTTGTGGTGATAGCTGTTCTAATAGTTGTAGTTCGTCGTGTACAGGTGGCTGTGGAAATGGTTGTTCTGGTACATGTAAATCCACTTGTACAGGAGGATGTTCATCTGGCTGCTCAGGCTCTTGCACGGGTAGTTGTGGTTCTAATTGTTCGGGCACGTGCTCTGGAACTGCAGCTGGACAATGTGTAGAGTGCTCAAAACAATGTATGCAATATTGTGGCTACGGATGTGAAAACTCTTGCTCAGGCTATTGCGATACTACATGTGATAGGTCTTGTGGTGGGTTATGCCAAACTACTTGTCAAGCGATGGGATACGGACCGTACTCTTGTACAATTTGCTCAGGTACATGCTCTAGAGCCTGCGGTACAGCATGTGCAGGTAATTGCTCGGGAACATGTGATATGACATGCAAAGGAACAACTAGTTAATAATTGAATCAATTTGTAATACTATGAAAAATAAACTTTTGTATTTAGCAACAATTGCTTTGACATTTATTTCGTGTGAGCAAAAGGCTACATTCCCAACTGTAGTAACAGGTGATGCTATTGTATATGCAACGGCAAAAACTGTACAATTGAACGGATATGTTGAGTCAGATGGGGGAGATGTTGTAACAGAAAGAGGAATATGCTATGTAACTTCTTCATCTGGAGTCGTGCCAACTATATCAAATAATGTAGTTAGTGCAGGTAGTGGAAAAGGTTCTTTCTCTGCTATATTGGAACGTGTCGAACCAGGCACATACACTTATAGAGCTTATGCAACTAATGATATAGGTACTAGTTACGGCGATATCAAGTACTTTAAGATGACTACGACAGGAAAACCAAATGATGATCCTGATGATGGTGGCAAAAAGTACACTATAAATGATTTTCTAGGTACATATTCTCTAAAAGCTTATAATTGGGATGCTGCAACGTATGAAACATGGTCTGGAGTGAAAATTAAAACGTACAATACGGATTATTGGTCTAATGCGGTATATGTGGAAGGAATATTGCTAGGGGAAGGTTATACTTTCTTTACAGCTTTGGGTCAATTTGATGCCGAGAAGCAATGTATTCGTCTGTTCAGTGGATGGCAATTTACCAACCGAACATTCACATTTACGGGCGAAGACATTTCATACATTGCAAGATTCTATCCTGTATATGCTAATAAAAATGAAGATACGTTCACTTATCTGTATTCGGGAAATGGATACGAAGGATGTGCAGAGGCTTGGCTCACATTTAATAGTAATGGCAAGTTATGTTTAGGTGCATCTGATACTCCAGACCCAGAGACTGGCAAATACGCCAATGGTATGGTGTTTAGATACAGCGAAGCTGAGAACCCAACAAATTACAATCGTTTTGAAGTATTTATAGAAGTAGAAATGACCAAAACATCCAACACAACTTCGATGCCAGAGAAAGCTCCGTACAAGATAAACCATGCCGATATTATCAATACTAATATTGAGGGTATACTCCATAAATCTCTTATAATGAAATCATTGAAAGCAACAAAATGCGCAAACTAAAAATAAAAACAGGCGATTCGGGTTGGCAGGAAGGTATGGCGAAATCCATTACCTTTATCGTTACGAAAGATTGTCAGTTAGCATGTAAATATTGCTATCTTGTAGGTAAGAACGAAAAGGAACGAATGTCCTTTGATGTGGCTAAAGCTGCTATCGATTATATCCTTGATAGAGAAAATAAACAGAACTTCGCTTTTGAGTCTGTCGTTTGGGAGTTTATAGGTGGTGAGCCATTCTTGGAAATTGATCTTATCGATAGAATTTGCGATTATATCAAGCAGGAACTTTTCCGTAGAGATCATCATTGGTTCAACTCTTATCGTTTCTCTTTTTCCACAAACGGAATCAATTACCATAGTGACAAGGTACAAAAGTTCATTGAAAAGAATCGTCAGCACTTGAGTATTGGCATCACAATTGATGGAACTCGTCGCAAACATGATCTAAATCGTATTTGGAAGGGCAATGGACCAGAGCGTGGATCATATGACGATGTAGTACGCAATATACCACTTTGGTTGCAACAATTTCCAGGTGCAGGAACCAAGGTTACCATCAGTAGCGAAGATATACCTTATATATGTGAATCAGTATTGCATCTTTATGAGTTAGGAATTCGTCAAGTGAATATTAACTGCGTATTTGAGGTGGTATGGAAAGAGGGAGACGATATGCTATTTGAGGAGCAGTTAGTACAACTAGCAGACATCATCATTGACAAAGGTTACTATCAAGATTACTCATGCTCGTTCTTTACTGAACATATGGGCAAGCCGATGGATTGCAAGTACCAAAATCAAAACTGGTGCGGAGCAGGTAAGATGCTATCTATTGATGCAAAAGGTAATTTCTATCCTTGTACTCGTTTTGCACAGTACTCACTTCGAGATAAAGAGGCATGGATTATAGGTAATATCAATGATGGCATTGATAACAATAAATTGCGTCCTTTCTTAACGCTTGATCGTTGTACGCAGTCATCACCCGAATGTATCGATTGTGAAGTAGCAGAGGGTTGTGCATGGTGTCAAGGTGAAAACTTTGATGCAGCCAAAACGCACACCGTATATGAGCGTGCAACAGCTATTTGCAAGATGCACAAGGCGCGCGTCCGTGCGAATAATTATTATTGGAACAAGCTCTATCGCAAATTGGAGTTAGAAGGCAAACGCGAGGAGTATGAGCAAAACAAAAAACAGTCTAACGATGTAATCTGCTAAGCCATGAAACCATACTTGCAATATTTAGTTATCCTATTGGATGATACTAGCGTGGCTTACTGCCATGCCAATAATCCACTTACTGAGCCGAAACTCATACCTTTAGATACATTGCGTAAAGCTATTCTTTTTGGTATGAAGCAAAACTTGATGATTCAGTTTGTATATCCAAATTACGAACTGCCTGTTGAATACCATAAAGTGATAGAGAGTATTGATCATATCAAAATTGGACGTGAAGTATTGGTGTATGATAGCGTACCACAAATGGCATATACTAATAATCTGGTTTTACGTTTGACAATAAATGAGTTTATAACTAAACAGAATGACATAGCCTCATTGTTGCAACAAGCTAAGCGTATCAATATTTGTTTGACTGATACAGAGAACTTCCAAGAGGAGCAGATGGAAGAATACAAGAACGCGTTGGCAACACTTAATGCTGTATTGCTGAATCTCTACAAACAGGTTAAGAGTCCGCAGTTGAACATTCTAACCGACCGCATGCAACTCACTGAAATGCACAATTGCGGAGCAGGAATAAGCAACATCACTATTGCTCCCAATGGCAAGTTCTATCTCTGTCCTGCGTTCTACTATGATGAGCAAATGGGTATCAGCAACCGCATGAATCACAAGACTAAAGATGCATCGCGCAGTGTGGGGGATCTGGACAATGGTATTGATATACCTAACAAACAACTTCTGCAACTTGATCATGCACCTCTTTGTCGTATTTGTGATGCATACCATTGTAAACGCTGTATTTGGCTCAATCAGAAAATGACGTGGGACAACAATACACCGTCACGTCAACAATGTGTACTTGCACATCTAGAGCGCAATGCGGCGCGTGATTTGCAGTTAGCATTGAAAGAGGTCGGGTATTTGATAAAGAATGAAATAAAAGAAATAACATACTTAGATCCATTTGATATAAAGGAGGAATATTAATATGAAAAAACTTGTAGGACAGGTGACTCTAGAAGAGAAAAACACCATTCAAGCTTTATTTGAACGCCGTAATGGGTTAAATGAGTTAGCAAAAATTCTTACTGCTGATAATGCAGAACTTTACGAAAAACTAGTAAAGGATTTAGGAAAAACTAGTACTAAATTCCAAAAGTGGTGGGATGATATGGCTGCTAAATATAATTGGGAATCATGTCAAGGTGGAAATTGGGAGATTAATTTTGATACATGTGAGATCTTTTTAGTTTGTAATAATTCTTGTAATTGCAATAAATAAAAAAATATGACACTATTGATGATTGGAGCACCTGAGATTATTATAATACTTCTCATTGTGCTATTACTTTTTGGTGGTAAGAAAATCCCAGAACTAATGAAAGGTTTGGGCAAAGGTGTTAAGTCCTTCAAACAGGGTATGAATGAGATGGAAGAGGAAGTCAAACGCCCTTTGGAAGAACAACCATCTCAATCAGCCTCCGAAGAATCACCAACGAAAGATGGAGATGAATAACGAGGAGAAGATGACCTTTTGGGAACATGTCGAAGTGTTCCGAAAGGTTGTTTTCCGTTGCTTGGTAGTATGGCTGATATGTGCTATTGCTGCGTTCTGCTTTAAGGACGCACTTTTTAGCGTATTATTTGCACCCTCGCAATCCGATTTTATTCTCTATCGCGGGTTGTGCTGGTTGGCAGATCGATTATCTATCCCCTCACTATGTCCAAGTGATTTTTATGTAAACTTCATCAATACCGAACTCGCCTCGCAATTTACTACACATTTGCAAGTGGCAGTGGTTATGGGTATTTTGGTTGCATTCCCGTATTTGATTATTCAACTATATGGATTTATTGCACCTGCGCTCTACACCCAAGAGAAACGCTACTCAATCATGCTGATATTCTTTGGCGTGATATTGTTTGCGTTAGGTGTTTTGCTTAACTATTTTGTGATATTTCCTTTCGCATTTCGTTTTTTGAGCACCTATCAAGTACAGGAAATTGTAGTCAATCAAATTGCGTTAAAGTCATATATATCAACGCTATTGGTATTGTCTTTATTGCTGGGCATATTATTTGAGATACCGATTATTGCTTATTTTTTAGCAAAATTGGGAATAATAGATAAACCTCTATTGATACAATACCGCAAACATGCAATTGTCGTATTAGCCATTTTGTCTGCTATTATTACACCAACTGCTGATATATTCACTTTGCTGTTGGTGACAGTACCGCTATATCTGCTCTACGAACTGAGTATTCATATCGTGGCGCATACGAAAGTAAAAGAATAATTTCGCTGATATTTGAAATCTTCGGCACAATCTTCGGCACACGAAAACTTTTTCGAAAAAAAACACACCCATGCGGAAGTGGTTATAATACAGCTACTTCCGCATGCTTCATATACTACTTTCCATTCCAAAATCTCCAATCTTCGGCACAAAATACCTTCAAGGCCGAAGATTTTTGCAACATTATTATAGAGACATAGTTATAAAAAGCCACCGAAAGCCCACAGATCTCCTATAGTGGTCCCGAACCTGCGAGTCGCTTTTCCTATACCAAAGGTATACTAAGGGTATACAAATGCAAGTATATGTTGAAAAATTAATAAAAGATTTGCACAATTCAAAATAAACTACTACTTTTGCAGAAAAATTAGAAAGATCATACTAAACAGCACTAGCAAATGTTCAAAAAAGAATTATCATATTATTTCTCTACACCGATTGCATATATAGTGATTGGTTTGTTTCTCTTGGCAGTTAGTTTATTCTTATGGGTCATACCAGGACAATGGAATGTGATAGAGTCGGGGTATGCCCAGGTGGATGGTTTGTTTCAGATAGCTCCATGGTTGCTGATGCTTGTGTGTCCAGCCTTGACTATGCGATTGTTTGCAGAAGAGAAGCAGAGTGGAACATGGTTGCTGTTGAGAGCTCAGCCCATTGCGTTGTGGAAGATAGTGGTTTATAAGTATTTGGCAGCTTTTGTGCTGACAGTGTTGGCCTTGTTTCCCTGTGTAGTGCACTATTTTATTGTGTTTTATATGGCAGAGCCAATGGGTAATATAGATGGTGGTCAGTTTGCTGGTTCGATGATGGGATTGGTGTTTTTAAGTGCATCGTTTACAGGTATAGGTATGTTGTGTAGTACCATGACAGCTAGTCAGTTGGTGGCCTTTATCTTGGGTGCAGTAAGTAACTTTGTTCTGTATTGGGTAGTCCTGCAAGATCACTATCGTAGTATATCTCGTGGCGTGGTAGATTTAAGAGATGTGGTGTTCTTTGTGAGTGTGGCAGTGGCAGCAATAGTAGTAAGTATATTGATAGCAGGTAGGATAGGCAAGAGATGACAAGGATAGGTTTGTTGAGTGATACTCATGGTTACCTGGATAAGCGTGTGCTGGAGCATTTTGCTGATGTAGATGAGATATGGCATGCAGGTGATATAGGTAGTATGGAAGTGCTACAGCAACTGCGTGAGTATAAGCCTACGCGAGCAGTGTATGGCAATATGGATAGTGGTGATGTGAGGTATTCGTTGAGTGAGTTTTATAGGTTTCGTGTGGAGGAAGTGGATGTGTTGATGACACATATAGGCGGTTATCCAGGTAAGTATAATCCCTGGTTGTTGCCTATGTTTAAGAAGGAGACTCCGTTGTTGTTTGTATGTGGACATAGCCATATTTTGAAAGTACAATATGATAGCACCTGGCAGATGTTGACCATGAATCCAGGGGCGGCAGGCAAGCAAGGTTGGCAAGTGGTGCAGACATTGTTGCGCTTTGTAATAGATGGTGATAAGATCAAGGATTTGGAAGTGATAGAACTGGAAAAAAGATAGTTTTTTGGCCGAGAAACATATGTTTTACAACATGTTTGGGCTAAAAGTGTCGAAAAAGTGTTATAGAACATACAATTTGCTATTGTTTCATTGCTAAAAAAGCAGTACCTTTGCAGCGGATTTAAAAATCGACACAATCTTTTTTGTACCTTAAAAATCAAACAGACTAATACTATGGAAAAATAGCCGTCGCGAGGACGGCTTTTTTCTTTGTATTACGGAGCGTAGCGCAGCAATACAATCCCAAGCCGCGAGGACGGCTTTTTTCTTTGTATTACGGAGCGTAGCGCAGCAATACAATCCCAAGCCGCGAGGACGGCTTTTTTCTTTGTATTACGGAGCGTAGCGCAGCAATACGATCCCAAGCCGCGAGGACGGCTTTTTTCTTTGTATTACGGAGCGTAGCGTAGCAATACAATCCCAAGCCGCGAGGACGGCTTTTTTCTTTATATGTGTTTTCATGTTTTTTTTGTGAAAAATCAGCGATAGTTTGCATATATGCAAAAAAAATAGTAATTTTGTAGGCTAATTAGAGTAAATGCTCAGTATGGGTGGTTTGAGAAGATATATATTCCTATTGTTGTGTTTGGTAATGAGTGCTTCGGTGAGTGCTCATACTGTGCGTTTGTATGGCTATGTATTGGATACAGATAATAGGGGAATAGAGTTGGCCAATGTGTATGTAGAAGGTACAACAACAGGAACTTCGACTAATCAAAATGGTTATTATGACCTGCATGTGGAGTTGACAGATACAGTGGTGTTGGTGTATTCAATGATAGGTTATGAGACTATACGTCAGCAGGTTTACACGGTGAATAATGTGTTGGGCGTGAATGTGGTATTGCCCACCAATGAGGAGATGCTGAGTGAAATAACTGTGCGAGGTATCAAACATCAGACCAATACGATGGACCACATAGATGTGGGGACGGCACGCTTGATGCCCGATGCTACAGGTGGTGGTATAGAGAGCCTGCTGATAACCTTTGCAGGTGTCAGTCAGAACAACGAGATGAGTAGTCAGTATAATGTGCGTGGTGGTAGTTATGATGAGAACTCAGTATATGTGAATGGTTTGGAGGTTCATCGTCCCTTGTTGATTAGAAGTGGACAACAAGAGGGTTTGAGTTTTGTGAATCCAGATATGGTGGAGAGAGTGGAGTTTTCTGCAGGTGGTTTTGATGTGAAATATGGTGATAAGATGTCATCCGTGTTGGATATACAATACAAGCGCCCAACAGCCTTTGAGTCTCGTTTGAGTTTGAGTTTGCTAGGTGCTAGTGCTTATGTGGGTTGGGGTGATAGTGTGCAAAGTCAGATGCATGGCATTCGCTACAAAACCTCACGCTACCTATTGGGAACCATGGCCACTAAGGGTGAGTATCATCCAAACTATGTGGATTATCAGACGCAGATGACATGGAAAGTGGGTAAGCAACGCCGATGGGATATTACCTTGCTGGGAAACTTCTCTCAGAATAGCTATGTTTTTTCTCCAGATTCTAGCAGAATGGCAACAGGTACCCTGCAACAATCTTTGGAAAAAGAGATTTACTTTGAGGGTCAAGAGAAAGATATGTTCCGTACAGCTTTTGCAGCCCTGAATATCAGTAATCAACCTACGCGCAATATACGACTGAATTTGGATCTAAGCGGATTTTATACCCATGAGACAGAGACTTATGATATACTGAATGAGTATGTTCTGAGTGAGAAACCAATGGATATGGGTGAGGACGGTAATAATGCAGAAAGCGGAGGTAATCCTAGGGGAGAAGAGATTACAAGTGGTAATCTTACGAGCGAAGGAATATTGGGTACGGGTGTATTTCATGAACATGCCCGCAATAGGCTACAAGCAGGAATGATCACATTGGCTCATTCAGGAGTATGGAAAAAGGGGCAAAATAACTTGCAATGGGGCCTTAGTGGACAAGTAGAGATGATCAATGATCGCATCAGCGAGTGGGAATGGCGTGATTCGATGGGCTATAGTATGCCTAATTTGGAACAAGAGATGGCTTTGTACTATGCTTTGAAAGGAACGACAAACATGTTGAGTGGTAGATTGCAAGCCTATGCACAAAACACCTATCAATGGTCAACAGATCAAGGAAAGGTGTATCTGACAGCAGGTATGCGTATGAACTGGTGGAGTTTTACCAATGAGGTATTGCCAAGTCCTCGTCTGAGTGTAGTATGGTTGCCAGGTTGGAAGCGAGATTTTACTTTCCGTGTAGCTACAGGATTATACTACCAAGCTCCGTTCTACAAAGAGCTTCGCCAAGTGGTGCAAGATGATGGAGCGGTGAATCGCATACATCTAAATAATAAACTGAAAGCACAGCGTTCGTGGCAGTTGGTAATGGGAGCTGATTATTATTTCAGGGCATGGGGAAGACCATTTAAATTTACTGCAGAAGCATATGGTAAGCTCATTGATCGCATGGAGAGTTATACCGTAGATAATGTGCGCGTGAGATATTCAGGTGTGAATGATAGTGAGGGGTATACGCTTGGGTTGGATTTGAAATTGATGGGTGAATTGGTGCCAGGAGCAGACTCATGGATTAGTTTTTCCACTATGCGCAGCAGAATGCGATTTGTGGATGACAAATATGAATTGGGCTGGATTCCAACTCCACAAGAGCAGCGATATAACTTGACTATTTATTTTCAAGACTATCTGCCTCAATTGCCACAATACAAAGTTCATCTCAAGTTTATCTATAGTGAGGGTATGCCTTATGGTTATCCACGCAATGAGAAATTGCGCTATATGGGACATATGGCAGATTATCAGAGGGTTGATATAGGAGCTAGCCGTGTATTCTCGGCAGCTACCGATAAATGGATGAAAAAATCGAAACATGTGGATAGTTGGAGCGTGCAATTGGAAGTCTTCAATTTGATAGGAGAACCTAATGTGAATAGTTATTATTGGACTACAGATGCTACGGGACAACAGTGGAGAACTCCTAATACCCTAACGGGTAGAATGTTTAACCTGAAATTAGATGTGATGTTGAAATAATTATGGCAAAGATAGAAGTACAAGAAACACCGATGATGCGACAATTTCGTGAGATTAAGAATCAATATCCAGATGCGATATTGCTGTTTCGTTGTGGTGACTTTTATGAGACATATGCAGAGGATGCTGTGCGTGCAAGTAAGATATTGAATATCACTCTTACTCACCGCAGTAATGGTGCCAGCAAGGAGGCTAAAGCATTGGAGATGGCTGGTTTTCCTTTTCATGCGTTAGATACCTACCTACCTAAGTTGGTACGAGCAGGTATGCGTGTGGCTATTTGTGACCAATTGGAAGACCCAAAACTGACCAAGAAGCTTGTCAAGCGTGGTGTGACAGAATTGGTGACCCCAGGTGTGAGTTATTCGGATACCACACTACAACAAAAGGAAAACAACTGGCTAGCATGTGTGCATTTTGGTAAGAGGAGTGTGGGTGTAGCCTTTTTGGATATCTCTACAGGTGAATACCTTGTGGCGGAGGGGACGGCTGATTATATAGATAAACTACTCGTGAATTTTTCACCCAAGGAGGTGCTGTATCTTCGTGGCAAGAAGACGAACCTTGAGGCTGCTTTTGGAACCAAGTACTTTACTTTTGAATTGGATGACTGGATGATGACGCACGATGCAGCTATGGATCGTTTGACCAAGCAGTTCCAAGTACAAAACCTCAAAGGATTTGGTGTTGATCAATTGCCAGAGGGTGTGATAGCTGCGGGTGCGATATTGCACTATTTGGATGCTACCCAGCACTTGCAAACAGGTCATATACAGCATCTTAGTCGCATAGAGGAAGATAAATATGTGTGGATGGACCGCTTTACTATCCGTAACTTGGAGTTACTTGGCGGTCAGCGAGAAGATAGTGTGACGCTATACCAGATTATTGACCGTACCACTACTCCTATGGGTGGACGATTGCTACATAGATGGCTAGCTTTCCCACTAAAGGATGTGCGTGCTATCCGCAATCGTCAGACGGTGGTGGAGTATCTGTTTAAGCACCCACAAGAGCGAGCAGTTATTCGTGAGAGTCTAGAGCGTATCATGGATATGGAGCGTATAGTGAGTAAAATATCTACTGGCAGAATCTCTCCTCGCGAGATGATTCAGTTGGGTGTGGCTTTGGATGCTATTGCTCCTATCAAAGCAATCTGTGAGCGTGCAACGGATAATAACTACTTGCAACTATTAGGTGAGCAACTGAGCCTATGTACAGAGATTCGTGAGCGTATTAAACGTGAGATTACACCTGATCCACCAGCAGTACAAGGACGTCCTAATACTATTGCAAGAGGTATCAATGCGGAATTAGATGATCTGCGCGATATCCAAGCACATGGAAAAGAACGACTATTGCAGATACAACAACGTGAGATAGAAACTACAGGTATCGCAAGCCTCAAGATAGGATACAACAATGTCTTTGGCTATTACCTAGAAGTACGTAATACCTACAAGGATCAAGTGCCAGAGGAGTGGATAAGAAAGCAGACTCTCGTCAATGCCGAGCGCTATATCACACAAGAACTCAAGGAGTATGAGGACAAGATTCTCAATGCTGAGGGGCAGATTCAAATAATTGAGACACGTCTATATACCGAACTCATGTTGGCGCTTACCGAGTATGTGAGCCAAATGCAGATGGATGCTAATGTGATAGCACAACTAGACTGTTTGATGGGTTTTGCTGCGGTAGCGGTGGAGAATAAGTATGTATGCCCAGCTATCAATGATAGTCTTGTGATAGATATTCGTCAAGGTCGTCACCCTGTGATAGAGAAGCAATTACCATTGGACGAAGAGTATGTACCTAACGATGTGCTGCTTGATAACAATGGACAACAGATTATTATTATTACAGGTCCAAACATGGCGGGTAAGTCAGCTTTGTTGCGTCAAACAGCATTGATTGTATTGATGGCACAAATGGGTAGTTTTGTCCCTGCAGAGAGTGCTAGCATCGGTGTGGTGGACAAGATCTTTACTCGTGTGGGTGCCAGCGATAATATATCGTTGGGCGAGAGTACCTTTATGGTGGAGATGAACGAGGCTGCAAGTATCTTGAATAACTTGAGTGAGCGCAGTTTGGTGCTCTTTGATGAGCTGGGACGAGGAACAAGTACTTATGATGGTATCTCTATCGCATGGGCCATTGTGGAGTATATCCATGAACAACGAGGACATGCTAAGACGCTATTTGCTACGCACTACCACGAACTCAACGAAATGGAGGATAGTTTCCAAAGGATTCGTAACTATAATGTCTCAGTTCGCGAAGCCAATGGCAAGGTGATATTCATGCGTAAGTTAGTGCGTGGAGGATCTGAGCATAGTTTTGGTATCCATGTGGCTAAATTAGCAGGTATGCCATCGTCGATTATTCAACGAGCTAATCAAATACTCAAGGACTTGGAGACCGACCATAGCCAATCACCTATCACCAATAGCCAAGATACTATAGGTAGTGGCAAGGCTACCGTGAGTGCACCTAGTGGTATGCAATTGAGTTTCTTCCAGCTAGATGACCCTGTACTGGAGCAAATACGAGACGAGGTAAAGAATTTGGATATCAATAACTTGACTCCGCTGGATGCTTTAAATAAACTAAGCGAAATCAAGAAACTCGTAGGAGGGAAGTAGTTATTAGATCGCTAACGCAGTTAGAAGTTAGACCGCTACGCTGTTGGATGTTAGATAATAAGAGATACCATGAAAATAGCATTTACGACCATATTACCTGAGGAGGGATTTCAACGTTTACAAGGACATACACTCTATGCTCCGTTAGAGGAGGCTGAGGTGTTGGTAAGTACCTTTGATTATCGCGTTACGCGAGAAATGATCAATAGTGCACCATACCTACGCCTGATTACTAATTTCGGAGTAGGCTTTAATAATATAGATTTAGATGCTTGCCGAGAGCGTGGTATACGTGTGACTAATACCCCTCAGCCAGTGATAGAACCTACTGCAGAATTGGCTTTTGCATTGATGCATGATGTGGCAAGACGTACAGCGGAGTTTGATAGAAAACTACGTTTGGGTACTGCAGAAGCGTTTGGGGTAATGAATAATCTCAGTCACTCTCTTTATGGTAAGACCTTGGGAATCATTGGTATGGGACGTATTGGTCAAGCTTTAGCACGCAGAGCAGTAGCTTCAGGTATGCGTATTATATATCATAATCGTAAACCATTGGGGGATGAGATCATTGGACAATTAGGTTATGAGGTGAGGTATGTGAGCAAAGAGGAACTACTCCAAACAGCAGATTTTGTGAGCCTCAACCTACCATATACACCCGAGGTGAAGCATCTAATAGGGGAGAAAGAACTGAAGATGATGAAACCTACGGCTTATCTCATTAATACTGCACGTGGTGCGCATGTTGATGAACAAGCTCTGGTGGAGGCACTCCAGAAGGGCGAGATTGCAGGTGCTGCGATGGATGTGTATGAGCATGAACCACAAATTCATCCCGAGTTACTCACATTAGACAATGTTGTCCTCTCACCTCATACAGGAACAGGAACATGGGAAGGAAGAATCGCTATGTGTGAGAATGTTTGTGACAACATCCTTGCATGGAAACAACAAGATATTAACAAAATGAATATAGTACTATGAACATTACTGAAAGATTTTTGAAGTATGTGAGTTTTTGCACTACTTCAGATGAAGAAACCAACATGACTCCTTCCACTCCTGGACAAATGGAGTTTGCTAAGTACCTTGCTGCTGAATTGAAGGAAATAGGTATGCAAGAGGTAACACTGGACGATAATGGCTATGTGATGGCTACCTTGCCTGCTAATGTAGAGGGTAAGCCTACTATTGGCTTTATTGCCCACATGGACACAGCACCAGATGCTAGCGGCAAGAATGTCAAGGCGCATATCGTCAAGAACTATGATGGCAATGATGTGGTGCTCAATGCAGAGAAGAATATCGTGTTTGAGGTAGCTAAATACCCTGAGATACTTGATTACAAAGGTCAAGATATTATCATGACTGATGGTACCACACTCCTTGGTGCGGATGATAAAGCTGGTTTGGCAGAGATTGTAACTGCTTGCGAATACTTGATTCAACATCCTGAAATCAAGCATGGTAAAATTCGTGTAGGCTTTACACCTGACGAGGAAATCGGTCAAGGTGCAGATCACTTTGATGTGGAGAAGTTTGGTTGCGACTTCGCCTATACCATGGATGGTGGTGCTATTGGCGAATTGGAGTACGAGAACTTCAACGCAGCGGGTTGTAAGATCAAGGTTCATGGTGTGAATGTACACCCAGGTTATGGTTATCACAAGATGATCAACTCTATGCGTATTGCAAACCATTTGGCTATGATGCTCCCTCGCTGGGAGACTCCTGAACATACACAAGGCTACGAGGGATTCTACCACTTGATCGCTATGAATGGTAGTGTAGAGGAGACCACGCTTCAATACATTATCCGTGATCATGACCGTGCTCGTTTTGAGAGCCGTAAGCGTGAGATGGAGCACTTGGTGCGTAAGATTAATCAAGAATATGGTGAAGGCACCGTAGAAATTGAGATTCGAGACCAATACTATAATATGCGCGAGAAGGTAGAGCCAGTCATGCATATTGTGACTTTGGTGGAAGAAGCAATGAAAGAGGTGGGTGTAACCCCTAAGGTGCAACCCATTCGTGGAGGAACAGATGGTGCACGTCTATCATTCGAAGGACTGCCATGTCCTAACATCTTTGCAGGTGGTGTGAACTTCCACAGCCGTTACGAATATTTGCCTATTCCTTCTATGGAGAAGGCAATGCAAGTAATTTTGAAGATTGTCACGTTGGCGTGACAGGCTTCGAGTTCAACGTTGAAACAACTTTGAACTATTTTGAACTATTTTGAACAATCTTGAACTTAAAGAATATATGAAAACAACTCCATTTACAGACATCCATATCGCTTTGGGAGCGAAGATGGCAGATTTTGCAGGCTTTAACATGCCTATTCAGTATCCTACTGGTATCAACCAAGAACACATTATTGTGCGCGAAGGCGTGGGTGTGTTTGATGTGAGCCACATGGGTGAGTTTTGGGTAAAAGGTGAAAAAGCACTTGATTTCTTGCAATATATCACTACCAATGATGTAAGCAAACTAGAGGCAGGTAAAGCACAATACACTTGTTTCCCTAATGGTAAAGGTGGTATCGTAGATGACTTGATTATCTACAAGTATTCCACCACCAAGTATTTGCTCGTAGTAAATGCTGGTAATATTGATAAAGACTGGGCATGGGTAAACGAGCACAACACTTTTGGTGTACAACTAGAGAATGCAAGCGATCGCTATGGTCAATTGGCAGTTCAAGGTCCTAAGGCTACAGAGATGCTTCAATTGTTGACGGATGCAGATTTGAGCGCGATTCCATATTATGCATTCCGCGAATGGTCATTCGCAGGTGTGCAGGGTGTTATCCTCAGTAATACTGGTTATACAGGTGCAGGTGGTTTTGAATTGTATTTCCCTAAAGAGCATAGCCAACAAATCTGGGATGCACTCTTTGAAGTGGGTAAACCATTTGGTTTAGCTCCTATTGGCTTGGGTGCTCGTGATAGTTTGCGTCTAGAAAAATGGTATTGCCTCTACGGACACGATATTGATGATACCACTTCTCCATTGGAGGCTGGCTTGGGATGGATCACCAAGTTTGATGCCAAGGATTTTATTGATAAGGAGTTCTTGCTCAAGCAAAAGGCTGAGGGTGTACAACGCAAGTTGGTACACTTTGAGTGCCAAGAACGTGCTATCCCACGCTGCGGATATGAGATCTGTGATGCAGAGGGTAATACCATTGGTAATGTGACGAGTGGTATTATGTTGCCAACTACCAAGATAGGTGTAGGTATGGGCTATGTTAAGACTGCTTTTGCAAAGAAGGAGACTATCATCTATATCAAAATTCGCGAGAAATTGATTCCTGCTAAGATCGTATAAAACTAGTCCAATGATTGGTGCTATGTAAATAGCAAAAAAAAGGGAGATTGTTTCGTGCTCCCTTTTTTTTGTTTATGACTTTACCTCACACCTTTAATTTATCGCCTTACGCACAGCTTTTAGAATAGGCTCTACACTTATTGCCTCTCCTACAGCGCCTCGCATCCATGCATCAGGGGTAAGTTTTCCTTGTTGGTAGATGCGTGTGTACTCTTGTGCAAATTCAGCAGGAGTCTCGCATTTGGCTAAGTGTTCTTCTAATTGGAATTGTACCAATTGGCCAATAGGGTAACCCGGTAAGTACAATGCATAACCTATCATATGTGAATAAATACCTAGTAATGGGCAGTCTTGCTCGCCGAGTAAAGGTGCATAGTATTTGTTCCAGATATCTCCTGCGATGGCAATAACAGCCTCGCGTAATTGAGCAGCATTAGCTTTTGGATTGTCATACAACCACTGCCACATGGCCATATCTACGAGACTAACACCCATTATCTCGTACATACTCCAAATTATATCTAGTGTGGCATCTCTGCTCATGATTTGTTTTCCATGGCCGAGTAATTGCAGATCACGTTGCTGAAACAAAAACGCACTTGCTTCCGTAAAACCCGTATTAGGGATACCTGCCAGGGTATAGTAGTCTATATCGTAGAGCGATATCACTTCTTCTACATTGTGTCCGAACTCATGTACTGCTATATTGTAGCCTTTGTAGTCCATACCTTTATCATTAATACGCGTGCGCAAGCGCGCAGGTTGGTTACGACCAACACATGGACGAGCATGTCCAGAACCACGAGCAGCTTCCACGACGATATGAGCTGCAATCTCTTGTGCTTTGTCTTGGCTAAATCCAAGGTCTGTTAACATGCGTGGCATGTCTTTCTCAAAAGCTTTGGCAGTAGGGTAGCGAGATTGTGTTTGAGATGTTAACAAATCTTCAGATACACTGCTTCGACTTTTGAAACCATCATACCAAATGTCATATGGGCGCAAATCTCGTCCTAAACGCTCGCGGATAATTTGTGCAACAGCCTTGATCTCATCAGATTGTAGAAGTTGGATGAATAGTGATTCTATCTCTGATTGTGGTATCTCTAAGTCCTCGTTGAAAGTGCGCAACACATGGGATGGAGCATCAGGACGATAGGTGTCTATCTGTTGCATAGCATGGAAGATATCGATGATTTTTTGGTAACGTGTATCAGGCTCTCTTCCACATTCTTGATTCTTTGAACCTTTGATGTCTTGGACATTATTGGAGAAAGGATGCCAAATATAATCAGCATTGTTTACCACACATTCAGGTATCTCTTGGCGAATGATTCGGAGCATGACCTGATATATCATCTCTTGTTTTTCATGAGCATTTGGAATATTGGCGTAATTGGATTTCAATTCATCGCGTAGATTCCAGTGTGAGAGTAATGCCATGGGCTCTTGCCAAAGTTGTTCTCCTTCTTCATTGCGTAGGCAGTGCATCATGATATTGTACCCAGCTATATAGTTTTCTGCTTCACTCATAGCTTGTGAACTATGTGCATATACACTACCTGGAATACGGGTGTTAAACACCTCACCCATACGAGCATAAGCCCATTCTTGGCGAGTCCATTCTTGCCCTAGTAAATTCTTTTCCTCCAATGTGTACGAGGGAAAATTGAGTACGCAAATATGTGCCAGTTTGTTGGCAAACATATCTTCCGTGAAATGGGCGATAGGACTATATCCGCTGATAATCCAATCTACTACACAAGGTTCTCCTTTGCCCACTAGGGTAGTTGGCTCTTGTAGTGTATTGTTCAGTAAATCAGCACTTTGCCCGCATTGCTCAAGGATATAAGATAGCCTATCAAATAGTACCTTTCTCTCCTCTGCCGTGGCTGCGTAGTGGGTGGTGACCAATTCTACAAAATCGGCCTCTGTACCATCTGTCTGTTGCCATAAGGCAGCCACTTGTCTCACTCCTCGCTCAGTTAGTAATGAATCTACATTGGGATGAGATTGGACGATAGATGTGAGCGCTTGTTGAATGCTCGCTTCTGAAATCATAGGTGTATTGGATTGATTTTGGCAAGCCATCAGTATGGTCATTATGCCAGCTATAATAAGACCCTTTTTCATATTGGTTATTCTCTATATACAAGACTACCACTCGCCTGGTGGGTAGCTAACACTAGCACTTCGGCTATTTGCACATGTGAGGGAGCGCTTGCAGCATAAAATACAACATCAGCTATATCGTCACCAGTCAGTGGTTTGATACCTTGATAAACTTTGTCTGCACGCTCTTTGTCGCCGGCAAAACGAGTGATGCTAAAATTTGTTTCCACCAATCCGGGTTTAACATTAGTTACTCGCAATGGAGTATGAACCAAGTCCATACGCAGACCATCACTTAGTACCTTAACAGCAGCTTTTGTTGCGCAATATACGCTTCCTCCAGGATAAGCAGCATCTCCTGCTACTGAACCAATATTGATGATATGTCCTTTTGCGCGTTTAATCATACCTGGTACTACCATGCGAGTAATCATCAGCAGAGCTGTAATATTGGTATCAATCATGGTGTCGTAGTTCTCCTCTATGCCCTCGTATTCTTTGTCCATTCCCAGTGCTAGTCCTGCGTTATTAACCAGCACATCAATCGCTTTGAATCCTTCTGGAAGTGAATCTATGGCTTGTTGGGCTGCCTTACGATCGCGCACATCAAAGATCAATGGACACACCTGAATGGAGTAGGATTGAGCTAATTCCTCTAGTAGAGGGCGAAGTTTTTCTTCGCTGCGTGCATTTAGTATTAGATCATAACCTGCTTGTGCAAACCTTTTTGCACAAGCAGCGCCAATACCTGATGACGCTCCTGTGATAAATACAATCTTGTTCATATAATAAATAAATTATTAATCGTTTTCGTCGTTGGAGTCTATGGTGGCAATAGGAAGCGACTTTTTGGTCTTTACACCCATTTCGCTTAGTCGTTTTCCTGTACTCAATACACTTTGAGAACTGATCATCAATTGGTTATTAGCTTCGTCATATGCCTTAGATGCTTGTTGAAGACCCTTTTCTATTTTACCAAATTTTTCGATGAATCCGTTCAAACGATCTAGCAATAAACCTACTGTTTGGAATACTTTTGCATAACTTTTGTTTTGCTCTATCTGTCGCCATGTAACATTAACAATGCGTAGTGCAGCATAGAGATTCATTTCGCTGACGATAAAAATGCGGTCATTAAGGAAGGTGTCACGCCATAGGTTTTTCTCGTTAGCCATAGCTACTTGCATAGCTCCTTCATTAGGAATAAACATAAACACAAAATCTGCTGATCGTCTGCCATTTTCAATATATGCTGAGTAATTGGCGCGTTTCAGTTCAGCAATATGACCATGGATACTACTTAGAATTTCCTTAGCATATTGTTCGCGTTCTTCATCTGTCTTGGCATGTACATAATTGTCATAAGAAGTAATGGTCATCTTGGAATCGATGATGACATCTTCTTTTTCATCCAAGTGGAGTATGAAGTCAGGTCGCATGATTTTATTGGTCTCCTCATTTCGCAGAGTCTGACCCTTCTCATCCCGTAGTGTAGGTTGGTACACATAGTGTATACCTTCTTTAAGTCCTTGACTTTCCAGCATCTCTTTTACAACCAATTCTCCCCAATCTCCTTGTGATTTAGGTTGATAGAGTAACGTCTCTACTAGTCGGTCAGCTCGTGTACCAATAGATTCAGTTTTTTCAACAAGGTTCTTGATGCTTTGCTCCAGACGAGTAGTGGTATTGCCGTGTTGAGTTTGTGTCTCCTTCATTTCTTTTTCCAGTTTAGAGATAGTCTCTTTGAGCGGATCAATGATGGAAGACATTTGCGTCTTGTTGGACTGCTCCAACTTTGCACTACGAATATCCAGCAATTGTTGCGTAGTGTTAGTTAGTTCAGTCTGCAGGTATTTGATTTGTTCTGCTAACTTTTCGTCTGCCTGTTTGCGTGCTTCTTCAGTAGCTTTGCGTTCAAAAGTTAACTCTGCAGTTTTAGCCGCAACTTCAATTTCTTTTGCTTTGCATTTCTCTTGTTCAATGCTCAGGTTTTGCTCGGTTTTTGCCAACTGTTCTTGCAGGCGTGTCAATTGTTGACGCATGATGTAATATACCACAAATGCTACAGTGGTGCCCGCGATTAAAGCAACAATACTAATAATAATTTCCATAGATTATATTTTTTTGCAAAAGTAGCATTTTTTTTTGATATATGCAAGATACACGGACGACAATATTGCCGTCCGTGTATCTTTTTTACCAATTACCTATGCACTTTTAATTATTTCTTTGGTGCAGGAACATATGTTGGGTAGAATACTTGCTTGAGGCTATCGGTTAAGTTGCAGCGGTTGTTAATCAAATCGCAAGCACGGAAGTAGCACTCACCAGTAATACCAGGAATAGTTGCATTAAGACGCAGTTGGCGACAAATTTCGTTGCCTTCTCTCCATGCGGCTGCACCTTTTTCGCTGCCAAGGTGGAATGGAGCCATACCAATGTATACGCGGCATTTGTCAGTAGCATGTTGTGCCCACCAATGAGCAAGTATTTTATAATCAGCTACTTTCTTGCCAATCTCCCAATAGAGCTGAGGAACAACATAGTCAATCCATCCTTTTTCCATCCAAAGCAGAATATCGGCATAGAGTTGATCGTAGTTTTGCAGACCATTGGTCTCGCTACCGCGTGGATCATTCTTCTTGTTGCGCCATATGCCAAATGGAGAAATACCGAATTGAACCTCTGGTTTGATGCTGATGATAGTTTCATGTACTTGCTTAATAGCTAGGTTAACATTGTCACGACGCCAATCACCAATATTCTTGAAGCCACGAGGATCGTTAGCAAAGTTGGTTGTGTCTGGGAATACTTCACCTGAGATAGGATATGGATAGAAATAGTCGTCCATGTGAATAGCTTGGATATCGTAGCGGCTAACCAGGTCGGCTACCACTTGGCACAAGAAATCGCGTGTCTCTTGTAATGCAGGGTTGAAATACCATTGTTTACCATATTTAACAAACCATTCTGGGTGTTTGTGATAGATATGGTTCGGTGCAAGATTTTCCACATTCATACCTGGGATAGTCACGCGGTATGGGTTGATCCATACATGTACATCAATTCCGCGCTTGTGTGCTTCGGCGCATACTAACTCCAATGGATCGTATGTGGCAGCAACACCTTGTTTGCCGGTTAGCCAATGGCTCCATGGCTCTAATTCAGATTTGTAGAGCGCATCTGCTGTAGGACGAACTTGGAAAACAACTGCATTGATATTCGTAGCTTGCAATTGATCAAGCATCTCAACTAGATGTTTCTTTTGTGCTTCGTAGTTACCTCTGTCGGCTACTCTAGGGAAGTCAATGTTACTTACAGTACTAATCCATGTAGCACGGAAATAAGGCTCATTTGCAAATGCGAAAATTGCGCATATTGCAAAGAGAGTAGTTAAGAATGTTTTCTTCATTGTAATCGTATTTAAAATTATCTTATTGCAAAATCTGTGGCAAAGGTACTAAAAAAAATATAAATATGCAAACAAAAAACTCGTTTTATATTGTATAACATATAATTGGTCTTAAACAAGGTCTTCTATTATTCGATTCAATATATGGTATCCTTTGGTTGTCGCGACTAGGTTATCGTCTTGCAATTGTAGTAGTCCTTTAGAAATATAGGCGGATGCTTTCTCCATATCAACAGCGGTGCATTTGATCCCTCTGCTAGTTCGTAGTCCAAGCATCACTTGCTCGGTATGTCGAGCTTCTGGTGTGATGATTTCTTCTTCGGGGGTTAATTGGTGGTTTGTAGCTTGGGTGATATAATGGTCAATATCTGCCACATTCCACCATCGTTTCTCTCCATCATAACTGTGTGCGCCCGCGCCTAGTCCTAAATATGGGGTGTCATTCCAATAACTAGAATTGTGTTTGGAATATAGCCCTGGTAGGGCAAAATTGCTTACCTCATAATGTTCGTATCCATGTTGAGTGAGTTGCTCTACTAGGTGGTCATACATGAGCATCTCTTTTTCTTCGTCAATGGCGTGAAGCTTGCCTTGTTCTAACCAATGGGTGAGCAGAGTTCCCTCTTCGTATATAAGTCCGTAGCTGGAAATATGGGGAACATTGAGTTTTAATGCTTGAACGACATCATTTTGCCATTCGGCCATGGTCTGTGTGGGCAGAGCGTACATTAGATCAATAGATATATTCGTAATGCCTGCTGCTTGCACTGTCTTAACCGCTTGTATGGCTTCTTGGGCAGTGTGTCGTCTGCCTACTAGTTGTAGTAGCCGATCGTTAAAACTTTGAATACCAATACTTAATCGGTTGATACCTATACTTCGCCATGCTTGTATCTTTTCGGCTGTTATATCACCAGGATTGGCTTCTAGCGTAATCTCCTGAATACGAGAGGAATGAATGCTACTTAGGATGGAGTGGAGTAGGTGCTGAAGGCTCTCAATAGATAACAAACTAGGAGTTCCGCCGCCGATATAGATGGTGCGAATATCTTGCTTTCTCCATTGGGATTGATAGGCTTGCCATTCCTGGATGACTGCATGGATATAGGATTCTCGTTTCTCTAGTTGCGTAGTAGAGAAAAAGTCGCAGTATTTGCAGCGACTCTTACAGAAAGGGATATGAATGTATATTCCAGCCATCGGGTGCAAAATTAGTAAAAAAAATGCACATACACAAGTTAAGTGCCAAATATTTTCAAAAGATCACCCCTCACCTCTAAACCCTAAACCTTTATCTTGCCCTCTGTCTGCATAGGGACTTCATAGGGACTTCATCGGAACCTCATCGGAATCTCACCGAAGGATCTCCGTATAATCTTTCTAACAATTTCACTACTTTCTCGTATTTCCTATTAAAAATCTTTGTGTATATAAAATATTTTTCGTAATTTTGCAACGCTAACCCAAAAAACACAATTTATACCATGTTTACACCATCTGACTTAGCGCAACTTCAGGCGCGTGGCATCTTTGTACAGAAAGCCGAAAAACAACTCCAATCCTTTGCTACTGGTTTTCCTGAATTAGACATCGTTTCTGCTGCATCAGTAGAAAACGGAGTACTCAACCCTACAGAAGAGGAGATTGATGCTTATGTTAAAGCGTGGCAGGACTACCTCAACGAAGGACATACAGTACTGAAGTTTGTTCCTGCTAGCGGTGCTGCTAGTCGTATGTTTAAGGACCTATTTGAGTATCTCGAGACTGGCGAAAAGACAAAGTTTATAGAGAAATTCCTCGCTGAAAAAGAGCATTTTGCTTTTGCTAATCAGTTGGCAGGACTTGAAGGACAAGATGCTGTAAGTCATCTACTTAAGGATATGAATTATGGCAATTTGCCTAAAGGATTGCTCCTCTTCCATTCATACGAAGATGGTGCTCGCACTCCTGCTTTAGAACACCTGGTTGAAGGTGCTATGTATGCAGCTTCAAAAGGCGAAGTGAATATCCATTTCACCGTTAGTCATGAGCATTTGCCTCTCTTCCAAGCGCATTTGGCAGAGCATCAAGCTGCTTACGAGGAGAAGTTGGGCGTGAAATTCCATATCTCATATTCTGAGCAAAAACCATCAACCGATACGCTCGCAGCTAACCCTGATGGCACACCATTCCGCACTGCGGATGGCAAACTCCTCTTCCGTCCAGGTGGCCATGGCGCACTCATTGAGAATCTCAACGAACAAAATGCAGATGTGATCTTCATTAAGAATATCGATAATGTGGTTCCAGATCGCCTCAAGGATGATACAGTTCGTTATAAGCAACTACTTGCAGGTGTGTTAGTCACCGAGCAAAAGAGGGTGTTTGAGAAACTTCAGGATCCTAACCTAACAGCAGAGCAGAAAGTTAAATTGCAACGTCCATTGCGTGTGTGTGGAGTAGTTAAAAATACAGGGGAACCTGGTGGTGGCCCTTTCCTTGTGCGTGAGGAAGACGGCACTATCTCGTGTCAAATATTGGAGTCTAGTCAAATTTCTGATCCAGCGTTGATGCAACAAGCAACTCACTTTAATCCGGTGGACCTAGTTTGTGCTACTCGTGATGCAGAAGGTAAACCTTATCATTTACCTGATTTCGTAGATGAGAAGACTGGTTTTATTTCTCATAAGTCAAAGGATGGTAAAGAGTTGCTTGCTCTTGAGTTGCCTGGTCTTTGGAATGGGGCCATGAGTCGCTGGAATACAATATTTGTAGAGGTGCCGGTTACTACTTTTAATCCAGTAAAAACAGTAAATGATTTGTTGCGTCCAGAGCATCAATAATGAATATTAAGATATAAAGAAGAACACCCTTTACGCAAAGGGTGTTCTTTTGTTATGGAATGTTAGTAGAAGATATTACATTACATAATGATTAATCCTAATATTGTCGTAACGATAATAACAATTACAATGGTTGCGCCGCAACCTTTTTGTGGACTAGGAATATCGTTTCTAAGTTTTGCAACCCATGCATCAATGGTGTCTTTTGCTTCTTTTAGTCCAGCACCAGATTCGTCTTTATATAATTTCACAGCTTGAAGGATGTTGCCTGATTTGATTAGTTCTAGGCATCTTTCTTCGAGTGATCCGTCTGATTCTTGGGCAGAATGGTCATGCGTTTCTGTTGGTTGCTCAATATTAGCAGCCTCGTATTGCATGCTACCTTCTGCTTGCAATTTTTCGGCTAGTCTGTCGATAACATCTTTCGCCTCTGCCAAACTAACGCCTTTGGCTTCTTTGTAGACTTTGACTGCTTGCAATTTTTCTCCAGCCTGGATGTGGGTAATACATTGAGCTTTTAATGCGCTCACTTTCTTTGTTTTAGCATTTGTTGACATGATAAAAGTAGATTGAAGGTATTATAATATATAAATGTATTATTCTTAATAGGAAGATGTTTTTGTATATATTAGGCTGCAAAGGTATAAAAATATTTTGAAATAAGCAAATAAATAGAATTTAAGATAATAAAAATAGTGCAGATACTTGTGTATATGCATTTTTTGTAATACCTTTGCATGCAAATAAATATCCGATATGAATAAAGCTTATTTTTTTGACATGGATGGCGTGCTTTTCGACTCTATGCCTAATCATGCTATAGCCTGGGAGGAGGTTATGAAGCAACATGGTCTTCCTTTTACAGTGCGAGATTGTTATATCAATGAAGGTCGCACTGGTGAATCTGTAATACGTGAAGCGATATTGAAAGCGTATAGTCGTGAAGCTACGCCAGAAGAGATCCAGACAATTTATGCAGAAAAATCTTCATACTACACAATGCTCGAGCAGAAAGCAGGAGGAACACCTGTAATTAATGGAGTAGCAAGTGTGTTAGAATTTGTGCAATCTTGTGGCGATCAAATCTGGGTCGTGACAGGAAGTGGCATGCGTACGTTATTAGATAAATTAAATAAGGTGCTACCTCCTGTTTTTTCGACAGACAGAATGATTACTGCTTTTGATGTGGTAAAGGGTAAACCAGATCCCGAGCCCTATATAAAAGCGTGGGAACGTTCAGGCATGGCAAAAGAACAGTGTATCGTGGTGGAGAATGCCCCCTTGGGGATTCAATCTGGTAAAGCTGCAGGTTTGGTGGTATATGCGGTGAATACTGGTATTTTGGAGCGAGAAGACTTACTAAATGCAGGTGCAGACAAAGTTTTTAATTCGATGCAGGAACTTTTAATTGATTTGAAGACGGAAAATTCTACATATTAGTATAAAAATTGTCTAATTTGTTGCATAATTCAAAAAATATATGTAACTTTGCGGTGTTAAACTAATGTAACATTAATAAGAGATGGAAAATCGTAGATTTGAAGGTAAGAACGAACCCGAAATTGTTTATTCGCGTTCAGTTAAGGCGGGAAAACGCATCTATTATTTAGATGTTAAGAAAGCTCGCAATGAGGATTTGTATTTGTGTATTACTGAAAGCAAACGTAAGCAAATGGGCGAGGCTGAGGCTCCACAGTTTGAAAAGCACAAAGTATTTTTGTACAAGGAGGATTTCGCTCACTTTACAGAAGGCCTCAATGATGTAATAGCTTTTGTGCAAAATCAATTAGGTGAGATTGAGGAACGCAAAGAATGGGTTCCTGAGAAAGAGGAATTCCAAAATGAGGCTTCAGTAGAGAATGTTACTGAAGATAAACACGAAGATAAATCAATCTTGAAAAGAATTTTGAAGTTCTAATAGGATTATTCTAATATATTATTGATAATCTCATCAGCTACCTCTTCCTTTGAAATAAGGGGGAGGTTTTTTGTTGTTCCATTTGGATAAACAAATGTCACTTTATTGGTGTCTGTACCAAATCCTGCTCCTTTGTCCTGGAGGGAATTAAGTACAATCATATCAAGGTTTTTGGTTTGTAGTTTGCGCTGAGCATTTGACAACTCATCATGTGTTTCCAATGCAAAGCCCACCAGTTTTTGATCTTTACGCTTGATCTCTCCTAAACTAGCAGCTATATCTTTCGTTATTGTCATCTCAAGAGTCATTGTGGTTTGGCCTTTCTCTTTCTTGATCTTTTGAGATGCCTGTGTCTGTGGCGTAAAATCTGCGACAGCGGCACAGAGTATGCTGATGTCAGATTGGTCAAACGAATGAAGTGTAGCATTGTACATATCCATAGCAGACGTAACGGGGACTATGGTTAATGGTGCAAATGCCTCCCAAGCCTTCATTGATATTTGGCTTGGTCCACTCACTAATGTAACTTGTGCTCCTCGCCTCAAACAAGCGCTAGCAATGGCATATCCCATTTTTCCTGTCGATGCGTTAGTGATATAACGAACAGGATCTATTGCCTCGTGTGTAGGACCGGCGGTAATAAGCACTCGTTTGCCGTCTAGAGTCTTGGGTGTAAGTACATATTGGGCTGCTGCTAACAGTACGTCAATTTCTTGCATGCGTCCCTTGCCGCTAGTACCACAAGCTAATTCTCCACTAGCTGCATCAAGCATGGTTATATTGTCCCATTGTGATAATTGCTGGATAGCTTGTTTCGTTGCTGGCGATTCATACATATTTGTATTCATCGCTGGTGCAATAAGTACTGGTTTGCGCATTGCAGCAAAAGTCGTAGTGAGGGCGTCGTCTGCAATGCCATGTGCCATCTTACAAAGCACATTGGCTGTGGCAGGTGCAATGAGCATCATGTCTGCCCAATCGGGTAGGGATATATGTTCGGTGCTATGTTCATTAATAGCGGCAAACACATCTGAATATACCTTGTGCCCGCTAACAGTCTGCAGTGTAAGCGAAGTGACAAACTCCAATGCATTTTTGGTAGTTGTCACTTGCACTTCTGCGCCTGCTTTGCGTAACTGGCGTATTAATTCAGGAATCTTGTATGCAGCTATACCGCCACTAATTCCTATGAGAATATGTTTGCCTTGAAGAATCACTTAAGAGCCTCGTCTTTGTTGCCGCCACGATAAATGAGTTGACCATCAATGAACTCCTGAGTAGCAATCAACGATGGTTTTGGCAATGCTTCGTAGTTTTTAGAAATCTCAATTTGCTCAAGGTTTTCATAAGTGTCATCCATCGAATCTTGAGGAACTGAAAAATCTTGTAGCTTTGCGTCTAGCTCCTTTTTAAGAGCTGTGCTAATTTGGTTGCTACGTTTGCCAATGATAGCTACGGTCTCATACACGTTTCCTACCTTTTCTGTGAGTTCGTTCATGTCCCTAGTAATGGTGTTGTTAGGGGCTGTAGTTTTCTTGTAATCAATCATATTTGTTGTGTTAAATTTATTATTCTATTTGTTGTATTTCGTCAAAATCTTTTTTAACTCCTTACCTATTTTTTCCGCCGTTGGAATATGCTTGGAATTAGGGTATTGGGTTATAAAACTATAGTATTCGTCTTCGGTTTCTCTGGCTCTCTCTTCGCGACGATTATCAAATGAGTTGATAACTTGTTGGTATTTTGCTTGTAATATTAGCCAGTTTAATTCTTCTTGGTATTTGTTTGTTGGATATTTTTCTAATGCATTTTTTGCAATGATCTCTGCGCTTAAATAATTATTCCCCAAGTAGGTACCTAGATTGTAGTATGTCTTTGCGTTGAGATACTCTTTGTATGCTAATCTGTCATATAATTCGTTCATTTCGTCATATGCTTGCTTAGCGTAAGGACTTTCTGGGTATAGTTCTACGAATTGTGTAAATAACTCAATAGCCCTTTTTGTCTCAGCCTGATCCAATCTTGAGTCTGGGGCATTAAGGTAATAGCAGTGACCCGCTTGAAATCTGGCTTCAATTATGTAACGTCCTTTAGGATAGTTTTGGATATAAGCTTGATAGTATTCTGCTGCAGTGGTGTAGTCCTTTTGGCCCATATAACAGCGAGACAAATATATCAAGACATCTTGCGAACGATCTGTACCTCGGTAATAAGAGGTGACTTCGTCAAGCAAAGTTTGTGCTTTGATATATTGTTTGTCGTTAAAATAGGTCAGTGCTCGTTGATATTTCAACTCAGGATCTTTGGACTTCAGTATTGCTTGATACTCCCCACAAGACTGCATGCCAAATATCATCACGGCAAAATATAAGAATACTGCTATTTTATGTTTGATGGTTCCCATTCGTTTATGCATATTTCTATTAAGATACATAATCAGCCTGCAAAGGTACAATTTTTTTTTGAGATATGCAAGAAAATAGAATTAATTTCATTAAAATTTGTATTTGTTGTGGAATTTTATTACCTTTGCAAGGCATTTAAATCTAATTTTGTGATATGAATAGTGCATTAGCTGCATTGATAGGACTTATTCTGTCAATTGTATTGATAATTAGGAAATTATCACCAGTCTATAGCCTGATCTTAGGTGCTTTGGTTGGTGGACTGCTTGCTGGGTGGGGGTTGGAAACTACTGTGTCGGAGATGATTGCTGGGGTGAAAGATATCACTCCTGCAATAGTTCGCATAATTGCCGCCGGTGTATTAACGGGAATGTTGGTTAAGACTGGTGCTGCTTCTACCATCGCCCGTAGTATAATCAAGGCCTTAGGGCAAAAATACATCTACTTAGCTTTAGCTTTGTCTGCACTGCTGTTGACTGCAATGGGCGTGTTTATTGATGTGGCTGTTATTACTATTGCTCCTATTGCCATTATTATGGGTAATCGGTTACATTTGTCTAAGTTAAAACTTCTGTTAGCTATGATAGGCGGTGGTAAGTGTGGAAATATCCTGTCACCTAACCCAAATACAATTATAGCAGCCGAGAATTTTGATGCACCATTATCTTCTGTAATGGCAGCTGGTATTATACCTGCGATTATTGGATTGTTGATAACAGTGTTTGTTATTATTCCATTGATGCCTAAGGGCGAACTGATGGAAGGAAGTTTGCAAAAGGAGACGGATGAGCAGTTACCTAGCCTGTGGCGCAGTTTGTTAGGACCAATTGTTACTATTTTGCTACTAGCGCTACGACCTATTGTTGGTGTCGTAGTTGATCCGATGATCGCATTGCCTGTAGGTGGTGTGGTAGGAATTATAGCTACAGGAAATTGGAAGAATATGTCCAAATGTTTATCCTATGGATTGGAAAAAATGTCTACGATAGCTATTTTGTTGGTTGGTACAGGAACATTAGCTGGTATTATAAAGGCGTCTGCAATTAAGGATGTATTAGTTAACCTACTAGCAGGCTGGAGTAATGGTGGCACTTTGATGTCTCCTATTGCAGGTGCTTTGATGTCTGCTGCTACTGCGTCTACTACTGCCGGTGCTACTATTGCTTCCGCCTCTTTTGCAGATGCCATTGTTGCAGCAGGTGTTACTGCTGTTTGGGGGGCTGCAATGGTTAATGCGGGTGCAACTGTGTTAGATCATTTACCACATGGATCTTTTTTTCATGCAACGGGTGGTTCTATGGGAATGAGCGTGAAGGAACGACTCAAACTTATCCCATATGAATCTATTGTAGGATTAGTGCTGACCGTTTGTAGTGTTGTGACATATTTGCTTTTTTAACTCTTATTGCAAATGAAGATAGTTATTGCTTCTGATTCTTTTAAAGGCTCAATGACTTCTCTTGAAGTGGCTGCCAGTGCTCGTCTTGGCATACTGAGTGTTTGCCCTGATTATGAGGTTGTTGCGGTGAATGTAGCGGATGGTGGAGAAGGTACAGTTGATGCTATTATTGGTGCATTAAAGGGTACTATTGTTAACTGTGTGGTCAGTGATCCTTTGGGCCGTCCAATCCAAGCTTCGTATGGCATAGCTGGTGATACGGCTGTTCTAGAGATGGCTGCAGCTAGTGGCTTGCCTCTTCTGCATGTAAATGAACGCAATCCATGGGTGACATCTACTTTTGGTACAGGAGAGATGATTATGGATGCGATAGCTCGAGGCTGTCGTAAGTTTCTGGTTGGTATTGGAGGTAGTGCGACGAATGATGCAGGCATGGGCATGTTGCAAGCTATGGGCTTTCGCTTCTATGATATGAATAACGAACTTATAACAAGAGGTTCAGGCGGTGTCTTAGGAACTATTGCGCGAATAGACGATAGCCTAGTCAGTACAGCTGTCAAAGAATCTGTTTTTATAGTAGCTTGTGATGTTGATACGCCTTTTTGTGGTCCAAATGGTGCAGCGCCAGTCTTTGCTCCTCAAAAAGGTGCTGACGTGGACATGGTCAGTCTATTGGACGATGGAATGGCATCCTTTGCCAGGGTGATTGAAAAAAAGTATGCTGTCAATGTTGTTTCTGTCGCAGGTGCAGGTGCTGCTGGGGGTATGGGTGGTGCTTTTCTTGCATTCTTGAGTGCTACGCTGAAAAAAGGCGTAGATATGGTACTTGATGCGATTGACTTCGATTCCACGATAACAGGTGCTGATCTTATTATTACTGGCGAGGGCAAGATAGATTTTCAAACAGCAAAAGGTAAAACCGCTGCAGGTGTCTTGTCGCGTGCAAAAAAACAACACATCCCCGTTGTGGCTATTGGAGGATGTGTCGAGATGTGTGATTCTTTATCGCAATTAGGATTTGCAGGAATATATCCAATTCTAGAAGAAAAGGTGCCACTAGAAGTGGCCATGCAGCGTGAGTTTGCAATGAATAATGTTCAAAAAACTATAACTAGAATCTTGAAATTTCTCTAGATCTATTTTTGCCAATTTGATGATGTTTCAATATGCAATGTATCAGATTGGGCTACAATTAGATAGCATTCTGCATCAGGAATCTCTTCAATCATTTCAAGCGCTGCGTTTTTACCTAATACCATACATGCCGTAGCTAGGGCATCTGCTCGCATACAACTTCTAGCTGTAACTGTTGCACTTAATAATGAGTGTTCTACCGGGTAGCCAGTTCTTGGATCTATAGTGTGGCTACGACGCTGTCCGTCTACATAGTAATATTGTAAGTAATTGCCTGATGTCGCTATACACAGATTGCTACTAGCGATAACTTCTTGTAAATCATTTTCTACGCCTGAAGCATCATTTTTAGGTTTGCTAATTCCTATATGCCATGGTTTTCCCCTGTCGTTGACTCCTTGAAGTACTACTTCGCCTCCTATTTCTACTAGCAGATTCTTGCATCCATTAGCGCGTAGTATATTCGCTACTACATCACATCCAAATCCCTTTGCTATCGCGCTAGCATCAAGTGTTGTACGTGGATCTTGTTTGGCAATTTGACCTTCCTGTAGAATAATTTTTTCGTATCCTACAAATTCTTTGAGACTGTCTATCTCTATGTCACTTATTTGCGGGCTCTTTTCTTTGCTCTTTCCAAATCCCCAGGCATTAACTAATGGGGCTACTGTGATATCAAAGGCTCCTTTTGAAATTGCACTAATGGACTGTGCTTCTAGGAACATACTTATGAATAGCGAGTCTAGTACAACATTCTCATTGCGATTGATTTTACAAATCACAGAGTTCTGATTGAACATACTTAAAGAATAATCCACAGCTTGTAATGCTGCCTTTATCTCTTCGTGTAGATCCTCTGTAGATTCGTATCTTATGTTGTAGTATGTTCCAAAAATGTTTCCTTGGTTGTGAAAATATTGTGACTTAGGTTGGTTGGGCAGGAATATCAACAATACTGCTGCTAAGATTGCCAATCCTAATGCTATCCATTTTTTCATTTTAATTACCAAAATAAATACCGACGCCAAGGCCTGCGTTTAACTTTTGTGTTGCTCCTTCTCCAAAGATGTTAATAATATTATTTTTAGTTACACCGTAGCAGTTGAACATGACTTCGCCCCATATGTTAAAGCATGCGTGCTTCAGTTCAAATTCGCGTTCTGCTCGTAGTTGTAAGTTGTTAAGACCAACAGTCTGTCCACTATTCCAAACTTCTTTGTATTCGGTAAGCATTCCCTTCCAGGGTGTAAAACCAACTTTTAGACCTAATATGATATCCAGTGGTAATGTAATGTCATATCCAAGCTCAATGTAGGTTGAAAAGGCACGTTTTGCATTGCCATTCTCGTTTAAAACTAAATTGTCGTTTTCGTCAAATACAGGATCATATCCTAATACAGTGGTATACCAATCAAGGGTGAGAGGGACGATCTCTGTCCATTCGCCAACATCAAGTCCTGCATGTAATTCCATTGTACTACTGCTGAATTTGTTATTAGGATCCTCCAATCCCTTGAAATACTTGTCACCATAGAAATAGTAGAAGTGTGTGAGGTCTAGTTTGACACCGTAATTATCATATCCTATGGTAATATCTAATTCAGGATTGAGTTCTTGGAATTTCCAGTTGTCTGCGCCTATATTAGCCCATCCGCAAATATATATACCTTTCCAATCTAGTGTAACAGAGGGTTGTATAGACAAACCACCCAGGTTTTGTCCACGCCATAGGTAACTACTTACCACATCGGCTCCTATTTCAAAGGTAAAATTGGGTTCTTTCTCTTCTGCCGAAACCTTGAAAGAAAAAGCACTAACGCCGATGAGCGTTAGTGCTAAAATGATGATTGATCTTTTCATTTATTCAATTAGCTCATCAAAGCGCGTTCTTGCTAGTCCATGCTATACGTAACGCAACATCTAAAATTTTTGTATCCTCAAGAATCACGATACCGCCATCAGGACCTTGTTCAATATGATAACCAACTGTTGAGGTACCGTTGAAAAATGCGCGAACATCATCAGCAGTAATTCCTAACTCTTCAGCAATTACTGCTGAACTACCTTTTGGAAGGCTATCCTTCACTTCTCTCAGTTTGTTGAATGTTGTGCGAATCATAGTAACTTATTTTATTAGTAGTTAATGTTTTATATTTATTATCTGTGAAATATTGCAACTAATGTCATGTTTCCGGTTGCAAAGGTACGATTATTTTTTTAATTATGCAAGAGTAAAAGCGATTTTTAGTTAATTTATTTTTTTATTTGTTCGTATTTCTGAAGATGAAATGTCATAGTAAGGAGCATCTTGTAAATAGCGTAGGTCTTTTATTCCTTCTTTTTTTAGTTTTTTAATGATTTCTTCTGCTGCTGTATCTGCGCCTCTACGAGGGTATACAAAAATACGATAACACCTTAGTATATATATATATTCACGCCATTGATCAAAAATACCAAGGTTGTCTTCTCCTATAATTAGTGTGAATTCGTGTTGAGGAAATTGTTCAGCTAGCTTGCGCAATGTGTTTGCTGTGTAGTTGGGTCGTGGCAGGGTAAACTCAAAGTCGCTTACTATGATATTCTTCATGTCTTTGACGGCGAGTTTTGCGCTGTTTAGTCGTTTGTGCTCATCTTCTAGAGTAGATGAACTTTTTAGTGGATTGTGTGGCGATACCATTAGCCAAACTTCATCAATATCTGTGTTATTGATAATCCAATTAGCCAAGCCTGTATGTCCAAAATGGATTGGGTTAAATGATCCACCGTATATGCCAATTTTCATGTGGTAGGCAAGTTTCTATTTGGTCCAATTTGCAATTTCTCTATCTAAATCTTCTTTTGCTTTGCTTAGGTCGTCGTTGATGATGATTTTGTCAAAGTATGGGGCGTCGGCCATTTCAATTTCAGCTTTAGCCAACCTTTTCTCGATCATTTCTTCACTTGTATCACCTCTGCCATGTAGTCGTCTGGATAGTTCTTCAATAGATGGCGGAGCGATAAAAAGGGATAGTGCTTCGTCCTTGAATATCTTTTTTAAATTAAGACCACCTTTTACATCTATGTCAAAAACAATAGTGCGTCCAGCAGATTGTATGCGTTCAATTTCAGATTTTAGTGTGCCGTAGTATAGACCCTCATACACTTGTTCATACTCTATAAAATCCTTGTTGTTAATATGCTGCTCAAATTCGTCTCGGCTAATAAAATAATACTCCTTGCCGTACTGTTCTTGTCCGCGAGGTGCGCGTGTGGTGGCTGAGATTGATAATTCGTACTTGTCAGGGTGGGTCTCTAGTAAATGCCTTACCATCGTTGATTTTCCAGAGCCACTAGGTGCGCATAATATAATAATCATAGATGTCGTAGTTTTGTTTTCTGTGCAAAGGTAATATTTTTTTTTTATTCTACCAAAATTAGATGATATTTTTTAGATAATATTGATGATTAGTGAGCAAAATGTTGTTGTTGTCTGTTGAAAAACTATACAAATGTCATTAATTTATATTTTTTTATAAAAATATTTGGTAGAACTAAAAAAAAAAAGTAACTTTGCGGAATCTTTGTATTTTGTATGTTTTATCAAATGAATCGCCGATAAATGCATTTATAATTATTATTAATTAAATCATAAAATATCATGGGAATTTTTTTCAAAAAACCTTTTATTGATGTAGTGGAATGGAGTCCACAAAGCAAGGAGGTGATCTATGCGTATCACCATCCAGAAAATAATTTGTCTACTGCAACTCAGCTGATCGTTCGTGAGAGCCAAGTAGCGCTGTTGTTTTCAAAGGGTCAATTGCTAGGCAAATTTGGACCTGGCAAGCATACACTTACAACCGAAAACTTACCTCTCTTAAGAGAATGGTATGGCTTTTTGACTGGAGGCGTCAATCCGTTCTTCGCCGAGGTGTGGTTTGTCAATCTCGTCAATACATTTGCTATTGATTGGGAAATTGATGGCTTGCCTATTTTTGATAACGATTATCAAACTCAAGTTCCTTTGATAGCAAGAGGTCAGTATGGTCTCAAGGTGATAGATCCAGAAAAGTTTGTTATTAAGTTCGTTGGAACATTGCATAAGTTTACCGAAGAGGACATGACCACTCAGTCAATGGGTGAAATCTGTTCAAAAACAAAGTCTATGATTTTGCAATACATGCTAACCAACAAAATTGGTTTTATGCAGATTGCGGCTTATTTGGATAATATCAGCATGAACCTGCGTCAGAGCATGGCATCTTTCTGGCCAGAGGTAGGTTTGGAGTTGACAAAATTCTATGTTAATTCTATTGAGGTAGACAAGTCTACAGCAGAGGGACGTAAGATTTCCGAAGCGATGTCTCAACAAGCCGCTCAGAAGATTACTGGTCGTACATGGCAACAAGAGCAAATGTTTGGTACTGCAAATAACGCAATTGATGGGTTGACCGGTGCGATTGGTGGCAGTTCTAACGGAGGTTTGCTAGGTGGCTTGATGGCGATACAGATGATGAATGGAATGTCTTCTGGAAATATGGGTGGAGTAGCAAGTGGAATGATGCAACCAGCTTATGGTCAACCAGCAATGGGTGGTGCAGGTAATGACAATGCTGGTCAAGCGCTTGCAGGACCTGGAGGTGGCATCCGCCCTGTGTATTGTGCATCTTGTTCTAAGAAATATATGTCTAACCAGGCCTTTTGCCCACATTGCGGCCACAAATATAATCCATGCCCAAAGTGTGGTTCGGATAATGCAGATACAGCTAAACGATGTGTATCTTGTGGCACTCAATTAATGGGAGGCGCACAAGCTGGATCATCTAGTTTTTGTCAAGGTTGTGGTGCTCCATTGGCTCCTGGTGCGATGTTCTGTGCTAATTGTGGCACTCGCGCAGCTATGGCCGATGATAATAGATGCACAAGATGTGGTACAGAAATGCAACCTAGTGCAAAGTTCTGTCCAGTCTGTGGCAACAAAAGATAATTTATTATAAAATTAGTTCGTTATGAAGCATAAAATTATATCTGCAGTCATTCTGCTGGCTTTAGAGGCAATTATTATTTCATTGGCATTGTGGGCTGGTGAACATTTTGATATTCCAACCAATATTCTTGTTCTGGATATTGTTGTTCTTACCATTATGTTGGTTTTAGGCGGATACGAGTCCTTCCAACCGCTATTTGCGATGGTTTTCAAGAAGTTAGATGAGGTGGCTAGCCTAGGCCTGCGCTGGATGTCTCTGGCATTTTACATGTTTTGTGCGCTAGTATTGATAGTTCTAGGTGTCATTATTCCTATTTCATTCTTTTTTCAACTAATAGGCCAAGTATTCTTGCTAGTTATTCTGTTGGGCTCATATTTGATGTCATCTACTACTGCAGGGCATATTGCTAAAGTTGCAGAGACAGAGAATAATGTTATCGCAGCTCGTCAATCAATGCGAACAGCCGTTCGCCAAATCAAGGATGAGTTGGCGATCATTTCACAAGCTCCTGAATATATCAAAGAGGCTATAGATGACATGGAGGAAAAATTGCGCTACATATCTCCTTGCGGGAATCCAGAGGCAATAGCATATGAAAAACAATTTGCGGATATTGCCGAGAGAGTTGTTATCGCAATGAGTAATCTTGAAATGAATGAAGAAGCGATTAAGAAAGATTTATTGCGTCTTCAAAGACTGATTGAAAATAGAAAAAACACGTATAATTAATTATTAACATTAAATTTTAATTACCATGGCTACAACAGGTAAAATTTTTCAAGATTCGAATAACATCTACCAAGATGAGGCTAAGGTGTTATTCAACTACTATCAACAAGCTGCTGAGCGTATCGTCTTGGCAGAAGAGCGAATTGAAAAGAAAATTGCTGATTTAGAAAATGAGAAGAGGGAGATAGAAGAAAAAGCATCTACATGCTGGAAATGGTTTTTGACAATCATCTTGTTCTGGATGTATTGGGTTCGCAAGAATAAGTATGCGAAGGAAATCGTAGCACTTGATGAGCGTATTGCTGAGTTCCAAAATCAACATAAAAATATCTTCCGTGATTATAAGGTAAACAAACTCGGTGTAGTATATGTACCAGTTGCTGACCAAATCAAGTACGAAGACAAGAGCTTTATTGTTGACTATACTGGTCAGGTTCCTAATTCACAAGTAACATTGCAAATGAGTCGTCAAAACGACTTGTTGTGCAAGACAATTGCTGATGTCAAACAATTGAATACTGAGGCTCCTATCGTTGAAACCTCTAATGAATCAGAATTGGTAGCAACTGATGATTACTCATTGTCTATTCAAGAGATTAATCAAAATGACTATTTTGGTAAGTTGGATCGTTCGCTTCGTACCATTTCATATTGTATGAATGATTTGGAGACAACTTCTGTATCACTACCTTTGGTTAAAGATAACAGCAACCATTTAGCAAATATCAATGAGTACACAACCGCTCATGTTCCTGAGGGTGGTGTAGTTCTTCCTGTTTTCAATGCTGATCAATACAAAGATGATATTTCTAAGTTTGAGCAGTTGAACAAATTAAAAGATTCATTGAGTACCGAAACAGATCAATTTGAAGATGTCTTGAAGGATCTTATGCAAACAATGGCTACATCTGTTCAAACCATCTCTATGTTGAAGTTGGCTAGTACAGATAAGGTTATCAATTATTCAAACAATTTGTTGTACAAGATCTTAAAGGCTCCTTATAATCATTATTCTCCTTTGTTGGAGGCAGAAGAAATCCAAAGAATCCGAGAGGAGAAATTTGACTATACTGATTCTGTTCAAGGATATCAACCATTCACACTTCGTCAAAGTTCTCGTGTTCGTTACAACTTGATTACCGATATGTGGACATGCGAAGATGGTAGTACTACAACAATGCCATTTGGTATACACCAAATTTACGAGGAGATTGTTGCTCCTATGGTAGAGAAGTTGATGCAAGAAAATCGTATTGAGCGACTCAAGATTTACAACCACATTAAAGATCAAAAGATTTCATATCTTAACAAATGGCACCAAGATACAGACGCGTTCTATCGCTCTAATCGTGCTCAGTCTGCTGATCTTATCAACTTGATGCAAGAAAGTTTACGCGAGTATGTTGCTGCATTTAATACTCTAACATCACTCAAGAAAACTCAAGAGTCAATGCAACGATCAAAGAGCCTTGAGGCTGGTGTTGTGGTTAATAATGATGACAATTCAACTGAAACTTTGTTGGCATTTGAGGCACAAGCTAAGCAATTTGAACAAGTTCAAAACGATTTTGAAGACTTCATGGATCGCTTGAAAGAAGATATCGATGCTCGTGCTGAGGTATTCGGTCATGTTGAGTACTATGACGCTCGTCTCCAAGATGGTCATTCTAATGAAGTGGCAGTTGCCGCTAGCGAGGTTCGTACTATGGATGAGCGTCGCAAACAATTGACAATGGTGAACCCATTGCTGGCTAAAAAATCTGAGTTGCCTCCTACTCCTCAAATTGAGGACCTTGTGTATGAGCATATGTCATTGAATCTTCCTCTTATTGCAAAAACTGCATTGGACGATTTAGAGCAAACGACTGCTCAACCAGATCAAGAACTCGTAGATCAAGAAGAACTAGAACAAGAAATTGATGATACACTCGCAGTGCTTGAATCAGATGAACTTCTTGATTCTGAGGCTGATATCGACTTAGATGAAGACGAGGTTGAAAATGACGACCTCGAAGAAGATCTCGATGATGAAGACTTCGAAGAAGACGAAGATGAAGACGAAGACTTCGAAGACGACGAAGACGAAGAGGACGAAGAACTCGACGAAGACGAAGAGGATGATGACTTCGACGAGGAGGAAGACGAAGAAGACCTCGATGAGGAAGAGGAAGAAGATGATGAATTTTAATTAATGGAGGACAATTTATGAGTACACATCTTAGCTATACTGTCGATACCAGACCTATGGCGAATGAGATTGATTCTGTATCTCGTCATGTCAATGGTACAACTACCGCTGTAGTTGCTATGCAAGCCGCAGTGATTAAGGCTGAAAAAGCTGCTGCTGATCAAGTTTGCAATGATGTCAACAGAGGTTTTCATGCGTTGATGAGTTCACAAATCTCTCAAAAAATTGCTAAGTTACAAAGTGATGTAGATTCTCATTTGACTCGCTTAAATCAACAAGTTAAGCAGCTGTTGGCAATCAAACGTCAAATGGAGAGAGATTATCAGAGAACTGCACAACGATACTCCAAGACATTCAACACAATTAATAAGGAACTAAAAATACGCGTTCAAGAACTGGATCAACCTGTGTTCCGTTTTGCTACAATTGAGGTAGAGACAACGCGTAACCGTATCAATGCTCTTACCGCAACAATACCTGTAGTACAAAGTGAAGCCGTAGTTGATGCACAACGAATTTTGACATCCAATGTGAAATATCATGGTTTGCAAGTGCTTGAATCCACTGGTACTTTTGTTTCTGATATGGAGGCGCAAAAGGCATTGACCAAGCAAATCCTCCTTGCTAGTCAAAAGGCAGAGAACCAATCTCTCTTTATTCCTGTTATTGTGTCTGAGACAACTTCTGAACATGGATTATCATCTGCTGTATATAGTAGTAAAGTTTTCTTGTCAGGACAAAATGTATCTAATGTACACAGCAATGTGGTACAATCTGCTCCTTCCTTAGCTTGGCAAGATAGTGCTAACAGTGATGATGATGTTATCAATAATGAGTTGGTTCGTATAATGTCTGAATCTAGTCTATCCGATAGAGTGAAAAAGACAATCCACAACTTGATGCAAGCTGCGGATAAGTATCAATCTTTATAATAAGGAGTTCTTATGAGTTATAGTAGAAGTTATAAAGCAACCATTGCTGTTCATTATTCAGGATCGGTTTCTTATCCTGCTTCTGAGCATGGTGGCACTAAAAGTTATAGTGGAACGGCATACGAGGACGTTTATGTTGATATCGATGTCGATACAGCTCCTTTTGATCGAAGTGTTGGCCAATGTACTAACAAAGTAGATGTGCTTACAGGTGCAGTAGTTGCTACTGAGGCTGCGCAGGTGGCTAGCATTAAGCAAAAAGCTCAACAAGTAGGTGATACTATTGTCAATGGATTCTTTAGTACTGTAAAATTTGAGATTGATACTCAAATTACAGAGTTGACAAAGCGTGTAGATGCCTTGTTGTTAGATATGCATGAGAAGCAAAATAAGTTGATTGCACTTCGTGAACAGATGGAGAAAGATTATCATCGTACTGCTGATAGATATGGTAATATTTTTGGCCAGTTAGATAAAGAACTTGAAAATCGTGTTCATCTTCTAGACCAACCTGTATTCATGGCAGCAGGTGATATGTTTAATGCTGAAGAGCGTTTCATGAGTAGTGATATACTAAATGTTGTTGCACTTGCAGGTAAAGAGAATGCTATGTTGGATGCACAAATCGGTACTGCTCTTGCTAAAAAACATGCTCGTGTTGCTCTCAATGAGGCTAACACATTCTTGTGTAAGAAGAAAGCTACTGAGTTGACATTAGCTGCTTGTAAGATTGATGATGCTACCGAGCAAAAGTATTATGCTCCAGTATGTTGTGCTAGTTTGACCAACGAACATAATGTACAAGAGATGCAAACATACTCTAGCGAGTTTTTGCCTAAAAATGTGTCACAAAAGCTTACACAATCTGTGGAAATAAATGATGTTCCTAATGTATCTAATGAGGATAAAGAGAATATTGATCTTTATTTCCGCAATCTTCTTAACGAGAGTCATGCTGATAGTGAGCATGCTTCACGAGTAAAAAACATTATTTCAAAACTTTATTCTACATTATAATTATGAAAAATCTTAAAGAAATACATATCAATGAGACAAACATTCTGCTCAATGGTAATTTGGTAAAAGGTGGTATCATCCCAGGCAAGATAGCAGAGTTAACTCGTACAGTAACCATCCAAGCAGATACATTAGTTGAAGGACCATTGTATGCTGCTCAAATGGAGATTCATGGTGGAGATACTACTGTAACAGGTGCTGTTTTTATTCAAAAGGAGCTCCATGTCAATTCTGATGCAAAGGGACAAATTGACTTCCAAAAATGCGTAGCATCTTCTAGTTCAGTAGTTTCTCGCGCTCAAAAGTGCGAATTGTCATTCCACTCAGATATCAATGCTAAGAGTGTAGCATTGGTTAATGCATTCGTTGCAGGTAGCATTTACGCGGATGAGATCGTACTTGAGAACTGCGTTGTTATTGGTGGTATTTTTGCAACCCAATCTGCTGAGTTGAACAATTGTATTGTTGGTACATTTAATGCTCCAACTTTGCATATTGATGGAACCGTTCAATTGTTGCTTCCTACTGGATTCACTGTAGAGAAGATTAGTCATACACCAGCTGCTCGCATGTATAACCTTAGTCTTGCTGATTTGGGTTCACTCTATCGTGGAGTAGAGCAATCAGCTGAGTCTGGTCGCATCGAGATGAATATGGAGGTTGACGATATCCGTACAACATTGTCTGACGAGGAGGTTCAAAAGACCTTGCATGCTTATACCGTTGTAGGTAAAGTCTTGGCAGCTGACTTAGTGGATTATGATAAATTCCAAAACCACTTCTTGTTAACCGCTGCTGCTCTAGGTCCTCAATTGCTTCGTACATATGATTTTGGTGTAGATGCACAAGGAAAACCAAAGCAATTGATTTTTAGCGAGATACGTGATTTGTTCTTTGGTATTCTCACTGGCAAGATTGAGGTGAAACCTATGGATGGAACATTCAATATCTCTAATTTTATTCGATAAATAGTATTGATGATAAAAATAAAAGGTGTGCATTTCGCACACCTTTTATTTTTTATGTTTTTAATTGCTATAAGACATTTAGTACCTGCTCCTTGATTTGCTCCAGAATATCTTTCATTTGAACGACAATGATTTGCATCTCACTTTGATTGCTCTTGCTTCCTAGTGTATTTATTTCGCGTCCCATTTCTTGAGCTATAAAACCAAGTTTCTTACCTACACCCGTGCCTTCATTTTCCATGGTCTCGCGGAAATACTTTAGATGATTAGTCAAGCGAACTTTTTCTTCTGTTATATCTAGTTTTTCCAGATAGTAAATCATCTCTTGTTCTAGCCTGTTTCTATCTATAGCTTGTTGAGTGGTGGTATTTAGTTGCTCTAGATTAGCCTCAAGGCGTGCACGAATTTTTTCTACACGACCTTGTTCGTAGTTCTCTACATTTACTAGCAATGTGGCAATCGCATCTAGTTTTTCGCAGAACATGTTATACAAGGCGTTGCCCTCTTGACTTCTGAATGATTTAAATTGTTCAATTGCTTCATCCATAGTATGTAGTACAACTTGCCAGTCATCATCGCTAATATCCGTACTATCTTGTATCTTGGTTACATCTGGCATGCGCAAGATGGCTGATACGATATCTTGATTGTTGGCCCAACCCAATTCTTTTTGCAGCCCTATTAGCTCTTTGTAGTAATATGTAAAAGCTTCATGGTTGATGGGGGTGAATGAATTAGGTGTATCTCCTAGAACGGCATCTTGGTAATAGATACTCAAATCTATTTTACCGCGCTCTAGTCGTTGTCCTATGAGAGTGCGAATCTCTAACTCCTTACCACGCAATTGTGGAGCAATGCGTACATTTAAGTCTAATGACTTAGAATTCAGGCTGCGAAGTTCTACAACAACTTTCTTGTTGTCTATACTAGTTTGGTCTTCGGCTTTGCCATAGCCAGTCATTGAGAATATCATATTACTTAACTTTTATTTTAGTTTCTATCTTACATTCACCACGATAAAATGAACGCTCTATTTGCTGATTCTTTTCATACTGAACTTTATGCTGAACAGAATCAGTAGGGACTTGATTATTAGGTTCGAATACGACAATATTGATGGTTTCTGCAGGAAACGCAGATTTATTCAACATAAACTCTCCTTCTTTATTGGTTACAATAGTATCGCTTATCACCTGATTCTTATAGCCCTTAACCAATACTTTAGCTCCTTCTAACGGAGTATTATCGCCATCAGTTACCTTACCTGATACCTCATATGTGGCATATGGTACTCCATATAGTGCAACTACTTCATTGTTTTTAGCAACTTTGTTCTGTGTGCTGCAACCACTAATTAATGCTATTAAACCACCTAGCAATATATTAATTTTCTTTCTCATAATTTATTATTTTCCGATACAAAATTTACTAAAGATATTATTTAGAACCTCTTGCGAGCTTATTTTTCCTGTTATCTCACCTAGTGCTGTCAAACAGTCTTGCAGATCCATGCTGAGGAACTCACCACTAATCTGCATTTGTAAACCATCTTGAACGCGTCTAATAGCCTCTTGAGCTCGAACTAATGCCTCGTAATGGCGTGTGTTACTGATGGTTACAGCGTTGTGCGTATGGCATTGCTCTGCGGCAAATGTCACTAGCTCCTCTCTTAATCGGTCAATGTTTCCACGCTTAGCTGAGATGGCGATAGTGCCTTCTTTCGTTTCAAAACTAGGAGTTAGATCCACCTTGTTATATACGTGGATGATCTTTTTATCGCTTATCTCGTTTAATTCTGCCAAGGTATCAATAGGTTGTGATGCATCTAGTAGATGAATAATTACCGCTGCTTTATGTGCTGCTTGACGACTACGCTCTATACCCATGCTTTCTATGGTATCATCGGTTTGTCTCAGACCTGCCGTGTCAATAAAACGGAATAACATACCACCTAATACCAGAGTATCTTCTATCGTATCGCGCGTTGTGCCTTGGATATCGCTTACAATAGCGCGCTCCTCACCTAGCAGGGCGTTCAGTAGGGTGGATTTACCCACATTGGGGGCCCCAATGATGGCTACGGGGATACCATGTTTAATCGCATTACCTGTCTTAAAGGAAGTCACAAGACGACCAATTTTAGCATCTATTTCCTCAGCCAGTTCGTTCAACTGGCTGCGGTCAGCAAACTCCAATTCCTCGTGGTCAGCAAAATCCAGTTCTAGTTCAATGAGCGAGGTAATAGTTAACAATCTTTCTCTCAATGTGGCCAGCTCATTGGATATACCTCCTCGTAACTGACTGAGTGCTAGATCTTTTTCTGCTTTTGTTTGAGCGGCAATCAGGTCGGCTACAGCTTCTGCTTCTGTCAGGTCCATCTTGCCGTTGAGGAATGCACGCTGGGTGAACTCCCCTGCCTTAGCCAATTGACAACCGGCATCTACCAACCATTGCAGCAATGTCTGTTGGATATACAAACTGCCGTGACATGCTATCTCTACCACATCCTCTCCCGTAAATGAGTGAGGCGCACGAAATATGCTGACCAATACTTGATCTAATACTTCGTGATCTACTGGCTTTATAAGCTCTCCGTAGTGTATCGTGTAAGCTCCAGCTTCCATGAGCGATTTGCGGCCCTGGAATAGGCTATCTACAATCTGTATTGCAGACTCTCCGCTTACTCGTACGATAGCAATTCCGCCGCTACCATATGGTGTTGATATTGCGCAAATTGTACTCATTTCTTCAATCTAAGCCATTGCCATTCGTTTGTGTTTCGTGTTTCGATATGTGTCAGTCCCACTTGTTCAGCGGTTTGGATCAAGTAGGCAATATCTGCTTGGTAGAAACCGCTTAGCCACAATTCTCCCTCTGTTTTTAGGTTGTTGGCATATGCTGGCATATGCGCTATTAGGATATTGCGATGTATATTGGCTAGTATCAGGTCATACTCACCCTCGGGTGGGGTAGAACCTAAACGCACATCCAATGCTACATTGTTTGATTGAGCGTTCTCCAAACTATTCATTACGCTCTTGTCATCAATATCCACTGCTACTACCTGCGTAGCACCGCATTTTTTGGCCATGATGCCCAATACGCCTGTACCACAACCCATATCTAGCACATTACGATTTTGGGTAAACCATCCTTTTTCTCTTGCCTCTAGCAGTGCTGCTATCATCATGCTTGTTGTTTCGTGATGTCCTGCACCAAATGCACAATGAGGAGTTATTAGTACTCCTAGTGGTAGCTCCATGCAAGTGTGGTCTGCTTCCCATTGAGCATTCCAGTTCTCGTCTGGACAATTCTCCCAATTGATTAGCATTACACCATCTGTTTGGGCAATCAGCTGCTCGATCACTTCTTGTTGCTTTTCTAAGACATCCGTTTGGATATATGCATCAGTCCCATCAAAGACCTCAAAGCCCATGTCACACATCGCTTGCTCAAAGAGTTCTTGTTCCCATTCTTGACCAAACGAATAACTCAAATGTGCTACAGTATATTGCATTATAAATAGGGATTATATTGTCGCTCGTGGGCTATGGATGTAGGATATCCATGCCCAGGATATACTTTAGTCTCTTCTGGCAAGACTACCAGTTTGCGTAATGATAGCATCAACTCATGCATGTCTCCGCCAGGCAGGTCCGTACGCCCAATCGATTCTTGGAAAAGAGTATCACCTGTAAAGAGAATATTCTCCTCTGGTAGATAGTAGCATACGCAATCTTCTTTGTGCCCAGGTGTGCTGATCACCTGAATATCAAATCCTTCTATGGGCAGACTACCTTCTGCAGGTCGAATAATGGCACTAAGACCATAGGTCTTCTCCACATACTCTTGTCCGCATACATGATCTGGATGAGCATGGGTGATTAGCAATGCTACAGGTGTCAATTGATGGGCTTTGATATACTGTGCAAAACGCTGCTGTTCGCGCGTATCATACATGCCGGCATCTATGATAACCGCCTGCTTGTGGTCATTGATTAGTACATAGGTACACTCCCTATAAGGATTAAAATAGAATGTTTCTATATTCATCACCTTTAACCTTTCGCCTTTAACCTAGCAGCCTTATAAAGGCAAATAAATCACATATTTCTCCTTGTACCATTCGTCTTTGAAGAAGTCTGTGATAGGTGTTTGTTCTACATATTTCTTGAATTCGTGTAGTTCACCCTCTAGTTTGCCGCCTTTCAATACCATTAGTCCATTGGGCATGGCATTGCTATGTTTGTGACTCACATTCTTGCGGACCAATTTTACTAGGTCTCCCATTGGCATTACTGCACGGCTGATAACAAAGTCAAATTGTCCTTTTTCTTCTTCAATGCGCTCTTTGATACAGCGAACATTTTGTAGTCCCAACGATTTGGCCACTTCGCTAGCAACGAGAATCTTTTTACCAATACTATCCACTAGTGTGAATTGGCACTCTGGGAACAGAATAGCCAATGGTATACCTGGAAACCCGCCGCCAGTACCTACATCCAGTAGGGTGGTACCTGCTTGAAAGTTTAGTACCTTAGCAATGGCCAGTGAGTGGATGATGTGGTGTGGAAATAGATTATCAATATCTTTGCGAGATATGACATTGATTTTGGCATTCCAATCGCGATATAATTCGCCCAATTGGTTAAATTGCTCTATTTGTAAAGGCGACAAGGAGAATTGCTCCTTGATCGCCTCTACACCTGCTTTATCAAATTCGTTGATATTCATATGCGTTTCGCCCCTTGCCTATAACCTATAGCCTATAGCCTATAACCTATAACCTATTAGCCCGCAGGGCGTCCTATAACCTTAACCTAAGTTTGTAAACACGTTTTGTACATCCTCGTCTTCCTCAATACGGTCGATGAGTTTTTGTACAGATTCCATCTCCTCGTCAGAGAGGGTTTTAGTGTCGTTAGGAATACGAACGAATTCGCAAGATTGTATCTCAAATCCGTTGTCCTCCAAGTATTTTTGCATTTGTGAGTATTGGTTGAAGTCACCATAAATAACGATGGTACCTTCCTCCTCGTCGTGACCAAGCTCTTCAACTCCGAAGTCGATCAACTCCAACTCTAGTTCGTCCAAATCGATTCCATCTTTTGCAGCTACGGTAAAGCATGCCTTACGATCAAACAAGAATTGCAAACATCCTTGTGTACCTAGGCTACCACCGTGTTTGGTAAAGTATGAACGAATGTTAGCTACTGTACGCATGTTGTTGTCGGTAGCTGTCTCCACAAAGATAGCAACACCGTGAGGGCCGTATCCTTCGTAGCAAATCTCCTTATATCCTTCAGATGACTTGTCTGTCGCTTTCTTAATCGCGCGCTCAATGTTGTCCTTAGGCATGTTCTCTTTCTTACATTGTTGCATCAATGTACGAAGACGAGGGTTACTATCTGGATCTGGACCGCCATCACGAGCTGCCATGGTGATCTCCTTGCCTAATTTGGTAAATACGCGGGCCATATGACCCCATCTTTTCATTTTGGTCGCTTTGCGATATTCAAACGCTCTTCCCATTTTCTTATTATGATTTTAGTATGTTATTATTTGTTTTTATTTCTGTACGCGGTCATAAATGATTTCGTATGACACTTCTTCAAATGTGATGCTAAATTCTACACGGCGGTTAGTTGCTCTACCTTTGGCTGTGTCATTGCTAGTAATTGGTTTGTGAGGACCATAACCCTTAGCTGTTAGACGCTCTGCAGGTACACCCTTATTCACAAGATAGGTGCGTACTGATTGTGCACGGCGCTCTGACAAATCCATATTGTATTCATCGTTTCCTACATTATCTGTGTGGCCTTGTACCTCAACAATGAAAATTGGGTTTTCGATAAATACTTGAGCTATCTCATCAAGAATTGCGTATGAGCTAGGTAAAATAGTAGCTTTGTTGTACTCAAACTCAATACCAGACATCGCTTTCTTCAATAGGTTACGAACTTCGCGCTTAACCTCTGGACAACCTAAGTTCTCTTTGATACCTGGTACAGAAGGGCATACATCTTCGTAGTCGTATACACCATCGCCGTCGCTGTCTAGACTACAACCTACTGAGTCAACATAGTTGCGAGCCTCTGCTGGGGTGTTAGGACACTGATCGATATAATCGTAGATGCCATCTTTATCGGTATCTAGTGGACAACCATTTTGATCAATCATTCCGTATGCCTCTTCTTTGGTGTCTGGACATAGATCCAAATAATCATATACACCATCACCATCAGTATCGATAGGGCAACCTACAGAGTCAACCAAACCTTGTGCTGCAATAGGGGTGTTAGGACATTGATCCAAGTAATCGTATACACCATCTTGATCACTATCTTCTGCACAACCTACTGAGTTAACATAGGCACGTGCTTCTGCTGGGGTGTTAGGACATTGATCCAAGTAATCGTATACACCATCTCCATCTGTATCCAGAGGACAACCTACTGAGTCAATAAAACCATATGCTGCAGATTGTGTATGAGGACATTTATCCATATAATCAGGTACTCCGTCGGCATCTGAGTCAATTGGACAACCCATCTGATCCACCATGACATTCAATGGGGTATTAGGGCAGACATCGAGCTTATCCCATACACCATCTTTATCCTTATCGCGTGTTTTAGGGTTGGTTCCTGCCACGATAGCTACTCCAAAAGATACATTTACGCCTGGAGTTTTATATGGCAAAGAAATATTCGCATTGTCTAGTGTAGCTTTTGCATAACTGGTAGGGATATAGTCTGTTGCCAATGTCAGCATAATACCATCGTATGGTGCTAGAGAGATGGCCGCTCCTATATTGCTCCAATTGCCATTAATGAATGAGTATGATGCAGCAAGGTTAAACCAGTTAACAGGACGAAATGCTGCGCCTAGTGTTAATTCTTCGGTGATATGCGAATTGTAGAAACGAGTGCGCGAATATACGCCTACGCCTACGCGATTTTTCCAGAAATTAGCATCTATACCAACATTCAGGTTGGCAGTCAGCATATTTATGTATGGAAAACCTTTTTCGATCTCTTCTACATGAATGCCATTGCTATAGCCAGCTAAATGATCGCTCAGATCATTCATCATAGCATCGCTATCAAATCCGTTGAGATCACCATAATTGCCATATTCCAAATCTACGCCAGTGAATGTAGTGTCTACACTAAATTGGGTGCTTGCGTAATTGTGCCAACGAATAAAACCAAGATCAGTTACTGATGCGCTCAACTGCAATTGCTCAATTGGTTTGTAGGTGAAACCTAAATCAAATGCAACACCTATACCTGCAGGCTTGATGATTTCTTTCACCATATCCTTTGTGCTAGCTGCATCAGTAATATTGCTGTATAGATCTTCTATATTATAATCGCCTAATTCACTAGGGTCGCTAGGTATGCTGCTCATATTCAATGGAGCAGCAAATTGCAAACTACCATTGCCCATTGCATGCAGTGAGTCAAGTGATGTGGATAATCGCAAATCATTGATCTTTAATCCCACATGTGCTTGTCCTACCAATACTTTCAATTTTCCACCAACGGTCCATTTGCGATTAATGTTGTGTGAAAAACCTAATGCAAAATCGGTATAAGCCATTGCATTGCCGCCTAGTGATATAGGAAGTGTACTACCAGAACTCAAGTCATTCAACTTAAATACTGAACTAGAAACATTCGCTCCAAGTATTAAATGCTCGCTTATGTTGATATGAAGATAACTGTTCTGTTTGATTCTGAAGCCTAGTCCCAGGATATTGAAGTTGGCATCCATATCCATGGCAAAGGTATTAGGCTTGTTATCCAACCAGTTGGCTGGTGCATCAGGGTGGAATGGAGTGATAGTCTGACCGTTAGGACCTTTGAAAATAAAGTCCGACATAGTCCAACTATTGGTTCCTGTCCATAAACTGGTATAGCCGATAATAGGCAATGTGAGATAAAAATTGCTTACAGGTTGAAATGCAGGGTTGATTGTATGACGCATCGGAGCGTTCTCTAGGAAATACAAGGTGTTGACCTGTTGTGCACTAGCCGATGATGCGCCTAATAGGAGTATAGCAATCAGTATGTTTCGTAATGTCTTTTTCATCGTGATTCCTCCTTTATTTATTGATTAATAACTGAGTCAAAATTTAGGACAGCCTCCACGCTTGCACCTACACCAAGTTTCACGCGCAAGTAGTTGTCATTTGTCAATTTTACATTAAACAATCCCTGGTTGTATGCCTGTTGCATAGCCTTGTCGTTTAACTCTATATAGAATACCACCTTATTGATCTTTTTGATGGTCTCTAGGTCTTCGCGATCTACATTGATTACCTCAATACTCTCGGTTGCAGTAGATGACCATGCGTGATTCTCAAAGGTGAACTTTGGTGCAGCAATCACTATAGAGTCTTTCTCTGTCAGGATAAATGGCTCGTTGGTCTTTGGATCGATAATGATATTGCCGTTAGCATCCAAGCATGTCAACTTGCCGATGAACTCTAGTGGAATGCTGTTCTCTAATGTGATCACTAATTTAGCCTCAGCCTCCTCCAATGTATCTAGTACGGTAACACTGTTCAAGATTGAATCTATATCCAATGCACTCAGGTCAATATCGTTGATGGTGTCTGAATAAGCTATTTCTAGACCTTCGTTGAAGATCATAGGCAAATCGCATGCGGCATCTAGTCGAATGCTAGTGTTCTTGGTCATACGAATTTGTGGGGTTTCTTGCTCGTTGAATTTAACTGCAAACTTATAACCTATGTAATCTGGACGAATGGCGAACAATTTATCCAAACATCCACGCTCGGGGTCATTGTCAAATAAGACATGAATATCTGTCTCTGCTCCAATCTCACTGTCTAAAGGTAGATATTCGTTTTTGGTGAAGTACTTATACAATGTTTTTTGTCCACCGAATGTAGCATATCGGATATCACCTTGTTCGTTTTTTGTGTATAGGTGGTCTCCCTCTAGGATCAGTGCGCCAGCCAGCTGTGTAGTAATAGCTACATCTACACTAGGTTGGGCTAGTGGCAAGCACAGTTTGCTGATGCTATTCCATGGCTCCCAGAAATCGCCAATACGATCTTCTGCAGTGGCTGACATGTCATCGCTAGGTTCAAACATACCCCATACAGCGTGATGATCAATAAATTGTACTGCTAATTTATATTGGAAAGCAGAGTTAGTAGGTATCTCTATTTCACCAGCTGATGTTGGTACCGTCATGTAGATAGCAATGTCAACTGAGCAAGAGTCTGTAACATTGTTGCGATAATCTTGCCAAGCCTGTGGAGTCTTGTTTTTCATCAAGTTGAGTGAGAATTCATCAATATTGATATGTATTTCCTGACCATATGAATAGTTATCTCCCTTTTGGTAAATGGTAATGCTATTTCCTGCAGGACGATGGAAATTTTCCCCTAAATTGATTGTTACCTTATCAATCCAGTCCCATTCAATAGAATTGCCTACTTGATTAAGGGTGCTAACGAAACTAGCATCTTTGATCAAAGCGCTGTCGATGCGTTGGCTAGAAGTTTGTTGGTTGATACCGCTCAACTTAAGTGTCAAAGGGAATTGGAACTTGATTTGTTGGCCATTGCCTTGTAGTTTGCCTCCAACCAACAGTGGCTTTAACTGGTTATATACATCCAAATCGAGTTGGGTACTACTGATGTACTTGCTCAAGTCTATTGAGTGGAATTCACGCTCGATACTGAATGTATCTCTGAAAGTTAATACACCATGATTCTTGATGCTGTCAATCGTAATTCCAAAAGTGCCATCTCCGAAGAAGTCACCCAATGTGGCTCTGATCGAACCAATAGGTGTGGCTACATTGGCATTAACCTTAACGGATGTATCAATGTTGTTCAAATCAACATCAGCTTCACATCCTTGTATCAATAAGGATAAGCTAAATACGCTCACCATTGATAAAACAGTTAATAAATGTTTCATATTACTTTGTTGTTTGATGTTATTAATTTCGGGTTGTTAATCTTGGAATTTCAAGTTTTGACATGATACTCCAATTAGCCTGCAAAGTTACAACTTTTTTTTGACATATGCAACTATTTTATTAAAAAATAAAAATATATTCATTACCATTCAACTTTCAACTCTAAACTTTCAACTTTTCTGTAAGAAACCTTGCATATTTCCAATCTTTTTCGTACCTTTGCACCCGAAAATGCGTTATTAGGCATTCTAACCTTTGAAACTTCTAAAACAATTAAAACTTTTTTAACTTATAAACATTATGATTTACAGCAAAGAGGTACAGGAAATGTGCCAAGTAGCTAAAGGACCTAACCATGGTCCAGCTCCTATCCCAGAAGAGGGTAAGTGGGTGAAAGCTAAAGAGATCGCTGACATCTCTGGTATGACTCACGGTATCGGTTGGTGTGCTCCACAACAAGGTGCATGCAAACTCAGTTTGAACGTTAAGAATGGTATCATCGAGGAGGCTCTCATCGAGACTATCGGTTGCTCAGGTATGACTCACTCTGCTGCTATGGCAAGCGAGATTTTGGTAGGTAAGACTATCCTCGAGGCACTCAATACCGACCTCGTGTGCGATGCTATCAACACCGCTATGCGCGAGTTGTTCCTCCAAATCGTTTACGGACGTACTCAATCTGCTTTCTCTGAGGGTGGTCTGCCTATCGGAGCTGGTCTTGAGGACTTGGGTAAGGGTCTCGTAAGCCAAACTGGTACTTTGTTCGCTACCAAAGCTAAAGGTTCACGCTACCTCCAACTCACCGAGGGTTACATCACCAAGCAATATTTGGATGCTGACAACGAGACTTGCGGCTATGAGTTCGTTCACATGGGCAAATTCATGGATGCTATCAAGAAGGGCGTTCCAGCAGAGGAGGCTTTGAAGAAGGTTACCGGTACTTATGGCCGTACAACCGAGGAGCAAGGCGCAGTTAAATTTATTGATCCACGTCATGAATAATAAGAAAGGAGTAAAACTATGATCCGTCCAGTTCAATTCGAATCACAAGATCGCCGCGAGAAACAAGTACTCGCTGCGCTTAACGCACATGGTATTGCTTCTATCGAAGAGGCTAATCAAATTTGCGAGCAATACGGTTTGGATCCTTACATGACTTGCGAGGAGACCCAAATGATTTGCTTTGAGAACGCTAAGTGGGCTTACGTGGTAGGTACCGCTATCGCTATTAAGAAAGGTTGCAAGAACGCTGCTGACGCTGCTGAGGCTATCGGTATCGGTTTGCAGGCATTCTGTATCCCTGGTTCTGTAGCTGACGACCGTTTGGTAGGTCTTGGTCACGGTAACTTGGCAGCTCGTTTGCTCCGCGAGGAGACCGAGTGCTTCGCTTTCTTGGCAGGTCACGAGTCTTTCGCTGCTGCTGAGGGT
>JAFYSK010000035.1 GCA_017559385.1 Paludibacteraceae bacterium | reverse complement strand
GCGGAACTCTTGGATACGCTCCTTGTTACCCTCTTTAATACGATAAGCTACAGTCACTTGATCACCTGCAGCGAATGCTGGAAACTCTTTCTTCTCGCCAGCGAATGCCTCTTCGGCAATTTTCATCAAATCCATTTCTTTTGACTTTTAATGGGTTAAATAACTATAGTATACACTACTGTTCAAGCCGCCCAATGCGTACTCTATGCCGATCGCCAGAGACTATAGTCGAAAATCGGGCGCAAAGGTACTGCTTTTTTTGCAAATACACAAATAATTTACAATTATATTTTTATTTTTTAAATAAAACTAGCTAAAATTTGTATAATTCGGCAGAAAAGAGTAACTTTGCAAGGAATTTATCACATAAACAATTGAACTATGAAAAGAAATTTAATTTTAATAGTGTGCGCACTTTATTGCACACTAGCATTGGCCGAAGTAGGCAAAGGTAAAGAGGGAAATCACATCTGTACAAAAGAAAAGACTCCAACAATTATGAATCTAGATTACAATATGAAAGTAGACACAACAGCAAACCTTATCATATATGACATCACTGATTGTCAACTAGATTTGGCATGCGGCACTATGCCAAACACAGAAGAACAAGATGTCGTACTATGTGTAGCAGCTGCGTTCACGGGCAAGTGTTTAGATCATTTTGCACATAGCAACATTTTGGGGCCTCATATATCAAAAGGTGTGCTATACGAAGGATATGAAGAGGAAGGTGGATATGCCATTTTTGCTTCATGGGGCAAACAAAAGGAGTTTTTTGCATTGGAAAATCAGAATAAACTAGAAGAAGTAGCCTCAGCACAGGGCATGGCTTTTACACAATATTGGGTAATAAAGAATGGAGAGGGATACAATCCTCCTCGACAAACCGTCAAACAAGAATATTATCGTTGTATTGCACAAAAGGCAGGACAAACCTACGTAATTGAGAGCAAAGAGGTTGTAAAGTTTAGCTTCTTTGTAGAGTGCTTAATAGAGATAGGAATAGAGAATGCATTATATTTAGACATGGGCAATGGATGGAACCATTCATTCTATCGTAACGTGAAAGGCGAAGTGCATATTCTACATCCTAAAACACACGGATATTGTACCAATTGGCTTGTCGTTAAGTGAGTAAACAATCGGGTATTCATTGGGCAATCACCCAGAGATGTTAGATTAAAGTTTCAGTAAGGTTCCAATGAGATTCCAATCAGGTTCCAATGAGGTTCCAATGGAGATAGGGGGCAAGCCGGTGGCAAGTAAGTTACAGACAAGTAGTCTCTCATGATAAAAAATGAGTTTTTTTATCGTGAATTTGCGTATATGCAAAAAAAGCAGTACCTTTGTGGTCTATTTTGGTCCTAGACGAAGGATGTATGTATAAGAATTAGAATCAAAACACAATATGAAACAGAATTTTGTAGAAGAATTACGTTGGCGTGGTATGTTGCAAGACATGATGCCAGGTACAGAGGAGCAATTAATGAAAGAAGCTACCGCAGCATACTTGGGTATTGACCCAACAGCGGATAGTCTGCATATCGGTCACTTGTGCGGTATCATGATGCTCAAGCACTTGCAAAATGCAGGTCACAAACCAATTGCATTGATTGGTGGTGCAACTGGTATGATTGGCGACCCAAGTGGTAAATCAGCCGAGCGTAATCTATTGGATGAAAAGACATTGCGTCACAACCAAGAGTGTATTAAACAACAATTGGGTCGTTTCTTGACTTTCGGCGAGGGCGAGAATGATGCAGAGTTGGTGAACAACTACGACTGGATGAAGGATTACACCTTCCTAGATTTCGCACGTGAGGTAGGTAAATTGATTACAGTCAACTACATGATGGCGAAAGACTCCGTGAAAAAACGCTTCAACGGCGAGGCTAGCCAAGGTATGTCATTTACAGAGTTTACCTATCAGTTGCTGCAAGGTTATGACTATGTATACTTGAACAAGCACAAGAACTGCAAGTTGCAAATGGGTGGTAGCGATCAATGGGGCAATATCACTACTGGTACTGAATTAATCAAGAAAATGGGCGGCGGTGAAGCATTCGCCTTGACTTGCCCATTGATTACCAAAGCAGACGGAGGCAAGTTCGGTAAAACTGAGAGCGGCAACATCTGGTTGGATCGCAAATACACTAGCCCATATCGTTTCTACCAATTCTGGTTGAATGTAAGCGACGATGATGCAAAGCGATATATCAAAATCTTCACTTGTTTGGACAAAGCAACAATCGATGCACTGATTGCAGAGCACGAAGAAGCACCACATATGCGTAGTTTGCAAAAGCGTTTGGCAGAAGAAGTGACTGTAATGGTTCACAGCCGCGAGGATTATGAAGCAGCGGTAGAAGCTAGTAGTATTTTGTTTGGCAATGCCACCCACGAAGCGTTGAGCAAGTTGGACGAAGAGATGTTCTTGCAAGTATTTGATGGCATTGAGAAACACGAGGTCAGCAAAGCAGAATTAGAGGCAGGCATTCCTCCACTTGACTTGCTAGCCGAAAAGACCAAAATTTTCCCTTCAAAGGGAGAGGCTCGTAAGATGATTACAGCAAATGGTTTTTCAATCAACAAAGAAAAATTTACGGACCCACAAAAGACTATCGGTGCTGAAATGTTACTCAATGGGAAGTATATTCTCTGCCAAAAAGGCAAGAAGAACTATTATATTATTGAAGCAAAGTAAACAAAAAACAATACATTTATCACACAAACAATACTTGCGGAATTCTGCAAGTATTGTTTTGTTATTACGTGAATTAATATTATAAAAGATAGCACTTTCCTAATAAAAACATATCATTTCTTATGAAAACAGAATAAAAGTTGTACAAATGCTTAAAAAAGAGTAATTTTGCATAAGATTTTAGAAAAAGTATTCGTATAATCATTAAATTATATTGTAGATGAAAAAAATTTATCTCATTCTTTTCTTGTGTATCAGTGCAAGTATTTTTGCAGAACGAGTAGAAACAATCAAATTTGGTAATATGGAGCAGTGGACTGTTCGCCAAATAAAAGAATCCAAATTGCTTGGTGGTCAGACTAAAACATTATACTGCCTCGCTCCCAAGGACACAATTACTCAAAACGGTCCATACACATACGGCAGAAATGGCAATCCATGGTCAACCAGTAACGCATATGCTAAAGTTGCAGGAATTGAGAAAGCTGCAGGTACGATGAGACCTGAAAAACGAGAAGGCGGTGGTACCTGCTGCCGTCTCAACACAGAGATGCTAGAAGTGAGCGTGCTAGGAGTAATTGACATCCAGGTTCTCGTAGCAGGAACACTATTCACAGGACAAACTATAGAACCAATTACAGGAGCAGGTGATCCATATAAGAACATCAACTTTGGTATTCCATTTACAGGTCGTCCAAAAGCATTGATGTTTGACTACAAATGCAAAGTATCTCCAGAACAATGGGTATGGTATGCGAAAGGAACCGCAAAACCTAAGAAGCAAAATGGTCATGACGTAGCTGAAGCATATATATACTTACAGCACCGTTGGGAAGACGCGAATGGTAACATCCACTCTACTCGCGTTGGAACAGGATATCATCGTTTCACAAAGGATCAACCAACCTGGGTTAACGGTTTCAGAGTTCCAATTCACTATGGCAATATCACCCAAGAGTCATGGTATAAAGACTACATGGGCTTCAAAGGCTTAATGCGAGCTAAGAACTCAAAAGGTAAAATTGTTCCAATTAAGGAAGAAGGTTGGGATGCCAACAAACAACCTACTCATATGATTATCATGTTGACATCAGGCTGCTATGAGGCTTTTGTTGGTCACGAAGGTAATGTTCTTTGGGTAGATAATGTTAAATTGGTGTACGAGAACTAATAAAAACGCTGGTTTTTGAGCCAAAAACGTATTTTTTTCAAAAAAAAGTACAAATAATTTGGTCATATCAAAAAAAAGCAGTACCTTTGCACCCGCTTTCGAGAAGAAAGCATCCTTGACCAATGGTATAAAGGCTATTACGTCAGATTTTGGTTCTGAAAATCTTGGTTCGATTCCAGGTTGGTCAACAGAAGAAGCCCGCTAGTCGGGCTTTTTTTGAAGAGAAATCTTCATGTGTGATGGGATACGGGCAGCCACACCAACAGCAGTTTAGAGTTTAAAGGCTGGGAATTCTGCCCTATTATTGAGTAACACTTAATTAAAAAAAATGAAAACTTTTGAATTGGTAGGTACTCCACGTAGCGAGTACGGCAAAAAAGCAGCAAAGAATTTCCGCCACGAGAACCTCGTTCCATGTAACCTCTATGGTAATGGCGAGAATGTAACATTCACCGTAACTGTTGATGACGTACGCAAGCTCATCTACTGCCCAGACACAATGGTTGTAGAGTTGACCATCGGTGAGACAAAGAAAATGGCAGTAGTTAAAGAGTTGCAATTCCACCCAGTAAGCGAGCAATTGCTTCACATTGACTTCCTTGAGGTAACTGAGAACAAGCCAGTAACCGTAGCTATTCCAGTACAATTGCAAGGTCACGCAGAAGGTGTTAAAGCCGGTGGTAAATTGTCACTTGAAATGCGTAAGCTCAAAGTTAATGGTATTTACACCCAAATTCCTAACCGCGTAGAGATTGATATTACAGATCTTGGTTTGGGTAAGAAATTGTATGTAGGTGCAGTTAAAGTAGCAGAAGGTTTGAAGTTGATGAACCCAGCAGATGCTTGCGTTGCTCGCGTTAAAGCAACTCGTGCTAGCCAACAAGCTGCCGCAGCTGAGACCAAAGGCAAAAAGAAATAATAACCACTCACTAGAGCGGTAAATATAAGAGTGGAAAAGATGACTTTTCCACTCTTATTGGTTTAAAGGATGCGTCATTGACGCACATGCTCATCGTTAAAAGTCTATCATATGAAATATTTAATTGTTGGATTAGGAAATATTGGTAGCGAATATGCAAATACACGACACAACATTGGCTTCATGATGTTGGATGCATTTGCTGAAAGCAAAGGTATTCTTTGGGAAGACAAACGATATGGCTTTGTTGCTCGCTGTCGAGTAAAAAGCGCAGAGATCATATTGTTGAAACCTTCTACCTACATGAATCTAAGTGGAAATGCCGTTCGTTATTGGTTACAACAAGAGAAAATCCCTGTAGAGAACATGCTAGTTCTCGTAGATGATCTCAATTTGCCATTTGGTAGTATCCGTATGCGCAAACAAGGTAGTAATGGCGGACACAATGGTTTAGGACATATCCAACAGGTATTGGGAACACAAAATTATGCTCGCTTACGATTTGGCATTGGCAACGACTTCAACAAAGGTGCACAATGTAACTTCGTATTAGGCCAATGGAGTGACGAAGAAAGCAAAAATATGGCTGACCGCCTTAAAGTAATTTGCGAGATCATCCCATCATTTTGCCTACAAGGGATGGATAGAACCATGAATCAATTTAATGGAAAATAAATACAAACAAATATGGCATCACCCATGGATAGTAGCAGGATGTAACATGCTACTAATAATGGGATTGTACACTATTACTCGTATTTTTTTCTATCTATTCAATCAGGATTTATATCCGGCTATTACCGCCTCACATCTTATGGAGATGCTCTTAGGTGGTATTCGGTTTGATCTAACCTCACTACTATACCTTAACTCTTTGTATTTATTATTAATACTTTTACCTTTACCTTTATCATTACGGAATTCCTCTAAATATATCAAGGCAACCCAATATTGCTACTTACTGCCCAATATCATTGGCATCATTGTTAACTGTATTGATATGGTATATGTTCGTTTTACAGATCGACGCACAACATGTACTATATTCACTGAATTTCAAAATGACAACAACATACTCGAGGTAGTTTGGCAGGCTGTATGGGGATATTGGTATGTCACCATTTTTGGACTTGTCTGCATCGTAATTTTATGGCTAGCATGCAGGAAGAAATGGGAAGTTACAGCATTATCATCCAAAAGATACTACCTACAAGAAACTATCATCTTATTGCTGACAATATATTTTATAGTGATTGGCATACGCGGCGGATTCGGCAAATACACACGCCCTATCACCATTTCTAACGCATTGCAATATGCAGATACTCCTCAGGAAACAGCTATCATACTCAACACCCCTTTTACTTTACTTAAATCAATTGAAAACACAAGCTATGCTAATCCAAACTACTTTAACAACATTGAAGTAGAACAGATCATGTCCCCCATACACACCGATAAAACCGAACCAAATTGTTCAACTATACAACTAGGTGAACTGGGTAAAACCAATGTTGTTATATTGATATTGGAATCATTCTCTAAAGAATACATAGGGTTCTATAATACGCATTTACAAAATGGTAAATACAAAGGATATACCCCATTCCTTGACTCCTTACTACAACATTGTATAACTTACAAATACTCATACGCATCCGGGCGCAAATCAATAGATGCTATGCCATCAATCTTATCATCTATTCCGATGCTAATAGAGCCATACATAGTAACGCCTTACTCAACCAATGCTATATCATCCATTGCGGATTGCCTCCGAGGTGAGGGATATACCACAGCATTCTTTCATGGAGCCCCTAATGGTAGCATGGGCTTTCAAGCCTTTGCTAGAGCGGTTAATTTCGAGCATTATTACGGTATGAACGAATACGATGGAATCGACGCTTTTGATGGCACATGGGCTATTTGGGACGAAGAATTCCTACAGTATTACGGAAAGACGATGTCTAGCATGCAAGAGCCTTTCATGACTGCTGTATTCACAGCATCCAGTCACCACCCCTTCCGAGTTCCTAAAAGATATGAAGGAGTATTCCCGAAAGGAGACATATCCATCCATCAATGTATAGGCTATACCGACCATGCTTTACGAGAGTTTTTTGCTTATGCCGCACAACAACCTTGGTACGCAAACACTTTGTTTGTTATAACGGCAGACCACACAAACGAGATATCATTACCTGAATATGCTAATGCAAAAGGATTATTTGAAGTACCTATAGCATTCTTCTCTCCACGATGGAATCATGGAAAACTAGAAGAATCATATGCCGTTAGCCAAACAGATATCATGCCTTCGATTTTATCGTACTTAGAATATAATAAGCCATACTTTGCATTTGGACAAGACATACTAACACAACCCAAACAGACTCCCTATGCTATTTGCTATAATCATCCTGTTTTCCAAATATTTTCAGATAGCTTACTCATACAATATGATGGTGAAAACACAACCGCCGTGTATAAGTACCAGGAAGATCCATTGCTAGAACATAACATTGCTCCGCAAACAGATCATAAAATGCTCAGATACCTACAGGCTTACATTCAACAATATATCAACAGACTGATCAATAATCAATTAACTATAGATACCAATGGAAATTCGAGTAGATAAATTCCTATGGGCTATGCGAATTTACAAAACGCGCTCAATAGCCACGGATGCATGCAAATGTGGACGCGTAAAAATGAATGGCGTGGAGGTGAAACCAAGCCGGATGTTCCATGTGGGCGATGTATTTACCATACGCAAGGGTCCAATAACCTATACATATCGTATTCTGCAATTATGGGGCAACCGTTTGGGGGCAAAAATGGTTCCCAATTACATAGAAGACATCACTCCACCAGAGCAATTGGAACTACTAGAATTAGCCCGCTATGCTGCTCAAAGTGGAAGAGATAGAGGTACTGGTAGACCAACCAAGAAGGACAGACGCGAAATAGAACAATTTTTCTCAGATGACTATAACTATTTATTAGACGACGATTATGATATTGAAGAAGAATAACATAGCTGAGTACATATTGTACTTGTGGCAAATAGAGGATTTCTTGCGTGCCTTTCCTCAACATGCAGAGTCCAACCAGGAATTGCACGATTTGAATCAGATGATGCACCAAGAAAATATAATGGAGAGTGGTCATTTGCAACTAGCAAAAAATGCATTAGATGAACTAGAAGACCTACACAATGATTTACTAGATCAAGAAGCCACATATCGTGCGGCAGTGATTCAACTAGCCCCCTCTCTTAACATTCTAAAATCCAAAACCAATCGCCCAACCATGAGCGATATAGAAGCATGTTTGGTGTTGCTGTATCAAATTATGCTATTAAAACTACAAAAAAAGCCGATTTCAACGGAAACCGAACAAGTCCAAAAACAAGTGACCAAGCTACTTCAATACTTGAGCAAAACGTACAAAGAGCAATGAGAACAAAAGAGAGATTTGCACAGGTTATGGCATGGTTTGAAAAAAACATGCCTATCGCAGAAAGTGAACTAAACTTCAGCAACGAGTATGAGTTACTCGTTGCAGTCATGCTTTCCGCTCAATGTACTGACAAAAGGGTAAATCAGGTCACTCCTGCTCTCTTCAAAGCCTATCCTAACATAGAAACTCTGGCCGATTCCACCGTAGAGAATGTATTGCCTTTCATTCGCTCTGTGAGTTATCCAAACAGCAAAGCAGAACATCTAGTAGCCATGGCAAAACGCGTAGTGGAAGTGTACAAAGGAGTGATACCCAATACCAGAGAAGAGTTACAAACGCTAGCAGGTGTTGGTCGAAAAACCGCCAATGTTGTATTAGCAGTATGGTGGAACCAACCAACTATGGCAGTGGACACGCATATATTTCGCGTTGCAGAACGCATCGGACTAACCAAAAACGCTAAAAATCCATTAGATAGCGAACAGCAACTCATCAAATACATACCCGAACATATCATTCCGAAAGCTCACCATTGGCTTTTATTGCATGGTCGATATACATGCCAAGCACGAAAACCTCAGTGTAAAAAATGTGGTCTAAGCACAATTTGTAGAGATTTTTCTATAAAAAGAAAGCATACTCTTGCATAAATGCAAGAAAAATTGTATCTTTGCGCGATTTTTTATCTCAATGAAAAAAGCGCTAATCATTATAGGAATCGTTTTGGGATCTATTTTACTACTATCTGGTAGTTTTGTAGGTCTATTGCACCTGAAAAGTGTGCAAACCTATATCATTGGGAAAATTACTGATCGTTTATCAAAAGAACTTAATATTGAGGTGCAGGTAAAACAATTTCATTACCGCCCATTATCTCATCTAACCGTAGATGAAATTTATCTTAGTGACCAGCAAAAAGACACCTTAGCATACATCAAACAGATAGATTTAGAATTTGACCCTCTTCAATTGAGAGAGAAAAATCTAAACATCAGTCATCTAACATTAAAGGACCCATACCTAAACATCCACACACTCCCTGACTCTACATTAAATTGCCAATTTTTATTAAAAGTATTCCAGCCCGAAAATTCGACCTTTCCTCTGCGCGTAGCTATTGATCAATTAGCTCTAGAGCAAACGAGGTTATGCTATAACGAATTCTTAGTTGATCAAATTAATCTTTCCTTAACACTGCCTGTATTAAGCCAAGATTCACTGGATGTGTATGTAGAATCTATGCATCTTCGTGCACAAGTGGATAAAATTGATGCTGTTTTTGAAGCAGACCTTCACGGAGGTCTAGACTCCATTTTTGCAGATAGTTTGCATTTGAAATATAAAGGTAAGCAATTATATGATGGTAATTTTGCTGTCTACCACCCTACATCATTAGACTCTTTATACATTCAGGCAAAATGCAACCATTTATACTGCGATAGTGCTCTATTGATGAGCGCTCTTTCAGAACTAAATCTTCAAAAATTTAAATTGCCGAAACCTATTGCAAGACTGAAATACATTGAATACTCTGGTGACATCAAAGGGCGCATCGAAAATATGCTATTGCATGGTTCATTCAAGACACAGTTAGGTGTAATGAATGTAAATGGTACCTTGAAGGCAGACACTACGCTACAAAACTTAGATTTTTGTGGTAGATTATCTACACCTACATTTCTTATAGGTCAAATGTTACAAAGCAAAGACCTAGATAAAATTGCGTTTGATGCACATATTGACGGACATATTGCCAACTCTAAATTTAAAAGTTGCGAAGCACAGGCGGAAATACAGCAAATAGATTACAAGAGATATTCTTACAAGAACATAAAATTGAATGGTAAATTAATACCAAATGAAGTATACGGTATCGCATCAATTAATGATAAAAACATAAAATTAAACATCAGCGGTTTGGCTGATTGGGATCGCAAATCAGCTCGTCTAGACCTAAAAGTTGACATTGATGATTTTTCTCCGAATGCACTAAACCTGACAAAGAGCAATCCTGACTTAAGATTGGGTGCAACCACATATATCAGCCTTTCAACACACGGAAATAATAGAGAGATGCTAGATAATCTAAGTGGATATGTGATATTTGACTCGATCAATTTAGCAAACAACACCGACGAACATCTTATTAAGCAACTCAAAGTATTATTTGATAGCGAAACTCCTTCTTCTAGACAGCTGCGTATACAATCAGATATGGTTACAGGTAGTATCTATGGTAATTACAACTATAGCTCCTTACCTACTGTTGTAAAGCATATCTTACACCAAAGTCTACCTGACATCATAGACAAGCCCAAACAAGCCTTCCCACAACATACAAATCTAGATTTCTATGTGTATCTCCGGAGGATAGATGAATTGAAAGACATTTTTAACTTCAAAATCAATATTCCTTCTTATCCAGCCATAAAGGGATATATTCACAACAAAGATTTGAAATTAATGGCTTCAATTCCACAATTGGAAACAAAGACTGTTAATCTTGAAGACATTACCATAGCTATCAATAATGATAACAAGCGTTTGAATCTATCATTGTATGCACTCACGCATTTGCCACAGCACAACCCTACTGTAGCAAAACTAGGTGATATTAAAACTACCTTCCAACTATCTGCAGCTAACAACAATTTGGATCTTGATATTCATCTTGGCAACACTGATAGTGTACGCAATGGAGGTAATATCAGCATCACTTCTACTATCTCCGAGTACCTCAACAAACCGAAATTTGACATACAAATCAAACCAACTAATATTATTCTGAACGATTCTATTTGGACAATTAGTCCAACTAAAATCACCTATGCACAAGCAACAAATAGCATTGATATACACAACTTAAAACTCAATACTAACTACCAATCCATCATAGCAGACGGCAGAATATCCAAAGAAGTTACCGATTCGTTAGATATTCAACTAAATAACATTAACATCAATTACTTGCTCACATACACTGATGCAAGCAATGTAATCTCTATTCAAGGTCCGGTAACTGGTACTGCGACCATGTATAGTGTACTATCCGAAATGATGCTAGAGGCCAAAGCTAGCATCAAAGAAGGTGGTATCAATGGCGTTTATCTAGGAGATGTATCTGCTGAAGCTCAGTGGGATAATGACAACAAATCTATTCACATCGAAGGCAATGTCATTGATTCCACCAAACATGAAGTTGCAAGAATCCAAGGTAAAGTTATCCCTAAGAACAAAGAATGGATTCTAGATATCAATTGCGACAGTGTAGATATTGGTTTCATTAATCATTGGACTGAAGGTATTATCTCTAACGCATCAGGTAGAGGATATGGTAAGGTGCAAGTTAGAGGAAAAGATCGCCTTGTCAATGTTACCGGTGCGGCACTAGCCAAAGATGCTAGCGTTACTGTTCCGCAAATAGGTGTAACATATTATTTTTCAGACACCATATATTTAGATCCTAACGCTATTAGGTTCCCTAATATTAAGGTGCACGATCAGTATAATAACACGGGCTATTTTACTGGATCTGTCAATCATTCATACTTTACCAATATCACATTCGACTTAACTGCTCAGGCTAATACACTATTGGTCATGAACTTACCAGCAGATAAGCAATCTTTCTTCTACGGAAAAGTGTATGGTACAGGAGATGTTCACATACACGGAGACGAGAAAGACTGCTATATAGACGTAAATGCCAAGACTGAAGCCAACACCAAATTCTATTTGAATATATACAGCGCTAGTCAAGCTAGTCAATCTAATTTCATTGATTTTGTTCAGCCTGACACCACCTCTTATAGTTTGCTTCGTTTGCTGAATACTAAGTCCACTACTGCTCCTACAGAACAAAGTAGTAGGCTTCGATTAAGTTTAGCTGGTGAAGTTACCCCACAAGCAGAAATCAGTATCAATCTAGAGGGTGACGATGTGATAAAAGGAACAGGAGAAGGCAATTTAAAATTGACATATGAATATCCTTCTGAGAATGTTCAAATGCAAGGAAGTTATACCCTACAATCTGGATTATTCAGTTTCTCACTGGGAAATATTGTAAGAAGAAATTTCACTATTCGTGAAGGCAGTCGCATAACATGGGAAAGCGATCCTATGTCTCCTACCCTAGATATTACAGGACATTATCACACCACCGCATCATTACGCGATCTATTTGGATCTGAAAGTGCACAAATAGCAACGAATAGAACATCCGTGCCTGTGAACTGCGTACTTCATATGAAAGATCAATTATTCAATCCTAGTTTGTATTTTGCTATTGAATTACCTCAATCAGACGAGTCCGTTCAGAGCCAAGTAAATTCCATGATTAATACAGATGAAATGCTGATGCGTCAAATGATATATCTATTAGTATTCAATAGGTTCTACACTCCAGAATATTTACAAAACTCACATAACGTAGGTGTTAACGAAACCTACTCACTCTTATCATCAACCGTAACAGGACAGATTAACTCATGGCTTAGCAAGCTAACAGATATCGTAACAATGGGCTTTAATTTCCGCACAGATGGAGAAGGCGAAACTGCTAGTCAAGAGTATGAAGCAAACTTCCAAATCAACCCTATCAACCAACTCATTATTAATGGTAATTTTGGATATAGATATAACGACTTGAGTAATAGACCATTCTTTGGAGACTTAGATATAGAGTACCTATTAACCGAAAATGGAAAGTTTCGCGTCAAAGCTTACACACATACCGTAGACAAATATTCGCTGCGCCAAGCTAATATGGTGCAAGGTGTCGGTTTTGTGTTTAAACACGATTTCAATTGGCAGAAGAATAAAAAGACTAAGACCAATCAAAAAGATTCTACCAATAAGGATGATAGTAAAGCTAGCCATCGTAAGAAAAAGAATAACTAAAAGACATGCTGATTAAGTGCTTTGGAGCTGCACCACAAGGAATAAATGCAGTGATAGTAACCATAGAGGTTCATGCCGTACCTGGATATGACTTCACACTAGTTGGTCTACCCGACAATGCGGTTAAAGAAAGTCACGAACGAATTTTAGCAGCAATATTGGTTAATGGTTTTGGCAAACCACGTCATAGCCTAACTATTAACATGGCTCCTGCCGATATTAAAAAGGAAGGAGCTGCATACGACCTTCCTCTTGCAATAGGCATGTTAGCAGCCGGAGAGGAAGTTAAAACGTCATTATTAGAAAAATTCTTGATTATGGGAGAATTGTCCTTAGATGGAACACTCCAACCTATTCAAGGAGTTTTACCTATCGCACTAGCTGCACGTGCTGCTGGTTTTCAGGGGATAATATTGCCAGAACAAAACGCGAGAGAAGCAGCAGTTGTTGACAATATTGATGTATATGGATTAGACAACCTACAATCTGTAGTTCGCTTCTTAAATGGTGACTTATCAATAGAACCCACAAAGGTAGATACAGCAGCCGAGTTTGCACAATATGCGTTTTCTAGTGATCTAGATTTCTCAGATGTTCGAGGACAAGAGAATGTACGCAGAGCCATGGAAGTTGCAGCTGCAGGAGGACATAATATGCTGATGGTAGGTCCTCCGGGGGCTGGCAAAAGTATGATGGCTAAAAGATTGAGTTCAATTTTACCACCATTAAACTTAGAAGAAGCCCTTGAAACTACAAAAATATATTCCGTAGCAGGCATGATGGCGCGCCGCAGAGAAAACAATGGCAACACATCCGCCCTTATTGTACAACGCCCATTTCGTAGTCCCCATCATACAGTAACAGATGTAGCCTTAGTAGGTGGAGGTAGCAATCCCCACCCGGGCGAGATCAGTCTTGCACACAACGGAGTGCTTTTTCTTGATGAGCTTCCAGAATACAAACGTAGTGCATTAGAGGTTATGCGTCAACCGCTTGAAGATAGAAAGATATGTGTTACACGAGCTAAAACAAGTGTAGAATATCCATCTTCATTTATGCTAGTTGCAGCCATGAATCCATGCCCATGTGGTCACTATGGTGAAAACAATCCTGCGCATCCATGTACATGTACACCTGCTCAGATACATCGATACATGAGTAAGATATCAGGTCCACTATTGGATCGTATTGATATACAATGCGATATACAGGCAGTGCCATATTCTGTATTAAAAGACGCTCAACCAGGAGAAAGCAGTAGCACTATGCGTGCTCGAGTAATAGCTGCACGAACAAAACAAGAAGAACGATTCTTAGAGTATAATGCAACTGCAGCCAAAGCTGTGCATTGTAACGCCCAAATGACGCCTAAACTAGTTAGAGAGTTTTGTCAGTTAGACGAAGCGGGTGATCGCATGTTATCATATGCAATGGACAAGATGGGACTTTCAGCACGAGCATATGATCGAATACTTAAAGTTGCTCGCACAATAGCTGATCTTGATAACAGCGAATCCATACAAATGGTACATATATCAGAAGCTATTGGTTATCGAAGTTTAGATCGCGAAGATTGGACATAAAATTTTATACACTATGCGTAATATTACATTAATATCACTCGTTATCCTATTGTTTATCGGTAGTGGAACATTTCAGGAGGAGAATAATATGGAAAATCCTATTATCGACTCACTACCTATCACTTATAGAGAAATCACTCAGCCTACTCAAGTTTCACTACCTGATACTATTTTCGAATCTATTAGTGCTGTCAAATATAGTATAACTATATTCGACTCAGTTATTGATCCATTTATTTCAAATTTTGAAGACCCATACTTGAAAGACACAGGTAATGTGCTCACCTTTAGAGGTAATAGATTTCGCAATGGTGATTTTGGAGGAAGAATAAAAGGAACACCAACAACGATCGTACAAGACTGGTCTTTTAAAACGGCATATGATACTAGACAGAGTAATGCAGGACAATGGGGTGGCGGAACTGGATGGACAGGACAACCACTTCTGTACGATAGCATCGTCATATGTACATCCCTGTGCAGTAAAGCATATTTCCTGGATTGGGAAACAGGTAAAATGGTCAGCAACCCTATTAATGTTCGCAATCCTATTAAAGGAACAGCTATGCTAGATCCCCAATATCCACATCTATTGTATGTCGGTCATGGAGTAGCTGCAGAAAGGCCTTGGGGATGTATGACTTTTAACATTCAAACAGGCCAGCAAATTCAATTCTTCAAGGAAGATAGCAAAGCATGGCGCGGATGGGGAGCGTACGACTCTTCCCCTTTGAGAGTTGACAAATTTGTATTCCGCCCGGGCGAGAATGGTACATTATACAAGTGGTATATTCAAAACGACACCATCTTATTACACTCAACACTGAGATACTCATGCAAAGGCAAAGCACCAGGCATAGAAGCATCCATGGCAGTATACAAAAACTACGGCTATACGGCTGATAACCATGGAAATATCCTATGTACTAATCTCAACTCATTACAACCAGTATGGCATTACTATAACCATGATGACACAGATGCATCACTCGTGATAGAAGTGGATGAAGATGCCATCCCATATCTCTATAGCGGCTGTGAAATGGATAATCAAGGTACCAATGGTTTTTGCTACCTCATTAAATTGAATGCTATAGATGGAAGCAAGGTATGGGAACGAAAGATTCCTTGCAAAAAAATACCACGCGGAGAAAAGTTTACAGAAGGAGGATTATTTGCAACACCTCTTCCTGGCAAAGGAAATTGCAGCGATAGGCTGTATGTCTGCTGCATCACTAACACACCTGCACACCATGGTGATTTTATGGCTATTGATAAGAAAACAGGTGAAATCATTTATAGCACACATCTAGATTGGTATCCATGGATGTCCCCAATCAGTTTTCTGAATGAAAACAACGAAGAGTTTATTGTTGCAGGTGACACCCAAGGCAAACTTTATCTAATTAATGGAAAAACCGGAGAAATAATATATAAGAATAAGGTGGGATTAAATTTCGAATCATCTCCTGCTGTACGAGGAAATAGCTTCGTACTAGGATCTAGAGGCACTCAAATTTATAAATTTCATATAGAATGAAAACTTTTCGATTAATGCTTATTTTGTTAGGCGTCAGCCTAACCGTTAATGCGGAAGTACTAACCGCAATGCGCGATTCTGTACCTGGTAGTTATAATTTCTGGTTGTATGAGCCATCCAACACACCAGTTACCAACACCTCAACCGACTCTCTATCAGAAAATTCTGTAGATACACTAGCACAGCTATCTCATGGTAAACCTCTTATTATTTTCCTTCATGGTAAAAGTTTAAGCGGCAACGATCTACAACAAGTTCGTCGATATGGTACAATCCCTGCACTAGAGATGGGACTAAGACTTGACGCATATGTACTCGCCCCTCAGACATCCAACGGATGGAACTCCAAGAAGGTATGGCAAATGGTAGAATGGACAATCAATAAATACCCAATTGACACGAATCAAATATATGTTTTAGGTATGTCTATGGGTGGATATGGCACACTCAACCTAGCAGCAGCCTACCCTGACAAGATAGCAGCTGCTATTGCATTATGCGGAGGAGCTACCGCCAAAGACTTATGTGGACTGAATAAGTTGCCATTATGGATTATCCATGGTACTGCTGACACTCAAGTTCCCATTAGATGTTCTGACAGAGTAGTTACTGCAATGACCGAATGCAGTGATACAACTCGATTGAGATACGATCGTTTAGAAGGTCAAAACCACTCTATTCTTGCTCGTGTATTCTATATGTACGAAGCGTACGACTGGCTATTTTCACATAGATTGAATGATAGTGCACGAGTAGTTAACAGAGACTATGAAATTACCATACCAAAATTGGGAGTTGCATATAAGCACCTACATGGTAAAAAACGACAAATAAAAACGATCAACAAAGTATCTTACTCTCCTACTACCACAACCAGTACGGGCACTCAAGTACATATCATTAAGGAGGGAGATACACTTTATGGTTTGGCTTTGCATTACAAGACTACAGTTAGCAAACTCTGCCAACTAAACGGTATATCAGAGACATCTATACTTAGAATTGGACAAAAAATCAAGCTGCCATAACTATAAGCAGATATTCGATATACTTCTAAACACAAAAAAGACTAGGCGCTGCCTAGTCTTTTTTATTATTGAATAGTAGAATTCAGCTATTGAATTAGTGGCGGTTCAAGCGTGCTCCGTCTGCCTCTGGGTTGCGGCGCTCTGGACGTGGGCCACGACGCTCTGGACGAGGACCACGATCACCACGAGCTGGACGCTCTGGCTCTACATAACCCTCTGGTTTCTCCTTCAATGCCTTAGCGCTGAGTTTAAACTTACCAGTCTTTTGGTCAACCTCCATGAGTTTGATAGTGATCTTGTCACCCTCTTGGATGCCAGTCTCTTCCATGGTCTCATAGCGCTTCCAATCAATCTCAGAGATGTGGAGCAAGCCCTCTTTACCAGGCATAAACTCTACGAAGCAGCCATAAGGCATGATAGACTTAACAGTAGATTGATATACCTCGCCTACCTCTGGGATAGCCACGATAGCTTTGATCTTAGCGATAGCAGCGTCCATAGACTCTTGGTTGTTAGATGCAACCTCTACCTTACCACCCTCTGCAATCTCCTCAATAGAAACAACAGCGCCAGTCTCAGCTTGGATACCTTGGATAATCTTACCACCAGGGCCGATTACTGCACCAATCATATCCTTAGGAATGATGAAGCTTACGATGCGTGGAGCATGAGGTTTGAGGTCAGGACGAGCCTCTGGCATGGTCTCAACGATCTTGTCAAGGATATACATACGAGCCTCGTGAGCTTGTGCGAGTGCGTTCTCAAGGATCTCGTAGCTCAAGCCGTCCACCTTGATATCCATTTGGCAAGCGGTCAAACCGTCGCGTGTACCGGTGGTCTTGAAGTCCATATCGCCGAGGTGATCCTCGTCGCCAAGGATATCGCTGAGGATAGCGTACTTAGTACCCTTGCACTCAGAGATAAGACCCATTGCGATACCAGATACTGGTTTGATAGGTACACCAGCGTCCATGAGGGCGAGAGTACCTGCACAAACGGTAGCCATAGAAGAAGAACCGTTAGACTCGAGGATATCGCTCACTACACGAATAGTGTAAGGATAATCAGCAGGAACTACAGACTTGAGCGCACGGCAAGCGAGGTTACCGTGACCAATCTCACGACGACCTACACCACGTTGTGGGCGAGCCTCGCCAGTAGAGAATGGAGGGAAGTTGTAGTGGAGGAGGAACTTCTCAGAACCTTGGATAAGTGCCTCATCAATCATCTTCTCATCGCGGCTGTTACCGAGGGTAACAGTAGAGAGTGATTGGGTCTCACCACGGGTGAAGATAGAAGATCCGTGAGGTCCTGGCAGTGGAGAAACCTCGCACCAGATAGGACGAATATCGGTAGTCTTACGGCCATCCAAACGCTTGCCCTCATCGAGGATAGAGCGACGCATAGCCTCTTTCTCTACATCGTGGTAGTATTTGTTTACGAGTGCATCGATGTCATCCAACTCTACGCCGAGAGCCTCAGCACGAGCAGCCATATACTCAGCTTTCTCTACCTTGAAGTCCTCGCGGATTTGGGTGAACATCTCCTCGCGGTGATGCTTGTTGGTGTCTGCAGCAGTAGCTTGTGCGTAAGCACGAGCGTAGCTAAAGTCGTGAACGGCTTGTTTGAGTTCATCGTCGTTGATCTCGTGGCAGTACTCACGTTTAACGGTCTTACCAAATGCCTCCATCATCTCAATTTGAGCTTGGCATTGTGGTTTGATAGCCTCGTGAGCTACCTTGATAGCCTCGAGCATATCTGCCTCGCTAACCTCTTTCATCTCACCCTCAACCATCATGATATTGTCGAGTGTAGCAGCAACAACGAGCTCGATGTCTGCTTTCTCGCATTGCTCAAAGGTTGGGTTGATGACGAACTCGCCATTCACGCGTGCTACGCGAACCTCAGAGATAGGACCCTCGAATGGGATATCTGAGCAAGCAAGAGCTGCACTGGCAGCCAAACCTGCAATAGACTCTGGCATGTCGATGCCGTCAGCAGAATAGAGAGTTACGTTTACGAAAGTGTCAGCGTGATAATCGCTTGGGAAGAGAGGACGCAACGCACGGTCGATCAAACGAGCGATAAGGATCTCGTAGTCAGATGCTTTACCCTCGCGGCGAGTAAAACCGCCTGGGAAACGACCAGCTGCAGAAAATTTCTCTTTGTACTCAACGGTAAGCGGCATGAAGTCCGTACCTGGAACCGCAGTCTTTGCGGAGCAAACTGTAGCAAGAACCATGGTATTGCCGAGGGTCGCCATTACAGCGCCGTCTGCTTGCTTAGCCAGCTTGCCAGTCTCGAGCGTGATCACACGCCCATCAGGAAGAATAATCTCCTTTTTTACAATATTCATC
>JAFYSK010000034.1 GCA_017559385.1 Paludibacteraceae bacterium | reverse complement strand
GCTATTGCGCTCGCGTTGCACCTTTATTATAATGGTGTACACGATGAGGAAGATACCAAAATTACTATTCAACCACACCGTACACAATGGAACAACAAGATGTACGGCATGAACAATTTACATCGTTAAGACAATGAAAAAGAAATTTAGCTTTACAATCGGTGGTCAAAAATATGACACAACCGTAAAAGAAATAGAGACTAACGTGGCAGAAGTCGTAGTTAACGGTACTTCTTTTATCGTTGAGTTCGAGAAGAAAGAGTCTAAGAAAGTGGCTGCTGCACGCGTTGCTGCTCCTGCTGCGGCTCCAACCGCTGCTCCTGTAGCTGCTAAGCCAGCTGGCGCTGCTGTAGTGAAGAGCCCACTGCCAGGTAGCATCGTTAAGGTGATGGTTAAACCTGGTGACAGCATCAAGAAGGGTGACACCCTCCTCACTATGGAGTCTATGAAGATGGAGAACGTAGTGGCAAGTGAGTACACAGGTACAGTGAAGAACGTACTTGTAGCTGCTGGTCAAAACGTAATGCAAGACGACAAGCTCGTTGAGATCGAGACTGTTGCCGTAGCTGCTGCTCCTGCACCTGCTCCTGTGGCTGCTCCAGCACCAAAACCAGCTCCTGCACCAGCACCTGCTGCCGCTCCTGCTCCAGCTCCTGCTGTTGCACCTGTAGGTGGCAACAAGATCAACAGCCCACTACCTGGCTCTGTAATCTCTGTAGCTGTTAAGGAAGGCCAAGCTGTTAAGAAAGGTGATACATTGCTCGTACTCGAGAGTATGAAGATGGAGAACCCTATCTTGTCTGACTGCGATGGTACCGTTACCAAGATCGCTGTGGCTGCTGGTCAAAGTGTAATGCAAGACGACTTGCTCGTAGTAATTGGCTAAAAATAATAGTTCAGAAAGTTCTATCGCACCTAAGGGGCTGTTCTAAACGTTTGGAACCTTTAGAACTTTAGAACTTTTAAACATTTAGAATTTATGGAACAAGTTTTAGAATTCTTCCGTACAATGGGATTTATGAATATGGACTGGCAACAAGGTGTCATGCTCCTTATCTCATTCCTCCTTTTGTATTTGGCTATTAAGAAGCAATACGAGCCATTGCTCCTATTGCCTATCGCTTTTGGTATGTTGCTCACCAACTTGCCAGGAGCTGGAATGTACCACAGCGAACTTTGGGAACTCTTCCTTGCGAAAAATTTAGGTTTTGATTCTACAGCAGTTGATATCAATTCAGTAAAAAGCATCGTAGAGGCCTATCGAGATGGTATTCTGATTAATGCAGCACAACTACCAGAAGTCTTATATTACGATCCTACTGTAGTAACAAACATTGAAACCACTAATATCATCAAAGGTTTCCTACAAGATAAACCTATCTTCTTTACCGAGTGCCAAGAAGGTATGGTGGCTGTAGCAGATTTGAGCAGTCGTATTGCTACCATAGCTAACCCATCTTACCATAGCTACGGAGCTATTCTCAAAGATGCAGGTCTTCTTGACGTACTCTATATCGGTGTAAAAGCAGGTTTGTATCCTTGCTTGATCTTCATTGGTGTAGGTGCGATGACTGACTTCGGTCCGCTGATTGCTAACCCTAAATCATTGATCTTAGGTGCTGCAGCTCAAGTAGGTATCTTCATTACCTTCCTCTGCGCAAGTGCATTCTTTACCCCTGCTGAGGCTGGTTCTATCGGTATCATCGGTGGTGCTGACGGTCCTACATCCATCTTCTTGACTAGTAAGTTGGCTCCTCACTTGCTCGGCCCTATCGCTATTGCAGCATACTCTTATATGGCTCTCGTGCCAGTGATCCAACCACCTATCATGCGCGCGCTGACCACTGAGGCTGAGCGTAAGATCAAGATGAAGCAATTGCGTTCAGTAAGCAAGGTAGAGAAGATCGTCTTCCCTATCATCATCACTGCGGTTATCGCATTGGTATTGCCAGATGCTGCTCCATTGATCGGCTGCTTGATGTTGGGTAACTTGATGAAAGAGTCTGGTGTAGTTGATCGTTTGAGCAAGGTAGCTCAAAACGAGTTGATGAACATCGTGGTTATCTTCCTTGGACTTTCAGTAGGTGCTACTGCTACTGGTGCAACCTTCCTCAACGTGAAGACTATCCTCATCCTTTCAATGGGTATCATTGCGTTCGGTATGGGTAGTGCAGGTGGTGTACTCCTCGCTAAGTTCATGAACCTCTTCTCTAAAGAGAAGATCAACCCACTGATCGGTTCTGCAGGTGTATCTGCTGTGCCTATGGCTGCTCGTGTGAGCCAGTCTGAGGGTCAAAAAGCAGATCCTAGCAACTTCCTCCTCATGCACGCTATGGGTCCTAACGTAGCAGGTGTGATCGGTTCAGCTGTTGCTGCAGGTATTCTGCTTACCATGCTCGGATAATCATCTGAAACATATACGAAAAAGGCTATCCAGTCGGGTAGCCTTTTTTTATATTCAACCAGTAAGATTTGTAGGTTTCAAAAAAAAGTAGTACCTTTGCAGCCGTTTTTGGCGCAAACAACAGATATTCAATATGAAATTCTACTACGTTTTGATTTTACTAGTACTGATGGCTACCGTGGGACTAGGATTTGCACACCCTACCCAAGAGCAGACATCAGATATCATTATTGTATCTGATTCTATCCAAGAAGACACCCTAATTGCCACACCAGACAGTTCCTATAATATCAGCAAAGAAATGCTATTGGGAATGTTCAGCCCTGTGGGAGACACTAATTTTGTCATCATCCCTACACATATGTGCAAGTACAAAGGTTTGTATTGTCATCGCGTACCTTTTGCCGCATTCTTGGCAATGCGCGACTCTGCTAGCAAAGATGGTATTAAATTAACCATCACATCTGCATTGCGCACTTACACAGAGCAAAAATGGATATGGAATAGTAAGTGGAACTCATCCAGCTACGCCTACGCCAAAGGCTATGTCAACAAAATCCGCGCTATCATGCGCTACTCTTCAATGCCTGGAACTTCGCGCCATCACTGGGGAACCGAACTTGATCTCAATAGCTGCCAGTTAGCATATTGGAGTTCTACCGAAGGCAAACGCGTATATCAATGGCTCTGCGACAACGCACATAAGTTTGGATTCTACCAACCTTACACCGCAGATCCTAATCGCACAGGTTACGCCGAAGAGAAATGGCACTGGAGCTACAAAGCCATGTCCGACAAATACTTAGATGCCTATATCAAAACAATTACCGCAGAAGACATCACTGGCTTCCGCGGTAGTCATCTTGTTGATTCACTCAACATCCTTCAAACCCACGTTCAAGGAGTAGCTCACTAAGTAATACTTGATCTTCTTACCTATTCAGTTTTTGCCACAACACGGCATCACCCTCTAACGTCCAGTCATGCAGCACAGATGAGGCCGCAAAACCCATCTGCTCATAGATATGTGAGCACGCTGTGTTATGCACACTGATGATTGCATATAGCATACGCAGGTGCAAGTATCCAAACGCATAATCCAACAATAATTGCACGGCTTGCTTACCTACCCCTTTACCTCTAGCATCTTGAGCAATATACATGCCGATAGCAGCCTTGCGGTTGCGTGCGTCAAAATCAAAGAGATCGATACAACCTACAATTTCAGTTGAGAGTTGAGAGTTGAGAGTTGAAAGTTGAGAGTTGAAAGTTGAGAGTTGAGAGTCTTCGATGATGAGGCGCAGTTGGCCATCGCGGTAGATGTCGCCCGTGGTATTCTCGATGTATTGATGCAAATCATGGCGAGATAGCGGATTATGTGTATCCGAATCAGCCCACATGGTGGCATCATTCTCCCATTGATAGAGGAATGGAAGATCAGATGGTTCTATTTTGCGGAGTTTGAGATTCATTTTGATTCATGAGCAAAAATTTTTGACTCAGGAGCAAGGAGCAAAGACTTATTACTTTCGTCTACTCAGTCGCTACTGATTTGTCTTGGTTCCTGATTCCTGGTTCTTGGTTCCTATCCAAATAGACCAAAGAGTCCTTTTTTGCGCTGAGGTTCTTCAGTAGGCATGCCAGTTGGTGCTGGTTTGAATTGATTGCCAGAATGAATCATTTGATAGATTACGCCCCAATCAGGAATACCCCCAAGATTGCGATCGTCGATGAAGAGATCAGCTTCTAGTTTACGAGCGCGAACAATATCTGCTGTTTCCTCAGGAAAATTAGAGTTTACAGCGTAAAACTCTAATCCGCGTGAAGCACAATAATCAATTGCCTCTTGCAGCAATTCTCCCTCACGGCATGTCCAAAGGATGAGTTGGTGATGGTCTTCTTGCTGGAGTTTCTTAAGTGTATCAATAGCAAATGGAATTGGTTTGCCGATAGCAGGGTATGCGTGAGTGACGATAGTGCCATCAAAATCAACTGCGATAGTCATATTCGTGTTCGGCAATCTCGCGCATGGACCGACGATTGTCGTCGTTAAGGCGCTTGATGCCTCCACTCTATCCTCGAAGCCACGAGCTTCTCGGATGTTTTCGAGGGAGACTCCTCCTTGCCGTCAGAGGGGTTAAATGATTATAAGTTTAATATGTTTCTTGATTAGGATCTTGTGGTTGAAGTTCAAGTTGCATTTTGCGTTCGGATGGTTTGGTAAAATACCAACCAATAGCAGATACTCCCGTCACCCATAACATGGACATGGATTGGTAAGCGGCGATGAGATAGAACGCAGCAATAGCCCAAATCATGGTATTGCTAACCAACACTATGCGCCATGTAGCAGCAGACTGGTATCCGAGTAATTTCTCTTCTTCGTTTTGGAGTTGGGATAGTTGTTTGCATTGACGTTTGCACCAATATAGTCCCGCAGGAATAGTCAATAAGGCGTCAAAGATTACAAGGTATTGTAATACTTGTCCTAATTTGCTCATTGGATCAATAGGTTGCACATATCCTTTCATGATCGCAAAATATGCCAATGCGCCTGACAAAAGTGTCAATGCCATCATAGCATAATAATACACATTGAGTGTACGGATAACTTTCTGTTCCATATATTATAATTTAAATTCAATTCTGTTAACAATGGATCTACCCAAGGTAATTTCGTCGGTATATTCAATCTCATTGCCAATGGCTACGCCTCGAGCTATTTGGGAGATTTTGAGGCTATTAGGCGATGAGGGATTGTCACCTTTGGTGATGTTTTGCAAACGGCGATAGATATAAAAGTTGGTGGTATCGCCTTCCATCGTAGTTGGGAGCGCGAGTATAACCTCATGAATTTCATCTTGCTCCACGCGCTTAATGAGCGAATCAATCTCTATATCCGAAGGGCCCACGCCATCCATAGGTGAGATGATACCTCCCAAAACATGGTAAAGTCCGTTGTATTGCCCGGTATTCTCGATAGACATCACATCCTGCACATTCTCTACCACACAAACGATATGTTTGTCGCGCGAATGAGATTGACAAATTGAGCATATATCTTGATCGGAAATAGTATGACAGACCTTGCAGTATTTCACCTCTTGTTTGAGTCGGCTCAATGCTCCGGTGAATGCATCAACATCTTTATCACTCTGACGCAAGAGATGCAACACCAGTCGCAAAGCCGTCTTGCGGCCCACGCCAGGTAATGAAGCCATTTGCTCAACAGCATCACTAAGTAATATGGATGGATAGTTATTCATTGTTCGTTTTACTCACGTTTCATGCTCTGTGTTGCAATGTTTTATTCCTTCTTTTTGGCCCATCGAGCAGGTAGCATACGATATGGATATTTATCGCGCATATTGTCGGCATTAGGGCAATCAAATCGGTGGATTCGGATACCTTTCATAATGCTAATAAAAGCAAAGATAGGGTCACCAGGTTGAGGATTACAACAAGTAGCCAGGTTATACTCCACACTTTTGACATTGATATCCACCTCTAGTGCCAATGCTTCTTGCTGCTCCTTAGGTACATATGGTGTATGCTCGCGTAGGTCTTGGCGAGGTTCATCCATAATAAGGAAAACCTCTTTGATGCGCGACAAGTCCTCACGTCCCAAAGCGATAGACTGATATAGGTCATTGGTTATTTTATAACCAAGTTTGAGTGCTAGGCGTGAGATATCTCCTTCGGTATAATCCAGTTTCCAATTCTTGAAACGACGTTCAAGCAGTTCGCGTCCCTCTGCAGCATTGCGGTACTCCACCTCCTTGAGTGCTTGACGAATCTTGTTTTTGGCTCTGCTAGTTACTACCACATTGAGCCAATCAGCAGTAGGTTTCTGATTAGGAGCAGTTATGATCTCAACTTGATCTCCGTTTTGAAGTTTCTGACGGATGCTGACATTCTGATTGCGAATTCGTCCACCGACACATTTACACCCTACATCACTATGAATAGAGAACGCAAAATCTAAGACCGTCGATCCTGCCTGCAGACGCTTTAGATCGCCAGTAGGAGTGAAGACATAAACGCTCTGTTTATCCGTATTGAGGCGGTTGCCATCGACACCTTTGTAAGACCAATGTGCAGCTACACCTTTTTCAGCCACCTCGTCCATTCTGCGCGTGCGAATCTGCACCTCAACCCACTTATCTTCAGGTCCTAACACGGTGGTATGCAAACTTTCGTAGCCGTTCTCCTTAGGGACACTAAGCCAATCGCGCAAGCGCTTGGGATTAGGCTTGTACATATCCGTAATAATCGAATAAACCTGCCAGCAATCCATTTTCTCTCGTTCTAGAGGAGAGTCCAGGATGATACGAATAGCAAATAGATCATAGATACGATCAACATCGCATTTCTGAGCTTGCATCTTATTGTAGATACTATGAATGGACTTAGGTCGTCCTTTAATAGTGAATTGGAATCCATGTTCCTTGAGTTTTTGCTCAAGCGGAGTAATAAAAGATAGTATATAGGCATCTCGTTGAGCCTTCTTCTCGTTGAGCGCATGGGCAATATACTTGTATTGCTTGTAATCCATAAATTTCAGCGCAAAGTCCTCCATCTCGGTTTTTATCGTATATAAGCCCAAACGATGCGCCAAAGGGGCATGCAATTCTTTGGTTTCACGTGCCACATGGCGACGACGATCCGTATCGCCGTCCTTATCCAAGGTTCGGAGCAATTCCAAACGCTCAATAAGAATGTCATATAAGACTTTATTACTATCTTCCGCCGCCATTAAAATAAAAATTGCTATTTTCGGCTGCAAAGTTACTAAAAAATTTGCATATATGAAAAAGAAATTGTAATTTTGCAGCAAATTTAATTTTTACTGCGTAAATAAATAAAAAATCAATATGAAAGCTACAAAAATTATCATTAGCATTTTGTTGGGTGCCGGTGTATGCTTGATGGCATATCTTTGCGTCAACAGTATTGTTACTCCTATCAAGTTTGAGGAGGCCCGTATGCACCGTCAAACTCAAGTAATCAACAACCTTGTATGTCTGCGTGATGCTGAGGCTCAATATCGTTTGAGCAAAGGCCACTTTACAGCAGATCTTGATTCGCTCATCAACTTCCTCAAGGTAACTCCAAAGAAAGAGGTTTACAAAGAGAAGTCATTGACAGAGAAACAATTGGAGAAAGGTTTGACAGAGCCTAAGATCACTAAGATTCTTGATCGTGCTCGTAGCAAAGCTCAACGCAAGATGAAATTCCAAGGTCCAGATAGTTTGGCTAACCTTTACGCTTATATTTGGGAAAAAGATGCTGAGGTAAAAGCTAATGGTTTGCAAGGATTCCGTCGTGATACCATCATGACAGATATGATTCAAGCGCTCTACAAAGGTAAATATACACACGAGACTATCCACGAGATTACTTACATTCCTCATACAAACAATGTAAGATTTGAGGTAGAAACAAACAACCATTATACTACTTCACAAGGTATCAAAGTGCCTATCTTTGAGATTCGTGCTCCATTTACCACTTACCTACACGATCTTGACAAGCAAGAGCTTGCAAACCTTATCGACAAAGAGAAAAAGCTTGAGCACTATCCTGGTTTGAAGGTAGGTTCTATTGAGGCTCCTAACAACAACGCTGGTAACTGGGAGTAAAATTTAGGTTATAGGCTATAGGACGTCCTACGGACTATAGGTTATAGGAAAGAAATATGAGAATTATTTCAGGAACATTTAGGGGGCGTCGATTGATGCCCCCTAAAAATATAACAGCACGTCCTACTACTGATTTTGCGAAAGAGAGTTTGTTTAATCTCCTGACAAATCGTATGGACTTTGAGGATGTGGATATGCTAGACCTGTTTGCAGGAACAGGCGGTATAGGTATAGAATTTATCTCGCGTGGTGCCCGCGAAGTAACGGCGGTAGAGATGGCGCACACACAGCAGAACTTTATCATATCAGCTTGCAAGCAACTAGGAATAAAGAATCTACATGTTATCCGCGGAGATGTATTCAAATATGTCAAGACTTGCCATATCCAGTACGACTTTATTTATGCGGACCCTCCGTACGATCTAGAGTTGTTGCCTACAATACCCGATTTGGTTTTTGAGCAAGGGATATTGAAAGAAGATGGATTGTTTGTGCTAGAGCACTCGAAGAATAACAACTTCAAAGAACATCCACATTTTCTGGAAGAGCGCAAATATGGCAACGTACACTTTAGTTTTTTTCAGTAAACTAGAGACTAGCTAAACTAGTAGAACTAGAATAACTAGTAGAACAAGAAAAACAATCGCACCTACAAGGTGCGATTGCTATATATAATAAGGTATATACCTTGTATGTTTCAATATTGGGATTTAGTTATTAGATCGGAGTTTCTTCTCCCATTGCCATGCGCTCATGAGCACTTGCTCGATAGGAGTGTCAGCTTTCCAGCCAAGTATATGGTTAGCTTTGTCGGCCTTGGCCCATACTTGCTCGATATCGCCCTCGCGGCGACCAACGATTTGATAAGGGACTTTCACTCCGGTAACCTGCATAAAGGTATTGACGATTTCCAACACGCTCAATCCACAGCCGGTACCTAAATTGAATAATTCCACAGGTTCGTCCGCATCACCAGATAGCATTCTTTGAACGGCTTTTACATGTGCTTTGGCGAGATCAACGACATAGATATAATCGCGTATACAAGATCCATCTGGGGTATTATAGTCATTGCCAAAAATCTTCAGTTCGGCACGCAATCCTATAGCTGTTTGCGTAACATAAGGCAATAGGTTTTGTGGCACACCATTAGGCAGTTCACCAATCAAAGCTGAAGGATGTGCCCCTATTGGATTGAAATAGCGCAGGATGGTTGCACGTAAGGATTTGTCGGCATAAACAGTATCCCGAATAATATCTTCGTTAATCTGCTTGGTATTGCCATAAGGTGACAATGCTTTTTGCAGAGGCGCAGTCTCGTCTACAGGCAAATACTGAGCATCTGGCTGACCATATACAGTACAAGAACTAGAGAATACGATATTCGTTATCGCATGTTTTCTCATCGTCTCTAGTACGGTGATTAAGGACATTACATTATTGCGATAGTATTTGAGCGGTTGTTCAACAGACTCGTTAACCGCTTTGCTAGCCGCAAAATGAATCACGCTGACTATATCGCTATAACGTGTAAATACATCATCCATCGCAGCCGAATCACAGCAATCGGCTTGCACGAACTCAGGACAAGTGCCCACGATGGCAGCAATGCCATCGAGGACAGCTTGATTTGAGTTGCTCAGATTATCTACAATTATCACATCATAACCTTGTTGCATCAGTTCAACCACTGTGTGTGAACCGATATACCCTGTTCCGCCTGTTACTAAGATACGAGCCATTGATAGCTATGAGTTATACGTTATGTGTGATGAGTGATGAGTTAAAACAATTTGTTAGGATAAACGCCTGCATCTACCAAGGCTTGGATTTTATCTACAACCATTTGACGGTCGTCAGCATAAGTAACACCAAACCATTTAGCGGTAGTATCCAGCACTTGGCAAGTAGCTTTGCCTGACTTGATCATATCGTTAACCAATGTTGGGATATAGAACTCTGCTTTAAGCTCTTGAGAGTTTTCAGTCAAGAATGCTTTGAAAGCCTCCTCAGCATAAGTAAAGTACTCAGGAGTAAATCCCCACATGTTCATACTAACAGGGGTCTCGAATGGGATCTCAACATCTACGCCATTGTCTTGGTAAACCACATGGCCATTCTTGTTTTCAATAGCAGTACGCTCAACAACATCAGTAAGGAAGCCCATCTTATCGGTAGCACAAACGCCACGGCTAACTGTTCCGTGCTCGCTAAGTGTATTACCCACGCGATATCCAGCCATGCAGTACTTGCCCTCTTGGCCATTGACATCCAACAAGAACTTAGCCATTACCTCGAATGACTCTTTGCCATAGAAATCGTCGGCATTGATTACCATGAATGGCTCTTTGATAAGATCCTTAGCCATCAACACTGCGTGGTTGGTTCCCCATGGTTTGGTACGCTCTGGGTTACGAGTAAATCCCTCAGGCAAGTTGTCAATACCTTGGAAGCAAACTTCGCATGGCACATGATCAGCATACTTGCTGAGTACTACATTGCGGAAGTCGTCCTCGAAATCCTTGCGGATAACGAATACCACTTTACCAAAGCCTGCACGCATAGCGTCAAACACGCTATAGTCCATGATTGTTTCACCATTAGGACCTAGACCGTCCAATTGCTTAAGACCTCCATAGCGGCTACCCATACCCGCTGCGAGAATAAAGAGAGTTGGTTTCATTTGTTGTATTATTTTAGTGTTATTAATCTTCTACTTCTATTTCCAGTTTACCGCGACGTTTGCGATGTTTTGCCCACAGACCATATACTTCAGAGCAGTTGCCTGCTGTAGTAAAGGCCTTGATCTCATTGTCACGCATAAAGGCCAAGACATTGGCGAACTCCTCTTGTGTCAAGAGGGCTTGTATTTCGATATATTCTTCACGGCTATATCCGCCCTCTACGCGGTACAAGGAGCAACCACGTAATAAGTCCTTGACGATATAACTGCGTACTTTCTCATATTCAGTAGTAATAATACACACACGCTTGCGTAGATCCATAGTAGCAGTAAAGTAGTTTACTACCACACCATTGATCCATGTACCGATCAAACCGATTACTACCATACGGAAGTCGTTGATCATAAATGCAGTACAGCATATCAGTGCACCACCTATTGACACAGACATACCAATATCGAAGTGCATATACTTATTGATAATCTTTGCCAAGATATCCAAACCGCCTGATGAAGCATTAATGCGGAACAAGATGGCTTGACATGCAGATAGCAAGAGCACGAAGCAAACAAGGTCAAACCAAACATCTCCCATACCTAATCCGGCAGACATAACGGAATCCTTGACCTGCTCTAGCAATTCGCCCGCACGACTCAGCAGATATGGATTGCCATTGGCATCCAATACTGTTTGTCCTGCATGTAATTGTGATAGGACCTCAGGATTCTCCACCACATGGTGTGTGAAGTTGGTATATGGATAAATACGATCGCACAACTGAGTTAAAGGACCCAAGATCATGGCCGTATAGACAGTTTTCACGCCAAACTCGTTACCGATGAGCAAGAATGCCAAGATCAGCAATACGGCATTGATACCCATTACCCAATAGGAGAAAGTATCCGCTGTTCCACCAAACAAGGTATTGAGTACGATACTCAAACCAGAGATAGTACCAATAATCAAGTGACTAGGCATGAGGAAGTAGTATACAGCTGCAGCACCGATTCCGATACCAAAATTAAGAACGATAAACTCTTTCCAAAACTTTTTGGTGCACAATGCATGACCGAATTCTAGAAGTAGTCCCTTCCAATATTCAGCGGTGAAATAGTTTTTTAGAGTGCTCATATATTAGATTATTAAAAGTATGACTTAATCTTTGATTACCAATTTAGCTGTACGTCGTGTGATTTGGCTGAGCATGATGTCTCTGCCTTCTTGTTCGCGCTGGAGTATCTCGTGACTGGTACCTCGGATGGTTAATAGGCTTAGTCCTTTATTCCAAACCACGCGGTAAGCCTCTTTCAGTTGCTCGATAGCAGGTTGAACAAAACGGGAGTTGTCCACGCAGACAGATATTGTAACCGCGCTAGATTGTATCAGGGACACTTTCAAGCGATTTTGGTGTATAATATTGAATATATGTGTTAGGCTCTCCTCTAAGACGAAGGAGAAGTCTTTAGCGCGCAAAGTGATCAGCACTTGGTTCGTACGCCAGATATACACAGGTACATTGATAGGATCAGCCTCAGCCGCGATGACAGAGCCTGGCGCGGTATAATCACCAAAAGGCTTGACATATAATGGTATAGACTTATTCTCCAGCGGACGAATAGTTTTAGGGTGTATGACCTGTGCCCCGCTATATGCCAGTTCGACAGCATCGTAGTATGTCAATCGGTCGATTTTGACGGTATTAGCAACCAATCGTGGGTCTGCATTCAGGATACCAGGTACATCCTTCCAAATAGTAACCGACTCGGCATCTAGGAAGTTACCCATCAAGGCAGCAGTATAATCCGATCCTTCGCGTCCCAAAGTAGTTCGGTATCCATCAGCAGTACCACCGATAAAACCTTGTGCGACTACAACTTTAGGACGATTAGGTCGATCCCAACCAGCACGAATCACTTGTGCCGAAGTTAGCATGTCCACTTGTGCCTCGCGATAGGTAGCATCAGTACGAAGCAGTTTAGGCATATTCCACCATTCGGTAGGTATGCCACTTTTGAGCAGGAAGACTGCGACAATCTGTGTGGACATGATTTCACCGAGGCTGACTATCTGGTCGTAGTTATGGTCATACGAGCATGTATGATCATATTCAGGCATCATAGGGAAACGAATATCCTCGTTTGGTCTCAAGCCCAGTTGCATAGCAGTATGCACATGGCTATCCAACAGTGCCAACCACTCGTTTTCAGCGGTCTGCTCGTCGTGTTTTGAGAGGGCCTCAACCAATCGCTCGAGGGCATTGGTAGTTTTACCCATTGCCGAAATCACGACCATAAGATCGTCGCCTGCATGTGCTACGATCTCCTTGAGATTACGAACGCCTTCAGCATTCTTTACCGATGCTCCACCAAACTTATAGACTTTCATCCTAGAGTATAAATACTAATACAAGTTAGCCATCTTAATAGCGGTAATAGCGCCCTCTACGCCTTTATTACCTAGGCACCCTCCTGCACGATCTAAAGCTTGTTGCTTATTTAGTGTAGTCAACACAGAGAAGATCACTGGGCAAGGGTTGCCTGTATCATGTGGATACATATGCGCATTGAGCATTGCAACACCTTGTGTCACAGATTGGCATACATAGTCAAAGTGCGGAGTATCACCTTGTATAACGCAACCAATCACTATCACGGCATCCACATTTCGGAAGAATCCTTCCTTGCGACCAGACACATACAATGCAGCGCCATAGGTAAGTTCTACAGCTCCTGGCACATGCATCACATCAATATTATCCTCTTTTACGCCATGTTTGATGAGTGTATCAATAGCTCCTTGCGCTAAAGCGTGGGTAATATCGCTGTTCCAATCTGCCACTACAATAGCATAGCGCTGACGTTTAAGCACGTCAGCGCTAGGCAATTCATTCGCATTATATTGCGATAAGTCAGTTGTCATAAGTTATAACTAAATTCGTTGAAACACTTAACGGTTCAAGCGATAAAATTATTCAGCAATAGATATATATTTGTCGATATCGCTGGCCTCTGCAGAAGCAGGATACTCGTTCTTGATGGTTTCAAAAGCCTTCTTAGCAGCAGCTTTATTACCGAGTTCGATGTAAACGAAGCCGAGTTTTCTCAAGCTCATAGGAGCAATCACTTTGTTGCCAGACTTAGCTGCACTTTCAAAAGCCTTAGCAGCATTGTTGTAATCCTCGAGGCGAACATAAGTATCACCGAGCATTTGCAAAGCGGCAGGAGCAACATTTACATCCTTGGCATCAAATTTCTTGAGATATTCAACAGCATTCTCGTATTGGCCCATTTGGAAATAGCAGATACCTGTGTACAAAGCAGCCAATTTACCACCTTGGTACATAGTATATTCATCAGCGATCTCCTTAAAACCAACACAGTTAGCAGAATCACCATTTAATGCTACCTCATAGTTACCTTGCATAAAGTAAACTGTAGCCAAAGCATTCTCGTTGTTGATGTTCTCTTGATTAGGTTTAACCACACATTGGTTATAGCCCAATACTGCAACTACTAGAACTATGATTGCAGACACAGCGATTAACAATTTCTTTTGATTTTTCTCAATCCACATGGTTGTGGTGTTGAGGGCCTCTTGTACATTCTCAAGATTTTGGTCCTCTACGGTTACATTTTTCTTTGCCATATTCTTGTTATTTTATAAATTTCTATTAGTTTTTCGATTAACCGCGCAAAGGTACTGCTTTTTTCTCACATATACAAATTTTTCAGTATTTTTCGTAGAAAAAAGTTGTTAGTAGCGTGAAGCATACTCGTTCGTTTAGTTTAATAGTAGAATCCTAGTCCTAGACTCACGAATTCCACTTTGGTCAAATGGCTCTTCATCATCGCCTGAACAAACAGATGGTATGGCAGATGATAGCGTAGCACTACCTCGGTATATAACCATCCGTCAGGATATCCCGCACTACCTGCATTCAGCAAGTCGTATTTGTAAAAGACAGGCTTGTCAATTCGGCCAGAAGGTGTTTTTACGGCTTCGGAGGCAGGCTCTAGTTCTTTTACAGGATCATACATATAAGCTCCCAAATGCAGTCCTGCCGTAAAATTCCCGACGACAAACTCAGGTTGTAGGCTAAGTCCAAGACGCCAGCAATCGCCTGGTTGAGCGGCGGCAAGATTGGTTTTGCCAAAATGCGTTTCACGCTGCACATAGGCACCGTCGTAGAAAACATCTACTCCAGCTCCTAGACGGAAGATATTATGGGCATGCCAATAGGCTGAAGCATGCATTGATACGACCATAAATGTCTGTTGATCACGATAATACACCTGCCTTCCTCCCATAGTACCCGCCACAGCCACCGACCATTTTTTTGCCATGCTATTATGCTCGGCAGAAGTGTTTGTCACTTTATCGGTATTGCGAGTTAGGTAGTTATCGTCCCCCATTCGTTTTTTTACGCCAAGTTCAGCTGCAAAGATATTGTATCCTGAGTTAGGCTGTCTAATACTACCATTGCTGATGTGATACCAACCAGCAGCTAATCCTATGCTCCACCCTTTGGCTATGAGGAAATGCATGTATAGTTCTTCGGGGAAATAAAGATTGGTTACGCTGCCGACACATTGATTAGCCCCTACAACATCTACAAACATATGTCCATCTGGAACGGTATTGCGATATGTCTTCGTCACAAAGGCTGCACCTAAACCGGGTCTTAATCCTAGTTCAAATCGTGGCCGTTTAACCAATGGAATATCCATATATATATAAGGTGCGATGGCATGTCCGAGCATCTCGTGCCCCATATTCCAGTAGCTCAATCCTACACCTATAGTAGCATTGTTCCACTGTTGGAGGGCTTTCCAATCGGGTGCGAAATCCACATTCACATCCACGCCCAATACTGGAGCATACCATTTGCCTGTAGCCTGATTATCGGCGCTGACCACCTTATCCACCTTGCCATCAGGCATGACTGCTCCTCCTTGCAGAGAAACAGATACTGAGTTTATCAATAAGATTAGTGAGAATATCATCCCAAACGACTAATACGCGTCAGTTCTTGCTCATCCAGCAGTTTAATCTTACGGCCATCCAAACTGACAATACCTTCTGAAGCAAATTGAGACAATGTACGAATAGCATTAGAAGTGGTCATATTAGACATATTGGCCAAATCCTCTCGTGCCATGTACATAGCTATAGTTACGCCATCTTCATCCAAGCCATATGTATCTTTCAGAGTCAACAAACTCTCGGCTAAGCGACCGCGAATATGCTTCTGTGTCAAGTTTACGGTTCTGGATTCAGAGATAGCCAAGTCATTAGACATTAGTTCAAGCACTCCAAAGCAGAATGCGTTATTCTGCTTGATTACATCTAAGAAGGCAAATCGATCAACGCGATATACCATAGTAGGCTCGATAGCAGTAGCACATGAGGAGTGTCGATCACCCGCCACGGCACTACGATAGCCAAACGAATCGCGGCGATTCAGCAGACGGATAATCTGTACTCGTTGGCCGACACCCTCCTTGGTTAAACGAATCGTACCAGACGCAATGACCATGACATAGTCAGGTTCGTCATCTTCCTGATGGATAACCTCGTTCTTGCGGAATCTCTTGAGTTCAGAATGCTCTTCGATATACATCTTCTGGTCTGGTGATAACAAATCCCAGACCGGACTTAGTTCCCAAATCTTGTCCATCTCATCGTGAATCTTACGCATATCTACTAAATTTTTCTGCAAAGATAGTCATTTTTGTTGAAACATGCAAAAAAAAAGTTATTTTTTTATGAATATATGGATATTTTTTTGTACTTTTGCAGCCGAAAACACATTCAATATTGTTTTTTTAAGTTTTAGATATGAATATTTCGGTAATAGTTCCTTTATACAACGAGGCGGAGAGTTTGCCAGTTCTTCACGATTGGATTGCCCGTGTCATGCGCGAGCATAATTTTAGTTATGAGGTGATTTACATCAACGATGGTTCGACAGATGCTTCATGGCAAGTGATCAAGCAACTTCGTGAGTCAGATGCCAATGTGCATGGTATCTGTTTCCGTCGTAATTACGGCAAATCAGCCGCACTATATTGTGGTTTTGATGCGGCTAAGGGCGATGTAGTCATCACGATGGATGCAGACTTACAAGATTCGCCAGACGAGATTCCGGAGTTGTATCGTATGATAACCGAAGAGAACTATGACTTGGTAAGTGGCTGGAAGCAAAAACGCTACGACAACAAGTTGACGAAAAATATTCCTAGTAAGTTGTTTAATGCCACAGCCCGTTGGGTCACAGGTATTAAATTGCACGATATGAACTGTGGTTTGAAGGCATATCGTCAGGATGTGATTAAGAATATTGAACTATTTTCGGAGATGCACCGTTACATCCCATATTTGGCCAAAAATGCCGGTTTCACCCGTATTGGCGAGAAGGTAGTTCAGCACCGCAAACGGGAGTTTGGCGAGAGTAAGTTTGGTATTAACCGCTTTGTCAACGGTTATCTAGACTTGATGACTTTGTGGTTCCTCAACAAGTTTGGCAAGCAGCCTATGCACTTCTTCGGATTGATTGGTAGTATCATGTTTATCCTCGGTTTCATCGCAGTTATTGTAGTAGGTGCTATGAAATTATATGCATTGGCGCACCATACGTCAGCCATGTTAGTAGCTGACACGCCATACTTCCACCTAGGTATATTGACGATGGTATTGGGCTGTATGTTGTTCTTGGCCGGTTTCTTAGGCGAGTTGATTATCCGCAACTCATCGGAGCGTAACAACTACCTGATTCGCGAAACACTTTGACAGGAAGACCGATAGTTTGTGGTTAAGGGAGCGCTGCGCCGGGTGCTCACTTTGTTCACCGAGAGGTGATAAAATGTCTTAACGTAGTGGTCAAAAAGAAGATGAATTCCATTTTTGATACATATCGCCTACTAGATACCCTCTCTCACGAAGACGAGGCTGATTTTCGTGTCTATCTCCAAGACCCTGATAATCTAGAAGATGGATTAATGGCGGTGGCGGGACTGACGCTAAACTTACTGGAGAATGAGTGGGACGAAAACAAACTGATGACCATACTGACTAGTTGCGATGGTATAGCCCCTGAGATGTTCGAGCGAATAGTGGTGGGTGTGATCTTGATAATGATGAAGTACGATCGTGAGATTCGTCATAACCAAGCGTTATTAGAAGACTTGCAAGAGGTGCTGACATTTGCTCCGGAGCTCAGTTTTACGGCACTTTGCAATATTGCTCGCACGACTCAGATTAAGCGCATGGAGCAGTTTAATATGCAGCTTACGCAGGAGCTCATGCCATTGATGAAAGATCGCCATTCCAACGAGTTTTACGATATTATCCGCAGTCGCCAAAGCGAGATGGAGCATATAGCCAAGATGCATTTGGATCAGAACTTCTTAATTTTCCGCGAATTCTACGCTACTCCATTCTTCCGCAGCGACGCCTCCAACTGGTTGTTGCCATGGAATGATAAGGCTCTAATGAGTGTAGCAGAGGAGGACAGAGATGATGTAAGTAGTTTGATGCAGCTATGGCCACTATGCGATAGTGACAAATATGCGTTATGCCATATGTATCATGCGTTTAAGGGAGTTATCCAGAGTCAGTTATCGGTTGACTCATTACGCGAAGTTGGGCTAGATATGCCTAATCATCATATCGTTACCAACGGTTATGTACAGCAATTGTATCGTTTTTTCCGTCTATCGTCCCACACCAAGGCCAAGCCATTTGATGTAGCGAATCATATGCGCGAGTTGATGGTTTACCGATTGGTGGTAATAGGCGAACGCGCCAAACAAGCGATTAGCGAATTGTTGGGTTAATCTAATACTCGGCCGAAGTTGTTAGATAGTTGAACCATGCGGTCGTAATCTTCTGGCGACAAATCCATAAAGAAATAGTTACGAGGATCCACCTGCGTACCTCTGAGTCGCACTTCGTAGTGTAGGTGGGGGCCGGTAGATTTACCGGTATTTCCGACTTTAGCGACGACATCAGAGCGGCGGACTTTTTGTCCTTCTACCACGAGTAGTTCGCTGCAGTGTGCATATAGTGTTTCATAGCCGAATCCATGGTTGATGATAACGGTATTACCATATCCTTGGCGCCATCCACAGAATGAGACTGTACCATTACCTGTAGCATAGATATCTGTGCCGGTAGAGGCAGTAAAGTCCATACCTTGGTGGAATCGTACCACATGATAAACGGGGTCGATACGCGCTCCGAATCCGGAAGCAATGCGTGTAAGGTCTTTGTTGAGAATAGGCTGGATGGCAGGAATATTCTCCATGCGAACTTCTCGTGTTTTAGCCATCTTGACCAGGTCGTCATATGACTTTGATTGGACATATAGTTCCTTAGCGAGCATATCGATTTTCATCGTTAAATCCGCGGCTAATTGGCTATTAGTCATTTTGGATATCTGTTCGTAGTAATCAATTTTGCGTTGGGCTCCTTGACGCACGCTCAGCGGTATTGGTTCTGCGGCAAAGAGCACGCGATAGAGGTTATCGTCGCGTTGCTGGAGGTCGGTCATGACCAGTTGCATTTGATCGACTTGCTGGCTGAGTGCCTGCAATTGTGCTTCGATGTTTTGCTTTTCCGTTTGCAGTTGTTTTTCTCTAGGAGAAGGGAAAAAGATGGACATTAGATATAAGAACAGCGCACCTATCACGATGCCTGCAAGTAGGTAGTTACCGGTCTTACGCAACCAGTATCTGAATCCACGTTTTACTTGCTCCAGGGCAAGTGTTTCTGGATTAAAATGATAATTCTGCTTTGCCATATTTATCTTTTACCTTTATAACCTTTAGAAGTTTTAGAACTTTTATAACCATTAGAACTTTTAGCCTCATTCTTTGTGGGTTTCCACCAAAAGAAGAAGGCATTCTGCTTTTGTTTTTCCTCTTTGGTTCGTGCCACATATACAGGTTGCATTGTGTAAGGATTGAGTCCTGTGTAGAACATTGTGGTAGCGAGTGTCATGGGTGTAGGAGTGAAATCCTGCACTTGTTCAGGTCGATAGTGCATTTGTTTGCATTTCTCGGCCAGGTGTTTCATATCCGCGTTGGTGCATCCAGGGTGGGAGGAGATGAAGTATGGTATGATTTGTTGTTTTAGCCCAGCCTCTCTGTTGACTTGTGTGAAGAATTGGTAGAACTTCTCGTATTGTTCCCATGCAGGTTTGCGCATGATTTGCAGCACGTTAGTGGCGGTATGTTCGGGTGCGACTTTGAGTCGTCCTGAGACATGGTTGAGGATCAACTCTCGTCCGTATTGATCGTTCATTAGGTCGTATCGTACGCCGCTTCCGACGAAGGCTTTTTTGATGTAGGGTAATGCATCTACGCGTTGGTAGATCTGCATGAGTGGTGCAAAATCCTGGTTAAGGTTTTTGCATATTTTGGGGAAGAGGCAACTAGCTCGAGCGCATTGCTCGCAGAGGGATATATCCTCGCCATGCATACCGTACATATTAGCCGAAGGTCCTCCGAGGTCGCTCAGATACCCTTTCCAGTCGGGCAGGTCCTTCAGTATGGATATTTGCCTCAATATGCTCTCTTGTGATCGTGAAGTGATTTGCTTGCCTTGGTGTGCTGAAATCGTGCAGAAGCTACATCCTCCGAAGCATCCACGGTGCATACAAACCGAGAATCGTATCATCTCGTATGCAGGAATGTGCTTATCCTTGTATTTAGGGTGTGGATGATACATGAAAGGTAGGTCGTAGATATCGTCAAGTTCTTCCGATTTCATCGTTGGATAGGGCGGATTGACCACCACATATTGGTTGCCTACGCGTTGAATGATGGTTGCCGCATGGATCTTGTTGCTTTCAGTCTCGATGATTCGGAAGTTCTCCGCATGCACACGCTTGCTTTTGACAGCATCTTCGTGACTACGCAACACGATCCTCTCGCCTTTCGTCTCTAGCCTTTCGCCTCTCATCTCAATATACGCAATCTGCGGAATCTCTTCAAGCGCAGCGATCTTCAAGCCCGCAGGGCGATCTACAGCAACGCGATCTACAGCGTCAGCGATCTCAAGAATCTGTTTTTCGCCCATGCCATAGACTAGGAGATCGGCAAGGCTATCGACGAGAATGCTCGGTTTCAACGAGTCGGACCAATAGTCATAGTGTGTCAATCGTCGCATAGAAGCTTCGATTCCACCGATGACGATTAGGCTATCGGGGAATAGTTGTCTTAGTATATTGCTATAGGTAATGGTGCAATAGTCAGGTCGCATGCCCGCTTTTCCTCCGGGTGTGTAAGCATCGTCGGATCGTAGTCGTTTGGCCGCGGTATAGTGGTTGACCATGGAGTCCATACTACCGGCGGTGATAGCAAAGAAGAGTCGTGGTTTGCCGAGTTTGGTAAAATCGCGATGATCACCCCGCCAATCGGGTTGAGGAACGATAGCCACCTTGTAGCCAGCATGTTCTAGCACACGACCGATGACGGCAGCTCCAAAAGCAGGATGATCGATATAGGCGTCACCACTAAAAATGATGACATCTAGCTCGTCCCACCCCCGGAGTAGTACTTCTTTTTTGGTAGTAGGTAGATATGCTTTGAGATCTGTTATTAGGCTCATATGTCTCGACCTTTGCGGTGCAAAGGTACTGCTTTTTTTTGACATATGCAAATTTTGTAAACATTTTATACATTTGTCCTATCCTATTCGCGAACTACGCAACTGCAAACTTGAATGATTCCTGTTGTCATCGAGAACCTGACTTTTACGGGTTCATGACGGGTTCACACCACACCCTTGATTACCCTATAAATCTTTAGTGATTCTTTAGTGATTCTTTGGTGATTCTTTGGTGATTTATAGGTTATTCTTAGGTGATTTATCGCCCATTACCTTAGAAGAAACACCTCACCCATGTGTTAAGATCGTAAGAATAATTCGCTGTTTTAGTAAATAATTTTGGTTAATACACTCTATCAATCTGCAATTTTATGAAAGAAAAACAGTAGTGATGATTTTTGTTTTATTTACTCCATTCGCCGTTGAAGTATAACATCTGCCATCATTCTATGGGATTCTAGTAAAAATTCATCACTCACACCTCATAATCACCCTACTTTTGTCAGCTCCATTTATCAAAATAAAAATATTTATATTTTTTCACATCTAAGATTTGTTTAATTGGAAATTTCTTCGTATCTTTGCATGATGTTTTGCTTTTTTGAATATCTTTCAAAAAAAATAACAAAAATAAATGACGAAACCACTACATACCATCTCCAGCACTGCTAACATGCAGGTCTTTGGTACTACCGGAGCCGCCTCTGCTACCCCATCTACTGGAGGTTGGAGTTCATTATCCACAACTAAGACCGCGTCTTTCTCTGCTATCCAAAAGGAAGTTGTTCAAACGGTCACTTATTCCCCTGGGCACACATACAAAGCCTACAACCCAGCTGAGGCTGCATCCCAAACTCTCTTCACCGAACAACCACAAGGCCCACGCCGCAGCCGCGGTGAGAATCCTGGCGGCCCTGCCGTAGGTGACGCCTCCGTGCCTGCAGGCGATATGCTATTGCCACTCTTGGTGATGGCTGCTGCGTATATCGTTGTTAAACTATTCCGTAACCACAAAACATCTCATACACTATGAAACGACTTCTAATCATTTTATCCGCTATATTTTCGTTTGCTGGTATGCAGGCACAATATCTCAATAATGGAGATGTGGTGTCTATCAGTTTTCTGGCCAATGATGCTCGTTATTATCTAGAAGCCAGTCGTAATGGTATTTTAACCCAACCATATCCTACAGATGACTGTTTGTGGGTATTAGGTGTAGATCAAAATGGCAACTATACCCTCCAAGATTTGACTACTAGGCGATTTCTATCTGTTAATTTTACAGACCCTAGTAACTCTCAGTTGATTCTTGCACAAGAGCCAACCGCTTTTTCGTTCAACAACCAAAATAGCGTTGTCAACCAGTATATGCATGGTCATTTGTACTTCTCCTTGTATTATCAGCCATGGTGGACTACCATTTCTATGTATATTGATAGCGAATGGGGCGGTAGTGGACCATACTTCACCTCACACAGCTGGACAAACAACAGCATATACATTGAGAAATGGGAACAAAAAGGTGCAGGCAAACCTACAGGACACTTCTCACCTTCCAAGATTGAGTTTACCTATGCAAAAGACGAAGCAGAAGCTGCAGCGCAAGCACGTCCCGTATCTTTTGAGATTGAAGCTACTACCGAGTCGTACTACCAATGCGTACCACGCCAAGACGAAGCATTGCTCCGCCGCAGCACAGGCGATGTAGATGCAAGTCAAATCAAAATAACAAACATCTATTGGGCAAGTTCCAAAGATAAATCTTCTAACCTAGATATTAGCAAGTATGTTGCCCATCAAGATGCAAACCGCACCTTGATGACTATTAGCGACCCTATAAGCCAGGATAGTCAATGGCAATTCACTATCACCCCAGAAGGAGCAAGTCCAATGGGATTGAAAGATAAATTGGGTACCTTGGAGCGTTGGATTGACTATGCGGACAACATAGTCGTAGAATACACCTATGGAGGTGGCGAGACACAAACAGCAGAGATGCGCGTTGTGCGTAAGGCATACCACGATGAGGTATTGCCTACCATCTCTTTCTCCATCAACCCTGTTACCTACACTTTCTCCAAAGAAGGAACAGAGACCAAGCAGTTTGATGTGACTCTTACCCACCAACACGGTAGCGTAATCTACAACGTGGATAACCAAGCTATAATAACAAATTGTACCTACGGACCTGTGCATGTCAAACTGAATAAGTTTCATGAACATTTTACAGGCGAAGATGCCTGGGAGAAAACACCTCGTTTCCTCGGTGGAGCGAATTGGTTGAAGCTAAATGAAACAGAGTTCCAAAACAATGGAAACATCTATATTATAGCAGATCCAAACACCACCGGCTTAAAGCGTTCGGACACCCTTGTTGTTGTAATGGAGAAGACAGCAGGCGAAGATGCTCACCTGCACAAGGATAGTTTTATGATTCCACTTCACCAACGAGGTATGGAAGGTGGTATCCAATTTATTACAAACAAAGGACAATCAGGTGACGCTTTGGGTAGTGATGGTCGTCAACAAGTACACACCGCCGAGCGAACCATCTACTACTTGCCAAACCAAGAGATAGAACTCCGTCTGCCAGAGTCTGGTTTCTCGGGATATATGCGTTGGTACGACTATGAGACTAATGGTGACCCATACTACAACTACGCCCACGACAAAGACTCAACCCATTGGGTTCTATCACCACGTGCAGCCAATGGCAATCCATTCTCTGCTATCAATACCCCTCAAAGCAGTAGCATGATTGGCACAGAAGGTTACTCTTATGGTCTCTATGCCATCAACAAAGCGAATGGCGGTATCCTAGACGAGGGTAATCCCTACAACCCAATGCCTATTATCAAGGGTTGGAATAGTGGTGCAGCACACACGATGGCCTGCGATGTGAGTGCATATACCGATTATCGAATAGTGTACAATAGAACCAACCAAACTCGTATTGATACAATTCAAGAGCCAACCCTCTCTTATCGCCAACTCTTCCACTTGCGCCCAGCAAGCGAGATGGCAGACACTCTGGCAGCTAGAAGTGCAAGAGGTGAGTACTTGGAGGAATACAAATACCAAGCACCTGCAGGTAAGCAGATTCTCCTTTCTACCGAATACCGACATAGCAAAGTGCGCTCACACGAATCTGAGTTATGCTATTTCTACAGAGATAATTCGGGCAATATAAAGCAAATAGACAACAGAAACAATGCCAACATACTCAAATGGTATGTTTCTGATGCAGACGGAAGCAACCGAGAAGAATATACACCTCAGTACAGTGCCGAGATGGACTACCTGATTGTGCGTAACGATAATTATTTGTACGAAGAACCAAAGGTGTACACACTTGAAATGCCAGCAGGAGTAGCAAACAACGAACAAACCTTACTCATTGCTCGCTTTGAGGTAGAGTTCGTGGATATTGAGCGACAAGGTCCTACCAGCAAGACCATTATCACCCAACAACGCATCAATACCCAATACAAGAATCTTGAAGAAATCAACTTCAACGAAACAACAGGACACTTACCTTGGGAGCAAGCATCCTACGGATATGTGTATACCGCAGGCGACTTGGCTACCAACTTTAGGCGCGGCGCAAGCCAAGGTGCGTTCCCATTCTATGGCGAGTACACCATCCTAGAATCGGTGAACAAAGATTGGGCAAGAGCTTCTGCACACGGCGGAACTGGTAAATCGCTCTACGTGGACGGAACCATGGAGCCTGGATTGGTGGCAAGCATTACTGCCCACGCCAAGATATGTTCCGGTCAGACGATGTATTGCTCTGCTTGGTTCTGCAACCCTGCCCCTAGTGGATGGTCTGGAGAAGGTAACCCTATCTTCCGTTGTAATATCCAAGGTAAGAATATAGGCGAAACAGAATGGCACGACGCAGGTGTTTATTTCGTAGGTGAGTTGCTCAAAGGTTCTGGATGGCAACAAATCGTATTCCCTATCCAATCGGCTAGTAGCTACGACGAGACACGCGTATCTATTTACAACTTCGCTACCACCAACCAAGGTAACGACTTTATGGTGGACGATATTACACTCTTCGTCTCGCAACTTCCTATCGCTGCTTACCAAGGCGAGATGGCATGCCGTAGCATAGAGGGTGGAACAACTACAGCTGCTGCCGTTTTGCGCCTTGACTACAACAATATCACCGCAGGTAGCGATGGATATATGTTCTACCAAATCTACAACGAGTCATACGAAAATAAAGATGCGAATGGTACAGTCATTGTTGGTGCCCCTGTCAACCTTACAGGCGATGCCGCATATTACCACGACTATGATGATGGTCATGGCGACAATAACCACGATCACCCATACGGTTCTGTGCATATACCAGAAAAAGGATTTGACCCAGAGGTATATAATGATGAATTGTTAAAGGAAGACAAAAACCGAACAGATACCCTACTTATTTACACCTCTGTATCCGCTTTTTTGGATGACTTGGTATTGAATAATCAAAAACATGGCAAAGCATATATCCGCACTATACAAAGTGGAGTAACAAAATGGTTGCTCTATGTGGTTCACCTCGTTGAGAGCACAACCCAAAAAGAAATAAATGAAGAACAAGATCAAGAAAAGAGAAAGCAAATTCCATTACAAAAACTCTTTGATGAACACCAATACGTTATGCGTATGGCATATACCTCAGAAGAGTTGCCTACTGCTGAGTGTAACTTGACCACTCCATTGCACGCTACCCAACAAACGGTATTTAAACTGCGCAATTCCGACAAGGCGACAATTAAACACTCACAGGATAGAGATAAACTGATAGCGAATAATAGCGATGGGGGTATAGAGTACATATTCTCCAACTCTACCCAGAACTGCCCTAATGACCTCTACTTCCTTACCTCCACGGTAATTAATCATTTGGCCGTTGATGGTGCAGGAGGCAATACTGAGAACATTGCGGCACCTATTTTCTCCGATTGGTTGATAGGCGATCCACAAGGTGATGTGCTATCGGAGAAAGCTCCTTCAAGAAGTGATTATAACACGGATAACGAATACCAAACAGCTTTGACAGACTACAACGCCCGTTTGCAAGCTGCTGTTGCAGGTTTCAAGAAAATGTACGGCTATACCCACGATGAAGTAACTTCAGCTATCATGTACGATATGCGTCGCTATACCACAGACGACCCAAATAGTCGTGACTACAACCCTAATTATTCGGCGAAGACATTTGAAGAACTCCAACCAAACCGTTTCCTATCTCACGAGAACTACGAAATCGTTAAGCATCTTTACGAAAACGGTTGGTTGCAACTATGCGATACCACCGTACACTTCTATCTTGGTACACGACTTGACAAAGAAGGCAATACAATCGGCGACACCGTACGTTATTGGTGTTTTCCTATTGCTGAAACAGCAAAAACAAAAGTAGACACAGACAAAGACGGAACACCTGAAAGCGAAATAACGCTCAAGGACTGTAACGAGCCACACCGCGTAACAGTATCCATTATTGCAGGAGGCGACCACTACATGAATATTGCACCTATCACATATGCAGAAAAAACGCCTCAACAACATGTGCAGATACCAATACTGAAGGTGCTAGAGGGTAGCGAAACGATTACGATACCTATTAAAGAAATAAGCAATCAAATAAAGACTGATGGTGCAGATTTAGAAACCCGACAGATTACATTACGTTTAGATGATCTAAACTTGACATATTTTGACCTAGAATCAGGCAAACCATATCAAGAAAAACCAACATTAGAAGTTGGCAACGAATACACCATTCGTTTGACAATGAAGAATGCTAATACTAGTGCAGAATCTGACCCAAGTGCAACTTGCCGCTATGGTTATGTATTCCTCAATCTGCAAATCGTGCCTCAAACCCTTGTATGGCAACCTACAGGAAATTCCTTCAACGGTTGGGGTAAGAACGAAAACTGGAAAGGTTGGAAAGACACCAACAGCAACAACCAAATAGACGAAGGCGAACTAGTAGAAGGATTTGTGCCTATATCCGAGACCAATGTTATTATCCCTAAATTGGACAACTCACTGCTATATCCATACATCGTTCCAGAGCATGATCATAATCACTATGAATTGACGATAGGTTACGACCCTCATCATTGCAATAGTATCTATTTTGCTCCAGGTACTCGTATCCACAACCAACATCTCTTGGAACATAAGAGAGCATTCGTGGATATGCAAATCACAGCAGGTTCTTGGCATATGATGTCAGCTCCACTCAAGGGAATGGTATCTGGTGATATGTTTATCCCACATACTGGTTGGTATAGCGAAAGCCAAAATAACCTAATTGCAGAACCTGACCCATTCGTAGTAAGTGGTTTCCAAGGTATTCGCCACGCAGATGCAGCATACGCCTTCTGGGAGGGATTCTACAACACTACAGTATCAACAGTAACACCTAATAGTGAAGTAGCACAAACAGTTAGTGCCGAGTTTATCAAATCCAACACATTGGCACAGCCCCTCACTCCAGGTAGTGGTTACCAATTATATGGTTTGGGTTGGAAAGACAAAGAAGAACTCACTATCCGTCTGCCAAAACCAGATGAACAATATAGTTACTATGTAGATGGCGCAGTTAGTGGAAAATATGTGACAATACCTGAATCAGCTGAGGTTCGTGGTAAATTGGCATATGACTCTGACCACGATAAGGAGAATGATCCTATGGTTATCGAATTAACCAACGCAGTTGCTAGCCCATATTTCCTCTTCGGTAACCCAACCATGGCGTATATTGATATGCACGCTTTGTATGTTGATAATAAAGAAAGTGGCTGGACAGGTAACTTCCAGGGAATGGCCAACAGCGCATGGCGTTCTGCTACTCAACTCACAATGATAGAAGACCGCTATCTGCCACCTATGACTTCAGTCTTATTGGAAAGCACAGGAGCTAATACCTTTATGACTATCAACTTGAAGCCATCGCACCTGACACTCAACAACATGGTTAATCCTATGGAACAAGCAGATGAGGATGAAAAAAATAGCCAATCTATCACTGCTCGTCGCATGGCAACATACGAGTCAGAACGTCTAGAGAACGAAGATGCACAAGCTACTGAGATGCTAACCATATACGCACTAATGGAAAACGCACACGCACGTACAGTAGTGGCGACCAACCCTATCGCCAACGACTACTACCTTGTAGGCGAAGATGCACTCTTTATCTCAACGGGAGTGGAGAACATTAGCGAAGTGAAATCACCACTCAATATGTACACCGTAGCCGAGCAAGTGCCAATGATGGCAGACGTACGTCAAGGTATCAGCAGTATTCCAGTGGCTATCCTAGCAGCGGATAATGCGCGTCAAGAGTATATGCAACTAGCATTCTACTTCACATCTAACTGGTCACGCACCTGCTACTTTGTAGATCACAAAACAGGTCAAAAAGTACGTATTATGAACGGTTTGATCATCTCCATCGAGATGCCAGAGAACCACGAGCAACGCTACTCTATCGAAGGTCCTGACACCTACCAAGGTTCAGATGGTGTAACCACCTCTACCACCCAACCTAATGTATCAACCACAGGCAACAAGGTATGGGCATACGCTCCTGACCGCAGCACCGTAGTGGTATCATCAAGCGATTTGATTAAGAGTGCGACACTCTACGACCTCACCGGTCGCCTCATCGCCCAATCACCTAATAGCCCTATCGCCTCATCGCCTAATAGCCTCATCACCAATAGCCTCACACTCCACACAGCTTGCACCCCAGGCGTGTACATCGTGGATGTGACACTACGAGACGGTAGCATAGAGCAAGCGCAAGTAATCGTGCACTAAGAAACAATAACCATACCAAGAAAATGAGGACGCGTGGAAGCGTCCTCATTAGTTGTAATACACATTAAGATGAAAAACTTAGCCGAATCAGTCGTCCACTCCTAAGAAATTGCCACTAAGATCAAAAATCAATTCTAAATCGTTGCTCATGCCAATCTCTAAGCGACGAGTCTTGACAACATACTCCGTGATAAAATCATCTGGATAATGATAATTAACATACTCAACAATAGTTTGAGGAATAATACTGGCTGGTACAGGAGAATATTGGCAGTCAACCGACAATAGATTGCCCTGATGATTAAACTCGAGCTCAGTAGCATCTCTCATATAAACGGAATACTCGCGGAACAAGCCCTCGCGCTCCATCACTACACGAGAGACATCATCTGCACTAAAATGCTTCTTAATAAAACTTTGTGCCAACACAGGCAAAGAACGAAACTGTACTACACGCTGATAATCATCAGCACAAGCCGTAAACACAAACAATAAGGTTGCCACTAGGGCCATCATTTTTTTCATTGTTTCATCTAATTTAAGGGTTTGTAAACTTTAATATTCCAAGCCTCGTAGGATGTCAAAGTTCCAGGGCTCTAGGTAACTACGAAAACATATGCAAAACTCATGCCAAAAAACACACGAAAGCGAACAAAAGATAGAAAAAAACATAAAAACACACAGAAAGGTTGCATATATGCGATAATTTTAGTACTTTTGCACACGGATTTTTTAAACCGCGGCTCAGCCGCACTACTATATGGATCAATATATCGTATCAGCCCGCAAGTATCGTCCTACCACCTTTGAAAGTGTAGTAGGTCAAGAAGCATTGACCCAAACCCTGCGTAATGCCATACGCAGCAATCGTCTGGCCCATGCATACCTATTCTGCGGACCTCGCGGTGTAGGTAAAACCACCTGCGCCCGTATCTTTGCTAAAACCATCAACTGCCTCAACCCATCTTCAGAGCATGAGGCATGTAACCAATGTGAGTCATGCGTAGCCTTCAACGAGCAACGTTCGTTCAACATCCACGAATTGGATGCTGCATCCAACAACTCGGTAGAGGATATCCGCTCACTCATCGACCAAGTACGTATCCCACCTCAAATAGGAAAATACAGCGTATACATCATCGATGAGGTTCACATGCTTTCTCAAGGCGCGTTTAACGCACTATTGAAGACCCTAGAGGAACCACCATCATACGCCATCTTTATCCTAGCAACCACCGAACGACACAAGATCCTACCTACCATCTTGAGCCGTTGTCAAGTATATGACTTTACGCGTATCACTGTGGCAGACACTATCCACCACCTACAATACGTGGCCAAGAACGAAGGCATCACCGTCGCGGAAGAAGCGCTGAATGTAGTAGCACAAAAAGCAGATGGCGGTATGCGTGATGCACTAAGTATCTTTGACCAATTGGTGGCCTTCTGCGGTAAAACAATCAGCTACGAGCAAACCATCGAAGTACTGAATGTACTGAATTCGGAATACTACTTCCGTCTGGTAGATGCCGCACTGAAAGGCGCCGTGAGCAATGCCTTGCTATTGCTGAACGAGGTGCTACAGAAAGGTTTTGATGCAGGTAACTTCATCACAGGCTTTGCACAGCACCTACGCGATGTATTGGTGAGCAAAGATGCAGCTACCGCTGAGTTGCTAGAGACCTCTGAGGCTATTCGTCAGCACTATCAACAGCAGGCAACTACCTGCCCTGCACGCTGGCTATTCAACGCCCTGGACATTGTCAACACATGCGACATCAACTATCGTACGGCTCGTAACAAGCGTCTGACCGTAGAACTGGCATTGGTGAAGTTATGCCGCCTAGTGGAGGCTCCAGCGGAAGGATCTGGAGGTCAGGAGGTCAGGGGGTCAGGAGCAACAAGACCTACAGCCCCAGCACCTGTAGCACAAGCTAAAGCTGCACCTGCACCACAAGCTAAAGTCGCACCTGCAGCACAAACCAAGCCTGCAGCCAAGCCTGCGCCACAGGCAATCCCACAGATGGGGGCCATGCCATCGATAGGCAGTCTGGGAACCATCAGCATCAACACCACTAGCACAGCAAAGCCAACGACCACAGCAGCGCCTGCTGAGTCGACCAAAGAAATAAGAAATACCCCTTTTACGGAGGACCAACTCAGTGACGCGTGGGTTGGTCTGGCAGAACACTTCCCTGGTGAAGAGCGTCTGAAAGCAATGCTTTCGTCAGTGATACCAGAACTAATCAACCCAGAGTTGTGCCGCATTGTAGTGGCTAACCCATGGCAAAAAGAAGAATTTGCTAAGTTCGGGAAGAAAGTGATGGATATCGTACGAAACAAACTGAAGAATGACCTACTGAAACTACAAGTGGAAGTAGATACTTCACAACACAGCCGACGAGCATACACATCTGCAGAAAAATACCGCGTATTAGAGCAGATGAACCCACATATAGCTGAATTACGATCAGTTATGAAGCTGCAACTGGAGTGAGCAAAGGGTTTTGATATATAACCATAATTTACACGATACTATGCATATACTATCCGTCCTACTATTTAGCTTTGCGCTATTGACCGACACCCATATCAGCAGTTCCAACCCAAAACCAATGGAAGACTTGGAACGCTCGATAGCCGATATCAATCAGCATCCTGACATAGAGTTTGTGGTCCTGACCGGAGATCTCAGCGAATCAGGCGATCGTGCTTCGCTGGAAGCGATCAAGGACGCATTGGACCAACTAAAAGTACCATATTACGCAGCATCAGGTAATCATGAGACTACATGGTCGGAATCGGGCGTTATGGATTTTAGTCGCGTGTTTGGAGATAGCAGATTTGCTTTCTCGCATGCAGGTGCATACTTCGTAGGATTTAATTCGGGCCCAGTAATCCGTATGGCAGACGGACATGTGGCCCCCCAAGATATAGCCTGGTTAGAAGAGAAGCTAGATAGCGTGAGCGCAGCAGGAGAATCGCCAATCTTTGTGTTTACACACTACCCACTGCGCAACGGCGATGTGGACAATTGGTACGAGGTGACCGACGTACTGCGTCAACACAATGTGCAATGTGTGATGGGAGGACATTACCATAGGAATCTAGTATTTGACTGCGACGGCATCACCGATGTACTGAACCGCTCGAACCTACGAGGCAAAGAAACAATCAATGGTTATTCCATCATCAGTGTAACCGACAGCATCCGCATCTACGAGCGAACAGTGGGCGCATCTAGTAGCACAGGCGAGATGAGCATGACGCATTGGCTGAGTCTGCCCTTTGAGAAAAAAGAGTATGGCCCATCCGATGAGAGTCTGCGACCCAACTTCGCAGTGAATGAAAAATATTCGAAAGTAACACGCGTTTGGCATCAGAAACTGAAAGGCGGTATATACTCTACCCCAGTAACCGACGGCAAAAATCTGTACATAGGCGACGATGTGGGAACACTATATTGCCTTGATATAAAGACCGGCGAGACACATTGGTCGTTTGACAGTGGCATGCGAATTGTAGGTTCACCTGCAGTGAGCGATGGTGTGGTGGTATTTGGTAGTGCCAACTACAATATTTACGGCCTAGATGCCAAGACAGGCAAAAAAATATGGACATACACCACCAAGCAAGCCGTGATGGGCGCCGCTACCATCCACGAGGGTGTGGCCTATATAGGCGGTGGCGATGGCAAGATGTACGCATTTGACATCAAGACCGGCGCAGTAAAGTGGTCGTTTAACGAACTGAAGAACTACGTTCTTACTCGTCCGCTAGTATATAACAACAAGTTGTATTTTGGCGCATGGGACACCAATCTCTATGCACTGAACCTAGGGGACGGATCACTGGTTTGGAAATGGAACAATGGTAAGGGTAACCCTAAACTGTCGCCCGCGAGTGTATGGCCAGTGGCCGCAGATGGAAAGATATTCATCACTGCTCCTGACCGCTATTTTACATGTCTAGATGCCGAAACAGGTCAAGTAGTATGGCGTACGAACAAGTACAAAGTGCGCGAGACGGTAGGCCTGAGCGAAGACGGGAAAACAGTATATTCGAAGTGTATGTGGGATACAGTGGTAGCTATTAGTACAAGCGCGCCTATCTCAACAGAAGAACCCAAGACCATATGGGCAGCTCATGCAGACTTCGGATATGAGCATAATCCAGCTATGCCACTGGAGAAAGATGGCACACTATGGGTGAGCACCAAGAATGGTTTGCTACTAGGCATGAACGCCAAAACAGGTAAAGTGCTTTGGCGCCATAAAATAGGCAACTCCATACTGAATACGCCATTGCCACTGAGCAACAAAGAATGTATATTCACTAGTAGCGAAGGAACAATTACGAGAGTGAGAGTGAAGTAGTTGAGAGTTGAAAGTATATGTCATTATTCAGAGTATTATTAGCTATTTTTTGCCCACCATTGGCAGTGATAGATCAAGGGTGCGGTTCGGTAGTGATTGTTACACTGCTGACTTGCTGCGGTTGGGTACCAGGGATTATTGGCGCCTTGGTGATATTGAAGTAGGTTAGGAGTTCTAAAGGTTTTAGAAGTTTTAAGAGTTTTAGAGGTTTTAGGAGTTTTAAAATACATTAACCTAGCAATTTAACTATAAACTAGACATGAAAAAATTGTATCGTTCATCAGACCGCAAATTGGCGGGCGTTTGTGGTGGTATAGCAGAATACATGGAAGTAGATCCTACCGTAGTAAGAATACTATATTTAATTCTAACTTTATTTACCGTAGCATTTCCTGGCACCCTGCTATACATCATCCTCTGGATAATGATACCAGATAGACAATAGTTGGGAAAACTATTGATAATTAGAGAGGAGTTCTCCTACCAAATAATTACTACCTCCGATAAAAATGATATCCATAGGCTGGGCTAGATGCTGAGCCTGCGTTAGTGCGTCCGTTGCAGCCAGATAGAAAGCAGAAGAGCTATGATGCGGATGCAAGTTTTTCCAGCGGTTGTAGAGTTGCTCAGATGGCAAAGCACGCGGTGTATTAGGTTGGGTAAAATAGTAGGTTGCATCCTCGGGCAAAAGCGCCAAAACTTGGTTGATATCCTTATCATTGACCATACCTAAAATGATATGCAAGGTAGCAGATTCAGACTGTTGGCGTTGATGAGCTAGCAAATAGGTTAGTTGCTCGGCCACATAGCGTATGCCGTGGCTATTATGCCCTGTATCGCAAATAGTAAGTGGCTGCAGGGATAATCTCTCCCAGCGACCACGCAAGCCCGTGAGATCAACTACTCGGGCAAAACCTTCAGCAATAGACTGGACACTGAGTGGTATGCCACATACATTGCGTAGGGCTTGTAGTGCCACAAAAGCTGTTTGCAAGTTATTCTGCTGGTAATCACCCATTAGCTGACATTGTGATGCCTCCTTGAGACGTCGCTTGCGCATATAGCCACATTGGTTAGCAAACCAGATACGGCAGTCAGTAGTCTCAGGACCTTCGCCCCAAATATTGCACACGCGAGCGCGCTCCTCAAATACAGGATAAATATCTTCGTTGACTTCACCTATCACACATGGCACATTGCGTTTGATGATGCCCGCCTTCTCGGCCGCAATCTGAGGTAAGGTGTCTCCTAGGAATTCGGTATGGTCAATACCTATGTTAGTAATCACACTAAGCAGCGGTGTAAGCACATTGGTGCTATCTAATCGTCCGCCTAAGCCCACTTCAATCACGGCTATATCCACATGTTGCTGAACAAAATACCAGAAAGCTAGTGCCATAGTCGTCTCGAAAAAAGATGGACGGATTTGGTCAAGGAAAGGGCGATTGTCGTCAACAAAATCTACGACCTGTTGCTCAGGTATCATCTGTCCGTTGATTCGTATACGCTCGCGGAAATCCACCAAATGGGGCGATGTAAACAAACCCACCTTATACCCCTGAGCCTGCAAGGCCGCAGCAATGAGGTGAGAGGTTGATCCCTTGCCATTAGTACCGGCTATATGAACTGCTCGCAGTTGGTTATGTGGGTTGCCCAGATGCTGCATGAGAGCCAGCGTATTATCCAGGCCGGGCTTATAGGCAGCAGCGCCTACATGATGAAAAGCAGGTTGAGAAGTATAGAGATAGTCGAGCGTTTGCTGATACGAGGTGTACATAACAACAGATAACGATATTAGGGTTTAACACGGATGATGGTCAGGCCATCACGAATAGGCAGGATCACTTTTTCTAGACGAGGATCTTGTGCTACCTTGTCATTGAAATTCCGCAAGGCTATGGTCTGCTTATCTTTGTCATAGGCAGATTCAATGATATGACCATCCCAAAGTGTATTATCCGCTAGGATCCAACCACCCGGGCGCACCAGAGGAAGGACAGCATCTAGATACGCAGAATACTCGCGTTTATCTGCATCGATAAACACCAGATCGTATGAGTCAGCAGCAGATTGGGCCGCCAACCATTGCATTGCATCAGCGATGACTAGTTGCACCTTTTCTCCATATGGAGAAAGAGCCAGATTGCGACGGATCATATCTTCAAGTTCGTCGTTGTGCTCTAAGGTGACTAGCACACCATCCGGAGTCAATCCCTCGGCCAAACACAAAGTGGAATAGGCTGTAAAAGTACCCAATTCGAGGATACGACGAGGTTGAATCATCTGGGAGAACATACTCAATACTCGTCCCTGGACATGGCCTGACATCATGCGGGGATTGATCATCTCAATGTGAGTAGTATGCGTGATTTGCTGCAATGCTTCGCTTTCGGGCGAAGAATGTTGTTCAACATATTCCAAAATGTCCATAAAAAATACTATTTTGCCTGCAAAATTACAAAAAAACTTGCATATGTGCAAAAAAAGTACTAATTTTGCGGTCAAAATGACATAATTAACATTAAAATCACAAAATACTCATAGAAAACCATGGACTTTGTAGAAAAAATTGATGAAATTGATCGTAAGATTTTGCAAGTCATCACCCAAAATGCTCGCACTCCATTTAAGGATGTAGCAGAAGTTGTAGGCATTAGCCGTGCCGCTGTACATCAACGCGTACAAAAGATGTTTGATAACGGCATCATCACCGGATCAGGATATACAGTCAACCCTAAGGCATTGGGCTACAACCTATGCGTTTATGTAGGATTGACCCTTGAGAAAGGTAGCATGTACAACCAAGTCAGCGAGGAATTAGAGAAGATACCAGAAGTAGTAGAGAGTCGTTTCACATTGGGTACCTACTCGATGTTGATTAAATTATACGCACGCGATGATATGCATCTAATGGACTTGCTCAGTAACAAGTTACAAGGTATTCATGGTGTATCCAACACAGAGACCCTAACCGCATTGGATCAACGCATTCATCGGACATTGCCGATTGGATAAATCATGAGTTTAGAAATTAAAAGATAAAAAATATATAATGGAAAAAGTAATTAGTGGTATTCGCCCAACAGGAAACCTGCATTTGGGTAATTATTTTGGTGCAGTTAAGAGTTTTGTAAAGATGCAAGAAGAATATGATTGTATGTTCTTCATTGCAGACTGGCACTCGCTGACCACTCACCCAACACCAGAGAACCTGCGTACATCAGTCAAAACAATCTTGGCGGAATACCTGGCATGTGGTATCGATCCCCAGAAAGCATCTATCTATGTACAGAGTGATGTGAAGCAAGTATTAGAATTATATCTATACCTAAATATGAATGCATATTTAGGCGAGTTAGAGCGTGTTACATCGTTCAAAGAGAAAGCGCGTAAACAACCAGATAATGTGAATGCAGGCTTGTTGACCTACCCAGCCTTGATGGCGGCTGACATCCTGGTGCACAAAGCGGATAAAGTGCCTGTGGGTAAAGATCAAGAGCAAAACATGGAGATGGCGAGATTGTTTGCCCGTCGCTTCAATCGCATATATAATGTAGAGTATTTCAAGGAGCCACAATCCTTCCACTTTAGTGATAAAGCAGTTAAAGTGCCAGGATTAGATGGTAGCGGTAAGATGGGCAAGAGCGAAGGCAATGCCATCTACCTATGTGATGACGAAGCCACGATCAAGAAGAAAGTAATGCGCGCTGTCACTGATTCAGGACCAACTATGCTCAACCAAGAGAAACCAGAAGCCATCCAAAACCTCTTTACCCTCATGGCACTTGTTTCTACTCCTGATACTTACGACTATTTCAATGATCAGTACAACAATATGGCTATCCGCTACGGCGATATGAAGAAGCAACTAGCCGCTGATATCAATGCCTTCTGCGCACCTATCCGTGAGCGTATCATCGACTTCAAAAACAACGACGAATATCTCACCAAAGTAGCACGCGAAGGTGCAGAAGCTGCTGCCGCTAGCGCAGAAAAGACCATTCAAGAGGTACGCAAGATCATTGGTTTCCGTAACTAATGAAACGTTATATTCTGATATTGTCACTCATCGGTTGTCTGACTTGTTCAACTCGTCTGACAGGATTGACGCGTCAGAAGCCTCCCACCTACACCGACGATTCATATTACTGGCCTCAAGCAGACACAGCAGTTGTGTCTGCTGAGCCGGTATACGATAGAAATATGCGTGAGTTTATCTTCTTAGAAGATACCGTGCAACATCCCGATACCGTACGCATGCTCATCATAGAACCATGAAAAGAAAGTTCCTCATATTACTACTAGCCTTTTGCCTATTGGCTGCTTATGGTCAAGATATGCAACGATTTGCCGAACGCAGTTGCATAGGTACGGCTCGATATGTGGGTATGGGTGGTGCCATGACAGCTATTGGAGGTGATCCGAGTGCGGCCATGGATAACCCAGCAGGCTTGGGCTTGTATCGCCGCAGCGAAATTAGTGTGAGCGTAGATGGGACATGGGACTATACTCAACAGCACGAGAGTAAACAAGGATACCAACGTTCGCGTTTTACCCTACCACAAGTTTCGGCTATATGGTCTAGCGGAGATCCAAACAAGCAAAAAGGATTGATTTATAGCAACTTGATGTTCACAATGAATCGCATCCACAATTATAATCGTGATTTGCAGGTTAGTGGACGTAATACGGGTATGCTACCAACAATCTGCACGAAAACCAATGGACTACCTGAAGGCAATTTGGTTAATCTGCCCTGGGATGATAAGGAGATAGGTTGGTTGAGTATTCTAGGATATGAAGGATATCTCATCAATCCAGCCGATAACGATATGTGGGAACCAGCACTCAAGTTTACAGATGGAGAACTAAAAATAAACGAGAATGGGTCGTCTGATCAATATACCTTGTCATGGGCTGGTAACATCAATAACCAATGGTATATAGGTGCCAGTTTGAACATACCAACCATCAACTACACAAAATATGTATCTCTAGTAGAATCCGACCGCAAAAATTCGGCAGAATTAAAGTCAATGTTCCATATATCAGGTGTAGGTGTCAGTGCTAGTTTGGGACTATTGGCACGCCCTGTGGAATGGCTGCGTATAGGAGCGTCAGTACAAACTCCAACGGAGTTAACCCTATCCCAACAAACAGAAGGCGATATGTATAGCACTGTGAATGGCACTACATACGAGGTGTTAACACCAGCAAGTGGATCCATTAGTACAACTTATGTTTCGCCTATGCGCACGAGTATCAGCATAGCAGGTCAGTGGAAAAACATCGGTATGCTGGCTTTGCAGTACGATTATGCTCATGCCTTTAAAGATAAAGAAGCGAATGTTAGTCCTATGCAAGATATTCATACATTGAAAGCAGGATTAGAGGTTCATATGAATAATAGCCTGTTTCTAAATGCTGGATATGTATATGAATCTTCGTTTAGCAAGGAAGATCCTGTAGTGGCATTGAACTACAATTCTATTCGTACGGATACGGACTACAGATTCACGCAATCATCCCAATATGCCAGCTTAGGAATTGGCTATAGGAGTCACTTTTTAGTAGCCCAGGTGGCCTATCAATTTGGTTGGCAAGAAATCAACCAATACGCCACAGAGCATCAAGCAGATGCGTTCAAACTCAATACCAATACACACCGTATTGTGTGTACATTGGCATGGAGAATTTAGAATAAGGAAGCATCAGCAGACTAGTCAATTAGAAATTGGCACGGATTTTGTGTATCAAACTATACGCTAATGATCATTGAAAAATATTGTTGCACTGCTTAGAGACCGGAAAACTCAACAAATTTTATCTTACGAGGTAGGTGCTTTTCCAATGGCGTGCTAATACTCTCCGCCGAGATCAGCCTTCGGGTTGTAGCGATGAGGCAGTTAGATTACAAAGGGTCTGTACTCCTCAAATCCTGTTTATTAGGAGTTTTCTCGCGTAATAGCAGTGCAACATTTTTTATTGAAAAACATATATCACTCATTATGATTCGTACTTATATTGCAGCCAATCGCGACCGCTTCTTAGAGGAGTGGGCGAGTTTGATTCGTATACCTAGTGTCAGTTGCCAACCCGCTCACAAAGAGGACATGCTCCTTTGTGCCAAGCGCTGGTGCGAGCTTTTATTGGAAGCAGGTGCACAAAAAGCAGAAATAATGCCATCAGAGGGTCATCCCTTTGTCTATGCAGAATACACCGCAAGCACACAAAACGACAATATACCTACCGTGTTGGTATACTCGCATTACGATGTAATGCCCGCTGAGCCACTCGACCTTTGGCACTCTAATCCATGGGAACCAGATATCCGTGAAGGTCGTCTTTATGCACGTGGTGCCGACGATGACAAAGGACAGGCTATGATACAAGTCAAAGCATTTGAGTATCTTGTCAAACATGGACTGATGAATTGCAATGTCAAGTTCATTTTTGAGGGCGAAGAAGAGATTGGTAGCCCTAGTCTAGACACATTCCTCAAAGAGCATAAAGAGCTACTAGCATGCGATATCATCCTAGTGAGCGACACATCGATGATAGGTAAAGACACCCCATCTATCACCACTGGTCTGCGCGGCTTAGCATATTGGGAGATAGAAGTGATAGGTCCTAACCGCGATTTGCATAGCGGACACTTTGGCGGTGCGGTAAAGAATCCGATCAATGCTCTCACGGAGATGCTGGCCAAAGTGGTAGATACAAATGGACGGATTACCATACCAGGTTTCTACGACGATGTACTGCCTATCCCACAAGAGGAGCGAGATATGATCAAACAGATTCCTTTTTCAGAAGAGGCATATTGTCAAGCTATCGATGTAGATTGTACTTTTGGCGAAGCAGGTTATTCTACCCTAGAACGTAATTCTTGTCGTCCATCTTTTGACATATGCGGCATTTGGGGCGGTTACACCGGTGAAGGCAGTAAAACCGTATTACCAAGCAAAGCTTATGCAAAAGTCAGTTGCCGATTGGTAGCCAACCAAGATCACGAGAAGGTAAGCCAGGCATTTGCTGATTACATACAAAGCATCGCACCAGCAGGTGTACGCGTGACGGTGACACCTATGCACGGTGGGCAAGGTTATGTATGTCCAATCGACATACCGGCTTACAAAGCTGCCGAACATGGTTTCGAGGTAGCCTTTGGTAAGCGTCCATTGGCAGCTCGAAGAGGAGGAAGTATACCTATCATCAGCAGTTTTGAACAGATTCTCGGAGTAAAAACTATTCTTATGGGCTTTGGATTGGAGAAGAACGCTATCCACTCGCCCAACGAATCGATGGATCTTGAGGTTTGGGAAAGCGGTATTGTGGCAGTAACAGAGTTTTACAAGGCTCTAAGTAGTACATTATAATATAGTTCATGTATGAACATCGTCATTATCGGCAAGGGCAACGTAGCCACTAATCTACATCACGCTTTCACCCAAAAAGGCATTGCATGTCAAATGGTTAGTAGCCGCGAAGGATTAGACCAATTACCTGCGGCTAATGTATATATCTACTCCGTTCGCGATGAAGCGCTAGCGGAGGTTGTAAGTAAAGTAACTGGCAGAGAAAAATCATTACATCTCCACACATCAGGTAGTATGCCTATGTCGGTGTTTGGTACAGACAAACCCCATGCAGGCGTATTTTATCCGTTCCAAACATTTAGTAAGTCGCAGATTATTGAAGACTTCTCTACGATACCAATTTTCTTTGAAGCTAAAGGTATTGATGATATAAGTGCGGTTTATTCATTAGCACTAAGCATTACAAGTCATGTATATGAAACTACGCAGCACGATCGTGAACGTCTGCATGTGGCAGGGGTATATGCATGCAATTTCACCAACCTCATGTACACCCTAGCAGCCGACTTACTATCTAGTACACATATACCATTTAAGGCGCTACTACCACTGATAGATCAAACTGCTGCTAAAATTCATACACTTGCACCCAGTGAAGCACAAACTGGACCTGCACGCAGGGGAGATGAAAACGTGATGAACCACCACATGTCACTGCTGCTAGATGATGAGGTAAAAGAAATCTACCAGTTACTTTCGAGCCAAATTCAGAAGCGATTTTCATAAGGCTGATTGAGTTTATATTTGACGCATCTGCAAGAAAAATAGCAAAGAAAACAAACTTTCCGCTATTTTTCTTGCAAATGTGCTTTTTTTGTCGTACCTTTGCAGGCTATTATAGATTATATAAATATAATCTTGCCTAAAATCGTTAAATATAACCGAATGGAATATACATATCTAAATACAATCCACTACCCTAGCGATCTCAAGCAACTACCTATAGATTGTTTGCCTACTGTTTGTGCTGAGATTCGTGACTTTATCATCCAAGAGTTAAGTCACAACCCAGGTCACTTGGGTTCATCATTAGGAGCAGTGGAACTAACTGTAGCTCTGCATTATGTTTTTGATACGCCTAACGACCAATTGGTTTGGGATGTTGGCCATCAAGCATATGCTCACAAAATTTTAACTGGTAGACGTGAGCGATTCCATACCAATAGACAATTCAAAGGCTTAGCTCCTTTTACGACTCCTGCGGAGAGTGAATATGATGCATTTATAGCTGGTCATGCCAGCAATAGTATCTCGGCAGCCTTGGGTATAACCATAGGCGATGAAACTATAAAACGAGAGACAATAGCCGCAGGGGATCCTAAACATGTTGTAGCCATTATTGGCGATGGTGCTATGACTGGAGGACTAGCATTCGAAGGGCTCAATAACACCTCTATGACTAGCAATAATCTGCTGATTGTACTCAATGACAACAATATGGCCATTGACCCTATTAAGGGAGGTTTTACACAATATTTGGTAGATATAACCACTAGTAAACGATACAACAAATGGCGTTGGGGGCTATACCGTTTTGCAAGAAAACTCCACTTGATCAACGATAAAAGGAAAAGACAAATATTGCATTTTGCCAATAACCTCAAGACGCTATTGAGCAAACAAGAGAATAATATCTTTCAGGGGTTGAATATCCGCTATTTTGGTCCAGCAGATGGACATGATGTACAAGATTTGGTTCGTATATTCAACGAGATTAAAAATTATAAGGGTCCTAAAGTACTACATATCATCACCAAGAAAGGTAAAGGATACGAACCAGCAGAAAACGACCAAACCACATGGCACGCGCCAGGTGAGTTTTGCGTAGAGACCGGAGCTAGGAACCAAGATCCTAACGCCAAGAAACAAGAACCACTTTGGCAAGAAGTGTTTGGCGAACAGCTGCTAGCATTAGCCAAAACGAACAAATCCATAGTGGGTATCACGCCGGCTATGCCTAGTGGATGTAGCATGAATATCATGCAAAAGGAAATTCCTGAGCGTGTTTTTGATGTAGGTATCGCAGAGGGACATGCAGTAACATTCTCCGCTGGCATGGCAAAAGCTGGATTGAAACCATATTGCAATATATACTCAAGCTTTTTGCAACGAGCCTATGACAATATTATTCACGATGTAGCATTACCTAAACTCCCTGTGGTCTTCTGCATTGACCGTGCGGGTATTGTAGGTAACGACGGAGCAACTCATCATGGTCTTTTGGATTTGGCATACTTACGCCCAATACCTAACATGGTCATCGGCGCCCCGATGACCGCTGACGATCTCCGTGACATGATGAGCATAGCACAGGAGTACGATGGTCCTATATCCATCCGTTACCCTAGGGGTAGGACAAACGAACCTCCATACCCATTTACAGCTCATGTAAAAATAGGTGAAGGTATCCGACTTGCAGAAGGAAAGAAAGTGGCGGTGTTGAGTATTGGAGCCATTGGTAACACAGTAGCTCAGGCCATAAAGATGGCTACTGAGACGCTCAAAGATGAAACACAAGACTCCTTTGCCCATTACGACATGAGATGGTTAAAACCACTAGACGAAAACATATTAAAAGAGATTGCTGAAAAGTTTGAAACCATTGTTACAGTAGAAGATGGCGTAATCAATGGTGGTTTAGGTAGTGCTGTACTAGAGTGGATGAATGACCATGCGTGTCGAACACGCGTCATCCGTTTGGGCGTGGACGACCAGTTTGTAGAGCACGGAAGTACCAAAGAACTATATCATTTATTAAAACTAGATAAAGAAGGTATATGCGAATCATTATTGCAGGCGCTGGAGCGGTAGGCAGGCACTTGGCCAAACTACTATCGCGTGAAGAAATGGAAATCAGTCTGATTGACGAACGCCAAGATCGTCTAGGCGATTTGGATGCCAGTTATGATCTATTAACCAAGGTGGGTAGCCCTACCTCCATCCATGATCTCCAAAGTATTGGTGTAGAAGACGTAGATTTGTTTATAGCCGTTACCCCATCCGAGTCAGAAAATATCACTTCGTGCTTACTAGCCAATGAACTAGGAGCCAAGAAAACATTGGCCAGAATAGACAATTACGAGTATCTAAGGCCAGAAAACAAGCATATTTTTGAGAAGATGGGCCTCAATCACCTCATCTATCCGGAGTTATTAGCAGCACAAGAGATTACTGCATCCCTGAAAACCAACTGGATGCGATACCATATGACACTATGTGATGGAGCATTAGAACTATGCGTAGTAAAGGTACGTGAAGGCGCAGAGGTAGTGGGTAAAAAGTTCTTGTCAGGTTACTTCAGCCATGGATTATATCGTATTGTAGCGATTAAACGCGGGCAAACGACTATCATTCCCGGTGGACAAGATGAGGTAATGGCAAATGATATGGTATATGCTGTTTGTACCAAGGAGAACAAAAAGATTCTGCGTGAGCAATTAGGCAAATTTAAACGCGAGATTAACAACATCGTCTTCTTTGGAGGGTCTAAGATTGCACAAAAGACCGTACAGAACTTACCTGACGACATGAACATCAAGATACTGGAAGCAGACCGAGACTTATGCTTCCACCTGAGCGAAAAGATTAACAATGCGCTCATCATTAATGCAGATGGTAGCGACATGGCCGTACTCAAAGATGAGGGAATAGAAGATGCTGATGCTTTTGTAGCAGTCACAGAGAATAGTGAAGCCAACATCTTTGCTTGTATGGCAGCACAGCGTTTTGGTGTAAAAAAAACCATCGCTGAAGTAGAGAATATTGATTATATCAGTTTGGCAGAGGGTCTTGATATCGGCGCTGTACTCAACAAGAAGACTATTGCCGCATCTTATATCTACCAAATGCTTCTTGATGCCAGTGTACTCAACGTTCGCAACCTAACAAGTGCCGATGCGGAGATTGTAGAGTTTATGGCAGAAGAAGGCAGCAAGATTACCAAAGGTAAGATCCGAGATATGCACCTACCAGCAGATACCAACATTGGCGCTATCGTACGTGCAGGAGAGGGTATACTCGTAAATGGTGACACCCAAATTATACAAGGCGACCAAGTTGTGGTATTCTGCAAGAATCAAGTAATCAGACAGTTAGAGAAGTTCTTCAAATGACACGCACCTTCAACACACGAATGGTCTTTCGCACTATGGGTGCACTGCTACTGATAGAAGCCATATTCATGGCAATAGCCATGTGTGTAAGCCTATGGTACAAAGAAGCCGATACAGGCATTTTTCTAATCTCAACGATCATCACACTATTAGCCGGTGTGATAGGTTTGTGTATCGGTCGCCGTGCTGAATCACGCATGGGCGAAAGAGAGGGATATGTCATTGTGGCGATGGTATGGGTCATATTCTCAGCATTCGGATTATTGCCGTACTATCTCAGCGGGCAAGTACCCACATTCACAGATGCTTGGTTCGAGAGTATGTCAGGTTTTACTACAACTGGTGCTACCATTATACCTGATCTGAATGTCATCACGCACGGACTGCTATTCTGGCGTTCGCTAACCCAGTGGATTGGAGGTATGGGAATTATTGTGTTATCAATTGCAATCTTACCGATCTTCGGACTGAATGGCATGCAGCTCTACGCAGCAGAGGTAACAGGATTAACTTACGAGAAACTATCTCCACGTATCTCAGACACTGCCAAAATGATGTGGACAACTTATGTAGTGCTGACAGTTACGGAGATTCTTGGGCTATGGCTATGCGGTATGCCTATCTTTGATGCAGTATGCCATTCATTTTCTACGATTGCCACAGGCGGTTTTTCCACCAAGAACAATAGTTTAGAGTTTTATGACTCAGCCGCTATACACTATTTAGTAGCATTCTACATGTTTATTTCTGGAATTAACTTTGTGATACTTATCTATTTAGTTCGAGGCAAAGCCCGCAATTTCTTCCGAGATGAAGAGCTGCGTTGGTACACTGTGGCCGTTGTTATTTTTGCTTTGTTGCTGACTATTGGATTATATGTATCTCGACCAGGATGGACAGCAATACATATGGAACGTTCGTTTCGTGACAGTATTTTCACTGTTATCAGCGCTATGACCTCGACGGGTTATACCATCTCCGACTATATGTACTGGCCTGTAGTGGCATGGGTAGTGATCTTCTTCCTGATGCTCACAGGTGCCTGTGCAGGTAGCACGGCAGGCGGAATTAAGTGGGTACGACTATCCATTATATTGAAGAATGGTGTAGCGGAGTTTCAGCGCCGCATACACCCAAATGCCATTATACCCGTCAAACTCAACGAGAAGGTTATTCCACAACAAACGATCAATAACATCATGGCATTTTTAATTTTCTATGTATTTATCATTGTGATAACAGTAGTTACTTTCAGTGCCTGCGGTGTCAATTTTGACGAATCCATAGGAGCAGCAGTATCCGCTATCGGTAATGTAGGTATCAGTATTGGTCAATTTGGTCCATCGGGGACCTATGCCGAGTTCCCTGTAGTAGCAAAATGGGTGATGAGTATTGTGATGTTGATTGGTCGTTTGGAAATTTTTACAGTACTATTGCTCTTCACGAAAGTACTTTGGAAAAAATAAGAACATAAAATCACAAACTAGAGATGCGTCCACATAAAATCGCAATATGTATTTGGGTTACGATTACCCTGCTAGGTATAGTCTGTTTCTTTACTCCGATTGGAGGATGGCATATCGGCAAATGGAATTTGCGTTGGCCCACATTATCAGAGATATTAGATGGCGATACTCCGATAGATTCTCTAGCAAATGATTCAACATGGTTAGCAGAACAGAACGATAGCATTGTTTTAGCAGATAGCCTATCTCTATTGCCAGATAGTTTATTACCTACCGATACGACAGGAGTAGATAGCATCGTCATTCCTCAAGATTTAGACCCGCACTATTACCTAACCGCTTTTTACAATGCCTTAGATAGTGCTAGCATGATGCAAATACGCGTTGTGCATTATGGTGATTCGCAGATAGAAGAAGATCGCATCACTAACGTTCTGCGCGAGTTGTGGCAAGCCCAATATGGCGGTGGCGGTGTAGGATTGATTCCATTGCACCAGACCATTCCTACCAGTAGTGTACGTCAATGGATATCCATAAACGGAGGTGTTCAGTCAACTCAGGGAGGTCCCAAACGATATCTGTGTTATGGTCCAGGTTCAATGCGCATGAAAGGGGATGATTATGGCGTTATGGGTCAAGCGGCTGCACTGAACAACGCTTTGGTAGGTGGTAGTCAGAGCATTATCATGAATACGGCACCATTTAGCAAAAAGCTAAAATCGTACAACTACTATAACCAATTACGTATCCTAGCAGATGGAATCACGGTAAGTTTTCGAAAGCCTGAGACGGGAGTTACAGACTCACTAGTCAGCGGAACAGGTATCTTTCAACTGCCTGATAGTACTACAGAATACAAGATTCATCTCAAAGGGAAAGGCTATGTCTATGGTATCAGCCTAGAAACTCCTACAGGTGTCATAGTTGACAATATCCCTATGCGAGGTTGTTCTGGTACAATATTTACCCGTATAGATAGCCTGATGTTGAGCAATTTCTACCGCGAAAGTAACACACGTTTGATCATTCTGCAATATGGCGGCAACATGATACCTAATACGAAGACAATAAAGGGGCTAAATGGTTATATTGAGAGTCTTCGTCAACAAGTTCGTTACTTGCGCGCATGCGCTCCACAAGCATCCATCTTATTCATCGATCCCAGCGATATGTCCACTCGCATCAATGGTGTAATGACCACCTACCCAATGGTACCAAGGATGGACGAAGCGCTTGCTCAGATGGCAAAAGAAGAGCAAATTGCCTATTGGAGCATGTACAAGGCCATGGGTGGACATGGTAGCATGGTATCATGGAGAAGACAAGGTCTTGCGGCAAATGACTATGTACACTTCGCTAAATCGGGTGCAACGAAAGTGGCAAGACTGCTACACGAGTGGTTCCAATGGACACCAGATTCTCTACCAAAGCAGTCAGCAGATAGCACATTAGTAGATTCAGTAGTCATTGGCGATACAATAATCATTAGCGATACTACTCAAACACAACAAACATCCACTACAGTTGACACTACACAGATTCTATAAACGATGACATCCTTTTTACAACATATATTTGCCTTCAACAGTGAGAGTCCATTACTATTTACTCAGTTTTATTTCTGGGCATTCTTTGCTATGGTTTACGCTGTTTTTGCTATCATCATGGAGGCTAGTGCTTGGAGAAAAGGCAGCGATACACTATCAAATCCATCTCGGAACAGGCTTCATTTACGCAACATTTTTTTGATGGCAGTCAGCTGGTTCTTTTACTACAAGACCAGCGGTATCTTCCTGCTGATATTGTTGTTTATCACGCTAACTGATTGGTTGATAGCCAAGCGCATACATGCAAACAGATGGCAAGCAGATGGAGAGGCGACCGACAAGAAAGGTACGAGAAAAGCCCAATTGTGGCTAGCATTGAGCATCATTATTGATCTAGGACTGCTATGTTATTTCAAGTATGCGTATTTCTTCACAAATGTGGTGAATAATCTCCTAGGTACAGAGTTGGCCGTATTTGATCTTTTTGCATATATTGGCAATGGCTTCAGCCAAAGTGGTCGATTCATGGTAGATAGCATCATTCTACCAGTGGGCATCTCGTTTTATATATTCCAGGTAATATCATATACTATTGATGTTTATCGCGGACATGTAAAACCGGTTAAAAACTTGCTAGATTTTGGCTTTTATGTCAGTTTCTTTCCACAATTAGTTGCTGGTCCTATCGTTCGTGCAAACGAGTTTATCCCTCAGCTCTATCGACCATTCAGACTCAGCAAACGTTTAGCAGGTCTTGCTGTATTCTGGATTCTAAATGGTCTAATTAAAAAGATTATCTTAAGCGATTATCTAGCCATCAACCTCATCGATCGTGTATTTGATAATCCCCTGCTGTTTACAGGATTTGAAAATTTGTTTGCCTTATTTGCCTACTCATTGCAGGTGTATGCCGATTTTTCTGGTTATACAGATATTGCTATTGGTATCGCTTTACTCATGGGATTCTATCTGCCACAAAACTTCGACTCACCATATAAATCGCAGAACCCTCAAGAATTCTGGCGCCGCTGGCATATGTCACTTAGCCGTTGGTTGAAAAGTTACTTATACATACCATTGGGTGGTAATCGCAAGATTCTGGGTAGAGAAGTAAAAGATAAAGTCCGTGCGGGTAACTTCAACTCATTTATCACGATGCTCTTGGGTGGTCTGTGGCACGGCGCAAGTTGGAACTTTGTGATCTGGGGTGCGTTGAATGGCGCAGGAATGATTGTATATAAGATCTGGAATAAAACCAATTGGCACATCAAATTTAGTGGAATAACTTTGATATTTATAGGTGTGTTAGTTGCACAAAAAGCATTCCAATTGCCAGCACTCAACCTATTCTATGTATGGATTTTAGCAATCTGGATTGGTGCAGCGATTCAATATTTAAGATGGTGCTATAAGGCCCTGACAAAAAAATCAGAAAATGCTAGTTCGATATTTGATAAGTTCAGTGCCAAAATAGGAACATGTTGGGCTATCCTACAGACATTTGTCTTTATTACCTTCACCCGTTTATTCTTCCGATCAGGCAGCAATCTAGACCCTGCTACGGCAAACCAAGAGGCTTGGGAAACAGCGAAGAACATGGTTAACCAAATTGGCGGAGCATGGAATAGTAGCATCATCCCCAACTTCTTGTGGGAGTATCGTTATGTAGTTATATTGTTTACATTGGGTATGATTATTCACTGGCTGCCAGTCCGTTTGAAACGTTGGTATCGCGTGCATTTTGCTCTTTTACCATTGTGGGTGATCATATTTATCACTGCGGTGGCAATTATCGGCGTATACCAGTTCGTTACAGCTGACATGCAAGCATTTATATATTTCCAATTCTAGTATGATTATAGGGTTAACAGGAGGTATAGGAAGTGGCAAAAGCGTAATTTCTAATCAATTGCGCCAGATGGGTTATTCTGTATACGACACGGATAGCGAGGCAAAGCGTCTAATTATGGAGGATGTTCATGTGCGTGAGCAGATCACAGACCTTTTCGGCCCCAATGTGTACAAGGATGGAGTCTATCAAACTGCCCTAGTAGCTAAACAAGTGTTTGCTGATAAAAGTTTGCTCGCCCAACTAAATGCCATTGTACATCCTGCTGTAAAAGCAGATATACTCCAGCGCTTCACCTCTCCACCCTTTAGGGGGGAGTCGGAGGGGGGCTTATTTTTCATCGAATGTGCTATTTTGTATCAAGCGGGGCTAGACCAACTATGCGACAAGGTAGTGGCAGTAACAGCCCCAGAGGATATTCGTTTAGAGCGTGTCATCGCTCGTGATCAAAGTGATATACATAAAGTACGCGCACGCATGCGCATACAAGATACCGAGCAAGATATCCGCCGCGCCGACATCGTCATCAACAATGACGGAGGGCCCCCTATAACTACTCTCTGTCAGGAGATTGTACAAAAAATTAAAGGTTGAAAAAGCATATTTTCTAAAAAAATTATCATTTTAACCTTTTTTTTTAACAATTATGCTTTTTTTTACACATTTATTTGTGTAATTCAAAAAAAATATCTAAATTTGCAGCGCATAACAAACGTTTGCAGACATAATAAAGCGTTTATTGACGCTTGTTTTGGTGATTAGAAATCCGGAAAATTTCATCCTATCCGAAACAAGAAGGCAGTAGATGCCCGTAAGGATATGTATATCATGCCACAGAGCGTCCAGTATTGGACTGCTCTGTTTGGTGGCATTTGTATATTCGACGTGAGTTTTACTTGTTTGTTCTTATAGGAAGGGTCTTTCCGGAACCTCTAATCAAAGGACAGGCGATAAGTAAAGTTCACTTTTTTGTGTCGGTACGTTTGCAAATTAAAAACATAAACATAAAACAAGAGATATACCCATGAAAACAATTGAACAAATTGTGGTATTTTTGTGCGCCTATCTGTTTTGTGGATGGGGCACTTGGTTTGTGCAAGAAGCAAAGGCTGACACCAACGATGAGAATCAGTTGCGTGTGTTTGCCTATGGATTAAGGTACGAATACGAAGAACCAGAGGGAACGATTCTAGGAACTTATACCTTTTACTTTAAGTCAAATCTAGAAGCAAAAGAGGGATGGTTAATTTTCTACAACGACCAAGATGGAGATGACAATCGCAATGAATCAGGAACAGAAGTTGGACGTTATAAAATTCCGAATGATGTTCTAACTCAAAAGAATGATAAAGACGAACACTCATTCTCTTTGAGCAAATCAAAAATTCCTGTAGATGTTACTAACAAAAGGGCCTACAAGAATATGACTTGGGCTATTGAGTTAAAGAACGATAAAATTATCGGTCGTAATCCAGCAGCAACCGCGGCCTTAGATTATGAAATGAACAACGAAAAAGCATATAACTATAATTCATATGCTGGCACTAGTAATAAAGTTGGTCCAGACGATAAGGGTGCCCTATATGAACAAGTTCGTGAGCCACGTCGATTAATGGAAGATGCCCACTTCCAAAATCCACAGGGTATAGCGATAGATAACAACCCACAGTCTGAGTACTTTGGTCGTGTATATATCGCTAACAATCCAGCATACGGTGGTGATAAATTATCTAGCTCTCTACACCCTGCAGGTATCGCTGTATTTGAGCCAAATCCTGCTACGGGTACCTACAAAAAAATAGCTGACGGCATCATGCCCAAAGGTGTTAGTTTTCCAACTCCCACGACTGAATTCACTTACTACTACATGCACCGTATTGCGGTAAACCCTGCTAATGGTTATGTATATTATTGCCGATCAACCAGTAGTACAGCATCTGCCATTTACCAACTAAAACCCACCAAAGATGGTTTGGACTGGGAAAATGCGGTGAATGTAACAGAGAATTTGATACCTACTATAAATGACAATTTCAATTCATCCCCACTCCATCCTATCAACTCTTTGACCTTTGGTCCTGGAGGTGAATTATATGTAATGAGTAATGCAAAAAAGGCGAATGATCAAGACGCCAACACCTGTGGTGCGGGAACAATATACAAACTAATCAAATCGGATGGCGATGACCTATATGATGGATATGAGCAATATTATACTCCACGCACCGAGCCACAGACAGTTGCTAAAACTGGAACGAAAAAGGGCGAACCCTATATGATTAACCCATGGGTAGATGCGGATAATACGATGGTGGTGAATGCGCGTGGCGGCTTTTGGGTATCGCAAAAGCGATATCAAGGCATCGACAAGTATGCATTCTTAGCACATATACATCCAGATGGGTATGTAGAGAAATCAAAATATGGTACAGGATTGAACAAGCACTTCCAATTTGCTATGAGTACTGTAGAAGAAGAGACTTTTTCTGCATTATCAGTCACACCTATGTGGATTATGCGTCAGTTGCTTGCTCCTCATAAACCAAATGAGGAGATTGAAACGACCTATCCAACAGGACAAGTTGCTATATACGAAAAAGGAGGATTGAACAGCACGGAGGCCATGTTGGCGGTAGGATTCAAGGGTAAGGTGTGCGTATTTAAACTATTCTATAATGACAATAATAAAACCTGGTTTGGATTTAACCAAGACTGGATGTTTGAGATACCTATTGGCGATGCTAACACAACTATTGATGGATTGGCATTTGACTATGCGGGTAACCTATTTATAGTCTCAGGTTCTAGGCATAAGTTGTATGTATATTCATTACCTAATTATGATGCCATGGACACGGATCACAATCCTGCGGTACAACCTTTGACATTTGCTAGTGGAGGTGGACGTTTATACGAATTTACCAATGGTAATCAAACAACAAATGCATCAAACAACCTTAACCGTGGTAAACCAATGGATGACAACTCGATAGCAGTACCGGCCAAATATGATTTAGTAGTAGATGGAGCTATTGTATATGACGAAAATTATAATGACGGGAATTTTGACCAACAATGGTCAACTACAGACAACTGGAATATCAAAGCGACACCGACACTAGAAGATTACCCAGTGGTCATTCGTTCAAATGCAAAAATAGACGAAGATCAGCAGGCAGGAGGGCTCATATTGGAGAATAATAGCCAATTGACCATCACCCACGAAGGAGGTCTTACTATCGGTAGCAATAGCATCATAGGCGAAAAAGAAGATGGTTCTAGCGTCGTCGTTCAAAACTACTCAACCATACATCAAGACACCAAGCCACAAGGTGCAGGCTATCTACGTATTCATCCAAGTGTAAAGGAGGAAGATATGCCTATAGTGACTGTGGATTATCACACCAAAAGCCAGCCAAGCGAGATGGCAGAAGCCACCGATAACGATCGCCTATGGCAATATGTAGGTGCACCAGGAAAGGGCACAAAGGTAGAAGTGAAGAAGGGCGAGACATGGCTATACCAATGGTCGGATCAATGGGGTTGGATGCAATTACCTTCATGGCAACAACCTGAAGGAACAGTAGAATTGCAACCATTTGTGGGTTATACTATCACACAAGAGGGGCATCCTATTTACACATGGACTACTACACCAATCAATCAGAGTCAAGATATAGCCTTAGAATATGCAGGTTGGGGCGATAACATCTTCACCAACAGTTATTTAGCACCTATCAATATTGCTAAATTTACCGCAGACGATTTTACAGGCAATATGCTCAAGACCTTCTACCTATTCAATACAGGTTCGTGGAATGAGTGGCAAGGTGCCTTCGACGAGGCTAACGGAGTATTGACTACAACTCAAGCACCGGGCCAATACACTGCTATACCCGTGCTGAGTGCTGAGAACATAAATGCGAACAACGACCCAACAACCATTGCTCCAATGCAAGGCGTATATGTAGTGGCTAATGAGGCTGGATGCCAGCTCCATTTGGATTACGAGCGACTTGTTTGGAACACCGCTACTCCAGGTAACAAACCTATGACTATGCCAGGACGGGAGGGCGTTTCTGATCACCTACAACGTCGTATCCGCATACAAGCATACGGCAAGAACAGCGGTTCGGATCGTATGTACATCTTGCAAGACATGCGTTGTACTTCAGGCTATGACAACGGTTATGATGGATTAAACATGAATGCTAGTGGACAAGTAAACATCTACACCAACGAGCCATGCGGTAGTATGGAGATCTCGGCATCTAATCAGATTGACAGCATGTACATTGGCTTCTGTGCAGGTCCTGATACGACCTACACCTTACGTTTCACATCGCTAATTGGCGAAGATCTGTATATCAAAGATCTAGCAACAGATAGCATTATCGCTTTAGCAGAAGAGGGCGAATATACCTTCCAGGCTCCTGCTAAGTCGGTTAATGATATGCGATTTCAAGTATTAATAAATCCGGAGCTTCCCAACACAGCACCTGATGAAAATGGTGTAACGACAGATACCGAGAATATATCTAATGGTAGCATTTGGATTACTAACAACTATATCTGCATTGCCACAGGTACGCCAAATCAACATGCCGTAGTATATCATGTCAACGGACAAGAAGTGATGAATAAACATTTTGACAATCAAACTACTTTACCTATCCAACATTTGGGAACAGGAGTATACGTAGTGCGCGTTAATGATGATGTATATAAATTTGTAAAACAGGACTAAAAGAGAAAGATGAAAAAGATATACGTTACCATTATGGCATTTATTCTGCTGATTGCCCCTGCTTTTGCGAAACTCTCCACGACCTATCCTATAGGTTCGCACAATCCACATACACTACCTATGCGGTCTATTGCACCCATGCGAGAATATAAAATCAATCCTACTACATCAAATCAAAACGATGAGTATAGCGAGGATTATAAAGTAGTTGGTAAATACACCGGTAGGATAACCACACAACGCATAACTAACATAGGTGGTGGTCTTAGACCAGGCCTGGCTGATGAAGAATTTAATTACCTAAATCCCAACAATGAAGAATCCGCTAATTATAGTGTAGGTAAAGGTCGTCCAGGAGGTCCGGGTGTACCGACTCCACTAGAGATGAGTTGGGACGTAGTAGTATTTATACTAATACTAGGCTTGATTTCAGCCTATCGACACTACAAGAAGAGACAAAAAACATGTGTGAATAATAATTAGTCGTATACTAAGGAAAGGTTTTTGACTTTTGAACACACGTCGTCTTGTAAGAGATTTATAGTACATTTGGAAAGACGTTCGTATGTCTTTGATATAACGTTAAACTCTCACCTCTGAGGTGGGAGTTTTTTTGAGAGGAGTTCTTTCGGAGTTCTTTCGGAGTTCCTTCGGAGTGATAACGGAGTGGTATCGGGCAAGACAAGGAGGAAAGAGAAGAGGAATGAGGAGCGAAAAAATAGATGAATCTAGAAGGCGATTCACAAGAAAAATAAAGTTTCTTTTTTTTTACTTGCATATATCAATTTTTTTTTGTACTTTTGCAGCGGTATTTTGCGTATCTATGTCGATACGCGAGTTAAGTACAATTAACAATGACAGACAACCAGCTCATATTCAGAAGTTTTGCTAGCGGTAGTAGCGGCAACTGTTACTTCCTTGGCACCTCAAAATGGGGTATCCTCATTGATGCTGGTATATCTGCACGCACTATCCAACGAGACCTTCGTGAAATGGGTCTTGACTATGGCAATATCATGGGCGTGCTAGTTACACATGACCATGCGGACCATATACGTGCCGTAGGCACATTAGGTGAACGAGTACACCTACCGATCTACTCTACACGCGACATACACAACGGCATCGATCGCAATTATGGAGTTAGAGAGAAACTACGCACCTCACAACGATATTTCGAGAAAGGTGTAGAATGGGAGCTCAATGGTATGCGTATCAACACCTTCGGTGTTTCACATGACTCAACAGAATGCGTGGGATATGTCATTGATTTCATGGGACAACGCATCCTCATCGTCACCGACTGCGGACAACCAAATGCTACAATGGAGATGTATTTAAGCACAGCCAACCACGTGATCATCGAAGCTAACCACGATGAGCAAATGCTATTGAATGGCCCATATCCAACCTATCTAAAAGAGCGCATTCTATCACCTAAGGGTCATCAGAGTAATATAATTTGTGGCCAATTATTGGCCAAGAATTGGCATACGGACATGCGTAATGTATTCCTCTGCCACTTGAGCCACGAGAACAATGACCCAGATCTGGCTCTCAATACTATCAAAGATATACTGCTAGAGGAGGGAATCATGCCTGGAGAGGACGTATTCGTAACCCCGCTAGATCGTACCAAGGCTAGCCCTATATACATACTAAACGATCAAATAATAAAGCAGAAATAAGTTTACATACTATGGATAAACTAGTAATCATCCCTACCTACAACGAAAAAGAAAACATCGAAGCCATCATCACCACCGTGATGAATTTGCCACTCGATTTTCACGTACTCATCATTGATGACGGTTCACCAGATGGTACAGCCAACATCGTAAAAGATTTGATGGGCAATAAATATACAGGCAAGTTGCACATCATCGAGCGTGAAGGTAAACAGGGTCTAGGAACAGCCTATATAACAGGCTTCAAATGGGCTATTGAACACAAGTACGATTACATTTTCGAGATGGACGCAGACTTCTCGCACAACCCAGAAGACCTACTAAAACTTTACAACGCATGCTCTGCTGAAGGTGCAGACGTAGCCATCGGTAGCCGATATGTAAGCGGCGTAAACGTTGTCAACTGGCCTATGGGACGAGTTCTTATGTCATATTTTGCTAGCAAGTATGTGCGTTTTGTGTTAGGTGTAAAGATTCACGATACCACTGCTGGATTCAAATGTTATCGTCGTCAAGTACTGGAAACCATCGAATTGGACAAGATTCGTTTCAAAGGATATGCCTTCCAAATTGAGATGAAATACACCGCTCACAAATGTGGTTTTAAGATTCAAGAGGTGCCTATCATCTTTATCAACCGCGTACTAGGAACTAGCAAAATGTCTGGAGGCATCTTCTCTGAAGCATTACTAGGTGTCATCCGCCTGAAACTCAGCTCCATCTTCCGCAAATATCCACAAAAGAAAGACTAATATTGTGAAATTTAACCAACTAATCATCATAGCACTCCTATGCCTAGTAGGCATGGTAGCTTGCAAAAAAGGAGAAACAACCAACGATCAAGCTACCGAAAAGGAAGTAGTCATTCGCACCGAGTTTGGCTTACTTGTTGATTCTTTCCGCATTGATACTTTCGTAGTAAAAAACGGAGAGACATTAGGTGGTATGCTTAATAAGTTAGGTGCTACTCAAAAACAAATCAACCAAATTACACTACTACCTAGTAGCGCTTTTGATGTACGCACCATACGCTCAGGTAAGACTTACTATGCCTTCTATCAAAAAGATACAACTGGCGTAGAAAAACTACAATACTACATCTACCAAGCCAGCATCCGTGAAGCAGTTATTCTTCACTTTGCTGATTCTATTCATGTAGAAAGACAAATCAAGGAGATTATCCACAAAGAACGTTCAGCACAGGCAGTTATCGAATCTAGTCTATGGAACGCGATGGTGGGCAATAATCTACCTATAGAACTCGCGCTAGAACTCAGTGAGATCTACGCATGGACAATTGACTTCTTTGGTCTACAACAAGGCGACTCTATACGCGTTTATTATGACGAACAATACGTTGATACCACATGTATAGGTATTGGTCGTATCTATGCTGCACAATTCTACCATGGCAGAGAGTGGCAAGAAGCTTACTGGTTCGAGTTAGAGAACACACGTAACTACTACGACAGCAAAGGTAACAGCATGCGCAAAGCCTTCTTGAAAGCGCCGCTAAGCTACAAACGTATATCATCTGGTTTTACCCACAAACGCTTACACCCTGTTCATAAGGTATACAAACCACACACTGGCGTAGATTATGCCGCACCAATGGGAACACCTGTCATGACGATCGGTGATGGTGTGGTACTACAACGCGAATACCGAGGCGGAGGTGGTAACACTGTGAAAATCAAGCACAATGCTACATATACTACAGCATATCTTCACCTTTCTAAATTTGCTGACGGCCTCAAAGTAGGACAACATGTCAAACAAGGACAAGTCATCGGTTACGTAGGTAGTACAGGTACCAGTACTGGTCCTCACCTAGACTTCCGCGTATGGAAAAACGGCACACCTATCGACCCTCTAAAGATGGATTCGCCTCCAGCGGAACCTATTCCTGCTCAACTCAAAGATACCTTCAACACGATAGTTGAAGGATACAAAGCTAAACTGAAATTCTAATCACAGAATAAAAAAGAAAAAATGTCGAGTGACAACTCGACATTTTTTTATATCTTAGATTAAACATTCGTCCAAAGCACTACATATCGCTTGTTGATCTAAATGTTGCCCTATGAAGACCAGTTTCTGCATTCGATCACCATATTGCTCATCCCAATCGCGTTGCAGCATTGGATCACGTGCCATGAGCTGCATGAGCTCTTCCTGAGGCATAGTAGCATAAAAATTTCCTGCCTGCTTTAGGTTAAACTGCCTGCCAGCCTGTTCAAAGAGATAGCACATATCGTACTCATCTTGAAAGTAGCACATTCCCTTGCAACGAATAATATTCTTATCCCAATGACGTGCCACAAACTCATCAAATCGTCCCAAATCAAACGGACGACGACGATAATAGACAAAAGTGGTAATACCATATTCATCACCATGATTATGGCAATGACAATGTGGATCGTCGCACTCATGATGGTGGTGATGACAATGGCAATGTGGGTCATCACACTCATAATTATGTTCATGTTCATGACAATGTTCGTCATGATCGTGGTGATGTTCATGATGGTGATGATGCAATTCTGAAGTGTCTTCAACATCAGCTTCTACTTTTTGAATCCATGTAGCAGAGGTAGCTACGTCATCAAAATCAAAAAGTTCGGTATCAAGTATCTCCCCAAATGGTACCACACAATAATCGCAATCAATAATCTTAGCCTTAGGCTGTATAGCACGAAGAATCATACGGATATGCTCACGCTCCTCAAGCGACACTTCTGACACCTTATTTAATAATATAAGATTGCAAAACTCTATTTGCTCAATAACAAGCGAAGCAAGATCGTCACTTGGAGCAATAAAGTTATTAGGCGATGAGGCTAGAGGTGAAAGGCTAGACAAGAACTCATCGCGTAGACGCAAAGCATCTACTACCGTCACAACAGCATCCAATTTAGGAGAGAGGGAATGAGACGATGAGGCAATGAGACTATTGTACGAGCAGATTGTCTGGGCTATTGGCGCAGGTTCACAAATACCAGAAGCTTCAATAACGATATAGTCGAAGCGCGATTGTGACGTTTCAAAAGTATTAAGAGTTTCAGTAGTTTCGATGGTAGCCGTACAAAGGTCACGGAGCTGCTCTACTAAATCCATCTTGAGTGAGCAACAGATACAACCATTTTGAAGCGCAATAAGATTGTCGTCGGACTGCGCCACTACTCCACCCTTCTGAATAAGATCTGCATCAATATTGACCTCACCTATATCATTAACTATAACAGCAAATCGTATCCCCTTACGGTTCAAGAGGATACGATTGAGAAGTGTAGTTTTGCCGCTGCCTAGATACCCAGTTAGCAGCAAAACTGGAATATTATTCATTTCTGACATATTGAATTTGTATTAGCAATACCAAATTAAAAGTTTAGATTACTCATTTAGTCCAAGACTTTTATATATATCAAAGTATTGATTGAACAATTCTTTTTGTTCAAATCGCATAAAGTTGCGCATCACATAGTCAAATATAGCTATGTAATTATTGATGGTAGATTGTGCAGAACTACGACGCTGACTATCAAGTGAAGCCCCCCATTGAATATACTCGATGGCATTATCGGCCATAGCTTGCATAATGGTATTGGCCTTTTCTGGTTGATCCAACTCGTAATAGAGTGCAGCCATAGAGACAGAAGTATGGTCATATGAAACATTGCAAGCAGGCAACATCTCATCTGCATAATCAAGCACTTGTAATGCCTTAGCATGCTTCTCCTTACGCACAAGTGTATCCTCTGTTTGCCATCCTTCCATATAGAGAGCTTCCGCGAGTTGTGCAAACATCATACGGTGTGTTCGACACATACGGAGGGTATTCTCGTCAAGATAGATACCCGGTTGGTTGACATTGCCGAAACGGAATTGATGCATCATATTCTCGTACATTTCAGCAGTATTAACGCGTGGACGACCATCTTCGCTACGTTCTGGTGTAATGCGGTAAGCCATACCAGTAAGTTCGAGATAAGGATCGAGACCTAGGTGATAATCATTGCCGATAGTAACAGCAAAATACATAGGACGTTTCCACTGATTGGTAGACAACATTTCCATCACCATCAACTCTGAACGAGTAAAGTGGGAAGCCTTCTTGAACATGACCTTTTCACCATCAGGTGACTTGATATACAATTGGTTAGAAGGGATATAATTATCACCATCAAGTTTAGTACGTTTGTCTTCAGAATGCAAGAATTGGAAAGCGCGTTTCACCTCCAACGGAGTAGTGTTACGAGTATCCACACGCACATACTCATTCTTACCAGGCATATAATCTTTGTATTCCCATGAGATAGGAAGTGCTGGAGATTCGTAATAAGGACGTTTCATCTGATCTATATACCAATCTGTTTGCAGGTATGAGAGGTTGCAAGCACGGACATCGCTGCGTTCACCCTCCACCTCAATATTATACCAAAGAGGGAAAGTATCATTGTCACCATTGCAGAATATAATAGCTTCCTTATCACATGATCTGAGATAATTTGCGCCAAAATCTCTTGCCACATAACGGTCAGAACGATCATGGTCATCCCAGTTTTGTGCAGCCATTTGAGCAGGAACGCCAAGGCAAACCAACACAATCAAGGCAGCTACTAATGTCTTCATTTTATTAGACTTAAGTAGTGAATTGATAGCTTGTGTAATACCTAAAACACCTAATCCAATCCAAATACAGAATGCATAGAAAGAACCTGCATAAGCATAGTCGCGCTCGCGTGGTTGGTAAGGAGTTTGGTTGAGATAAACAACGATAGCGAGACCAGTCAAGAAGAAGAGCAAAAATGTGATGGCAAACGAACGCATTCCTTGTTTCTTGTCATCAGTATTATTACGCTTGCCAATCTGCCAGAATATACCAATTATACCCAGCAACAAAGGTAGCATATAATAAACATTATGTCCCTTATTCTCACGCAGTTCGGTTGGCAGTTTAGACTGATCTCCAAGCAATGCATTATCAATGAATGAGATACCAGTCAACCAGTTACCTTTAGTAATATCACCATAAGATTGGATGTCGTTTTGTCGACCAGCGAAGTTCCACATGAAGTAACGCCAGTACATGAAATTGACTTGATAACGGAAGAAGAACTTCATATTCTCAGCAAAAGTAGGACAATAGTCCACTTTGGTTTGTCCGCAATATTTGTATTTAACCTTTTTTCCTTTGATATCAGCCCACTCCTTGTACGCGCTAACGTGGTTAGGATTTGACGAGTGCATACGAGGGAAAAGCATTTTGAATTCGCTCATATACTCATAGCCTGCATGTCCGTCAATTTTCTGGTAGTGATCTTTCTCACCATCTATTTTTGGAGCAGGTGCATATTGTGCTTTTTCACCTTTGGTAACAGGCTCGCAAATATCGCCCTTGACAACGAGCTCAACAGGTGCGTTGTATGTTTGTCCGTATAGCAATGGTGTGTCACCATACTGCTCGCGATTGAGGTAATACTTTAGTGAGAAGACATTATCTGGCGAGTTTTGATCCATAGGAGTATCCGCATTGGAACGAATAACGATGGCAGCATAGCTCATGTAACCGATAATGATAACAGTTACCATCATGGAAATAGTATTGAGCCAACGCGCTGAAATAACATCTTTTTTCCAAAAGAGGAGCACTAACATTACCACAATAAGAAGCAATCCTAGCATAGCACTTTCCTTAATGAAAGGAACACCCGAAAACGCCATAGCTGTAACGAAAGAGATGATGGTACGGGTATTGATTGTCTCGTTCTTGTCAATCACACAATAGCTTTCCCAAACGGCCCATACAAGTGCAATAGCCATCAAGATTAGATAGATAGCTAATCCAGTATTGAATGGCATACCTAACCCATTGGTAAACAGCAGTTCAAACCAACCAGCAATAGTTGGCACACCAGGGATGATGCCATACAAGATAACAGCCAAGATACCCACAGAAGCAAGGAAAGCCGTAGTGATACCTTTCCAAGAGAATTGGTGGCGGCGGAAGTAGTAAACCAAAACGATAGCAGGAATGGTTAATAGGTTAAGCAAGTGCACACCAATACTCAATCCCATGAGATATGCGATAACGATAAGCCATTTATCGGACCCTTCCTCATCAGCATGCTCATCCCACTTGAGAATGAGCCAGAAAACCACAGCAGTAAACAATGAGGACGAAGCATACACCTCTCCTTCAACTGCTGAGAACCAGAATGTATCAGAGAATGTATATGCCAATGCGCCGACCGCTCCAGCACCCAGCAAGGCTATTCCTTGGGCCAAAGTATTCGGCTGTACAAGTTTGCGAGCCAAGGCAGTGATTGTCCAAAAAAGGAACAAAATAGTAAAGGCAGAAGCCAATGCAGACAAAGCGTTAACGCACATAGCTACTTGGGTAGCATCCGCAGCAAACAGAGAGAAGAAACGTCCCATCAACATAAAGAAAGGTGCTCCAGGTGGGTGTCCCACATCTAATTTGAATGCACTAGCGATAAACTCACCACAGTCCCAGAAGGAAGCTGTAGGCTCCATTGTAAGAAGATACGTTGCCGCAGCGATAGCAAAAACTATCCAGCCTAGCAATACGTTCCAAAGTTTAAAATTTTTCATATAAATTTATTGTTCAATGTTGTACAAGTTGATGCAATATTGTTGACAAACGCACAATATGCGCAATTAAGGTGCAAAGGTACGATTTTTTTATGGAACTCACAATAGCAGAAGCAAAAAATTATAAAATAATTTATTGATCTGCAGCGGTAGCAAGAGGTGTTAGCGCAGAACAATTCCGACTAACAGAGCGCAAATATATAGCAAAAGTGCGACAATAGTGCGATTATTGTGCGATTATTGTGCGGCAATAGTGCGATAATAGTGCGTAAGTGCACAATTAAAATAAGATGATAAAAAAACATTAAAAATAAATATTTTTATATTTACTTGCACAGGTCAAAAAAAAGTAGTACCTTTGCGCGCTTAATGTGATATATGGAATTACAGAAATAACACAAATATATGAAACTAAACGAAAGAACAATTGCCGTTATCGGTTTGGGTTATGTGGGATTGCCACTAGCTATTGAATTTGGAAAGAAGTATCGTGTAATTGGTTTTGACATCTATCAAGCACGCGTAGATGAGTTGAACCGCGGCGAGGATCACACCTTAGAAGCAGATCTTGTAGGCATGAAACAAGCTCGTGATGCATATGAGGGCACCAAGCAGATTGGTTTGACATTCACAAGCAACATGGAGGAGCTCAAGCAAGCTAACATTTACATTGTGACCGTACCTACTCCTATTGATCGTTTTAACAATCCTGATTTAACTCCGCTATTGAAAGCGAGTGAGACCATCGGCAAGACCTTACAAAAGGGCGATATCGTGATATACGAGTCAACCGTTTACCCTGGTTGCACAGAGGAAGATTGCGTACCCGTATTGGAGAAGTTTAGCGGTATGAAGTTTAACGAGGACTTCTACTGCGGTTACTCGCCAGAGCGCATTAATCCAGGTGATAAAGTAAACACCTTGACAAAGATCAAGAAGATCACTTCGGGTTCAACCCCTGAGATTGCGGATTTGGTGGACGATTTGTACAACAGTATCTTAGAGAATGGTACCCACAAAGCTCCAAATATGAAGGTTGCAGAGGCTGCCAAGGCCGTGGAGAATAGCCAACGAGATGTCAACATCTCCTTCATGAACGAGTTGGCATTGATTTGCGACCGCGTAGGCATTGACACAAATGATGTGATTGAGGCTGCAGGTAGCAAATGGAACTTCTTGAAGTATCGTCCTGGCTTGGTAGGTGGTCACTGTATTTCGGTGGATCCATATTACTTGGCCCACAAAGCGAAATCATTAGGCTATGACCCACAGGTAATTTTATCTGGTCGTGCAGTAAATAACTCAATCGCTAAGTTCATCGCAGATAAGGTATTGAAGTTGATGATTCAAAAAGATCATAAAATTAACAAATCCAATGTACTCATTCTAGGTGTAACCTTCAAGGAGAATTGTCCAGACTGCCGCAATACAAAGGTAGTGGACATTGTGGAGGAGTTGGAAGACTTCGGTTGTAATGTGGATATATACGATCCATGGGCAAGTGCCGAGTTGGTAAAACATGAATATGGCAAAGATTTGATAGCAGCTATTAATCCAGACAAGGAATATCAAGCTGTGATAGCATGTGTGAGCCATAATCAGTTTAGAACATTTGACTTTAAGAAATACAAAGAGCAAGGCGCAGTAATCTTTGATGTAAAAGACTTTGTGGATCGCTCATTCGTAGACGGAAGACTATAATAGAATTGAAAATCCATGACAATAGCTGTAGCAGGAACGGGATATGTAGGTTTGTCGATAGCGACATTGCTGGCACAGCATCACAAGGTGTTGGCAGTGGACATTGTGCCTGAAAAGGTAGAAATGATCAACCACCGCCAGTCACCTATACAAGATGAGTATATCGAAAAGTATTTTGCTGAGAAGGAGTTGGACTTGACTGCCACCTTAGACGCAGAGATGGCATACAAGGAAGCAGAGTTAGTAGTAATAGCTGCGCCAACAAACTACGATAGCCAAAAGAACTACTTTGATACCTCTGCAGTAGAGGCTGTGATAGAGTTAGTTTTGCGGGTTAACCCCAGTGCAATCATGGTGATAAAGTCCACCATCCCCGTGGGATATACCGAATCGATCCGAAAGAAAGCTAACACGGAGAATATCTTGTTCTCACCTGAGTTTCTGCGCGAAAGCAAGGCATTGTATGACAACTTGTATCCATCGCGCATTATCGTAGGTACCGACATGACGAACAAGCGATTGTTGGAAGCTGCAAAGCAATTCGCGGGACTACTGCAAGAGGGAGCCATCAAACCAGATGTAGATACCTTGTTTATGGGCTTTACCGAGGCAGAAGCTGTAAAACTATTTGCTAATACCTATTTGGCGTTGCGCGTAAGTTACTTCAACGAATTGGATACCTATGCCGAAATGAAGGGACTGGATACGCAATCCATTATTGAAGGTGTATGTCTGGATCCACGAATTGGTACACACTACAATAATCCATCATTTGGCTATGGCGGATATTGTTTGCCCAAAGATACAAAGCAACTATTGGCGAACTATCAAGATGTGCCCGAAAATTTGATTGAAGCGATAGTAGAGAGCAACCGCACACGAAAAGATTTTATTGCAGACCGCGTATTGGCAAAGGCGGGATATTACGACTACTACAACAATGGTCAGTATGATGCGCGAGAAGAACATGCATGTGTGATAGGCGTGTACCGGTTGACGATGAAATCCAATTCGGATAATTTTAGACAGTCTAGTATTCAAGGAATCATGAAGCGTGTAAAAGCCAAAGGTGCGCAAGTGATTATTTACGAGCCCACATTGGCCGATGGAACAACCTTCTTTGGCTCTTTGGTTGTGAATGATTTGTCAAAGTTCAAGGAGCAATCGCAAGCGATTATTGCGAACCGATACGACGCATGTCTAGAGGATGTAAAAGAGAAAGTTTATACCCGAGATATTTTTAGAAGAGACTAATACCATAAAACATTGAGAATATGAAAGGAATCGTTTTAGCAGGAGGATCGGGCACACGATTGTACCCAATCACGAAAGGCATCAGCAAACAATTAATGCCGATATATGATAAGCCAATGGTTTATTATCCAATCAGCGTGCTAATGCTGGCAGGCATTCGTGATATATTGATCATCTCAACCCCATATGATTTGCCAGGCTTTAAGCGTCTGTTGGGTGACGGCAGCGACTATGGCGTAAACTTCACCTATGCAGAACAACCTTCGCCAGATGGTTTAGCACAGGCGTTTACTATCGGTAAGGAGTTTATCGGTGATGATAGTGCGTGCTTGGTATTGGGAGATAACATTTTCCATGGTTCAGGCTTTACGAGTATGTTAAAAGAGGCAGTTCGTGCAGCAGAAGAAGATAAGAAAGCTACCGTGTTTGGCTATTGGGTAAGTGATCCAGAGCGTTACGGTGTGGCAGAGTTTGATAAGGAGGGTAACTGTTTGAGCATCGAGGAGAAACCTCAGAACCCAAAGAGTAATTATGCGGTAGTAGGATTGTATTTCTATCCCAACAAGGTGGTGGATGTTGCTGCAAACATTAAGCCTTCAGCCCGTGGCGAGTATGAGATTACCACGGTGAATCAGGAGTTCCTAAAAGATGGAGAGCTAAAGGTCCAAACCTTAGGAAGAGGTTTTGCATGGCTAGACACAGGCACGCATGACTCGTTATCAGAAGCAAGCACCTATATTGAGGTATTGGAGAAGCGCCAAGGACTGAAAGTAGCATGTCTAGAAGGCATTGCCTATCGTCAAGGTTGGATTAGTGAGGAGCGCATGCGCGAACTAGCACAACCCATGTTAAAGAACCAATATGGTCAATACCTGCTGAAGGTTATTGAAGATGTAAAACAATCAGGATTTGGTTATTTAGATTGATCTTATGGAAATACTAAAGACTGCTATCGAAGGAGTATTTATCATTGAGCCAAAAGTATTTGGCGATGCACGCGGGTATTTTTTCGAGAGTTTCTCGGAGAGAGAATTTCAGGAGAAAGTAGGAGATGTGCATTTTGTACAGGACAATGAGAGTATGTCCAAATATGGAGTTATGCGCGGTTTGCACTTTCAACGTCCACCTTATGCACAGAGCAAACTTGTGCGTTGCGTAAAGGGAAAAGTATTAGACGTGGCGGTTGATATACGCAAGGGCAGTCCAACATATGGTAAGCATGTAGCAGTACTATTAACAGAAGATAACCACCGCCAGTTCTTTATCCCTCAAGGTTTTGCACATGGTTTTGCCGTTTTGAGCGAAACAGCCATCTTTCAATACAAATGCGACAATTTCTATCACCCAGAAGCAGATGGAGGCATTTCGATTATGGATGATTCATTAGGCATTGATTGGGGATTGGCTATGGAAGAAGCATTGCTAAGTGAAAAAGATACTAAACACAAGAAGTTGGCGGAGTTTGATACTCCATTTATCTACCAAGAAAACTGCTAATTATGAATATACTGGTAACAGGAGCCAATGGACAACTCGGCAACGAGATTCGCATTGTTGCTAAGAATAGTTGCGATAGATATATTTACACCGATGTGATAGAAGTGGAGGGGATAGAAACCACCCTGCTTGACATCACTTCGATAGATGCTGTACGCAATATAGTGAACGAATATGACGTAAATTGCATCATCAACTGTGCTGCCTACACCAATGTGGACAAAGCAGAGACAGACGAAGTTTTATGCGAACTATTGAATGCAAAAGCAGTAGAGAACCTAGCACTAGCAATGAAAGAGGTGGATGGATTGCTGGTACATGTATCAACAGATTATGTATTCGGAGGAGATCCATATAACACACCATGCAAAGAGGAACAAAAAGGGACTCCTACTGGCGTTTACGGCAGAACAAAGTTGCAAGGCGAAGAGAATATTTTGGCGACTGGTTGTAAGCATGTGATTATTCGTACCGCATGGTTGTATAGCGAGTTTGGCAAAAACTTTGTGAAAACAATGCTTCATTTGACTTCGACCAAACCACAGTTAAGAGTAGCATTTGACCAAGCGGGCACGCCGACATACGCATACGATTTAGCGCGAGCGATACACGAGATTGTTAGCCAACGCAAATACGAGGGAAATGATGGAATATATCACTACAGCAACGAGGGCGTTTGTAGTTGGTATGACTTCACCAAAGTAATTGCAGAATATGTAGGCCATACAAATTGTGACATCCAGCCATGCCATAGCGAGGAGTTTCCATCTCCAGTGAAACGTCCAGCATATTCGGTATTGGATAAAACAAAAATCAAACAAACATTTGGCGTGAAAGTACCCTACTGGATTGATTCGCTAAAAGTTTGTTTAGACCATTTGAAAGCAAGCAAATAATGACAGCCTCACAACGAGTAATAGTGAACACCATAGCTCAATACACACGCACAATCATCAACGTGTGCCTATCGCTATATTCTACTCGTTTGATTTTGTCCATCCTAGGACAAACAGATTATGGAATATACTCAGTGGTAGCAGGTGTGGTAGCAATGCTATCGTTTGTAACTAGTGCTCTAACTACTACAACTCAGCGCTTTCTTTCCTATCACCACGGCAAAAAAGATCCCGACAAAATAAAGTTGGTATTTGGTAACAGCATACTATTGCATATTTTTATAGGATGTGGTGTTGCTTTGGTTTTAGGCATCCTCGGAAAATGGGTTACTCATGATTTTCTCAATATAAATCCTGATCGTCAAACTGCAGCACTATACGTATATTTCGCCGCAATTGCTATGTTGCTATTGACATTTATCAATGCACCAATACGCGCCTTGTTTGTAGCAAGGGAAAACATTGTTTATGCTTCTATTATTGATATAGTGGACGGCGTACTACGCTTAGTAATTGCGATTATCTTATCCTACATTACATGTGATCAGTTGATTACTTATTCTAGTTTGCTAGTTGGCATATCCATCATCAACCTTCTGGCCTTTGCCATTTATGCAATGCGCAAATACCCAGAGTTTCACATGCCACGATTAAAAGAATTTGACAAGACTTACGTCAAAGATCTTAGTAATTTTGCAGGTTGGACAATCTACTCTGCAGGCTGCATCATAGCACGTAATCAGGGTATAGCTGTCGTATTGAACATCGTGTATGGCACAATCATCAACTCTGCATATGGTATTGCTCTACAAGTATCTGGAGCTGTACAGTTCGTATCAACGTCCATCCTTCAAGCCATGAATCCACAAATCATGAAGGCAGAGGGCGCTGGAGAAAGATCTAAAATGCTTCGCTTATGTGAATACGAGAGTAAATACGCATTTTTGCTGCTATCCATGGTAGCCGTACCGCTTATTGCAGAAATGGATACAATATTGCAATTATGGCTAAAGCAAGTACCTGAGCATGCGGTCATGTTTTGCCGCTTTATCTTGATAGCAGCATTGTGTGACCAGATCACAGTAGGTTTAACATCGGCCAATCAAGCAATAGGAAAAATCAAGACATACAGTTTGATATTCTATTCGATGAAATTGCTCGTAGTTCTTATCGGATGGATTTGCCTGAAGAAAGGGCTACCAGTAACCTCCATTATGTGGTGCTACGTAATTATTGAATTTACTACTTCTTTGGTACGTATTCCACTAATGAAACATATTGCAGATATAAATATAAGGGCTTTCTGCAAAAATGTTTTCATGCGCATCATCGTGCCATGTATAGTCATGGTAGCAATATGCTATCTAAGTACAACCCACCTGCGCATGTCTTATAGAATCATTGTAACTGCAATACTATCTTGCTGTACAGGAGGTATAGCTATTTGGTTCACAGCATTAGGAAGTGAAGAAAAAGTATACATAAAAACATTGTTACAGAGAATTAAACATTAATGACAACGACTATAGATAATCAGGCAAAGACGCCATTACCATCATGGCAAATGCTCATATATCTAATCATGATAGGCTTTACATTCATTAGTATGCCTAAGAATGAAATGACCTTTCTGGTATCTCGCGCGATTCAGGCAATTGAATTGCTATTCTTTGCTGCCTTGATTATTCAATTTTCCAAACAACCTCAAAAACCATGTGCATTTAATGTGTGGGCAAATATTTGGTGGCTAATGTACACCCTGTTTACTTACTTTTTTGCTGTAGGAATGGGCTTAACACCTATGTTTAGGTGGCTAAACATCATCATTTTCATGCTCTTAGGTAGTTGTTATTGGAGGAACAATTTTGAAGACAGTCTAAAGCTTATTGCGAAAGCATTTTCAATTCTAATTTACCTGAATGCCATTCTACTGATTCTCTACCCAAGAGGTTTGTGGATTGACACAGAATGGGTTGGACGTGGTGATGCAACGCGTTATTTATTTGGAAACTACAACCAAATGGGATTTGTATGCTTGTTGGGCATAACAATTCAGGCCATTCATACGCTAGCAACACAAACAGAAAAAAGGAATTTGATATGCCTGATTCTTGTTTCCATTTGGTCGGTTCTAAAAGTCGGATCCATGACCTCAGCTGTTGGACTTATCATTTTAGCAATGTACATTTGCTTGCACAAATACATCAAAAAACCACAGATTTATTTTGTAATATTCTCGGTTTTTTACATTGCCTTTTTCCTAGTAATCATATGGTTTGGTAACTCAATTGAAGAAATACAACTTATATCTAAGTTTGTAGAAGGTACTCTATCAAAAGATAGCAGTTTTAGTGGTCGAACCGATATATGGAGCAATTCGGTAGAACTGATCCAACAAAGTCCATGGATTGGTTATGGTGTACAAAGCGTAGAATGGAACGACCAACATCTAGGAGGATCTGGCACACATAATCTTTGGCTGCAGTTGCTACTGCAAGGCGGATGTGTATTAACCATGAGCTTTATAGGAATCATGTATTTTGTCATGACAAGAGCTCGTAAAGAACACGTCGCTCATGCAACCGTAGGAGTTGTTGCATTATGTGTACTATTACTAATGTCGTTATTTGAAACATATAATATGATTCATACATTCTTGCTCATGCAATTGGTGTTTTACTCACCACTACTATCAAAGGTAGAAAATGAATCAGAGAAACAGTCTATAGAATCATGAAAGTTACTATCATCACACCGTGCTACAACTCGGCACAATATATAGGGGGCACGATCCATTCCGTACAGCAACAAACTATTAGTGATTGGGAGTTAATTATTGTTGATGATGGCTCTACTGATAATAGTACAGAAGTTGTTACTAAGATTGCAGAAAACGATAGTAGGATTAAATTGATTCGAAAGGAGAATGGAGGTTCTGCATCTGCAAGAAATATGGGGTTATCTATAGCACAAGGAGAATATATACAATTTCTTGACGCAGATGATACAATAGATAGCCAGAAATTGGAAAAACAATGTAGAATAATGGATGAACTCCAATTGGATGTAACATATACAGACCATTCTATATCATACCCTGATGGTACAATAGATCCTCAAATTAAAGGATATACTTTCAATTTAAGTAAACTGCTTATGGGATGGGGAGTATTTGGAACGATTCCGCTTCATGCTTTTTTATACAAACGATCATTTTTGCAAGAAAATAACATTTTGAATACATCTCAAGTAAAAGAAAGGGAAGATTGGGAGTTTCATATCAAAGTATTTTCTACAAAGCCAAAGGCCCAACGCATAAAGGGATATTGCGGAGCTGATTATTTTAGGTGTCCAACAGGCAAAGCTAGTAGCGGATCTATTACTAAATTGAAACTAGGTACTACGAAATATTTACTTTACAAAATCAAGGAAGTTCGTGGATGCAAAAGATTGCTTCTTCTTTTAAGGTTGGCACTAGAACTTATTGACATTGTACTACATAAGGTTCGAAAAAAAGTTGAATTATCAAGCATTATGCCTTTGTTTTTTAATTGTGCAGCTGATTGTTGTATATTTATCGTATCCATGATGTTGCTACCCATTGCAATGGGCATATATGTTTATAGAATATTTTGGACTAAATTTCATCATTAAAATGAAAACAATATTCATATTCTTCGGACGCCTTTGCTCCTTCATCATCCCTAAATCGTTCATTCGTTCATGGAAAGCGATGAAAAAATGTATCTTTACAGGATACATGAAGAACAAATTCAAACATATTGGTAAGAATACACTTCTCTCCACAGACAGTACATATCATGACACAGAATGTATACAGATTGGAGATAATTGTAGTATTGGCAACAACTGCATCTTGACAGCCTGGAAAAAGTATAGCTATACCCATCAATTATTTACACCAGAAATACTGATTGGTAATCATTGCGAGATCGGTCCACAATCACACATCACAGCTATCAATCGTATAGTAATTGGGAATAATGTATTAACAGGTCCACGAGTCCTGATTACAGATAATGCTCATGGTGAATCTAACATTGAACAGTTAGATCTAGCGCCTAAATATCGTCCATTATTCACCCCTGGACCTGTTATTATAGATGACAATGTATGGATAGGCGAGGGCGCTATGGTTATGCCTAATGTACATATCGGAAAAGGAAGTATTATTGCTGCAAATAGTGTAGTAACAAAAGACATACCCCCATACTCCATCGCGGCAGGTATACCTGCAAAAGTAATAAGAACTATGATTAAAAACTAAATACAACATGGAACAAACCAACCATCCCAAAGCGCGAGTTATAGCATTCTACCTACCACAGTTCCATCCTATACCAGAAAATGACAAGTGGTGGGGAAAAGGGTTTACAGAATGGACCAATGTAGCAAAGGCTAAACCTTTGTTCAAGGGCCATTACCAACCTCGAATTCCTGCGGATTTGGGATTCTACGACTTACGTATACCTGAAGTGCGAGAGCAACAAGCTCACATGGCACAAGAAGCTGGTATAGAAGGATTCTGCTATTGGCACTATTGGTTTAGTCATGACCATAAACTATTAGAGCGTCCATTTCAAGAGGTATTAAGCAGTGGAAAGCCTGATTTTCCTTTCTGCTTAGGATGGGCTAATCATAGTTGGACAAATAAAAGTTGGGAAGCTGGTACTCGTAAACAAAAAGAAATGACCCTCATGAAGATGATCTACAACGAAGAGGAATACACTAAACATTTTTACGATATATTACCTGCTTTCAAAGACCATAGATATATCACGGTTGATGGAGCACCGCTCTTTTTGATATGGAAACCACTTGATTTCCCTAACACATCAGCATTCATACAACTATGGTTAAACTTAGCCAAGGAAAATGGATTGCCAGGTATTCATTTTGTGGGTTTACAGCAGAATATAGAAAACGGGAACATACCTCTGCACAAAATATTGACACGCGACATACCTAGCCAAGGCTCAATGTTATACAAAGAAATATTAGACAATGGATATAGCGCTGTCCATGGACGAGGCTATAATCGTGCCGAATTTTTATCTCGTCCTTTGTATGAAATTGTATTTAGAGGTATTTGCAATCGCTTGTTCAATCATCACATTATCTCGAAATGTGATCAACGAGACATAAACAAACACTTGTACACAGAAGAAGATAAATGGGAAAATGTGTATCCTATGCTATTTCCTCAGTGGGATAGAACACCACGAAGCGGAAAAAAAGCAAGAATATATACCCATAGCACTCCAGAAGTATTTGGAGAACAAATTGATCAAGTATTAAATCTTGTAGAACACAAGCAGTTTGAACATAAAATTGTATTCTTAACCTCTTGGAATGAATGGGCTGAAGGCAATTATGTGGAACCCGATTTGAAATTCGGCCGAGGATATTTGGATATATTACAAAAGAAGTTGCTTAAGGAATAAGAATGAATATATTTATCATAGCACGAGGCTATCCATCCAAACAAGATCCCACTTGGGGATGCTTTGAAAAAGACCAAGCTGAAGCACTCAATTCATTAGGGCATCAAGTAACCATTTTGAGTGTAGATACGCGCTTTCGTTTTTATTGGCGAAAGTTGGGTATACAATGTGCTATGCATAATAACATCGCCACTTTCAATATTTTCCTTATGCCATATGCATTGCTATTCTTCCTTCCTAAAAAGATTAAAGAATGGTTTTATGCTTGGCAACTAGAAATACTATACAAGCGGGCAACACTGCAAAACGGCACACCCGATGTGATATACTCACACTATCTGAACAACACGCTCAAAGCCATACCATTGCGCAAAAAACACAATATTCCAATCGTAGCTATGGAGCACTGGAGTCAAATGGCATACTCTCCTATTCCAAAGAATACGATCTCAACGGCAAAACGTGTATATGCATCCATAGACCAACTATTAACGGTGTCTTCAGCACTAAAAAACAATATAGAGCAACAGATCGGAGTGGATTCCATCGTGGTACCAAACATGGTCGGTAAAGAATTTCATTATGCAAAACAGAACAAAACAGAACGCAAAACAATCCAATTGATTACAACGGGCCGTTTGATTCCTGAAAAACATTTCGATATGCTAATCCAGGCGATAGCCAATATTTCATCATTGCCATTAAAACTAATTATTATCGGCAATGGGTCGGAGAAGAACAGATTGAAGAATTTGGTCAATGAACTGCAACTTGAAAATAAAGTACAACTGATAGGACACAAATCAAAACAAGAAATAGTTGCATTACTTCAAAAAAGTGATATTTTTGTCCTCCCATCACAATCTGAGACCTTTGGAGTGGCTTATATTGAGGCGCTAGCCTGTGGACTACCCATCATAGCCACTGACTGTGGTGGACCTAGAGATTTCGTCAACAACAACAACGGACTACTGATTCCAAAAAACAATCAGCAAGCCATAGAACAAGCTATTATCCAGATGAGTAATAACCTCTCTTTATACGACAATAAAGCTATTGCGGAAGATTGCCAGAATCGTTTTGCATCAAATAATGTAGCAAAACTTATCACCCAAATACTGGAGCAAACCATTAAAGCAAAGCCATGATTTGCACAATCAAAAAAAAAATTGTAATTTTGCAGGCTAATTAGAAACAAACATGAAACATTTAATCATTATAGGAGCAGGCGGAATGGGACGCGTCATGTATGACATGGCACGCGAAAGTGTTGGTTATCAAACAGAATATGATATCAAAGGGTACATTGATGATAACATGCATTCTTTAGACACCTTTGTAGGCTACCCTCCTATTTTAGGAACTATTTCAGAATATCAACCTCAAGAAAACGACATATTCATTTGCTCTATCGGTGGAGGATCGCGTAAAGCATGTATGGAGTCCATCATCAATCGAGGAGGTGAGTTCCTAACCATGATTCATAATACTGCACGAATTGGATCCAATGTAAAAATAGGCAAAGGCTGTATGATTGGAGCTTTCACAACTGTGGCTGCTGATGCCAAAATTGGCAATTACAATTTTATCCAATCCAACATGATTATCGGTCATGATGTTATAATTGGCAATTGGAATCGTATTGATTCACACACTATGCTCATTGGAGGAATAACTATTGGTGATGAAAATATGATTCATTCCGCTGCAGTCATAAACCACGAGGTACAAATAGGCAATCATTGTCATATCGGTGCATGCAGTTTCGTTACCCGCAATGTAGAAGATAACTGGACCGTTTTTGGCAATCCAGCAAGAAGACTATCCTAATTATGAGTACATTACTAGAAAATAAGATTTGTATCATCACCGGTGCAGCACAAGGTATCGGCAAACAAATCGCAAAACAATTTGCAGAAGACGGTGCAATTGTTTACGCATGTGACAGACAAGAATTCACAACAAACAACGAACGCATTCATCCCGTTGTAATGAATATTACCGATGCGGCTAGTGTCAAGGCGAATCTAATGCAAATATACAAGACCGAAGGACGCATAGACTGCCTTGTTAATAATGCAGGTATTGTTTACAATCGCAAAATTGGCATGATTATGCGTGAAGAGACCGAGCGTATGTTCCTTGTCAATGTTATTGCAGTACTTGAACTTATCCAACTCTGCAGTCGCCTTATGGCTCGCAATGGAGGAGGTAGTATTGTGAACATCGCTTCTGTCACAGCTGTACTAGGCTCGCCTGGACAAGTAGCATACTCTGCCACCAAAGGCGCTATTATCTCTATGACTAAGTCTGCAGCAAAAGAATTAGCTCCACAAGGTATTCGAGTAAACGCTGTAGCCCCAGGAATTGTACAGACAGAACGATTTGCCGAATTATACGAATCTGATGGTAACAAAATTGACGAGCGTATCCAACGAATCGCTCTAGGACGACTAGGCACGCCAGAAGATGTCGCACACGCGTGCGCGTTCCTTGCTTCTAATAAAGCTAATTATATTTCCGGACAAATACTAGGCGTTGACGGTTGCGCATCTATATAATGATTCTTCAACTACAAAATATTGACCCACAACGCATAGCCGCTATTGATTCTAATGGCGTCCAACTTGCATATGCAGATATCGCTCTACTCTCGCAACATATCAGCACGAACATTCCAAATCGCGCGCTCTGCTTCTTGTTAGTAGAGAACAATATCGGAGGTATTGCGTGGACTATGAGCATGTTAGAGAGCCAACAGCTTGTCCCACTCATTCTCAATGTTAAGACAGAAGACACCCTCTACCAACAACTGCTTGATACATACCAACCGTCATATATTTGTACCCCATCCTATATAACATTAAAAGGAGAAGTCATAGATTCACAGTTTGGATATCAATTATGCAAAGTATCTGATAATCACTGCGTTTTACACCCAGAGTTGTCTCATTTGCTACCTACATCTGGAAGCACAGGTAGCCCAAAACTAGTACGACACAAATACGAAAATATTGAGGCAGCTGGACTGAATATATCTACCTTCTTTGAACTCAAAGAGACAGACCGCCCATTGATGGTTCTACCGCTCTACTACACTATGGGACTATCCATGGTATTCAGCCACTTACGAGTAGGTGCAACTATCCTTATCACTGGGCTCAGCATGACCGATATTAATTTTTGGAAATTCTTTAAAGAACAACAAGCCACCTCATTCACAGGTGTTCCATACAGTTTCCAGATTCTCAATCTCATGCGTTTCTTCCGTATGGACCTCCCTCATCTTGAGCTACTTACACAAGGTGGAGGAAAAATGCCGACTGATCTCAACATCAAGTTTGCTGAATATTGCCGTGATAAAGGGAAACGCTGGATTGCCACTTATGGACAATCAGAATGTACTGCACGTATGGCATATTTACCAGCAAAATGGGCTCTAGACAAAGTAGGAAGTATCGGTATTGCTGTTCCAAACGGAGAGTTATCACTCATTGACACAAATGGAAATCTTATATTGACTCCTCATACAGAAGGCGAGATGTGCTATCGAGGAAAGAATGTCACAATGGGATATGCTCGCGAACAAAAAGATCTAGCCAATGGAGATGAGCGAAACGGCTATATTCGAACTGGAGACCTCGCATACTTTGATGAAGACGGTTGCTACTACATCGTTGGACGAATGGGGCGTTTCCTCAAACTATTTGGCATGCGTGTTGGACTCGATGAATGCGAACAAATAGTTCAAACTGAATGCGGTATAGAATGCGCTTGCGTGGGTACGGATGAAAAAATGATAGTTTATATCACTAACACAGACAAACAAGGTGAAGTCAAAGATACACTCGTGCAAAAAACACATATTGTAGCCACTTCCTTTGAGATTCGAACTATATTAGAAATTCCAAAGAATGAAGCCGGAAAAAAACTATATAGTAAATTGTCTTTTACCTAGCAATTACGGGTTCATGACGGGTTCATACCGAATAGATACCGAGTAGATAAAATAAAACAACTATAAGAAAACACTTTACATATTTATGACAAATTTAGAGAAATACAATGCTATCTTTACCGAGGTATTCGGTGCTACAGCAGATCAGTTAGGTGACAATTTCAGCAAAGAGACTGTAAGTGAATGGGATTCTGTTCACCAACTCAACATTATTACATTATTAGAGGAAACTTTCGATCTATTCCTTGATCCTGAGGACATTATGGCATGCACTAGCTATAATGCTGGAAAAGAGATTTTAACGAAAAACGGCATTGAACTATAATTGATGTATAAAAATTTCTTTAAACGACTTATTGATTTCACCATTGCGCTGATAGCACTCTTGTGTCTATCTCCTGTATTGTTGATTGTAACTATATGGTTGCATTTCGCCAATAAAGGAGCCGGAGCATTTTTTACACAAGAACGACCTGGTAAAAACGCCAAGGTATTCCGGGTCATCAAGTTCAAGACAATGACAGATGAACGCGATGTTGAAGGTAAGTTATTACCTGATGCACAACGACTTACCAGGGTCGGAAAAATAGTTCGCTCTACATCATTAGATGAACTGCCTCAACTATTCAATGTGCTCAAAGGTGATATGGCTTTGATTGGACCAAGACCACTGTTAGTCAAGTATCTACCACTATACACACCCACCCAAATGCGCCGTCATGAAGTGCGTCCAGGAATAACGGGATGGGCACAGGTGAACGGACGCAATGCCATCACGCACACTAAAAAGTTTGAATATGATGTATGGTATGTAGATCACTTGTCCTTGTGGCTGGACTTGAAAATAATTTTTAAGACCATCTACAATGTGTTACATCGTAAAGATATATCTACAGAAGGCCAAGCAACTGCACCAACATTTGATGGTACCAATTAATTTTAGTGGAAAAACAACAAAATATTTGTTTATCTCGAAAAAAAGTTGTACCTTTGCGGGCTTTTTGGCGTGTACAAAAGTTTTTATAGCGAAATAAATAAAACAAAAATATTATGGCAACATTACAATCTATTAGAAATCATGGCACTATCCTCCTCGTGGTAGTAGGTATTGCTATGTTAGCATTTATCCTCGGAGACTTCCTTAATTCAGGAAGTAGTTTCTTTAACAAGGACCTCCAAAATGTAGCAGAAATTGCTGGAAACAAGGTACATTTTACCGAATATGAGAAAGCAATTGAGCAGTTGACAGAGGCTTATAAGATTGAGACACAATCTAATGATTTGAACGAAGACGTATCTTTCCAACTTCGTGACCAAGCTTGGCAAATGATGGTAACTGATTACACTATCAGCGAGCAAGCTAAGAAAATCGGTATGGTAATTACCAACGACGAATTGAGTAACTTGTGCTTTGGCGATAATATACATCAAATCATTCGCCAATCTCGCACATTTACCAACGGCACTGGTAACTTTGACCCAACTATTATGGTTAACTTTCTCAGTTCTTTAAAACAAGAGCCAGAGAACGACAATCAAGCTGCAATGCTTGAACAATATAAAATGTGCTGGGGCTATTGGGAAAATGCAGTACGCATCTCTCACATGCAAGAAAAATATGCAAGCTTGCTCAACAAACTAATCGTAATCAACCCTCTTGATGCGAAATATACAATCGAAGCACGAAACACTAGCGTAGATGTACAATACGTACTACAACCATACTATGCTGTGGCAGATTCATTGGTAAAGGTAACTGAGGGTGACATCAAAAAATTGTACGAGCAAAAGAAAGAGCTTTACAAACAAATTCCTAACCGCTCTATCGAGTATGTAAGCATTCCTATCGTACCATCTGCTGAAGATTTTGCTGATGCAGAAAATCTCTTCAAGTCACTCGAAAACGACTTCAAGACATTGGACGATATCACCGCTATTGTAAATGGCAACTCAGATGTTTTGTATGATGGTCGCGACTATTCTATCGAGACTATTCCTGCTGAGTATAAGGAATTTGCGTTCAGCAAAACCACCAAGAAAAATGCATGCACAGAAATCACATGCAACGGTGAGACATACTCTATGGCTCGTATCATGGATTGCGGATATACCAAATCAGACTCTGTGAAACTAGTTCTTCTTGCTAGCGGAGAAGGAACAGAAGATATTGAAATTGGTTGGGTTAAAGCTACCGATTTGCCAAAGAACATCTCAGAGCCTGCTTTCAATGGTAAAAAAGGTGACAAATTCACTGTTGTCAATGGTACAGCTGAGCAAACCTTCATGATTGCTGACAAGAGCAAACCTACTCCTAAGGTTAAATTAGCTATTCTTGAACGTACTGTTGCACCTAGCAACAATACATACAATGCATTGTACAACCAAGCTAAACAATTCATCGTGGCTAATAACAATGCAGACTCACTTCGTCAAGCTGCAGCAAGCAATGGTTGGTTAACAACTCCTGCATACGCAGTAACTGAGAATGCTCACAAAATCAACGACATAAAGAATAGCCGTGAGATCGTTAAATGGGCATTCGGCGCAGAAAAAGGACAAGTTAGTGATGTGTATGAATGTGGTGATCAATTCATCGTTGCTGGCCTAATTGAAGTAAACGACGAAGAGTACACTCCAATAGAGGATGTAGAAGCTGAATTAACTATGGAGGTTACCAACCAAAAGAAAGCTACATACATTACTGAGCAACTTAAATCAGTTAAGACTCTTGCAGACGCATCTAGCCTATTTAATACAGAAATCAAAACAGCAGAAAACATATCTCTTATTTCAACTAGATTTGGTATGATGAATGAGCCTGCAGTTATCGGAAAAGCACTTACTATTGCTCCTAACGAGGTTTCTGCACCTATCATCGGTAAGAGTGGTGTATACATGATTTCTGTTGGTGACAAGAAAGTTGCTGAGGAAGCAATCAATGTAGAGCAAGAAATTCAACAAACAAGCATCTACACTGCATATTCTAAGGCATCTGCAGCAATGCAACTACTCCAAGATGAGTCTAACATTGTTGATAATCGTTCTAGAATTCAATAAGAAACACTCTATTCTCCATAAAAAAGCGCTGAACAAACTTGTTCAGTGCTTTTTTTATACAAATTCTTGTATAATTCAAAAAAAAGTAGTACCTTTGCAAACTATTGATATACAAATAAAACATTCTAATGCTTATGAAACGTCTCACACTACTTGCTATTTTTTTATGTAGCATCTCATTATTTGCTCAACACGGCACTATCAACATCCAAACCAACTTGGATAGTACAGTTATAAAACAGTACGCCATTGACACCTTAGAAAGCTATCAAGTCGGTCCTGGCATCATTTATACACGTTTTGACATCACTGCTAAAACCAATGATATTCGCCACTGCTATATCTATGAAATAGATTTGACCAATCCATACAACACAGTGGAGGAGAGTCATAGCACAACTATGGGTAATACCGAAAGAATGGTTGATGCTCACAAACGTCTAGATGCTCCTGAGCACCGCTCAATTGGATCTGTAAACTGCAATTTCTGGATTGTAGCCACACAAGACGAAGGTCAGTACAACGGTTTGACAGGTGTACCATGTACAGGTCAAGTGCGCAATGGTAAGATTGGCACCAACATTACCAACTGGAATATTGGTCACGGAGATCCCGATCCAGTGCTAGGACGCAAACAAGATATTGGCTACTTAATGATTGATGCTGATAAAAAGGCACATATCGATCAATTCTCTTGGGATGCACATTTGGCAATTGGCGACCAAGCTATGCCTATTAGCGAAGTAAACCGCAACCGCAGCAACCCTTCTGATAACGAAGTAGTTATGTTCAACTCCGACATGGGTACCAAATCCACATTGACTAAAGAAGATATCAACAAACGCCTTGGCACAGATCTTCCAATGATTGAGCTAGTAGTTAAGTTGGAGCAAGATTGGGCGATGAACCAACATCTCTTTGGTCAAGTAGTTAGCATCAACACCACTGGCGGTACAAAAATCGAAGATGGCTATGCCGTATTCCGTGGTCGTGGCACAGGCAAGACCTTCCTTGAGACAGCCAAGGTAGGTGATCGAGTACAATTTATCATAGGTATGTACGAATCACTTTCGGGTGAGCGCCCAAATATCAAGCAACTTAGCGCGGGTAACTGCTATGTATTGCGAGAAGGCAGACTCACCAATCGTAACTGGAATGAGGATTATAACAACAAGAACTATCCTCGTACTGGTTTTGGTGTGAGCAAAGATCATAACACCCTATGGATGATGGTTATGGAAAAACCTGGTATGTACACCCATGAGATGGCATCTATCCTGCGTCACTTTGGTGCATGGGAAGCTACTGGTGCAGATGGTGGAGGTAGCGCACAATTTAACCTAGGAGGACAAATCCTTAATCCAACTACCGAGGGACAGCCTCGTGCCGTTGGAAATAGCATATTCCTATTCTCAACCGCTCCAGAAGATAGCACTGTAGTAGAAATGCGTACAACTGCCACCTTTATGAAATTGCCTAAATATGCAGCTATCAAACCTGAGTTTTTAGGATACAACCAATATGGCATGTTGATTGACAAGAATCTTCCAGGCGTTAAACTATCATGTGCTCCAGAAACTGGATATATTACCGAAGACGGATATTTTGTTTGTCTCGGCAGTGGTGTACTAACTGCTACATATGACCAAGCATCTCTACCTATAGAAATCGTGATTGTAGATGAAGCCAACCCATCATTGCGTTTGAGCAATGTGCTGATTTCCAACAAAACACCATACGAAATTGAAATCAATGGTGTAGTAGATAACAAGCAGTTCAAAGTTCTTCCATCTGCAGTAGAATGGACTATTGAAGATAATACCATCTGTAACATTGATGAAGATGGCATATTGCACGCACTCAAAAATGGAACGACTACTATTCATGGTAAGTTAGGCGAGACCACCATGACACTCAATGTTCAAGTAGAATTGGTTGATACAGATATTTTGCTATGGGAGAACATGGTAGAAGTAGATGAGCGATGGACTCTAAAGGCATCTAGTTCGTCATGGAAGACGGATATCAAAACAGATGCAGACGGTAGAGCATACTTATATATGAATTACAGTGGCGGACGAGTTGTTCAATTGTCACTAACAGCTGATACACTCCTATACTCCACTCCAAAACATCTTGAATTTAAGTTTACACCTCAAGGCGATTTAATGACACGCGTTGATTTAGACTTTGTAGCCAACAATGGTATCAATGCTAATTACGCATGCATAGAGCTTACACCTAATCAACCAATGAGCATCAATATTGATTTGGATAGCTTGTTTGATGTCAAAGATGATATAGCTATTTACCCTATTAAACTTAAACACATTTCTTTCTCTCTCAACAAAGATGCAGAAAAGAAAGAATACAGCATCCCACTTGAAGGAATCTATTTGCATTACAGCAAGAAGGTTGAGACTGGAATAGAATCAATCATTACTCCTTCTCAAGAAGGTGATTCCGCATATAAAATGCTACAAGACGGACAATTAATTATCATTAAAAACAATAAAATTTACAACATTTTAGGTCATGAAATCACTGAAAAGTATTAATCCTTGGTTTTGGGTACCAACCTTGTATTTCTTGGAAGGTATTCCTTACTTCTTGGTAAACAACATCTCTATGGTTATGTTCAACCAGATGGGTGTGCCTAACGGCGAGATGTCATTCTTTACTACATTGCTCTATTTCCCATGGGCATTGAAGTTCTTGTGGGCTCCATTCGTGGATTTGATCAAAACCAAACGCTGGTGGTTCCTCACTATGCAATTCCTCATGTTGGGATTGGCGGTATTGACCATCTTAGCTATTCCTCAACCAGACGCAGCTACTATCGCAGCCATGGGAACAGAGGTAAAACTCTTCACAGGTGTATTAATTGCATTTATCATCATGGCATTTGCTTCAGCAACACATGATATTGCAGCAGACGGATTCTACATGTTAGCACTCAAACCTGGTGTACAAGCAGAAATGATCGGATGGCGTAGCGTATTCTATCGTTTGAGCAATGTATTCTGCAACTCTGCACTACTTGTAGTTCCTGGATTGATTTATGACTGGACAAAGGAGCAAGGCACAGAAAACATGCCATTTGCATGGCAAGTAACAATGGGTATCACAGCTGCAATCTTCCTATTAATGGCAATTTGGCATGTATTTGCTACTCCACGCCCTGACACCGATAAACCTAACGCAGAGACTTCTGTAAAAGATATCATCACAGGATTTGGCAAAGCATTTGCAACCTATTTCACCAAACCTGCATTGTGGGTAGCAATTCTATTTATGCTTCTATATCGTTTACCAGAAGGATTCTTGATGAAGATGATTTATCCATTCTTGCTAGGCACTCGCGAGTCTGGAGGTTTGGGTATGACTATGCAAGAGTTAGGTGTAGTATATGGTGGTATTGGTGTAGTATTCCTATTATTAGGTGGAATCTTAGGTGGTTACTTTATCTCACGCATCGGTCTCAAAAAATCATTCTGGTGGATGGCACTCGCAATGACATTGCCATGTTTGAGTTTCGTATATCTTAGTGTATATACTCCAGAGAACATGGTTAATATTGCAATCGCTATTGCAATTGAGCAAATCGGTTATGGTTTTGGTTTTACTGCATATATGATGTACATGATGTACTTCTCAGATGGTGAATTCAAGACATCCCACTATGCTATCTGCACTAGTTTCATGGCCTTAAGTATGATTCTTCCAGGTCTTGTTGCCGGTTATATTCAAGAGGCTATCGGCTATCAAAACTTCTTCTGGATGGTAATTTCATGTAGTGTCGCTACATTCTTTGTTACCTTCCTCGCAAGACGAATTACAGATCCAGCATACGGTAAAAAATAATATTGATCTCAATGCAAATTAAACGCATTATACCAAACAGCCTGACCTGCGCAAATCTTTTGTGCGGGTCAGTGGCTGTTTTCATGGCAACTCAAGAGCAATTTCTCTGGGCATTTGCTCTGATTATTGGCGGAGCTATCTTTGATTTCTTTGATGGAGCATCTGCTCGTTGGTTAAAGGTGCCATCACCTTTAGGAGTACAACTTGATTCATTAGCTGACGACATCACCTTTGGTCTAGCTCCGGCCATGGTGCTCTTTTGCTATCTTAAGCCTATTATTGGATGGTGGGCATTGATAGCATTGCTGATTGCAGCATTCTCAGCATTGCGTTTGGCGAAATTCAACATCGACGAGCGCCAAACCACCTCTTTTATTGGTCTAGCCACCCCACCCAATGCTATTTTTTGGGCTTCACTCGTTTGCTGGCTCAATAGTACTACCCTACCAGCATGGGTGCCTTGGATTGTGTTGGCAGCTAGTTTGTTGAGTTGCTATTTGCTGGTAAGCGAAATTCCATTCTTCAGTTTTAAGTCCGCTGAATTGGGCAAGAAACGAATGATTATTTTTATATTCGGAAGTTGCTTTATTTTAGGAAGTTGCTCAACCATGGCGATTACTAATAGCCAAATTACAATCGCAGCATTAGCAGGCGCCATTTGTGTGTTATGGTATATCATTTTCAACCTATTTACTCTTATCGGTGCTAAAAAATGAGCACAACTACCAAGCATAAGACGGACATGAAGTATTTGCTTCCTTTTCTAGTGCCAACCCTCGTGTTGGCACTCGTTTTAGGAGTCACACTTCTCTGCATTCCAAAGGCAGAGTTGCATCTCGCATTATGCCAGCCACACACACGTTTTTTGGATGCTGTGATACCTGCATTCACTAATTTGGTGGACTGGTTGCCCTACCTATGCGTTGTTTTGTTGCTTTTCTATCGTGCAGGCTGGGCTACATTCCTTGCTAGCAATCTCTTGCTCTCCACACTCATCGTGCAACCTATTAAACATATAGTATGCGCTCCACGCCCGTTGATATGGTTTGCAGAGAATATGCCAGATGTCACACTGCCGCTAGTAGAAGGGGTAAAGATGAATCTTTGGCTGTCTTTTCCATCTGGACATACGACGACTTTCTTTGTGCTGCTTTTTAGTTTGAGTATTATTTTGTGCGCTGAAAATATAAAAGGTAAGAGTATTTTGTCATTTATTTGTTTCCTTTGTGCTAGTTTCGGTGCATATACACGAATTTATCTATCTCAACACTTTGCTTTGGATATTTTTGCTGGCATTTTGATTGCCGTTTGCTCCACCTTGGTTTTGTACTTTTTCTTGGTAAAAAGGACCCAAAATACGAGTTTTTGGGCTTGGAGAGTGCAAAAATTGAGAAAATAACACAAAAGAACGTATTTTTTCAAAAAATATTTGGTCAATTCAAAAAAAAGCAGTACCTTTGCATCCGCTTTCGTGAAGAGAGCAAGAGTTCCGTTAAATAATGAGACATTGAATGGGCGTTTAGCTCAGCTGGTTTAGAGCATCTGCCTTACAAGCAGAGGGTCGGCGGTTCGAATCCGTCAACGC
>JAFYSK010000033.1 GCA_017559385.1 Paludibacteraceae bacterium | reverse complement strand
TGTTGTTCCTATCAGAAACCACGAACTTACTCCCCAAGAGGACCATGTTAAATTTCCGATTGTTATTGTAATCAACCCACAAATTCCAACAAACCAGATGTTTTTGTCGACACTTTTTTTCTTTTTGATCAAAACATCCCGTATTAGGCGGTCATTTACTACTTCCTGCTTATTCAACTTCTCTTTCAGCGCAGCCAGTTGCTCGCGCATTTCTTGCAATTCATCCATAATATTTATTTGTTAAAGGTTAATGGTTACTGTTTCTTTAATTGTTCACGAATACGCACCAGTCGCACCGACACATTTTTTGCACTAATGCCTACAATTTCCCCGATTTCATCGTAACTTAGGTTCTCCAACCAAAGCATAATAATCGCTCTGTCAAACACACCTAGCTTATGAATCCGTTTATAAAGCATCTGCACTTGCTCCATGTCCTTGTCGTTTTCATCGAATAAGTCAATGTCCACTGCCAGGGGAATTCGCTCGCCACGGCGTTTCTCTTTTCTGTCCATCGAGATACATGTGTTCATAGTTACGCGATACACCCATGTCTCAATCTTACTCTCATTGCGAAATTTTTCAAAGCCCTGCCACAAATGGATCAATGTCTCTTGAAAGAGATCATCTATCTCATCCTTATCTTTGGAGAACATATAGCAGATACTATATATCGTGCTCTTCTGCTCCTTGACCAGGGCCGCAAATTCTTTTTCGGTTTGTTTCATATCTCTCGTCTGTTTTTATGCTGTCTTTCCCTTATAAATCTTTAGTGATTCTTTAGTGATTCATTAGTTATTCATTAGTTATTCTTAGGTGATTTATCAGTTCTGACCATCGAATCAAACATACCTTGCCGCGAACTTTTTACTAATGTTTACCCATTAGACGCAATACCCATTCAATTTACTACAACTCTTTTTGACTTTTTTTAATATTCTGCAAAGATAATGTAAAATTTGCGTATTTACAAAAAAATGTGTAACTTTGCACCCGATATTAACAAATAATAATGCCCGTAGCGAAGCGTCCAATAGGCGGAACACCGTCCTATAGCCCGCAGGGCGTCCAATAACCAACTAAAACACATGTTTATCATCGGCATTGCGGGCGGTACCGGCTCAGGAAAAACAACCGTGGTACGCAAACTTATTGAACGCCTTCCAAAAGGCGAAGTCGTCGTTATTCCTCAAGATTCCTACTATAATGATAGTAGTCATGTGCCTTTTGAGGAACGTCAAAACATCAACTTTGATCACCCAGATGCTTTTGAATGGCCTTTGCTCGCAAAACACATAGAAATGCTCAAAAATGGCGAATCCATCGAGCAACCTATTTACGATTATATCACATCTTCACGCCAACAAGAGACCGTTCATGTTGATCCTCGCGAGATTATTATCGTAGAAGGCATTATGGCTTTGCATGACCCTATTCTGCGCAAGCAAATGGATCTGAAAATCTTCGTAGATGCCGATGCTGATGATCGTCTCATTCGTGTTGCCCAACGCGACATTGTAGAGCGCGGACGCACCATCGAAGCAGTTATGGAACGCTACCAGCGTGTCCTTAAACCTATGCATGAGCAGTTTATTGAGACTTGCAAACGCTATGCGGATGTTATTATCCCACAGGGGGGACACAACAATGCTGCTATCAATATGCTTGTCAAATTCATCAAACAAGAACTTAAAGAAAAAGCTCATAACCAATAACCCATAGCCCGTAGGCGCATCCGCTAAACAGTAGGCGAAGCCGTTCACTAAACACTAAACAATGTTATACCTCCAACTCTTTTGGACATATCTTAAAATAGGAACTTTCACTATTGGAGGTGGCTATGTGATGTTGTCCTTGATTGAACATGAGATAGTGGATCGTAAAGGGTGGATTGACCGCGAGGAGTTTATGAATATGATTGCTTTAGCGCAAGCAGCCCCCGGATTAATTGCGGTGAATTCGGCGATTTTTATAGGATGGCGCATAGGTGGATGGCGTGGAGTGATTGCTACTGTTTTGGGAGCAGTCTTGCCATCTTTCCTGATTATTTTGGCGATTGCTATGCTGTTTCAGGATTACAAGGATTATCCTGCTGTTGAGGCAATTTTTAAAGGTGTCCGCCCTGCCGTAGTAGCTTTGATCGCAGCACCATTATGTCGTATGGCTGCCAGTGCTAAAATCACCTGGGCAACTGCTATTATCCCGATCTTAGGAGCATTACTTATTTGGCTCGGAGGGTTATCACCCGTATGGATCATCCTAGTTACTGCCTTCGCAACCTTGATTTATACATACATGAAGGAAAGGAGGCGTGAATGATATATTTGCAACTTTTCTTGAGTTTTCTTAAGATAGGCCTCTTTGGCTTTGGTGGAGGACTGGCGATCTTCTCGTTAATTCAGCACGAGATTGAAACATATGGTTGGATGACGCAAGAGGAGTTTGTGGATATTCTCGCAATTAGTCAAGTGACTCCAGGTCCTATAGGCATCAATTGTGCTACCTATGTGGGCTATACGGCTACAGGCAGTGTATGGGGTAGTATGCTAGCTACTACTGCAATTATTATCCCTAGCCTATTTATTATGTTGGCTATTTGTAAGTTGTATTTTGTTATAAGTACTCGATTTCAACGCAATATATACTTTACTCGTACAATGTACACTTTGCGTTTATCAGTATTAGGAATGATTGCAGCAGCGGCGCTACTGTTGATTAAGCCGATCAATCAACCTTCTGTCAGTTTTATTGATTGGCGCAGTTGGGTTATTTTTGTGATAGCATGTATCATTTCAATCATTCCTCTATTTGTCAAAAAAGCTGATGCAGTCAGAGGTAAGGCTGTCGTTGTGGTGCATAGATTTATACAAATTATTTCTAATCCAATAGTATTGATAGTCTTGTCGGGTTATGTGGGGTATCTAATCTATGCTTAATGCATGCTTAACCTATGCTTAACCTATGCATTATGCAACTCTATGAATAAATAAAATAAAAGCTACCTGTGTAGGTAGCTTTTGTTTTTGTTGTAAGAATATTATCCCAAATAAGTTTTGAGAATTCCGCTTCTAGAACTTGTTTTTAGTTTGCGGATGGCTTTCTCTTTGATCTGTCTTACACGCTCACGTGTGAGGTTGAATTCAATACCAATCTCTTCAAGCGTCTTTTCAGGAACTCCAATTCCGAAGAACTTGCGAAGGATATCGGCTTCTCTTGGTGTAAGTTGCTCTAGTGCACGATCAATTTCTCTAGATAATGACTCGCTAATGAGTTTGTGGTCAGCATTGGGTGAGTCCTCATTTACCATCACATCAATGAGACAATTGTCTTCTCCTTCCACAAAAGGAGCATCTACACTGACTTGTCTACCTGACATTTTAAGCGAATCAGCAATCTTGTCAATTGGTAGATCAAGAATCTCTGCTAATTCTTCAGCGCTAGGACGGCGCTCGTGTTCTTGTTCAAAGCGTTGATATGCTTTGTTGATTTTGTTGAGCAAGCCTGATTGATTTAGCGGTAGTCGCACGATGCGTGCTTGCTCTGCAAGGGCTTGTAGGATAGATTGGCGAATCCACCATACGGCGTAAGAGATGAATTTGAATCCGCGTGTCTCGTCGAATTTTTCTGCTGCCTTAATTAGGCCAAGATTGCCTTCGTCAATAAGATCTGGTAGGCTCAATCCTTGATTTTGATACTGTTTTGCTACGGAGACTACGAATCGGAGGTTGGCGCGTGTGAGCTCTTCTAGTGCTGCTCGATCGCCATTACGAATACGGCCAGCCAATTCCACCTCACGATCAACCGAGATAAGTGCTTCGCGTCCGATTTCTTGTAGATACTTGTCTAGTGAAGCCGACTCACGGTTGGTGATTGATTTAGTAATTTTAAGTTGACGCATGATAACAAATAACAGTTAACATGAATAGTTAACAGTGTGTAATAAATGTTATAAGTTGTTGTTAGTGATCCGGTCGGGATTCGAACCCGAGACCCACAGCTTAGAAGGCTGTTGCTCTATCCAGCTGAGCTACCAGACCCTCGCGTTCGGCAATCTCGCGCTATGACTGTCGCAATTGCGACATTGGGCGCTCGATGCCTCCGCTCTTAACCCAAACTTGCGAAGTTTGGGTTATTTTGCGACCGTTGGTCGCTATGCATAAGCCTTTCGGCTTTCAAAGAACAATCGCTTGTGCTAAAGCACGCCAAATAACCCATGTAGGCACACAAAATAGTGCCTACAAAGGCAATTAGAGTGCAAAAGTACTGCTTTTTTGGGAATTATGCAAATATTTCTGCAAAAAAATGCAAAATATTACAAAAGTTCTTCAAAAAGTTCTTGTAGTTTAGTCTTATTCATTGCACCTACTGTGCGATTAACTAATTCACCATTCTTGAAGAAGAGAATGGTAGGAATATTCATGATGCCGTATGTACCACAAGTTTCGTCGTTCTCATCTACATTGAGTTTGCCTACGATGATTTTGCCGTCGTATTCAGCCGCAAGTTCTTCTACTACTGGTAACATCATTTTACATGGACCACACCATGGAGCCCAAAAATCAACCACTACTGGCTTGCCTTCTGCTAACAAGTCTTGAATGTTAGAATCTGTAATTTCTTTAATCATAATCTTTATATTTTTATTTGTTTATTTTCTACTTTATCTGACAGGAGCATGTCTGTAATAGGATCTTCTATCAGTGTTTGTATTGCACGCCTCAACGGACGAGCACCATACCTACGATCTCTAGATTCTTTTAGAAGTTGCTCGCGTGTTGTATCTGTAAGTTCTAATGTATATCCCATTACCTCAAGACGCATCTTAAGAGGGTAAAGTTCAAGCGACAAAATCTGTGCCAACGCATCGTCATTCAGTGGGTTAAAGACAACGATATTATCTAATCGATTGACAAACTCAGGTGGGAATGTTCTATTAAGTGCTTTGGTTAGGGTACGCTCGGATTGTTTGTCATCAATTGTATCGGCATCAAAGCCTATACCACTGCCAAAATCGCTCAATTGTCGTGTGCCAACATTGCTTGTCATGATAATGATGGTGTTCTTAAAATCTACAATGCGTCCCTGACGATCTGTCAGTCTACCTTCATCCATGACTTGTAGTAGCACATTGAAGATATCGGGATGTGCTTTTTCTATTTCATCGAATAGGACGATAGAATAGGGTTTGCGGCGCACAGCTTCGGTTAGTTTACCTCCATCCTCATGAGCGACATATCCCGGAGGGGCTCCTACTAAAAGGCTAACAGTATGTTTCTCAATAAATTCGGACATGTCAAATCGAATGATTGCATCTCGACTTCCAAACATCTCTTCGGCTAGACATTGTGCCAAGTGGGTTTTACCCACACCGGTTGGTCCGAGCAAGAAGAAGGTTCCTATAGGTTTCTTGGGATCTCTAAGTCCCATTCTAGATCGTTGGATGGCTTTGACGATTGTTTCTATTGCTTTGTCTTGACCTATTACTCGTTGTTTGAGCGCGTTAGCCATTTGGCGTAATTGCACTGTTTCTGCTTGTGCAACACGCTGTACTGGTACTCCCGACATTCGGCTGATTACAAATGCTACATCTGCTTCGCTAATAACAGGAATGGTGTCAGTTTCTGTGGTTGTTTGTCTCTTGTAGGCTCCCGCCTCATCCATGGCATCAATCGCCTTATCTGGGAAGAATCGGTCAGAAATATATCTGTCGGTCAGTTGTACACAAGCGTGTAATGCCTCTTGAGTATATTGTACTTTGTGGAAGGTTCCGTATACTTCACTTATGCGTGTAAGCACAGTATAGGTTTCTTCTGGCGAGGTTGGTTGTACTAATACTTTCTGGAATCGTCTTTCCAATGCACCATCCTTTTCAATGGACTTTCTGTATTCCGTGATTGTGGTGGCGCCTACACATTGCACTTCGCCTCGTGCTAGTGCTGGTTTGAGGATGTTGGCTGCATCCAAAGAGCCTTGTGCATTGCCTGCACCCATTATGGTGTGAATTTCATCTACAAATAGGATGATCTCTGGGTGTTTGTTCAGTTCATTGATAACTGTTTTTATTCGTTCTTCAAATTGTCCACGGTAGGTTGTACCTGCGACCATTGATGCGATGTCTAGAGATATGATTCTACGTCCTTGTAGTGTAGGAGCATCTCCGTTTTCAATCCGCAAAGCCAGTCCCTCTACGATAGCTGACTTACCTACACCAGGTTCGCCAATTAGGATCGGATTGTTTTTTTTGCGGCGTGATAGAATTTGTATTACGCGTTCTATCTCTACTTGACGACCAACTACGGGGTCAAGCTCGCCGTTGCGTGCTTGTGCCGTTAGATCTTTGCCATATTTGTCTAATGCGGGAGTATCTGTCTTGCTTTTTTTGTTGTCTTTCGGAATATCCCATCCTGTTGGATGTTCGCCTGCAAATTCAGCGTCAAGTTGACTACCATTTTGTGGTAAGGTTTGTGGCTTGGGGTACAAACGCTCAATACATTCATAGTCTATGCCAAAATGTTGTTCCATAAACATAGCAGGATAATTGACGCGTTCACGCAACATGGCTAGTAATAGGTGTACCGAACCACACTCGTCTGCATGATATAATTTGGCTTCAATGATCATTAAACGTAGTACTCGTTCGCTAGCGCGCGACATTTTCGTGGTTTGACTAGGTGAAGCTTGCATGAGGCGTTCATCTATAGAACGCTTTAGTTCTACAGGATTCATTCCTGCTTGCATGAGTAGTTCGTACGCTTTGCCTTCGGCCAAACGAAGTATGCCCAATATCATGTGGTCAGGCATGATCTCGGTACTGCCTAATCTCTGAGCCTCTTGTTGGGCATAGAGTAAAATGCTATGTAGATTATTTGTTTGGTGCATATATTATATAAGGTATGGGTTAGGTTATTTGTAGAAATGCCATGCAAGTCCTGCTCGTAGCATATCGGGAGCCATAGGGTAGTAAGGCATCTCAAAGTATTGTTTGTTCATAAATGACGCGTTGAAGTGTTGGTATTGAGCAAATAGTTTTAATCGTATGCTGCGAACATAGAAATTTGCATATACATTCATGACGGGATAGTTGCCTATTTTTTGTTCGTTTTGAATGCAAAACTGTCCCAATGCAGGGTTTAATATGGGTGCGTAATATTTGGTGAAGAATCGCATATCTACACCAATTTGTGCATCTAATACCTTTGCCCATGTTCCATGATAATACAGATTGTTGTACATAGTCAACGTAGGTAATGGTATTTTGTCAGATGATGACATTTGGTATACAATACTATTGTCTAAGTTAACCCAAGGAGTGGTGATGTTTAATTGCAAATCAGCAGCTAATACTTGTATGTCTTTGTCTATTTGCTTAGGTGTTCCATCGGTGTCAAAATATATATGTTGCGTGATATTTTCAAATGAGACTTTAAGTTTAGGTTTTACCCATTTGGTAGGATATGCTAACTCTCCACTAACTTGCAGACGGTATAGTTTGTTGAATTGATTATCCCATCTGTAGTGGTTGCTTCGGTAATGTTGTAAAAAGTAATCGGGTGTCTCGTTGCGGAAAAATACTTTTGCGGCAATAGTCATAGAGTCTTTTCCTACTTTAAAGCCAGCATCAATGTGTCCATTGATTTGGAATTCACCTAGTTTGTATCCTAGTAAACAGACGTTGCCGTCAATTCCGTAGTGTATATGATCGCCGCGATGTTTGTATAACGCACCACCAACATAGGTGTTATTGGTCCATCCTGCACTAAATAGTGTGTCTGGCATGCGGTGTAGTGAATTTGCTAGTATGTTGGTATAACTATTATTGAACGGATTGAGATCCACGATTAGTTCAGTTTGTCCTATAGCAGATGTGTATCGTTGACATTCGTTCATGGCATACACCATGGCACCAAACTTGAGCCATGTGTTAAATTCTTCCTCAAATGTCACGGCCAATGTGTTTTTGATGGTTAAGCTGGCAGCTGAGTCTTGTGTGGAAACCGGGTCGCGATATAAATTAGGTAAGATGCTTTGTGTAGCAGATTTTTCGATGTATCGTTTAGTGACATCGTTTACTTCAAAAATATGTCTAAATGTAGTTACTGGGATATATTCTATTTTAATAGAATCTTTTTTCTCCCATTTTCCTTCTTCGTTGCGTTCGCGATAGTTGACTTTTCGTTCGCGCTCTACGCAGATACTATAGTAATGGTTTAAGTAACCAGATAGATATCTTAGTCCTGACATGCCTTGCATTCTTACAGGCATATCTTCTGGTTTTAGTGTTCCCAATAAATCACTAGGATCTTGTAAACCGCCATTTTCAAAGTTGCTAAGTGTGTTCCATGTGAATGCTCCCTGTAGAGAGTAATGATCGCCATTGTATGATCCAAAGATTGAACCCAATGTGGTTTTACCTTCTAGGTTGGCAAATCGACCATATGAGTTCAAGTAATCTATTGTCATTCCTAGATTAGTGCGACGGCTTATGTTGCCTGTGAAACTGAAACTTAGGTCATTCTGATCTAGGTTGCTTACAAATCCTTTTTTGTACGCAATGGTAGAGTATGGGGTGGTGGTATGGTAGAATTTTACTTGTTGAGGTGTAATAATGTAGGGTGTGTATGCATCCGCAAAAATAAAGTCAGTAGTCTTCTTCCTGCTGAAGTATATGCGTGATTGCACAGGTGAAACGATGTTTGAATTGGTTGTATTAGAAATAGAGTAATTATTCAGCACATCTCGCATAGGGTAGTGCAGATATGATGTGTCAATGCTTGACAAGGTGTCTGCTACTCCTGTCCACTTGTCTAATTGCCATGCCCGTATGACAGTGGCTACGGCTTTTTCATTAGCCGTAGCACTAACTGTCGTACATGCGATTAACAATAGTATGCTAATCAAGTGTTTATATGTGAGATGTGAAATCTTCACTATTTTTTAGCCACTCTCTCTTTTTTCTTAAGTGCTTTAATCTGCTCTTCTAATTTTGCTATCTCCATTTCTTGGTTGTTGATGGTCTTCAATAGTTCATTAAGTTCCTCGTTCTCAATAGTGGTAGGATATTGCTCATCAACGCGTTGCAGGAAATCAGAAAGCACATTCATGTAGTTGATAAAAGCATCATATGCTGATTCAAAGTGTGTTGCACCTTGATCAATATGATTCATGTAATGGAAGTGATTTACATCTTGTAACAATAGCCAGTCGCGCTTTAGTTGTTTATCTTGACATAGGTGAACGCGTTCAGCCACGGCATATAACTTTTGTAAAGCTTCGTTTTGTAGGTCATTACCAGTATAGATGCTCAAATCTTTTGCTTCGCCAGCCCATGTGATAGGGTATGGTGCCACCACTACATCATTGTTGCTAAATTTTTTAGCTACTTCGCTTGGAGTCATAAATCCAATGCTCTTATCCATTGCGTGATATGGTAATGCTTTGAGGAATTCAAAGATGCCACTATTGCTGTGTTGTCGTACACCGAAAGTCTCCGCATCTACCCATATGTTTGCCACTTGCTCCTCTTCTGCTAGAGCTGCTAGTTGTGCAGTAAATTTTTCCGCATCAATAGGGTAGTTGTACCAGTTAGGATCTGCAAAATGGAATGCTAGTTCATCGCTCAAGTTGGAGTTGCGCATTAGCACTTTCATCTTTGGCGCAGATGCACTTTGATATACATAGTTTGGACTCTTCCAACTAAGAATATGTTTAGCGCCCTCGGTCATAATCGTTTTGTAACCTTGTTGGTAGAGCTGAATTGCAATCTCGTCGGAATATACCAATTCTGTGTTGCAGATAGTGGTAGATTGTACGCCGAACAACTCTTTGGTCATGGCTTGTTGCAGTTTCAATTGTTCTGCTGATTCTGTTTCGCTGTAAACAGTTGCTAGTGAGTATGCGTAAGGTGTAGCTACGAATTCTACACATCCTGTTTCTGCTAGTTCCTTAAGTATGTCTATCATCTCTGGAGCAAACTGTTGAAACATCTCCAATGCTATACCTGTGATGCTCAGGGCACAGTGGAATCTCCCTTTTGATAGACGAATCATCTCCTTGATGGTATGGCACAATGGGATATATGACGCATTGACTATATACTCCATATGTTCCTCAGTCTGCATATCATCGTAGTAGTAATGATCTTGACCAATCTCAAAAAAACGATAGCGCTTCATCTTGTATGGAGCGTGCATTTGAAAGCAAAAACAAATATTTTTCATGACTTTTTAATTTTACTAGTTGATAAATGATTAATAATGATAGCCGTGTAATACTTGATCGTAGATGCTGCGCACTTTTAGTCCAACATCGTACCAACGAATATTGTTCACCTCTTCACGGCCCAGTTCACGTAGAGATTTGTACATAGCTGGATATTTGACGATAGCATATATGGCATCAGCCATTGCGTCTATATCCCAATAGTCGGTTTTGATAACGTGTGATAGGATTTCTGCACAACCTGATTGATGGGAGATGATGGAAGGACAACCTACCTGCATTGCCTCTAGCGGTGAAATACCGAAAGGTTCACTCACACTAGGCATGATATATACATCGGAGTCTGCCAAAACCTCTTGCACTTGCCTACCACGCATAAACCCAGGGAAGTGGAACTTATCGGCTATGCCGCGTTGCGCTACCAGGTCAATCATCTTGTTCATCATGTCACCGCTACCTGCCATTACGAATCTGACTCCATCGGTCTTAGCCAATACGCGTGCAGCTGCCTCTACAAAATACTCGGGGCCTTTTTGCATGGTGATACGACCTAGGAAGGTCACTAACTTATCTTTACGAGGATGTTTCTCGAATTCATCAGGATTAGCCAATGGTTCTACTGCATTGTGAACAGTACTTACCTTATGAGGTGGTTGACCATATTTCTCAATCACGGTACGGCGTGTCAATTCGCTTACGCACATGATATGATCTGCTTCATCCATACCTCTGCGCTCAATGGCATATACAGTAGGGTTGACATTGCCACGACTACGGTCAAAGTCTGTAGCGTGCACATGGATAACCAATGGCTTACCCGATATCTGCTTTGCAAATACACCTGATGGATAGGTCAACCAGTCGTGGCTATGAATAATGTCAAAGTCCAATGCGTGAGCTAAAACGCTAGCAACAGCTTCGTAGTTACCAATTTCTTCCAATAAGTTGTCAGGATAGCGACCTGAGAATCCTACACAGCCCAAATCGTCAGTTCCAATTCGTGAATAGTCATAGTGGATGTTATTGCGCAGATGGTAGTATTCTTCTGCGGACATCTTGCCTTCCATGCGCTGACGAACATAGTCATAATGATTGTCTTTCCACACGATAGGAACGCTATTGGCTCCTATGATGCGCAGGAATGATTGGTCTTCGTCTCCCCATGGTTTAGGGATGACAAAAGTAATCTCCATGTCCTCTTGTTGAGCCATGCCACGGGTTAATCCGTAACTGGCTGTTCCCAAACCGCCTAAGATATGTGGGGGGAACTCCCAACCGAACATTAGTGCTTTCATTTTGTTTCGTATTTTTTCAAGGTGTTACATACTTCAATTACGCTAGCCACACTAGGAGCATAACTCATACCGCCGTGACCTTTAAATGGTGGATTGCCATCATACAGCTCGTTTAATGTGCCGATACACAACTCGCTCATCTCGGCTTCATAACCGGTTAATAGGCGACGAATAAAGCTCTCTCCTGAATGTTGATATACTTTTAGGTAAGCGATGGCGTAGGCTGCAATTGTCCATGGCCATACTGGTCCGTTGTGGAAGTTGCGGTCACGTTCTAGTTGACCACCGATGTATTCTGGACGGTAACCACCACTCTTTGGAGATATAGTGCGCAAACCTTTTGGTGTATACAATTCTTTGGTACAAATATCCACTACGGCTTTACGTTGTTTCTTGTCTAGTGGTGAGAAAGGTAAGGATGCAGCAATAATTTGGTTTGGACGAACCTCATTATTGTGATAATCGCCATCAACATAGTCATCTAGGTAGTGTCCATTCCAGAATGTCTTGACGAAGTTGTCTTTGGCTACTTCTGCTTGGTACTCCATAAGATCGGCCACTTGTTCTTTGCCTAAACAGCGCTGGATAGCTGCAGTAAAGAGCAATGCATTGTACCATAGTGCGTTGATCTCAACTACATATCCTGTACGTGGGGTTATTGGATGACCATCCTCTACTGCGTTCATCCATGTTGCAGGACGCTCTTTTCCATCTACCCATAAGAGGCTATTGTGGTGTAGGAATAAGCGTGGGTGTTGCTGTCTGCGGATGAATAGCATGATTTCTATAATAAGTTGACCATATAGCCTTGTTGTTTCTTCTAACGAGGTGTATTCGGCATATTCTTGCAGTGCATGTATAAACCACAATAATGCATCTGGTTCATCTATGCCAGCTAGTTTATGAGGCTGACCATTCATAAATGCGCGAATCTCCTCGACGGCTGTTTTGTTAACAATAGCATCCCAATACTCTGGACGACCAATACCCATTGTGCAACCTGGTAAAGCTAAAAATTCCTCGCGAGCAGTGGCTTTAAACCATGGATAGCCAGCCAATAGATAACATTTGTCCCCTTCTCGTTTGTAGAATTGAGAAGCTGCGTTTTTCAAGCTATTGAACATCGTGTCGCGTGCACTACGGCGTTGCAACTCTTTGTCCCATAATCCTTTTAATGTGTTTGTTTTTACTTCGCTAATACCTGCGGCAAAGATTACGCTCTCGCCTTTCTTTATTGGTATCTCAAACCATCCTGGTACTAGTTGGTCTTCCTTGTAAGAAAAGCCTCGTTCCAATTCCTTGAGATATTCTATTCCCTTGTACCATTGTGGGTTATGGGTGTATTCGCATTTTTTTGAGCATTGCATAAATAGCTCTGGGTAGGATGGGTACATCCTAGCTGCTCTACCATTCTGAACCTCTTTTACATCCGTGCATGCGCTTGAATTCTCGTGGGTGAGCTCGTTAGTGCTGCGGAATGCTAGGAATGGTTTCAGGCGTAATATGGTTGGTGAGTGGGCCTCTACTAATGTGTAACGAATCAGTACACGAGGTTCAAAACTGACTAGCATACGCTCTTTCGTTAAGATCACACCGCCTACACGATAAGTGGTTTTGCTAATCACTTCGCAATCAAATTCACGGATGTATTTATGACCACTAGGTGTATATAGGTTCTCGCCATATTGATGTATACCTAGGTTAAACTCTGCACCATGCTGAATCACAGTTTCGTCCAAATTGCCAAGTAATACATAATTGTCTTCAGGTAATGGGTCAGACAAAGGTAGTACTAGTTGGCCATGGTATTTGCGTGTGTTGCAATCTATTAGTGTGGTTGAGTTGTATGCACCCGCACGGTTAGTGCGAATCATTTCTTTGCTGAAACTGCGCTCTAGGTTAGTAAGAAGCGTTTTGTCAAAATTTAAGTAACTCATAATTCAAATGTCATTCTTGGGTTAAACATTTATTTCCACTTATCTTCGGCGTCCATATGGAATTGGCGAATCTGCTGTTCTTCTTCTCGTTTGCAGATCAGCAGAACGCCATTTGATTCTGCTACGATATAGTTTTCTAGTCCATGTATGACCGCCATATGCCCTTTGGGTAGGGTCACAATGTTGCCATGGCTGTCGTAGTATTTTGTTTGGCAATGCAATGTGGCGTTTTCGCTTTCATCTTTTTCGCTCAAGTCATATAACGATCCCCATGTGCCTAGATCACTCCATCCAAAGTCGCTTGGCAGTACATACACATTCTTGGCATGCTCCATCACACCATAGTCGATGGATATACTAGGACATTTAGGGAAGGCCTCTTGGATAAAATCCTCCTCGTGGTCTGTTCCCAATACCTTCTCGCCAGCGGCAAAGATGTTGGCTACTTCTGGTAGATAGGCGTGGAATGCAGCATCTATTGCCTGTAGGTTCCAAAGGAAGATGCCTGAGTTCCATAAGAACTCACCGCTGTCAACAAACTTTTGAGCCAACTCTAAGTTGGGTTTTTCAGTGAAAGCACGCACTTTGCAAGTGCCGGCCCCATCTACATGCATTTGTCCTCCACTTATCTGTATATATCCATATCCTGTGTCTGGGCGAGTAGGCTTCATGCCTAGCGTCAATAATGCATCATGCTTTGCTACGAATGACAATCCTTCTGCAATGGTTTGGACAAATTTTTCCTCCTGCAAAATTAAATGATCACTAGGTGCTACTACAATATTGGCTTGTGTCTCGCCTTTTTGGCTTGCTATTGCTTTGATGCGAGCTACTGCATAAGCAATACAAGGGGCTGTGTTTCTACGAGCAGGTTCACATAAGACTTGCGACGGTTGCAGCATAGGTAATTGCTCTAATACTATTTCCCGATACTGTACATTGGTCACAATCAAGATGTTTTCTGCTGGTACCAATGGAGTAAAACGGTCCACAGTCATCTGCAATAAGCTTTTCCCTGTGCCGAAAAAGTCCAGAAACTGCTTGGGTTTGTCCGTGCGACTAAATGGCCAAAAGCGACTGCCCACGCCGCCAGCCATTATCACACAATAGTTGTGTTTGATCATATTATTAGTATTTTTGGTCATTCAATCCTCAATAAAATTATTTTAATTTTAATAAAGTTTGCAAAAGTACTATTTTTTTTTGATATATGCAACAATTTGTGCATAAATTTATTTATTAGTGCATTTATCTAATCTATGTCTTGCATAATTCAAATGATTTCACTACCTTTGCACGGATTTTATAATTATGAAGCGGGTTTTATCTTTTGCGTTGATATTATTGATGGTGGGCGTGTTTGGTTCGTGTCGCCGTTCTGTGGTGCCTAAGCCATATGGCTATTTCCGTATCGCTATTCCTGATACGGCCTATACATATTGCGACTTAAAGGGCTATCCTTATCAGTTTCGTTTGTCGGATAATGCCTTTATAGTAGAACGAGAGCATTCGGGTGATCACTATTGGATTGATATTCAGTATCCTGCAATCAATGCTACCATACATTGTAGCTATAAGCCTGTAGATAACAATTTGCGAGCATTGGCCAAGGATGCTCATGAGTTTCTGTATAGTCATTCCACGGTTGCATCAGCTATCCCAGCTCAGGAATATGCTGATGATCAGCGTAATGTGTATGGGCTCTACTATGAGTTGCATGGTAATACTGCAACCCCAATCCAGTTTTATTTGACCGATTCAGTTGGACACTTTTTTCGAGCTTCGGTCTATTGTAATACTATTCCTAATCAGGATTCTTTGGCGCCAATTTATGACTATTTGCGTCAAGATGCGCGTGTGATAATGGAATCTATGATTTGGCGATGAAATCGAGCAAAATGAGTACATCTTCAATGATATTGCATACGATTCATACGACTGCTCCTGTTTTGGTAGTCTTGGTGGATCCGGATAAGGATTATTATCGTGCTTTATCCCCTTACCTACCTCTTGTTGATATGGTCTTTGTAGGAGGAAGTACAGGCGGTAATGTCGATGTTTGTGTGGCTCATTTGCGTCAATATACGACAGCTCCGATTGTTCTTTTCCCTGGTAATATCCAGCAGTTTACTGCCTCTGTTGATGCCGTGTTGTTTCTTACATTGCTCAATTCTAGAAGACCTGAAGTGCTAATTGACCCCCATTTGGAATCGGCAATGGCTATTTATCAGTCAGGTGTGGAGGTTATTCCAATGGGGTATGTCCTTGTGGATGGTGAGCATCGCAGTTCCGTTGAAATCGTGTCAAATTGCACCCCATTGAGTCGCAATGATGAGGATCAAATTGTTCGTTATTCTGTCACTGCCCAATTATTGGGAAAACAACTATTATACCTTGAGGCTGGTAGTGGTGCTCAAACGCCTATTCCGATGGATGCTATTCGTGCGGTAAAACAAAACATCAACATCCCTTTGATTGTAGGAGGTGGTATTCGAACGGTTGAGCAGATGTTAATGGCTTTTTCTGCTGGTGCTGATGTGGTTGTCATTGGCAACCATTTTGAGCAACATCCTGAAGACTTGCCTATTTTTATAAAACAAAAACATGATATATGCCGATTAATTCGGAAATAATTGCTTGTGACGAGCGATATATGCAGCTCGCGTTTTTAGAGGCGCAAAAGGCCTATGCCTTGGGGGAGATACCTGTAGGTTGTGTGATTGTGGCTGATGGCCAGATTGTAGGTCGGGGGCATAATCTTACCGAGACATTGCAGGATGTTACGGCTCATGCTGAGATACAGGCTATTACCGCTGCCAGCAATAACTTAGGTGGTAAATATTTGACACAATGCACCCTGTATGTCACATTAGAACCTTGTGTCATGTGCGCTGGTGCAATAGGTTGGGCGCAGATTAAGCGATTGGTATATGCGGCCGACGATGACAAGCGAGGTTTTAGCCGTTTAGCACCCTATTCTTTACATCCAAAATGCTCGGTTTCATCGGGGATCTTGGCTGACCAATGCAGAGATTTGATTCAACAGTTTTTTAAATCAAGACGATAAATAATATAGAGTATGAAACCAGCATTGAAGATATCGCTACAGATATTAGCTTTTGTTATACTAGCTGCTTTGTCTATTTATCTATTGCCTAGACAGCAGCATTCTGTTAGTTTTGATTATACGGTGGGTCGTCCATGGGGGTATGGCTTGCTCAAGGCAGATATGGACTTCCCTATTTTGAAGACCGAAGCTGAATTATCTGTCGAACGCGCCCGCTTGCTCAAGGATTTTGTGCCTGTCTATAAACCTCAAATTCCTTTGGATTCAACGGGATTGTATATCTTGTCTGTGGATGAAATGGCTCGTGTAGAAAAGAATGGATGGCAATATATCAAGGTGGCTGAGAATAATGTGTCAAATATGGTTCCATTACAGGATCTACATACTCCTAAAACAGCATATCAATTAACGGGCAAGAATTTACCAGTCAACATTATTTATGATACTATTAAATCCGAGAGTATTAGGGATGAGTATTTAGAAGATATGTCTCTAGTGCATGGTATGGTATTTAAAGGAACTAAGATTGTGGATTCGGGTGAGATTGTAACTGATGAGATAGCGCAGATCATTCTCTCGTTTTCCGAAGCTAAGAACAACTCTAGTAATCCTAAATCACAAAGTTTGATGCCTACCTTTGCTTCTGCTATTTGTGTGGTGTGTTTGTTGCTAATATTCTTTTTATATCTTTTTACTTATCGTCGAAAATTGCTTGATAACCTGCGAAATGTGTTGTTCTTCACCATTTTGATGGCAATTATTATTTCGGCTGCATTGTTATTGTTGGCATATGTGCCTTCGCACGAATTTGTGTATTTAATCCCTTTTGTATGGGCTCCGATTATTGCTCGAGTCTTTTATGATTCTCGCACTGCAATTTTTCTACATATCATTACGGTGTCTATTGTTAGTCTCGCAGTGACTATGCCTTATGTCTTTTTGCTTACTCAGGTGTTGGTGGGTATTGTGGCAGTGATTAGTTTGCGTGATATGACGCAGCGTGCTCAGTTGGCTCAGACGGCTGCTTTTGTGCTCATCTCATATTCATTGATATACACTGCGTTACATGTGCTCACGGCCGGTGATTGGCAATCTATCAATTGGCACTTTTACGTGTTGTTTGCAGTAAATGCCGTTTTGGTTATTTGTGCATATGGTTTGATTTTCTTGTTTGAGCGTGGCTTTGGTCTATTAAGTAGTATCACTTTGGTAGAGTTGACCAATGTCAATTCTAATTTAATGCTACAATTTGCCGAGAAAGCCCCAGGTACTTTTCAGCATTCATTGCAGGTTAGTAATCTCGCTACAGAGGCTGCTAAGCGTATTGGTGCGAAGGTATTACTAGTTCGTACAGGTGCGCTCTATCACGATATTGGCAAGATGAGTAATGCCAATTATTTTATAGAGAATCAGTCAGAGGGCAACAATCCACTAACAGGCATGGAAACGGCAGCTGCAGCCAAGGTGGTTATTGAACATGTTGTTGAGGGTGAGCGAATCGCTCGTCAGCATAATCTACCAGAACTGATTGTTCATTTTATTCGCTCTCATCATGGCAATTCTCAGACTAGGTATTTTTATAACACAGCCATTAATCAAGCAAAACAAGCAGGGCTTGACCCATCTGCCGTAGATGCAGCTGAATATTCATACCCTGGTCCTAAGCCTTCCACGAAGGAGGCCGCCATTATTATGATGGCAGATGCTATTGAGGCGCGTTCGCGTTCGCTCAAGGAAATGACACCACAATCTATATCTGATATGGTGGATGATATGATTAATATGCAAATGCAAGATGGACAATTGGCTGAGACGCCATTGTCATTCAAGGATCTTGAAGATGTGCGTGTGGTATTTAAACAAAAACTTTTAGAAATCAATCACCATCGTATTATTTATCCGAAGGTAGAGTAGGTCTATTTCCCCATTTTTCCACGATTTCATCCATGATTTGGAACACCTCTGCTTTGCTGTCTGCGCGAAGCAAGGCAATGCGTGTTTGTCTAAAATCAAACAAACCTTTGAATACTGGTGATGCGGCAAAATGTCTGCGGCTATGCACGATACCCTTGCGCTCGTCACCTATCCATTCGATACTTCTTTCCACATGCTCTTTCAGGATGTCTATGCACCATTGCATGCTTCGTTCAGGTAGCAGTTCGCCTGTGTTTAGATAGTGTTGGATATCTTGAAATATCCATGGGCAACCAAAAGTGGCACGTCCGATCATGATGGCATCTATGCCGTAGTTGTCAAAGCACTCTTTGGCTCTCTCCGGAGTGGTGACATCTCCATTACCGATGATCGGAATGTGTATGCGTGGATTATTCTTTACTTCTCGAATCAGTGTCCAGTCAGCGTCGCCACGGTACATTTGGCATCTAGTTCTACCGTGTATGGCTAACTCAGCGATGCCGCAGTCTTGCAAAGCTTCTGCTATATCGGTAATGATGCGGTTGTTATCATCCCATCCAAGACGAGTCTTGACTGTCACAGGGGTGTTGACGGCTTTCACTACGGCCCGCGTGATGTCTAACATCTTAGGGATGTCTTTCAATAGTCCCGCTCCGGCTCCTTTGCCCGCTACTTTCTTAACGGGGCATCCGAAATTAATATCGATGAAATCGGGTTTGGCTTGTTCTACGATGCGAGCAGCATCGGCCATGCTGTCTGGTTCGCGTCCGTAGATCTGTATTGCTACAGGACGCTCTTCGGCATAGATATTGAGTTTGCGTGTTGTGGAAGCAACATCACGAACTAGCGCATCGGCGTTGACAAATTCGGTATATACGCGAGTCGCACCAAAGCGTTTGCATAGCAGACGGAAGGCAGGATCTGTCACATCCTCCATCGGTGCCAAATATAGTGGAAACTTCTTCATAATATATTTTATTTTATCCCACGGATTTCACGGATTAAGTGGTCTCTTTGTCGCCATCTAGTTTACCTAGACCATCTAGTTCATCTATAGTCCCTTGAATAGGCGCGAAAGTATTCTTCTATAAAAACAGTAGTATCATCAGCTGTCCGGTCAGTACTCTCAGGAACATGGTCAATGGATATACAGTAGAGTAGGAAACTGCAGCGCGATCGTTGGATGTGGATAGGGTGGTAGCATATGACAAGGCTGGTGGATTGGTTGTACTACCTGCCAGTAGTCCCATCAGTGTAAAATAATCCAATTTGAGCCATTTTCTGCCTAGTATACCAATGATGAGTAATGGCAGTAGGGTGATAATCACACCGTAACCTATCCATACATATCCGCCATCTACAAGTGTCTGAATGAATGTTTTACCTGCACCAAATCCAACGGCAGCCAAGAACATCGATATACCTATTTCTCGGATCATCAGGTTGGCACTTGATGTGGTGTATGTGACGATGTGTAATTTGGGTCCAAAACAACTCATCAATATGGCTACAATCAGCGAGCCGCCAGCTAGGCCTAATTTGAATGGTTGTGATAAACCAGGCAGTGCAATAGGCAATAGACCCAATGCTACACCTAAAGCAATGCCCACAAAAATGGATATCAAGTTAGGCATATCCAAACGTTTGGTTGAGTTGCCAAACAAACTTTCAATCTTGTTTACAGCTCGTTCCTCGCCTACTACAGTGATTCGGTCGCCTAGTTGCAAGTACAAGTCCTTGGTTGCTAACAATTCGATACCTGCTCGGCGAATACGAGTGATGGAAACATGGTAAGTTGCGCGTACATTCAAATCGCCTATTCGTTTGCCGTTTAACTCTGGCTTTGTTACGATAATATTGCGTGATACTAGGTGGGCCTGGTGCTTTGTGTCTGTTTGTATGGTGGTTTCCAGACCTAGCAGCAAAGCACTCTTCTTGTGTTCTTGGTCGATAACTATTCTAATGCGGTCTCCAATATGTAGTATGGTATCTACATCGGGCAACTCGTCCTCGCCATCAGGACGAACCAAACGCGAAACTACCAGATGCATATTGCACAAAGCACTCAAATCACGAATCGATGCACCTTCTACTTGTGGATTGGCTAGTAGTATATCGATATGCTCGATTTCTTTTTGTGCTTCACTCTCCGCAGCAATCTGTTCTTTCTCTTTATCAATATTGATGCGGAAAATCCAGCGCATGGTTAGCAACGATAGGATGATGCCCACAACACCTAAAGGATACGCCATGGCATAGCCACTAGCGATATCGGTATTGGTGTTACCTTGGATATCGGCAAAAGCTTGCTCGGCTGCACCTAAACCCGGAGTATTGGTTACGGCACCAAACAATATACCAGTCATTGTGGCAATATCTTCGCCTGAAACTAGATGGATAATATATGCGGTTAAACAACTAAGTAGCACAGCGCTCATGGCAAGCACATTGAGTTTGACGCCTCCTTTGCCAAATGAAGAAAAAAAGCTAGGTCCGACCTGCAAACCAATGCTATACACAAAAAGGATTAGTCCAAAGTCTTTGGCAAAGGTCTCTACTACAGGATCTAGATGCATTCCAAAGTGCGACATGGCAATGGCACAGAATAGAATCCATGTGATACCCAAGGTGATACCTTTGAATTTGAGTCTATGACTCAAGTATATACCGCATGCAATAGCTAGGGTAAGTATGAAAATGGAGTGGGGTACTCCCGAACCAAAAAACAAACTTTCAAACCAATTCATATAATCATCTATACTAAAAACGCTGCAAAGTTATATCTTTTTCATTAAATAACCAAGAGAAAGGATAAACTTTCTCAAATTTGTCAAACCTATCTATCAATTCTCTTTGTCGCTTGCTGGATGACAAAAATCTACTTTTTTGTAAAAAATGTAACACGGATGTTGCAAATTTGGAAAAAAAGTAGTAATTTTGCAGCGTGAAATATTTTGTGGCGGACCGAAAGAGATTATTAGTATTTCATATCGTAGAACAACTGATACTTGGATTTAGAATTTGATTACTATGTTGAACGCATTTTACAAGACGCACAATTATTTGGTGGAGCATGTTCGCGTGCCCGCCAGGCGTGTCCTAATGGACGAGATTAATTGGAGTGATCGACTGATCGCTATTAAAGGTGGTCGAGGGGTTGGTAAAACTGATTTCTTGCTCAACTATGCCAAGGAAATGCGTGTCAAGAATCCGGAGTTAGCAAAACATACTTTGTATGTTAATCTCAGTGACTTCTACTTTACCGAGCATACACTAGTAGAATTGGCTGCCGAGTTTGTAGCTGGTGGAGGACAAGTGTTGCTCATAGATCAAGCCTATAAGTATCCCAATTGGTCTCGCGAGTTGGCTCAATGCTACTACCGCTATCCTAATCTGCGCATTGTGTTTATTGCTACGGCTGTGATGCGTGTAGTGGAGGATAACAAGGATATAGGTCATATTGTTCGTCCATATAACTTGCGTGGTTTTAGTTTTCGTGAGTATCTCAATGTTACATTAGGGCTTAAGTTGCCAGTATATACATTGGAAGATATATTGAAGAATCATGTGGAGATTGCGCAGCAGATTAGCCGTCATATTAAGCCACTAGATTATTTCAACGACTATCTACACCATGGCTTCTATCCACTATTCTTAGAGCCTCATGATTTTTCTGAGTCGCTCTTGAAAATGATGAATATCATCTTAGATGTGGATGTGTTGCTGGTCAAGCAGATTGATGTTAGTTCGTTGCCTAAGTTGCGTCATTTGGTGCACTTGATGTTGCAGCAGACTCCTTGTTCTTTGAATGTCAGCACCATGGCAGATGCTATTGAGTGTTCTCGTTCTACAACGATGAACTTCATCAAGTACCTTAAGGATGCACGAATATTGAACCTGCTCTACCCTGAGGGCAAGAATTTCCCACTCAAGCCTACCAAGGTGTATATGCAGAATTCCAACTTGTGTTATGCAACCTTTACACGCGAGGTGGATCCGCAGTCAGTGGCAGAAACATTCTTCTACAATGCTTTGCATGGCAAGCATTCTGTAAATGCTACCGACCGCAGCGCGATGTTCATTATTGATGGCAAGTATAATATGGATGCTTGCGCTACTACCCCACACAAAACGGGTATCCGCTATTGCGCTATCGCCGACCTTGAGCAAGGCTCGCAGAAGAACATACCGCTTTGGCTATTCGGCTTCCTATATTAAGCCCTGCGGGCTGAGGAGTTATGCTTGCATGAAACCCAGCTGTGCTGAAGAGTTAGTTTCGCTGAACTTCACAAGGTAACCTTTCATGAGCGAAGCGAAATAACCATTCACGAAGTAAATATCAGCGGCTTGCCGCTAACGAACATAATTATTAAATTATTACTACAATGAAAGAAAAAAAGTATTTAACCCTTGATGGTAATGCTGCTGCGGCGCATATCGCGTATATGTTCACCGAGGTAGCTGCCATCTATCCTATCACCCCATCTTCTCCTATGGCGGAGAACGTGGACGAGTGGGCTGCAGCAGGTCGCAAGAACCTCTTCGGCGAGACAGTGTTGGTACAAGAGATGCAATCTGAGGCAGGTGCTGCAGGTGCTGTGCACGGCGCACTCAACGCAGGTGCTCTCACCACTACCTTCACCGCCAGCCAAGGT
>JAFYSK010000032.1 GCA_017559385.1 Paludibacteraceae bacterium | reverse complement strand
TCTATGTACTCCGTAATCTATTGCCACCGCTAGCACTCGCTTCGCTCATCCGCTTAATCTTATGGAATGTGGCGGTACACCTTACAGAGACCAATCAGAGTCGTTGCAGTTAAGATTCAGCGGTCACATTTTGGATGTTCCTTTAATCGGGGCCCCCACGAGCTTCGTGAGCGAGTGGGGAGAGGAGAAACGGCGGCAACCTCAACGAGCAGAGCGAGTTCTTTGTTGCAAGCCCGTTTCGACGAAGGAGCGGTGGTAATTTATTTCAGAGAACCTTATAGCCTTGCTTGCAAGTGAACCTTGTAAATAAGATTTATAAGATTTCTCGCCGTAGGCGTAGGAACTTCTTTCTCCTTGCCTCTCGCCTCATCGCCTATAACCTATAGCCCATCGCCTATAGCCCTTCAGGGCGTCCTATACCCGATAACAGATTCCCGATATCCAATACCCGATATCCGATTCCCGATAACCGATAACCTCCTACAACTCCCTCAGCGTAACCCCCGTACCTGGTTTATTGACCAGTGTCAACTTGCCATCCACCAGTTGGATACCTTCGTATGGGTCGTTAGCAATCAGCACATGGCCGTCCAAGTCGGCATAATCGACCAACGCACTCAGCGTCGCTGCAGCGGAGATACCTGCACTGGTCTCCGTCATACAGCCAATCATGACTTGCATACCCAGCTCACGCGCCAGGGTGATCATCTTACGTGCCTGGGCCAAACCGCCACACTTCATCAGTTTGATATTGATTCCATCGTAATAGGGTTGCAGAGCCGCTACATCGTCCAGGGTCTGGCATGCCTCGTCTGCTAGGATAGGCAGGTCCACTTGCTCGCATAGCCAACGATGTTCCTCGTTCATATGTTTAGGCATAGGTTGCTCCACTAGCACAACACCCCGTTCCGCCAGCCATTGGCACATCTTCAGCGCATGCTCCTGGGTGGGCCAGCCTTGGTTGGCATCTACATAGATAGGTTTGTCCGTAAGGCTACGGATGAGCGTAATCATACGTTTGTCCTCTTGCTCCTCACGACCCAGTTTCACTTTGAGGATCTTGGCCCAGTCCGCCTCGCGCACCTTGAGCAGCACGATCGAATCATTATCGTCGTAGCCAATGGTATAACTGGTGCATGGCGTAGCCTGAGGATCTATATCCCAGATCTGCCATAGTGGCTGTCCTTGCAGCTTGCCATAGAGGTCGTGCAAAGCGATATCAATACTAGCCTTAGCGGCATGATTACCGGGCGCCAACTCATTGACTATCTGCATAATGCTATCCACGTTTAGTGGCTCGGTGCAACTATTGATGACAGGTTCGGCCAGTTGCAGAAAAGCGCAAACCGACTCCTGTGTCTCTTTGAGATAGGGTGGCAGGGCTGCCTCGCCGTAGCCTGTCTGCTCGCCCAGTGTGATACGGGTCAGCACGATGGGCGTCGTGGTGCGCGTATTGGTGGAGATACCAAAAGCATGGCGCAACTCACCCGTGAAAGGTTCATAACTGAGTTGAGCAGTCTCTTTGCATGACTGCAACAGCAATGTCGATAGGACGACAACTAAGAACAGTACTCGTTTCATATATGTTTTTTTGGTATGTATGCTGGCCGCAAAAGCCGACAGGAATAGTTCGATGTGCAAAGATACTATAATTTTGTGATATTTCCAAATTTTAGCACTTAAAATGGCGTATAACTTGTATAATTAAAAAAAATTTGCTACCTTTGCGTCCCGAAATATAACATCATACACACTATGAAACGCATTTCACTACTACTTGCCCTGGCATGCTGCTGCAGCCTTTGGGCGCACGATTTTCGATTTCAAAAAATATGCTACACCATCACTAGCCCAACAACGGTAGAGGTGGCGCAGCAAGACGAGTCTATCGACAACTACAAGAAGCTGAGCACGGTCATCATTCCCGAATCGGTGACCTACCGCAACAAGACCTACCAAGTCACGGCCATTGGCAAACGAGCATTTAGCCAATGTCAGATTCTTACGTCCGTCACTCTGCCCGAGGGATTGACTAAGATCGACGACCATGCCTTCCAAAAATGTCCTGTACTGACCACTATCATTTTGCCTAGTAGCCTAGATAGCATTGGTGTAGAGGCCTTTGACAGCTGCGTGAGTGTCAGCCAGATCGACTTGCCTTCGCAACTAAAGGTCATTGGCGACCGCGCGTTCTGCAACTGTGTGCAACTAAAACATATCACCATACCCGAATCATTGACCAGCCTGGGCGTATCGATATTGAATGGATGCAAGGCCCTCAGGAGCATCGAATGGGCTGCTGTGCAGTACCCAGACTTCAAAGGCGGTTCGCCATTCGCAGCAGTTGCCTCCCAGATCAACCAAATAAAGATAGGCAACCAAGTCAAGCATCTACCTGCGCATGTCTTTCATGGTATGTACCAGCTTACTCAGATCACGCTGCCTAACAGCTTGAAGAGCATCGGCGAGAAGGCTTTATACTATTGTGCGGGGCTCAAGAGCATAACGATACCTAATTCCGTGCAAACCATCGGCGCAGGAGCACTATCCTACTGCAAGGCGCTCACCGAGGCCAAACTGCCAGAGAGCATCACCCTCATACCCGAGGAACTGTTCAACCAATGTAGCCACCTGAAGACCGTTAATATCCCTAGCAGTGTCAAGACGATTGGCGACTATGCGTTCAGCCATTGCCAGTCGCTCAAGAACATCACATTGCTAATGGGGCTTCAGACCATCGGCAGCCACGCGTTCGAGAAATGTCCTATTACTACCATCTATATTCCTGCATCGGTTACGGAAATCAAAACAATGGCTTTTGACGGATGCAATAAGCTGGAGACAGTGGTATGGGATGCCAACAACTACCAGGGCAACCAGTGTCCATTTGCCAGCAGCAAGACCACGATCAAGTCCTTTACTTTCGGCGAGAATATCCAGCATATACCTGGCTATATGTGCCAGAGCATGACGGCACTGACTACGCTGAAGATGTCCGACAATGTGAGCAAGATCGACGATGCGGCCTTCCGCGGATGCAAGTCCCTAGTCTCCTTCACCTACCCTGCTCAGCTGCAGAGCCTGGGCAATAATATCCTAGAGGGATGTACCAAACTGAATACTATCTGCTGGAATGTCAAGAAGCATACTGGTCCACAGCTATTCCATCAGGTGCGCCATCAGCTCACCAGGATCATTTTTGGCCAGGAGGTCGAGCAGATCAGCGCGCAGCTCTTGTGCGGATTACCTGGCCAATGCCGCTATCAGCTACCAGAGGGTATTGAGGTGCTGCATCCTACCAACGAACTATACTACACCACAACCAACGACCAAATCATCGATCTGCCTACCACCGACTCCACGCTCGTCAGCCACACCTATACCAACGGCGTCGGCGTGATAAAGATGAGTGCCCCTATCACCAGCATCCCTGAGATGGCGTATATGGAGAACGCAACCTTGCAAACCATGGTGCTGCCTAGCAGTGTGAAGACCATTGGCGAGGGCGCTTTTTATGGATGTAGCAAGTTGCAAAACATCAGCCTCGGCGACAGCCTGACCACTATCGGTCGTGGCGCTTTTGCTGCGTGCGTAGCGCTGGGCCAGATACATATTCCGCCAACGGTCAACCAGGTGGGCTTGGATATCGTAGATCAGACGCCATGGTATGTCAACCATGATCCGGGCGAGCTATATATCGGTACGGTGCTTTACAAGTATATCGGCAAGATGGCCAACAATACCCATATCGCTGTGCGCGAGGGTACGACCTGCATTGCGCCGCTGGCTTTTGCCGAATGCCAGGGCCTGGATTCAATCACGCTGCCTGCGTCGCTTACTAGCATCGGCCAGAGCGCGTTTATGCGCAGTGGCTTGCATACTGTCTCCCTGCCTGCAGGTGTTACTGAGGTAGCCGAAGAGGCGTTTAAGGAATGCGCCAATCTAAGTGCTGTTACCCTGCCTGCTAGTGTAACGCGCATTGGCACAAATGCGTTTAACCAATGCCATGCCCTCAAGAAGGTCACCCTAACTAGCGGACTAACAGAGATCGGCGACTATGCCTTTAGCCATTGCAGTGCGCTGACCAGCATCGCCCTACCTGCTACGCTGAAGACCATCGGTGAAGCAGCTTTCTACGAGTGCACATCCCTAGCGGCTATCACCATACCTAAATCGGTCACTAGCATCGGCAACGGAGCCTTCTATTCTTGTAGATCAATGGCCTCTATCACTATCCCTAGCAGCGTCAAGAACTTTGGCAATAATGTGCTGACGGGTAGCGGAATCAAGTCGGTGGTGTTACCTAGTTGCGTCAAGGAGATCGAGTATCAGGCCTTCTACAACTGTACTGCCCTCAAGTCTATTACGATACCTAGCAGCGTGAAGAACATCGCTTCTCAGGCGTTCTACAACTGTACAGCGCTCAGCACCGTAACGATACCTAGCAGTGTAAAGAGTATCGGTTATCAGGCTTTCTACAACTGTACAGCGCTCAAGTCGGCTACTATACCTAGCAGCGTTAAGTCGATTGATAACGGAGCCTTTGAGTATTGCCAATCTTTGACTTCAATAGCTATCCCTAGCGGTGTCAAGAGTCTCTACGGCGATACATTCAACTACTGCTCAGCTTTGAAGTCTGTTACTATACCTAGCAGTGTCACTTATATCAGCTGGAATGCGTTCTACCAGTGTAGCCAGCTGAAGACCATCTATTATGGCGGTACGGTGGAGCAGTTGCGTAAGATGAACTTCGGTTGGCCTACCTCGTCTTGCGAGTTGGTTGTCTGCAGCGATGGTAATATCAATAGGTATTATTAGGAGAGGCGAAAGTTGAGAGTTGAAAGTTGAGAGGTTTATATTTTAAGACAATTAATAACCATTTAATGTACAAAGAAGCCGGCTAGTATGATCTAGTCGGCTTTTTTGATAAATGTGTTAAAGGTAATGTTTAGTCGTTTCCACCAGGAGGAGTACTACCACCCCCAGGTCCTAATATAAATCCACCGCTTACAGCCATGATGGCATTTTGTCCAAGCAGTTGGATAGCTTCTGTTGTAGGTTTTTTATAAATCTTTTTCATACTTAAAAATATTATTCCATTCGTTGTCCTTGAATATTGTATTGCTCTTCACCGCGGATGATGATGATTTGTCCATCCTTCATGATCTTGCGAACTTGAGTGCCAGTTTCCACTCCAACAAGTGGAATAGATGTAGCTTCATTATCTTGTAATACCACACGTGCACGTACTGGCAATGGTGAAGATGATACAAAGTATGCTCGCAGCCCCTTAGAAGTCATACTGTATGTTCCTGCGCAATACAAACCACCATTCCATACATAGTACTCGCTTGGATCGTCCATCAAATAACCATTATCCAACACAGGCATCATTGTTACTGATCCTACTTGTACAGGTTGCGAAGTGGTGGAAATAATAACATCCTCTACAGTAAATCCGTCGTTAGCATCAAAGCTACCAGCAGGAGTTACAAGGAGACATGGCTCACCAGCTTGGATAGAAGATGTAGGAATAAACTCAAGGTAAAGTTCCTCTGCATTATGCTCTACTAGATTGTAGAACTCGTATACGGTTGCGTTGCCGAATACATCTTCTATTTGTGAAGCATTCATATCAAATGGCAATGTAAGTGTATAGCACTTATTAGGTTCAAAGTTACGCTTAACAGTCACTGTTACACTCTCACCTTCGTAAGGAGCAAGAACAGTAGAGTTGTTGTCAGCATCTTCATCTATTACTAGATTCCATTTTGCGTAGAATGTACCAACGGTATTCTCATCAATGGTTGTAACTGCAGCACCAGTAAAGTCAGCTGTTTCATACCATCCGCCGAAGTCATGTCCCTCTCTATATGGGTTACCCAGTTCCATAGTAGTTGTAGGTTGTGTAGGATTAGATAATAAATGTCCCCAGGTAGGTTGGAATGCATCTGGATCAGCTTGACCTGCAGAGCAATCTACTGCACCAACCCAAGACGTTGCATTGTTATTATCCTCGCCGAAGAAGTTACCTAATGCAAAACGCATTTGTGTTGTAGCTGCTGTTGGCATCGTCTCTTTGCCTTGAGCTGTAGCAAGAGCATCTAGGAATTCTCCCAACCACGCCCACTTCTCTTGTGCCATAAATCCTAAAATATCTTGTGTTCCTAGAATAGCAGTAGGAAGACCTTGATTAGAGTTTCCAATACCTAGTTGGGTTTCATACGGACAGAAATACTGAACACTATTAGAGTATTCTTTCCAATCTACAACGAATGCATCATACATATCCTTCTTGCTAGTCCAACCATACTTATTCCATTGACCACCATTGAGTTCGTAAGCGATATCTGGTTTCTTTGAGAAGTTTGCTACAAGTTCAACATCCTCTGTTACCTCGAATGAGTATGTAGCATCAGTAGAAACCTCTATACCACCCTTTGTCCAATTAACAAAGTCATAACGAGCATTAGGGGTTGCTGTCAATGTTGCAGTTGTTCCTTCTTTATACTTACCAGCACCTGTTACAGTACCATTCTCTGCAGTTGCAGATACATTGTATTTAATATCGCGAGAAACTTTCCAGAGTGCAACAGCTACTGTAGGACAATATTGGTAGATGTACGCAGTGTTCTCATCAACTACTTGTACATTGAGCCAGTTAGCGGCTTGGTTTTTATTGGTTTCTGTTGTGTTTTTTGCGTAGAGTGTAGTTTCAGACAAGAATGTTTTGTCAGTTATGTTGTATAACTTCCATTCGCTAGTATAAGCTTTAGTACCAACATTATATGCCCAAAATTCTTTACCTCCTAATTCAAATGAGCAACCACCGAGTGTATTGGTCTTATGTTCAGGCAGGAAGAATGATTTTGCCTCATCGGTATGAACATTAACGGCTCTCACACCATTTAAGCGAGATTGAGCTAACAGGTTACCAAAGATATCAACTACAACATGGTTTTGGGTACATCCGTCAACGAGACTTCCACCTACAACATCTGTAGTTACATCTGCAGCAGTAGCAGCACCATTTTTAATTTTTAGACGATTAACTACTTTTGTTGTATTACAATAGAAATATACATATCCACCTTCTTCGCTATAGATATTACCTGAAGCAGAGAAGAAGTCGCAACGACCTGGTTGTAGTAGTGTAAAACTTACAGGAGTAGCCTCAGTGCTACCTTTCTTATATATAAGAATTGCGTTAGGGTTTGCTACATAGAATGTAGCATTAAATACAATCATATTACCTGCTTCATCTACTGCTATTTGATATCCAGCACCAGAGGTTGCATATTCTGTAGGAGCATCTTCACTATTAGAATACACCTTAATTTTACTATCAGCTGAGGCTTGCAAATATACTTTTTCATCCCATCCTACGGCCTGATAACCATTGGTGTTTGTTTCTGGCACATTGGTGTTCTCCCATACTTTTGTAATGGTGAAAGTTTGCTCTTCGTCATACTCCTTCACGAAGTATGCAGAGAGAGCCTCATTCTTATTCATTGTGATGGTACGTGGGTTCTCTGTAGAGCGGTCGCTCCAATAGAGGAGTTTATAACCCTCTTTTGCAGTTGCTGTCAGAGTTGCTGTTTCGCCCACTTTATACTCACCAGTACCAGTTACTGTACCTTTATTCTCGTCATTGGTATTTACTATCATGCTGTACTTACCAATACTGAACGCATACTTAGATGCTGCTGGAGTAGCAACTGCATCCTCGCTTGAGTGAGGCATTGCCCATACTGCAAGTTTCTCATTTGAGTTACTTACACCATACAAGTTACCTGCATAATCCCATGCAAAGTCATTAAGGTTGTTACCAAGAGTGGCCATATCAATAACGGCTTCTTGAGTCAAAACAGGATTACCTGAAGCATCTTTAGAGACTGCATAAATAGTTGCTTTTTTACTATTCTTTGTTCCATCTGCAATACCAGCAATTACTACTTTTGTAAAGTCGTTGTTGAATCGGAATCCTCCAGCCATGCGGTTGTTTACCACTTCTTTGTAATCTTCAACCCCGTTTTTATTAATGTGTACCAATGATGGATAATCCTCTTTAGCGGTACCTTGATGTTGGCAGAACCAAACCCCTCCTTCAGCATCGTATGCAACTTGGTCGCCAGTGTAATTAATCATATATTTTCCACTTAGAATCTTATTTGATGGAGCACTATTCCATGTTGTGGCAGTTCCTAAATTGTATTCATGACATTTAAATGCAGCAACAGCATATGTAGAAGGAAATCCTCTAAGATTAGAAGACAGCATCAATAACTTAAGGTTTGCTCCTTCTCCACGAACATCAAACCCGACATTAGGAGCAGCAACAAAATTACCACCTGCATCAACTAACTCTTTATTGCTATTCAAAGTGCCTTTGAATACAGGAGTCCACTCATTTAGGTTCATTGGATTAACTTCCCATAAATAGTTGCCATCTGTATTCAATGAAGTAACAAAGATACGTCCATCATTAGATATACGGATGCGACGTGGTGCATATGCAGTTCCTGTGCCGTCGGCACGGGTTGTAGTAAACTCAATACCGCCGTTGTACTTACCTGTATTTTCAAAAGCAGGGTTAAAAGCATAAATACCTGCACCCAACGATGAACTTAAATAATCTTCTCCTGTATCGGTTTGTTTTTTGCCTTTTACGGACTGCATTGCTTCATTACAGAGAATCAAACCGAAAGTTGCATTCTCTGGGTTATTATCAATATCCACGGAAGATGGGTGATAAAAATCGTAACTAACAGGATACTCCGTTGGCTCACTCACTGCCACACCTTTTACCTCAATCTTCCATGTGAGTTTTTTACATTGTGGAAAATCGGTTGTAGAAATAGTCTCTGTATAATCACCTTTCTCAAGACCCAATGATGCAAGATCTACAGTCTTCACCACATTATTGCCATTCATCAATACCCATTCAACAGAAGTTGCTTTGGCATTGAGTGAATACTTAATAGTCAAATTCTTCTCATCAGCAGATAATTCTGACCACAAATTATACGCAAATGGATTTAGTTGTGCAGGAGCAGTCAAACTAAATGTATGTTTAGATGGGCAAGGAGTAGAAATAGTTCCGCTATAAGGCATTGCCCATGCAACAAGTTTCTCACTAGAGTTACCACATGCATATAGGTTTCCAGCATAGTCAAACGCAAAATCATTCAGTTGCGTTCCAACTGTTTTCATGTCAATAACTACGTCCTGAGTTAAAATAGGTTTACCACTAGCATCTTTTGATATAGTGTAAACTGTTGCTTTTTTAGAAGTTGCTGTACCCTCCTTTACACCAGCAATAATTAACCTAGAGAAATCCTTATCAAAACGTATAGCTGCATTATTTGCATTATTTAATAATGCTTTATAATCTTCAACACCCTCCGCATTATAATGAACCAGTCCAGGTTGACTATCTTTAGTCGTGCCACGGTTTGATGCCATCCAAATACCGCCATCTTTATCATACACGATTTGGGTACCAGTGTAACTGACAGCGTAGATGCCATTAATCCAAATTTTACTTGGAGTTTTATTCCAAGTAGTATTTTCTCCAAGGTTATATTCAGCACACTTAAAACCACTCATCGTGGCTGATTTTATACCCGCCAAATTTACTGAATACATCATTAATCTTAAGCCATCCTTGCTGCCTATAACATCGAAACCACAGTTAGGGCCAACGATAAAATTACCACTTGCATCAAGAACTTCTTTATTTGCATTAAGACTTGTTCCTTGGAACACAGGAGTCCACTCGTTCATATTCTTTGGGTTAACTTCCCACAAATAGTTACCATCTGTATTCAAGGAAGTAACAAAGATACGACCATCGTCTGAGATACGGATACGGCGAGGAGCGTATGCAGTACCAGTGCCATCAGCACGAGTGGTTGTAAATGTTATGCCGCCATTATATCCTGGGTCATCTCCATTTGGTATGAGTTCAAATGCTGGATTAAAAGCAAAAATACCTGCTCCAAAACCTGAAGCTACATATGTCGAACCATCTGCATGCGTCGTGGCATTTTTAACTTTTTGCATAGCATCGTTTACCAACAACAAGCCAAATGTTTCATTCTCGGGGTTGTTATCAATATCAATCGAAGAAGGATGATAGAAACTATGATTTTTAGAATGCTCAGTTGGTGCAGCCACCGAAGTACCTTTCACCTCTACTTTCCATTTTAGCGTTTTGCCTTTTGGAAAGCCATCTGTAGAAATATCTACACTATGCTCACCCTGGGTTATTCCTGTACTAGGTTGAGTTGCCAAAACCGTTTCGCCATCCATAATAACCACATTGACAGCTGTAGCTGGGGCATTCAATTTGTAAGTAATAGTTACAGTTTTCTCATCGTCAGATAATTTAGACTTTAACCCATACGCATACGGGTTCAGCGCGGCGAACGATAAAGCGCTGCAGAACATTGCAAAAAGAAATAGTGTAAATTTTTTCATGGTATTTTAATTAATATATTTATATCAATGCAAAAGCAGAACCTATCACAAATAGGCTCTGCAATATGTATTACATTCTGTAGAACGGACTTTCTGTAAAATTACGACAAATACCCCCCCCCCCATTTTGAAGGGCTGAAATCAAAGAAATAACACCTGAACGGAGATTTATGTTGACTTTCATGGTATACATTTATTTTCGGGTGCAAATTTAGTATTTTTTTTCCGAATACGCAAGAACGTGGTGAGTTTTTTTATAAAAAGTAGATTATTTTTATCAAAAAAACTTCTCGCTTACCGAATTCGAGTGCAAAGATAATACATCCAACACCCCCATTGAGCGGATTGGGCACTTTCTGTTAGTTTCTGTCGCGATTTGGTGCGATTTGGTGCGATTCCATAAGTCAACACAATAATAATACTATATTTCTGCCAAAGGGAGAGCAAAGCGTTATCGAGCCCTTTATGCCGAAAGAACTCCGAAGGAACTCCGAAGGAAGAGCGAAGCGTTATCGTGCCCTTGTGGCTAAGAAGAGCGAAGCGTTATCCTCAACACTCCTCAACCCTTAAAAACTCTTTAAACGGTTATGGTGGGGGCTTTGATTAGAGTCGTGTTAAGAACCCTTCTTAGTATGTATACATTCCCCCTAGTAAGGGAGGAATGATACTAAGAGGTTCATGACTCTATATCAAAACAGTCCAGTTTGAGTCGTTTTATTGCTTGCTGAACAACGCGCTATGCAGCCCATACTATCGCTACGCTCCCACTTCTTGTAGAAAGAAATACACTCTACACCCAAAAAAAAATCACCCCACAAGTCCAACGACCTGCGGGGTGATTTTTTGTATTAGTGAGTTTGATTAAAAGTCAGACAAATGGTCATAAACAAAATTCACTGCCTTATCCACTACTACAGCAAGCACATTATCTGAATCATCGGTTAAGTATAGATTCAAACTCATACCAAAGGTTTCATCCAATTTAAAATCAGCATAATCCAAACTACTTAACGCTACTGAAACATCGCCTCGATATTCTCTGCTAGACTCGCGTACTATCCAATCTGCTACAGGTCTCAAATTCAAATAACAATATGCGCAGCATGACTTAGCTTTAGATGCATTTTCAAAACCATTAGATACATTACCATATGAATAACCAGAGATATTGGTAATGGCTGCATGTTCAGTATCACCTACCAGCCTATACATATATGGTAGATCTTCACCCAAGTAGTCTAGCACATCAGTTACCTTACGCTTGGATACTGGCAATAGACACAACACCTCAGGTTCATCTACATCTATCTCACCTGATATAGAGGCAACACCGGTTCCATTAGTATTCTTCAACACATCAACCAGCATACGTAGCAACTCTCGATCTTCATAATCCAATTCGCGTCTAACAGCATTCAATATATCCTCCATGTATTCGTAAGTTCTTGAACCATTCAGTGAGAGAGCCATCAAACCGATAAGATCATTAGCTGGTACTTGCTCCAACTCATCAGTATCTATTTTACCACATACATTAGTTAGGTCATCACTCATATTTTCTGTATAGAGATTGACAGATGCCTTTCCTTTCTCAAACTTCAAATTAGCCACTGCTTGCAACTCAAAGAGTTGATCATACATATCATCTAATCCATCGATATCACCCAACTCATACTCTAATTCTCTGCATAGTTCGCGTTTGATATCTAAAGGAACTGCCTGCATGTTTACTAATACTGTAGCATCACCTGCATGCTTTTCAAACAGTTTACCAGCTTCTGAGCCAAAGAATGGATCTCTATTATGCTCCAACATGTTACGATAGATAGATCTAGAATCTTCATCACCGATAATCAATGTACTCTTCGTTAAAGCACCTATTAGCTCTCCATCAAGTTCTATCCAAGATATTTCTCCATCATAGAGAACTTGAAACCTGTCATATTTGGTAGAGAGAGACAAAATACTACTTTCTAGATCTTTTTTATTATCAACTGCTAATACCAAATATGGATGCTCACCATCCAAAAACATATACGCAGGTTTAAGCCAATCTACTCCAGACTGACCACTCTCAATAACATTGATTAAATTGCGTAACTGTTTATCTTCTTTTTTCAGAACATTTAATATATCTTTCAATTTGTCTTCGTGCGAACCTAGATTCGATTTTTTCAGTATAGACTTCACGTCTAATTCTGCTACGGCGATGGCATCCGCAGGAATAACTTTAGTGTACTCTTCTGCACATGAAGAAAGCAATAATGCTAGCACACACACTAGCAAACTCTTAAGATAAAACTTTTTCATCATCTGGCGTGTTTTAAAAATGGTTAATATTATACTTTAATTTCAGAATATTCCAATCTACGCTGCAAAGATACACATATTTTTTAAATTTTACAAATATATTTTTATATATCTGAAAAAAAACGCCCTCTGTTACTATTTTACTTGCAGTAAAGCTGCTGTTTCATACCTTTAAAACCTTTAACAACTCTCCTCCATCCTACTCCATCCTACTCAACCTCTAAAACTTTTAAAACTTTTAAAACAGCACCACAGGTGCGACTAAAACCCTTAAAACTCCTAAAACGCGGCGCACCGCATAAACCCCTTCAAACCGCCGAGAGGCGATGAGGGGGCTTTTAGCTACCCTTGCGCTACCTTTGCGCTAGGGTTAGGGAGATAATATTTGAGAAACTTATCCTACGAAACCTGTTTTAATACATATCTCACTTAAAAACAAAAGAGCCACCCGAAAGGTGGCTCTTTTGTTTTATAATTACATAATTGCACTATTACATAAAAAAATGTGTTCATTGGTTCTAACATTAGTACTTGCCGTCAGAGCAGATGACCGTAGGCGTAGATGCTTCATCTTCAAATAGATATCCTGCTATATCATCCCATTGGGCTTTGGTTCCAGCATAACGAATCGTCACAGATGGACTCACACTCGTATAGCATTCATTGCCGCCCGAAGACACTTCCTCCACACTAGCAGGTATAGTCACACTCTGCAAGGCATCACAACCATCCAAATGCACACATTCTATCCACTTCAGTCCGTCAGGCAAAACCAAATGAGTCAACGACTTGCAGCCTGCAAAAGCATCGCCAAATAGATCTTCTAGACCAGGTGAAAAATCTACTCTAGCCAAGGATGTACAACCATAAAAAGCCGACCTTCCGATTGTTTTCACACTACCAGGAATAGCGATATAGTATAGCTGCGTGCAGTAGGCAAATGCTTCATCAGCAATCTTACGAGTGCCGTCCTTCACCCTAATAAAAGCGCTATTAGGCAGCTTACCATTATAGCCATACAGGATATCGTTGATATACACCACTCCATTGGGTTGATTGGCTAGCCAAGCAGTACTATCCAAAGCACCATAATTAATATCCTCTATAGTGGAAGGCAGCGTAAGATTGCTAAGCGACACGCAGCCAAAGAACGCACGATAACCCAGATAGCTTAGTCCCTCTGGCAGATTGATAGACACCAGCGACGAGCAGCCTTCAAAAGCTGCACCTTCGATTCTAGTAATAGTCTCAGGCATAGTGATATGCGTCAGATGCTTGCAGCCCATAAAAGCACTATAATCAATGGTAGTAACCGTATAGGTCACACCATTATAGTTTAGTCTATCGGGTATAACAATCCGAGGATTGAGATTGGTATAGTTATTTTCTACCGTCAGATAATATTCCAGGTAATCGTATTCCTCAACCACATCTCCATGGTGGACCAAAATGAGTTCGTTTTCGCTGATGATATTAAAATACAAGCCGTCGTAATACATATCGGCCGCCCAAGCGCTGCAAGCCAACAGCAATGCTGTGATAGTAGTGTATAGTTTCATTGTTTTATGCGGCTTCGCCGCTTGTTTTATCGCACCTGTGGTGCTGTTTTAAGAGTTTTAAAAGTTTTAAGGGTTTTATCTCCTAGCTCGCAAGCTCGCAGAAATCTAATAAATCTCATCTCCCACGCCTAATCCCTCTTTTCTATGTGCTCCGCAATGGATTACCACCATTCCTTCCGCGCGTTCCGTGCTCAGTCATTGAATCTTATAAATGTGGCGGTACACATTTCAGAGACCAATCAGAGTCTAATCAGAGTCGTTGTAGTTAAGATTCAGCGGTCACGTTTTGGATGTTCCCAAAACGGGGAGCGGTGGCTATTGATTGCGGAGCACGCTGGTTTGGGTGGATTTATGCGAAATAGGATTTATAAGATTTCTCGAGCAGCTTGCTGCGAGTAGGAGATTAAATCCATTCTAATCCGTGAAAATCCGTGCCATCCGTGGGCCCTCTGAACCTCTGAACTCCTGAACTCCTGAACTCCTGACCCGCCCCTCCGCTGCGCTAGAATCCCGCTACGCCGTAGATAGCATTAACCAGTGCATGCAGCACATCCTCGTCTTTCTGCCAGGTATAGCCGCTGACCATTGCCACGATACCCCAACGGTCTTGCGGACTCCAGATCATCACGCTACGTAAACCATAGGCATTACCCGTATGACCAACAAGATAGTGACCTGGTTGCAGATAGCGTGGGTCGTCCACCATATTCAGGAACTCCTCCAGACACAAGCCATATTGGTCCTCGCCCTTCTTCTGAGCAATCCAAACGGGTGTCTGCATCTGTCGTGCACTCTCTTCGGATATGATACGCACGCCATTGAGTTGGCCATAGTTCATATGCATGATCATGTATTGCGCAAGGTCGTGAGCCGAGATCTTGACACCACCGGTTGGCGAGAACATTGGCGCCGAGTAACCCATGATATAGTCAGGCAAACGATGTGCTACGCTGCCATAGGCGTCCGACTTGACATACTGACCATTGCGGCGGGTATAGAGCGACGCTAGTTTAGTTTGGTCGAGGCAATCTACATTGTGTCCGCCGGTTAGACCAAGACGAGTAATCACGCTGTCCTTGACATATTGATCAAAGCGCACGCCTGACACTTTCTCTAGGATAGTACCTGCCAGGTTAAGACCTAGATTAGAATAGTTGTAGCCTGTGCCAGGTGCGTACTCAAAGTAGGAGTCGGCGCAGTCGCCATTGACAGCAGGATTGATATGATCCAGGGTGAAGTAATCTGCTTTGTCGCGGATACTAGCGGTATGCGATAGGATCATGCGCAGCGTGATTGGCACCTCAGGATGATGAGGATTGCGTATAGTAAAGCCGATGAGGTCGCTCACATCGTCGTCAAGCGAGATGACGCCTCGTTCTACCAACTGCATCAGCGATGTGGCGGTAAAAGACTTAGAGATAGATGCGATGCGCATCATATGGTCGTTGGCTAGCGGGGTCTTGGTCTCCAGGTCCTTGTAGCCAAACGAGTGGTTATAGACTATCTGGCCGTCTTTGACGATGGCTGCAGATAGGCCTACGATATCAAACTGATCAATGACGCCTTCGATAGCGCGATTGATGTTACGTTCTTGCTTAGCGGTGAAGCTCATAAGGCTAAGTGCCGCAAGAATAAGGATAGCTATTCGTTTCATATTAGACTGGGGTTTGTGCGGCAAAGCCGCTTGTTTTATCGCACCTGTGGTGCTGTTTTAAGAGTTTTAAGGGTTTTAAAAGTTTTATCTCCTAGCCCTTGCGGGCAGAAATCTTATTAATCTCATTGCTCACTTCGTTCGCTTAATGTTCTCCGAAACATATTGCCACCGCTCCTCATATCGCTGAGCGATACTCGTGCGCTGAATCTTATGGAATGCAGCGGTACACATTTCAGAGACCAATCAGAGTCTAATCAGAGTCGTTGTAGTTAAGATTCAGCGGTCACGTTTTGGATGTTCCCAAAATGTGGAGCGGTGGTAATATATCACGGAGTGCTTTGAGGAGCGTAGCGACTAGTAAGATTTATAAGATTTCTCGAGCAGCTTGCTGCGAGTAGGAGCTACTGTCATCCTTGATAATCCGTGATAATCCGTGATAATCCGTGATAATCCGTGAGATCAGTGGGCCCTCTGAACCTACAAAACCTACTGTCCCGCAGCTTTTCTGCGTTTAAACTCCGTGGTCATACCTGGAAAAGCTCGGACGATGCGGACTTTGATATCAGGGAAATGCTCCACGATCTGCACTTTGACATCTGGGAAGCTCTCCACCAGCTGCACCTCGCCGCAGTCGTCGGGTGCATGTTGAACGATGACTATCTCCAGGTCAGGGAAGTGTTCTACTATCTGTACTTTGAGGTCGGGGAAGTGCTCCACTATCTTGACTTTGCCATATAGCGGAATAGCCTTGCCGTCCTTGATAATGACGCAGTCATCCTCTGCCCATACTCCGATGGACAGGAGTGCCAAAACGATAGTAAAGATCCAACGCATAGTAATTTCTCCTTTCCGACCGCTAAGGTACAACTTTTTTTTGACATGTGCAAATATTTCGACAAGATGTTTGCATTTCTCAACCTTTTCCAAAGGAATACCAAAGGAATAAACGAACAATCGTGCCTACGCGAGTGGGCACGATTGTCTGTTGATACAGCGGATCACTCCGCAAGGGGGAGGATTATTCCATCTTGCCAGTTTTTAATTCTGCTTGCAGGAAAGAATAAACATATCCTGGACTTTGGTAGTACAACTGAGACAGTGGATTAAGAAGATTATGGTATGTAGATGAATTATACACTTTATCAAATGCATCTGGCATACTCAAGTTTTCTTTCTCAACAACCAAACGAATTAAATCCGCAGTCATTGCTTCTACCATATATTGAAATTGTCCTTCAGTAAGTGTCATAATTTCACTAATTTATCAACTGCCTTTTGCGTGCAAAAAGCATATTGGAAAGTTACACCTTTGTGATATCGAATATTTGACAAAAACTGTTCAAATGTAATATTCTGACGTTTGAAATCACGAATCTGCAAACCAATATAATCATCAGCAATCGGTCCATATACAATATCATATGAATGTAAAAAATCTTGATTTTCATCCCGATTATTGAATACAAACTCTGCCCATTCACGTGAATATTCAGTAAAGCATAAGACATTTAATTCTGAAGAAGATAGGCACGATTCGTCAAGTTCGAAAGAAGTTACAGATTCCTCTCCGCCAAATTGCACAACTTTAGCGATAGCCATTTTATATGCTTGTTCTTTTTCAGAAGATAGATAGAAAGCCTGTCCAAAATCTTTATAGCGTTTGGACTTAGTCAAATCAATGACATCAATAATTATGTTTGAACCGTGATACAGAATCATCCTAAGTAACCTCCTTGTCTTTTGCAGTAAGCTGCTAATCCATCCACCATATCGCGAAAAGAAAGGGTGTGCAAAATATCATAATGTTCTAGAAACATTTGTACACCACCATATTGATTAATGTAGCGATAAGAATCAACATTTGATAGCCCAAAACGTTGCGCAAATTCGTTGATTAGCGCAACTAAAAAATTAATTTTATGTTTATTCAATTCGCTCATACAATAGAAAGATAATTTTATTCTCGCTGCAAAATTACATTATTTTTCTGATATATCCAAATTTTTTATCAAATTACAAACAAAAATCGTGCCTACGCGAGTGGGCACGATTGTTTGTTATTGCAGCGGATCACTCCGCAAAGGGGAGGGAATTACCTTGGATTATTCTCCAGGACCGTCATAAAATCCTCCTCCACCACTACCCCATCCTATGATGGTACTACCTGTCATGATAGTGTTTGCTCCGAGAAGCTCAATTGCCTCTGTTTGAGGCGCGATATATACTTTTTTCATAATATTCAAAAAGAGTTTTAATAGTTTTAAAGGTTTTAAAAGTTTTAAGGGTGATTTAGTCGAGCGCAGCTCACCTTTAGAACAGCAGCTACGCTGCGACTAAAACTCCTAAAACGCTTTCAACTAGCTTCTAGAAGCGAACGCCTTGTGCGTTGAACTTCTCGCCGTTGCGGATAATGATGAGTTGACCGTTCTCAATCACCTTGATAGTGGTATTCTCACCATTGGTGATATTGTCAAGACCAGTAGCAGCGTTCTCGCCCATGCATACGCGACGACGACCTGCGAGCTTAGGTTGCTCGGTAGTAGGAACTAATGTAGCATTGATGTATGCACGATTTGCTGGCAATGAGTTATTTGCACCTGCAACCCAAATTTGGTTTTGAGCAATGATATAATTACCAACCAAAGCAGCGTCACCAGTTGCAATATCGGTAAATGTACCTGTCAAGCCATTTGCTCCTGCTACAGGAGCAGCTTTTGCATCGCCTGTGTATGTTACGGTGATTTCAGAAGCAGTTGCTCGGAAGATATATGGTTTACCAGCCACGAGTTGAGCGCCAGCTGCCAATTGATCCAAATATAGACCAGTTTCTGCTTTCAACCATGATACCTCATAGAGCTCCATACCTGTATAGTTGCTTGAAGCATATGGCAAGCAGATTGTACCGTAGTTGCCATTGGTTACTATGCGGGTGTATGCTGTGCTAGTTACCTTAGCAAGACGAACGCTTTGACCATAGCGAGCCTCCTCTGCCCAATTTACGTGACCTGCATGTACTGTGTATGTATCTTTAACTTTGTCAACAAGTGTGCAGTTGATAAGGTAATTGACTTTGCCGTCTGTTTTGGTGCTTGTCCAATAGTATGCATAGTAATCAGCATAGTGTTTGTAGTGACCATCAGCATCCATCTTATCACCCGCTGTTCCAACTATATGAGGTGAGACTGTAGTATTACCCCAACCACCAGTACGGCGACCTGCAGCAGGCAAGAAGATAGCACCTGCTTTTTCGAGTTCAGTCCATTGAGCTAGGGTGTAATTGTAACTAACAAAATCACAGGAATGGTCTTCGCCATCTTCTTCATCGTGATGAGTTTGTTTGGTTGGTGCACAACCAGCAGGAAGAGTCCACTCGTCAGGGAAGAGCATGATACCTAAAGTTTCACCTACCATAGCGATTTGCTTCAAAGAAGCAGCATTTGTACGTTCGTTGAGAAGGTAATTCCATTGGTTTTTAGAAAGGGTTGACCAGCCTTCTTCAGGAAACAATGTACCCCAGTCAACAAACTCACCTTGGTAGTTTGCATTATCGTTAGAAGGGTTAACACCAAAGTTACCATCAGCACTCCAACCAAACAAGTCAATCCAACCTTTGTAATCCTCTTTACCAACATAGATATTGTCTTTACCTACGTATTGGTATTGTTGTTTAGCAAAGCGCCAATCGCCAGATTTAGGATTGTGTTGCAAGTTACCAGTAGCAAACTCAGCGTATTCATATTCGCCAGTAGAGAATTTACCAGAGAGAGTTATGGTTGTTTCCTGGATTGCCTCAAAGGTGGCAGAAATTGTTACATCAAATGCAGGCATTGTGAATGTGCCATTTGTTACTGTAATTACAGTAGTCTCATCTCCTGTTTTATAAACATTGTATCCCACAAATTGATAATCAAACTCAGGAGTATTGCTTAGGGTGATAATATCGCCTGATAGAGCCTTTGTATCAACCACTCCAGAAGCACTTACTGAACCATTTGTACAAGCAGCAACTGTAACTATGTGTGGAGTTTGCTTTCTATATAGAGTTAATTGACCGCCAGTAGCATCTTTATAGCAAGCAAAACCCACATCACTATTCTTTCTTAAGTATTTATTATCAGGATCGCTACCATTCTCTCTGTCAAGGTTTGCCATGTCGTATGTCTCTGTTCCTGAAATAGACCATTTAGCTTTATCTGTTACTTCTTTTGCTGTAGTTGCTTGATTCTTAACGCCTGTACTTACAGCATATACTTCATCGTAATCATTATAAAGTGTCCAGTACTCGCCGTTAGCTGCAACATGCCATACAATTTGACTTGCTGGGTTCACAAGCTTATTTTCAGCAGGTGTTACCTCTTGATATTGGAGACGTAGAGCTGCAGATGATGTTGTGTTCATTGCGAAGTTGTCATAAACAATAACATAATCACCTTCTACGATTTCTCCAGTATAGAGAGCGAAGGTTCCAGTAGGGATTTGTTCTTTAACGACAGTGATTGTACAAGAAACCTCAGCAGGTTTGTAATCCTCGTTACCTTCAAATGTAGCCGTGATAGTTGTTGTACCAATAGCACCTACAAGAGTAATAACACCTTCTGGTGATACGGTTGCCACTGCATCATTGGTAGTAGTGCAAGAAGTTAGAGTCAATCCATTTGGATTAGACAATGTTGGGACATTAGCATTGTCACCCTGATTCAATGTCACAGACCCTACACTCCAAGTAAGACTAGCCTCTTGGCGGAAATCAGGTTTTTGGATAGAGATGCTACCCAAACCGTAGTTAGTACCAGAAGGCTTGGTTGTATATTCAAACTTCACATAACGAGAAGCTGCCGCCAAAATAGGAGTAATAGTCTCAGATTTAGCATTTCCTAAATCACCACCGGTCCAAACCGGAGTATAATCCTCGCCATTTGCAGACTCATATACAGTGAAGGTACCAGCGGTTTGACCATTTTGTTTCAAAACAAATGAGAACTCGCCCGCTTGTTGATCGTAGTGAACGATAACATTGTCACCCTCTGTATCGAACTTGAGTGGTGGTACACCAGCAGCGGTATAGTCAGAACCGAGACCTGAGTGTGTGATACCCGCAGTTGTTTCGATAGCAGCCTTGCCACTATTGTATGTGAATGGCAGAGTTGCAACAGCAAGACTTGGATCGGTGATAGTAATGTTATAAGAAGCAGAACCTGCAGCGTAGGTTGCATCAGCTGCAGAAGAAGCTGTGATAGTCACTTTACCTGCTGCAAGGATAGAAACCTCACCTGTTGTCGCATCAACGGTAGCCAAAGCGGCATTGCTACTGCTATAGGTAACGGTCAAACTATTAGGGTTAGTAAGTGTTGGTTCTGTAAAGTCTTCACCTACATTAGCAGTGTGTTCTTTTTCTTCGTATGCAAGACCTGCTTGTTGTTTCTCGCGTTTGAGACTTACCAATTGGTTGTCAGCATCAAATTCGTATAGTGTACCGTTGTGTAGTTTCAAATTACCCTTAATAACAACTTCATCACCTACTTTAATATCATCAGCAGAAGAGAAGTTTTCACCATTTTCTCCTTTGCCGCGATATGCTTGTAACTGATCAGCAGCTGTTGAACCATCAATAGAAATATTATAGGTGATATTGCCATATGTTGCATTGTAAGCAGTTACGATCTCGCTTACAATACCAGTTGCATAAACACCTTCTGCTGTTTCCATTACATCAATTACTCGTCTTGCGTCAGCCACAGAGTATGGATCAGCCTCTGTTCCAGCATGCTCAGTTACGCAAAGAGTATATTTAGCAGAACCTTCTAGGAAAGATGAGTTTCCTGCAAAAGATGCTGTGATGGTAACAACACCTGCAGCTTTGATAGCAACAGTACCTGTATTATCAACTGTAGCAACATTGTTATCACTACTGCTGTAAGTAACGGTCAAAGAATTAGGGTTAGTAAGTGTTGGTGTAGTAAATGCATCGCCTAACTTAGTGAGGTATTGGGTTGTTGCGTATGCAAGTCCTGCCAATTGTTTACCGTTAGTATTCTTGTAGATAGCGATAGCCTTTTGGGTAGTAGTATTGCTAGCATAACAAGCGAAAATTTTGCTTGATTGGTTGTAGAACATTGTATTTCTTGTATATGTTCCTTGAGCAGTCAATGTGGCAGTACCATCCGCAATAGAAATAGTCCAAGAAGAGTTGTCAGAAAGAGTGGTTTCTGTTCTCAAATAGTTATTACTAGAAGATGCAGCATACAAATAACCATCGCCAGTGTATAAAGCGAGTGTGTTTTCCTTATTACCAGCTTGCAATGTCAAAACTTGTGTTTCAGAAGTCGCAGTAATAGTATTATCATTTTTTGTTATTGCTACTTCTGGTCTATTGTTGCCTGCTTGTGTAGTACTTAGAGCAACGTCAGATTCTTTAGCTGCAATGATAATTTTATCACCAACATTGAGAGATGATGCATCAGTTACGAGAATCCAAGTACCCTCTAATGCAGCAACTGCTTTACCTGTAAGAGCAACAGTAGTAGAAGCCTCTTCACCTGCCTTAACTGTCATAGTTGCAGTATGATCTCCTGCTGATTTAGGTTGGTAGGTGACTGTAACTTTATCACCAGTAATAGCACTAACAGCAAAATCAGTTGTGTTGTCAATACTTGCAGAAAGTGTTGACAACACAACTGATTTTGCTGTAATGGTAAACTCTTGTGTCGCAGTTTCTCCTACATTGGTAGTTGCAAAAGTATAAGATGCTGGAGCTACAGAAACAGAAGGGGTTGGAGTTTCGCCACTAGATGAACCTTCACCTGAAGAAAGTGAAAAAGTAACCGATTCTATACCTACTTGATTACTTGAACTAAAGAAAGTAATTTTCACAGCATTTGTTCCTTCTGGTAGTTCTGCTGATGAAATTGTAAAATCAGTAGAAGTTATTTCTGTCGTTGTATAATTTACACCTTTGTCTGTTGAATAATGAAGTGTTATTGTTTGAGCTTTTGTTCCCCACTGTCTACACACAAAAGTAATATTTGTGATATCTCTATCTGCATACGCTTCATTTAGAACTAATTGTACTTGTCCACCTTTTGTTACAGGGCAATCTGTGATAGTTTGGGCCTGCTTTATAGCACCAGTAAATTTTACAGTTGCTTCGGTATAAACTACATCACCCATACCATTAGCATAAGAAGTAGGCCAAGAACTAAAACCATCAATTTTTGTAAAGTCATATGTTACATTAGCACTGCCACCACCAGTTCCTGGAGTTTCGCCGCCACCGGCAGAAGCATTGTCTGGAGTGATTGTTTGACCTGAACCTACAACATTACCAGACGCATCTACCAATGAAATTGTTAGTTGGCTTGGAGTATCACCATTACATAAACTTTTCACACCAATTTCAATACTGCTTGCAGTTGAAGAGTAATTAATGAAATCTGGAATATTTTTATTAATGATATACGCACCCTTTTTCTTGATACCATAGGGTTGAGAGAAATAAGTAACACAATCACAATTCGTCCACTCTGAGGATGAGGAGGTTAAATCCCATTCTTTGCTTGCCGTCTCTGCCCACGCTGATCCTATTCCTAGCGTGAGGAGCATAATAATGAAGAGATAGTATCTCTTCTTATTAAATGTGCTAAGAGAAGCACGTTTAATTAAATTTGTAAAAGTTTTCATAAAAATGTATGATTTAATAAATTGTTTGTCAATTTTTGGTGTATAGTGTAGCGCCCTTTGGGCTGTGTAGGGTGTAGAGGCGTGAAAACAAATTAGCCTATCCTAAATCCTTACCCTAAACAAGCCTACCCCCAGCCCCTGCCCTAAAGGGAGGGGAGTTTTTTGCGCAATGGCGGCGATTTTTCAATGTTCAGTTGTACGATATTTGCGTACACTTCATTATCTATATTTAAAACCGTTACAATTTGTAACCATTTGGTTGATGCTTCAGGCGCAAATACAAATTGGCGGTCGTGCCTACATTGAATAGCACCATCCTTAAGCCATACGGCTGCGCGACCGCGGCGGGTCACGCCATTCTATGCTTGCGCTTAATCCTCAGAGTGGGGACTCTTCGGGCGCTGCGCTCGAAGTGCCATTCAAGGCACTTCTTCACGCTAAATGCTGCAAATATGCACTTTTTATATCCAAAAATACATTTTTTTCTCTAAAAACTTGCATATTTGCATTTTTTGTAGTACCTTTGCAGCGAACATTCCAATTTGGAATATGGACTGGGGTGTCCCCGGTTGAAAGGATTGTCAGTTCTGGCAGTCCTTTTTTTCTTGATGAGGAATCAGTTTTATTCCAATTTGTTTTGTGTTTTCGCTGTAAATGTTATTCTTTATCGTATCATAAGCCAAATTGGGCTCGTTAGGATCTAATATATGTCGAGTAATTGGGTATGCCACCAAATCTGCCACTTGCAACCCTACCACATTTGCCTTTTTAGGCAGTAGCGTGAAAGACTTGGCATATTGCTTTAATCGTTCTGTTGATACCCAATATGTTCCTTTATCCAAAAGTTGCATATAAAACGAACGCAGTTTTTCATCTTCCTTCTTTCCTCTCATTTCAACAACGGTATGCAATTCAATGTCATCCTTATGGTTTAGACTATCTAGATAAAATACTGTACGTTCTAAAACAAATGACAATGATTGTGCGTACACGTCGTTCATCCTTCCGTAGTTACGGATGTAAGGTTCCTTTAGAATAGCGCAAGCGACTATAACATAAATGCCTTCGGTTCCTAATATATTATTGATACGCTCGTAAAAATTCTTTTTAACATCCAAATCAAACAAAATCTCAAAACCTCGTTGACATTTGCGTATATCACGTGAATGTAAAATAGTATATTGATTGCCCCAGAAATCTTGTTTTAGAGTTTGTATCTGCTCTTCTAACCAAATGCGTTTGTCTTCGCGTACTATTACACCACAAAGGGTGAAGATTGGGAACTGCTCGTCAAAGTTCGCCAAATTGTGATCTCCACACTCATCTATGTACAAATAGTATTTCTGCATTTTAATTTATTTTCTTAATTTCAGTTGTCCCATATTTGCGGACAACTCACTTTTGATCCCTTGTTTTTGTTTCTATGGTTTTATATTTGTGGTCGAAGTTTCAGGCGACAAGTCGCTGGTTTCAAAGTTTCAATGTTTCAGGACTGAAGGCAGTTTCAAAGTTTCAGGCCTAAAGGCTGTTTCAAAGTTTCAATGTTTCAAACTTTCACTATCAATCCTCTACCTCGTTAAGTGGCAGTTCGTCTGGTGGGGAAGTGAAGTTAATTGCACGTTTGGCAGAAATAACGGTACCGCCTAACTCATGCTCCAATTGTTCTCTCGCCACATGCGCCACATTACCTCCACGTTGAGCCACCTGCGCATTCTCTGTAAACCCCTTAGGGTTCTCACGTTGGCTAAGCTCAGTAGCTGCCGCTTCTGCCAAACCATTGAGCATCAACTCCACATTGGTCATATTGTCGCGCAAGTTCTCTTTGCGTAAGCCTTTATGCTGCTTGTACTCGCGGGTAGTCATTCCACTCCATGCTTTGGAAATAATATCTGTCAGTATCGCGTAATCACTATCCTCCTTCATTCCACCACGCTTCCACTCATCTGTCAATCCCTTGCGAATCTCAATAGTCTTAATACGCTGGTTAATCCATGCCTCGGAATAACCCAAGCGACGATAATCGCGAATAGCTTGTTCAATGCTTTGCTCTGGGTCTTGCAACTGCTCAAGGCGTTGGCGTCCAACCTCGGCTAACCACAATTTGAAAGGCTCGGCTTTCTTACTTGGGACAGATTGGATCAAGCGGAAGAGTTGCTCCGTGGTAGCCACGTCGGTGAGGCGCATTTTGCCATCTGGAGCAGGGAGTTTCAACTGTACGATTTTTTCGTACACTTCACTTCCTTCTGCTTTTAGTTTGCGCTTGAGGTCACTCCAATAACGACGTGGCGTAGCGTTATCCGTCAGTACTTGGATAACGTCCACCACAGAGAAGAAGTATTGCTGCTTCTCCTCGTCCCAAAGGTAGCGAACTTGCTGGCCTTGGAATAATTGTATTTGGTTGTTCTCAGACATGTATTTATTCTAGCGTAGGGTGTAGAGTGTAAAGTGTAAAGGCAAGGAGCCTTATAAAAAAGACCGAACATATGCCTATACATATTGTTCTACCCATTGGGGAATTTCATCTTCCTTATAAGTCAACTCTCCTGTAACCCCATCATACTCCGCTATCCATTTATGCGAACTTTCACTATTATCAAATATATATGCTCTATCAGATAACAAAATTGCCTCATGTAGATTACTTAACGACCTTTCGTAGCGTGACCTTGTCTTTTCTTCGGGTACATTATGTCCTCCCTTTTTCACACGTGTAGCCACACGACCAACATTAATCTCTGGAGAGGATGTTGATATATAATAAAGATAAATGCGAAAACCGTGATCTCGCGCCGCGCGCATAAAATCCAACTTGCTCTCATGCGACATTACCGTTTCTATTGTAAATGTGAAATCTTTTTTATTCAGCAGCAACAAACCATTTCTAATGTAGGTCGCTACATAAGACGCCAAATACGAATCTACTAAATGAGCATCTAGTACAAATAACTTCTTATCAATATATCGCAATTTATCTACACCACACTTTCCCCCTTTCAAGTCCACAAAAGACTGATAATCTGCCTGAAATTTTCCCCAATCAAAATCTTCTACACCGTAAGACCGTATATTTAGATATTGCTCCTCTCGTAATTTCTTTTCTATCTCATCCGCATTCACGAACACACCCCATCGAAAGCCCTTGTCCTGCACAAGAGCTTCGTATACAGAAGATTTTCCTGACCCATTAGGTCCCGCCAAAATACGCAAGCGTTTACTCATTAGACTTCTTCAATAAAACAACCTTCTGAGTTACTTTTACTGCTGGAGAGACTTCACCTATCGCTACTCTCTCTCCATTAGTCACGCGGTAAATGACGCCCCCACGAGCAAAAGTAACAGGGATATTAGCCCGCCTTGCTGACAAATACGCAGTAGATGACACTCTTTTAGTCATCTGTTCAATCGCTTGATGTTCTTTTCTTTCCGCAGTACTCATAATCTACAAATATTGATATGAAATAAAAATTTGCTTCTGTATAACTCTTTGTTATTTGCCTCCTTGTTCTGGAGAATTCGAAAAGTGCTGCAAAGATACTAAAAATAAATGAAATATACAAACATTTTACACTTTATGAACGACTTTTTGGTGTAGAGTGTAAAGTGTAAAGGCAAAGAGCCTTAACTATCCATTAACTATCCCTTAACAATCTACTATGTATCCCCTCGGTAACCTATCGGAATGGTAACGGTAGTCTTAGCCGCAAGGGCACGATAATACTTCGCTCTTCTTAGCCACAAGGGCACGATTACGCTTCGCTTTTCTTAGCCACAAGGGCACGATTACGCTTCGCTTTTCCTTCGGAGATCTCTCGGTCTTCTCTCGGTCATCTCTCGGTTGTCCTTCGGTAAGGTTCCGATCAGGTTCCGATGAGGTTCCGATGAAGTCCCTATCAGGTTCCGATGGAGATAGGGGGCATGTAAGGGGCAATATGGCGGCAGAGCCGACCCAACCTAAAGGGAAATTAGCCTACCCCCAGCCTATTTGTTCTATGAATGTCCATTCAGGACATTCAATCGAGCCAAAGGCTCTTCACCCGTAAAAGAAGGGGAGTGAACCCCAAGAGCCACCCCATAAAGGGTGTAAAGGCGGGGAGCCTTATACGCGACGCTGGTTTAACCGTTCTAAGAGTGTTTTTTTGCGATGGGAAACGCAAAAGCAAAACAGATGGTAGAACACTAAACCTTAACCAACACCTAAGGATTCAATAAATCAAATACCAATACGCACAAAAGAGCCGTCACACAAACGACTGATTATACATATAACCAAATGATACAGAAATAGATACGCCAAAAGATGAAAATCAAAGTGGAGTGTCTTAACCGTTTTCATTTGATTTCGGTTACAAAATTACAACAATTATTGCATATATGCAAGTAAATGGTGATTTTTTTTGTTATTTGTTATTAAGAGTTGAGAGTTAAGAGTTCTAAAGGTGCTAGCTCCTACTCCCTTCGGTCGAGAAATCTTATAAATCCTATTGCGCTTTTATCCACCCACTACATTGCACTCCGTGATAAATTGCCACCGCTCCACATTTTGGGAACATCCAAAACGCGACCGCTGAATCTTAACTACAACGACTCTGATTAGACTCTGATTGGTCTCTGAAATGTGTACCGCTGCATTCATAAGATTCAGCGCACGAGTATCGCTCAAGGCGATATGAGGAGCGGTGGCAATATATTTCGGAGAACATTGAGCGAACGAAGTGAGCAATGAGATTAATAAGATTTCTGCCCGCAAGGGCTAGGAGATAAAATCCAAAACATCCGTGAGAATCAGTGAGATCAGTGGGCCATGTTGAGGCTATGGGTTATAGGTTATAGGCGATGAGGCGATGAGGCGAGGAGGCGAGGAGGCGAGAGGCGAGGAGGCGAAGGCTCTCTATATATAATAAGGTGTAGGTGATAAAATGCTAGAAAAATGAAAATATTTGTAACATTTTGTCAAAAATATTTGGTCATATCAAAAAAAAGCAGTATCTTTGCAGCAAAATTTGATAGCAGAAAGCTAACAAATGAGTCTGTATCTAACAAATTTAAGGTATAATCAATTAAAATTTAAGGTATTATGAAAAAACTTTACACACTTGCTTTGTCATTATGTATGGTACTTGGCGCAGTAGCCAACCCAACAGTGGGCACTCCACGCAATGCTTATCAACTTAGTCCAAAATCAGCCAATTTGACTTTTGAGCTCGCTCCTGGTTTGAAGAAAGCTCCTGCAGCTACTACTGGTCTTCAATACGATGCTACCGAGGCTATCAACGTTACTTACAACGCTGGTGACGCACTTGAGGTAACCACCGACTACATCAGCCAAGGTCAAGTATATATCGACGTGATTGCAGCTGACTACAGCAGCTCAACATCACTCTTACTCTTTGTACAAGCACTTGACGAGAATGGCAACATACCTGCTGGTACTTATCCTATCTCTAGCACTCCTGCTTACGGTACAGCTTATGCTTCTCAAGGTTACAGCGCACAATATGGTGTGACACCTTGCGCATACTTCCCATTGGTAGTTAAAGATGATGGCGTATACGTCACTACCCCTATGTTCTTTATGGTAAGCGGTAATGTGGTTATTGAGTACGTAGATGGCAAAATGAAATTGACTATCGACGCAGTTAACTCTAACGGCGTAGCTGGTAAAGTGGTTTATGATCCTGCCGGAGGCGCAAATACTGGTCTTCAATACGACGAGCAAACAGGTAGCGTAAACCGTGCTTATACTACCGAGGATATTTTGGTAGTTGACTTGGATTACGCAGCTAGCGGCCAAATCTATGTAGATGTTGTTGCAGCTGATATGAGTGATCAAATATCATTGTTGTTCTTTGCTAACACTACTGATCCTGAGGTAGGTGTTCCAGCTGGCGTATATCCATTGTCTGCAACTCCTGCTTACGGTACTGCATATGCTTCACAAGGTTATGTAGCAGGTCAAGGCGTATGGCCATGCTTCTACAGCACATTGGTTGAGGAAGCTGGTACAATGTATCTCGACAAACTATACTACATGGTTTCTGGTCAAATTGAGGTAGGTAAAGTAGATGGCAAACTCACTATGGTAATCGACGCTGTTAACTCATACAATGTACCTATTCATATCACTTACAACGTAGCTACAACTGCTGTTGAGGATGTGACTACCGCTGCTGGCAATGTAGAGAAACAACTTGAGAACGGCCAACTAGTAATCATCAAGAACGGCGTTAAATACAGCGCAACTGGTTCAGTGGTTAAATAATACTATTGACTGAAAGATAATAGAAAAGACTGCTCCGACGGGGCAGTCTTTTTTTTGATGTAGGGGGGGGGGCTGAGCGAATGTTAAGGGTTTAGAGGCGGCAAAGCCGGCTATTACCTCCCACGGATCTCACGGATTCTCACGGATGACAGTAGCTCGCGACTCGGGATTTAACCCTTAAAACCTTTAAAACCCTTGAAACCATTAAAACTTCTTTAACACGCCGAAAGGCGAAGGGCTATGGGCGAGGAGGCGAAAGGTGTTAGCTCCTGCTCGCTGCGCTCACGAAATCTTATAAATCTTATTGCGCTTTTACCCACCCACTACATTGCACTCCGTGATAAATTGCCACCGCTCCCCGTTTTGGGAACATCCAAAACGTGACCGCTGAATCTTAACTGCACCGACTCTGATTTATCTTTTGATATGTGTACCGCTGCATTCATAAGATTCAGCGCACGAGTATCGCTCAAGGCGATATGAGGAGCGGTGGTAATCAGTTTCGGAGAACCTTATAATCTTGCTTGCAAGTGAACCTTGTAAATAAGATTGATAAGATGTCTTATCTCGGCAGAGCCTCGAACAACGATTTTTTCTGCCCGATAGGGCTAGGAGATCAAATCCAATACATCCGTGAAAATCCGTGAGATCAGTGGGCCATGTTGAGGCGATGGGCTATGGGCGATGGGCGGGTATCGGGTATAGGGTATGGGTTATAGGCGATGAGGCGATGAGGCGAGGAGGCGATGAGGCGATGAGGTGAAAGGCGAGAGGTAGGGATAAAAAAAGCTGCCCGTTGGAGCAGCTTTTTTGTATAGCGAAGCGATATTACAAGCCTAGGTCATCAAAAGCCTCGTCCAATGCATCAGCGGCATCGTCCATAGCGTCGTCTAATGCATCAGCAGCCTCGTCCATAGCATCGTCCATGGCATCTAGAGCCTCCTCAGAAGCACCCTCAAAGAGCTCGGTACCAGCATTGAGAAGCAATTGGAAACTAGCAGCAGCAAGACGCTCAGCTTGGTCTATGGTCAAGTCGCTCTCTGTATAGTGCTTGTCAATCTTATCGATGATCTTTTCAGCTTTAGCTACATCACCATCCTCAGCTGCGTTCTCAAACTGAGTAACCAATGACTCAAGACTAGGAGTACAAGCTGTAAACATAGCTACAAGAGCTATGAGAATAAATGTTTTTACTTTCATAATCGTAGAAAATTAATAGTTTATATAAAATCCATTCAACCGGAAAGACTATTACAAGCCTTTATCTTTCAAGTCACCAGCCATTTCTAACAAGGCATGTCCAAAAGCCAACTCAGTAACGCGCTCCTCTTGTTCCTCTGTAAAAGTATCTTTCACTTTTTCCAACTCTGCCGCTACTTCTCTAGCCTCTTCCAAATCAGCTGCCTTCAGAGCTGCCTCATATTGATCAATCAACTTATCGGTTGAAGGAGCACAAGAGGTCATCAAACCAAACAGAGCGATAACTGCTAATACGATAAAAGATTTTTTCATAATAGTAAATTTAAAAGTTAATATAAATATGCTATCCATTTTAGCCTTTCGGCGACAAAGATAATACTTTTAATCCAATCCACCAAACAAAATATAATATTTTTCAAAAAAAACTATTACTTTTTGCTACAAAACTATGACTATCAGTACAGCTATGGGCAAACTGCCTTCCACCGTGAGAATAATATCGCTGGAATAGGTGCTTCGGCCCGAATAAACATACTGGCGATCGTAGGTATAAAGTACATCGCTGGAATAAGTACTACGCCCCTTATAAACATACTTGCCATCCCATGTGCACAAGATATCGCTGGAGTATGTACTGCGGTCGTCGTAGAAATATTGGCCATCCCAAGTGCCTAAGATATCACTGGAATAAGTGCTGCGACCCGCATAGATATATTTGCCATCGAAAGTCAGAATAACGTCGCTGGAATAGGTACTGCGACCCGCATAGAGGTACTTGCCGTCCCAGGTAAACAGTATATCACTAGAATAAGTACTGCGACCTTTATAAACATATGTAACAGCATGCGCCATGCTACTGGCCAGCAAGAAGAGGAAAAGTAAGAAACTGAACTTTTTCATGGTAGTATGTACAAATACAAAGTGCAAAGTTATAACATTTTTTTGAAAGTAACAAGCAAAAAGGCAAAAAACTATGAATATACAAAGCAAATTTGCGTATGTCGGTTTTTTTGCGTACCTTTGTAGCCGCAAAGCGGCTAGGTGAGAGGTGAGAGGTGAGCGGTGAGAGGCAAGGAGAAAGAAGTTCCTACGCCTACGGCGAGAAATCTTATAAATCTTGTTTACAAGGTTCACTTGCAAGCAAGGCTATAAGGTTCTCCGAAATAAATTACCACCGCTCCACATTTTGGGAACATCCAAAATGTGACCGCTGAATCTTAACTGCAACGACTCTGATTGGTCTCTGTAAGGTGTACCGCCACATTCCATAAGATTAAGCGGATGAGCGAAGCGAGTGCTAGCGGTGGCAATAGATTACGGAGTACATAGA
>JAFYSK010000031.1 GCA_017559385.1 Paludibacteraceae bacterium | reverse complement strand
TAGACAGATAGACGGATAGACAGCACTTTTCTCTTTTTCGTCCCCGTACACGCGTGGACGAGATTATTAAAAGTTATGTCTTTCTGTCTAGTTTAGTTTTTTGATAACATCTTTCTTTCTGAATTAATATCCTCACTATCACGCTCATAGACTATCCATCCTCGTCTTTGAGGTGTGCCTTTGCGAATAGACAGAAAGCCCTTCTGGCTAAGCAACACCCCTAATCGACTTAGTGACATAGGACGCTTGATATTGCCATAATAGATCAGTCGTTCGCTGATTTCCGCAGTGGTTAGAAATTTGGTATTGACGGCATCTGTGGCTGGTACAGCAAAATATACATCTATCAACTGCTCCTCGTTGCTCTCGTCGCGGAATTGCTGGTTGTGCTGCTCGAGCACCTCTATCTCGTCGAGGTCAAACCAGTAGCTGAAGAAGGGATCTTGTGCTAGTGCCCATGCCTGCGCATACATCTGCTCGTAGGGCAAGGTGGTATGAAAGGGATTTTGGATGCTCTCGACTTCGAATGGCAGCCATCGGCGGTTGCCAGTGATATCGGTGAGGAAGTCGCGTCTATTGCCGCTGGCGCAGAAGCTAGCCAAGCGCACGCGACGCTCCTTGGTGTAGGCATAGGCGGCACGCTCGTTCACATCGGTGGCGGTAATCACCGATTTCAGTTGATTCAACTCACGGTTGTTCATCGAGTCGATCTCGTCCAGGGATATGAGTCCAAACTCAGCAATGCGGAGGCGCTCATCCTTATTGAGTTCATTGGAGTTGGCGAGCTTGCAAGTATAGGCACGCAGGTGGGGCGGAATGAGGTGTTCGAGCCAAGTGGTCTTGAAGATGCCTTGTTTGCCGATGAGTACAAGTACTTGATGATTAACCACCTCATCTGTCATCCAACTCGCCACCATCGCTACAAACCACTTTTTAAAGCAGACTCTCCAAAGTCGGTCTGCTTCAGATCGCTCGCTTTGCGAGCTGTTAGAAGCTAGACCGTTCGCTTCGCTCACTGTTAGATCGGCTTCGCCTGTTAGATTCATTGGTCTCTCAGCCCCATAGGGGCGGTCTAACAACGTAGTGGTCTGACAGCACGAAGTGCGTTCTAACAGCCCTTTAGGGCGATCTTGTGCGCTCTCGCGCACCTTCACCTGAGAGGCGACAAAGTCTATCCAGTCGGGTTGGTCAGGTGTGTAGGGTGGTAGTGAGAGGATATACTCGCGCAAGGGGTGGACATCGGGTATGAGATCCGATTGTAGTGCAGTCATCACCTCGCGCGAAGTGATATTCACATCGCACTCTTGCGCACAATGGCAGACAATGGAGTTGATGTCGTTTTTGGTCATTTCTCGCCAAACAGCAGCCTCTCCTAAATCCTCTCCTAAAGGAAAGGACTTATGCACCGCGCTATTCCCCCCGTCCTTAAGGAAGGGGTCGGGGGTAGGCTTCTCCATGCGCACTTGCAGCTTATCTGCAACAATGTCATGTCTCAATCGCCTATAATCCAAGTAATTCTCCGTTATGTACTTGATTGCAGCTTCTTGTTTGGTCATAGTATTTTTGCTATTTGTTGTAAGATGTTATCGGTAATATATTTATTTGTTCTTATTGCAATGATTGTTGTGTCTTTATCCGTGTACCGAATAATGCCATCCTCTTTTTCTGTTCTAATCAACTCTTCACAATCAACCCCGAAGAACTCAGCTATTGGGTCAAGCAGATTAAGGTCAAACGGATGCTGCCCATTGAGCATTTTACCGAGATTGGACTTGTCCATGTCGATTCCTTCAGCCAATTCGCTTTTGGTGATGTTTCGTTCTCGGAGCAAGCGATTGACGTGCTCGCAAAGTATTTGTTTTGAGTTCATTTTCACGCTGCAAAATTACTGCTTTTTATTGATACTTCGGTGGTAGCATTTACCACAAATGCAGCAGAAATGGTATGTGCTACCATTTCTGCACTATTCTTCTCATATGAACATAAAAGAATCTCGCCCAGTCCATAAAGAACTGGGCGAGATTAGAGAAAACATTTCCTGTAAACACGATAATTACCTCATAATTACCACTATACTTATGTAAATTTCAGAATGTTTAACACTCTTCTATATCCTGTTAAATTCTTAGCTTGTCTTTGCCGTTCAGAAATTTCAGCTGCAAGGCTTTGCAAACGCTCTGCTTCTTTAGTTTCAAAATAATGTACTGATAATTTTGGCAAGAACCTTTCATCTTCTCGTCTTCTTCCTCTTTTCGAAGAAAGAACTCTTTTTAAAACCACTACATCTTCACTTTTCCTTAGAACCTCAAAACCTATATTATGTGATGCTTTTTTCATATTATCCATTGTTTCTTCTTGTAAATAAATCATATATTCCGTCTGCAACACCTTGTACCATAGGGATGTCGTAACGGTTTTCATCAAACATATTAGATTGGTTACAGTCAATACATATAAAGCCTTTTAAATCTCGCTCGTTAGTCTCATTACCTTTAATAGGTACTATTGGATAAACCAATTCACTATTGTACGGAAGAACTCCATTAGTATAACATTCTCGGCTTGTATTTTCGTAATCAGGTGAGTCTGCGATATTGTTGTTTACATAAGCTAAGTGTTTTTGATTTCCTTTTAGTATTTTAATTACTATCTTAGAAAAAGCAGTATTAGCAATAATTCGATGTTTGATCTTCCTGTATTGATCTGTATCTCTACCTTTATGTGAACTATCTCTGCATAAATTATACAGTTCTAAAGCCTCCAAATTATCACCACTTGATATGGGAAGCTTTATAGACACACAGCAATTCGCTTTTGTCTTTTTGTCAAAAATCTTTTTCAAAGTGTCACATAACTTTACCATAACAGTGATAAAGTCTTCATCACTTATATCCTCCTGTTTTCTCAGGGAATGTATTTCAGAATAAGCGTTTTTGAGTTCAACAATTGCATCTCCCCATATGGAGTCTATAAAAGTATTATGACAATATTTAATAAGTGCTTCACATAGAAGATAGAGGAAACGAAAAAGCCATATGGTACACAATGATGCGCAACCTAACAATATGGATTTGTTGATATCCATATCGAAAAAATTACGTCCTAACAAAAGTATAGTTACAAGTGCACCAAAACTAGACAGGCACCACGTCCACACCTTCCATTTAACAGATTTTATTAGCAATTCTTTTAACATATCATACTTTCATATTATTCCACTTCAAACTCACCAGTCATAATGGTGTTACCAGAGTAAATTTGTATAGTGTATGAACCTGCTTGATCTATGGTAGCCTCAATTTCATCTACGAACTCTTCTTCTACGACAACTTCGCCTGTTTCTTGATCAATAACTTCTACATAGAGAGGATAAGCTGTACTTGTATTCACATGCAGACGTGTATTATCAATAGTAGCACGAATTTGATTTGGATCAGGACCTTCTCCTATGGTCTCATTACCAGGGTCATCTAATGGCATAATCGTATACATTTCACTCAAGATAATCTCTTGAACCATTCCAAACATAGACGCATTGCTAATACCTAGTAAAAACAATGCAATAAATAAAACTTTTTTCATGATAGTTATATGTTAAAATTTTCTGCAAAATTACAACAAAATCATAACTTGTGCAATAAAAAAACACAAACGATAAAATTCGGGGGGGTAATTTGTTGATTATCAATAAATTACAATTGCAATCAATAAAGTGTTGCAATTCCCCTTCTACATCTCCTTTGACATTTCTTGCAAATAATCCACCAATTGTGTAGATGTTATGCCTACCTTTTTTACAACATGGGTCCTAATAACTTGTACTCCTCCCTTTGTCATACACATGAATTTAGCAAGTTCCTCTGCAGAAAGATATGGATAAAGGAAGATAAATGTACACAGAACTTTTTCTCTATTGGTCAAATTCAACTCTTCTAATGCTGTAAGCCAAGTGCTCAAATATGGGTTAATGTCAGTCTTTAATCGGCAATAATCATTCCACTTATTGGGCGGAGTTGGATGTTTGATACGAATCTCATCAATCATTTTAGTTTGATGATTCTTTTGACACGCTATGTTAAGTTCATTTTCTTGTTTTTCCAATTGTGTCGACAATTCTACGATATGTTCATTGGATATATGCAATTGAAGCTTTGTGCGTTTGCGATAAATAAGAATGCCAGCGATTAAAACACCGCACATTGCTATTATGAGGGCCAGTAAAAGCCATACCCAACGCCAAGGATAAGGGTTAAATAAATATTCTTTCAACAATGAAATAGCTTCTGAGTAGGAACTTATAGATTGATCTAATAATCTGTTAGCATCCTCTCGGGCATGAGCATATTCGCTTAACAATGATGTGTTGCTGTTCATTTGTGCATCTTGCATTAAACAAAAATATGCATTTGAAATATAATTTGGATTTCTAGAGAAAGAAACAATTTTTTGAGCATAATTCAAAGTACTATCGATATTTTTATAACCGAAATAGTATGATTGCATTATTTTCAAATACCCAAAGCATTTATCTTGTTCGTTGTCTCGAAAGTTTAGTCCAAGTTTAAAGCATATCAAAGCAGAATCATATTGTTGCTGCTCGTAAAAATAAACCCCTCGTACTTCATAAAAACGTGCTTTATAGGAGCTATCTAACTGATGTATTTTTGCATGTTGCCATAAGCTATCTGATTCTTTGAACTGATGTAAATGTGCATGCCTTAAACAGACATTTAATAAGCTTTGTGCATATCTCCATTCGTTACCGCTTTCTAAGAAATCGTTACTTGCCCGCTCATAGAATATCAACGCCAAACTATCGCTATTATTTTGAGCACAGATATATCCCATGCACGAATTCACTCGTCCTCGATAAATCGGGTCATCTATTTGCAAGCGGTCTGCTTCAATGTAGCACTCGGCAGCTTCTTTTATCTGATTAGATAGGCTATAGTTGCGTCCCATGTAGTAGTACGCCTTGCCCAATGTATTAGACATCAAAATCCTTCCTGCTGGATTATCCAATGAACAAATCACCCTCTTTAATGCCATAGTATCATCATAGATTACATGCTCAGTTTGATCAATACTATCAGCAATTACAATTATATTCTTTGCTTCCTGCCAGTGACAAGAAGACAAAGAACATAGGACACTTAATAACAATATAACTATTCGTACACGATGCATAAAAGACTATGTTTGAAAAAATTCTCTTTTATTTCACTTCCATTCCTATGACATTGTAGGTTTTATCTTCATGTTGAATCAACAATTGTCCTTCTTGAAGCATCTTATGAAAAGATGGAGAAGGTGGTGTTACTGTTTCCAAGTCAGTTTCTACACTTTCATTTAGACACGCTGTACCTAAACGCTCCATTTCGGCATCGTCTATCTGATAGAGTAATATACCATCGCGGCTCACACATACTAATCGTTCGCCATAATAGCAACTGGGGACTTCAAAAGGACATACTAAATCTACATAATCGCCCCCATATTTGCTGGCATTACCGATACCTTCTACATAATAATTTCCTCTCTCCCAATCATATCCAAATAACCACGCCTTATATTCATTTCCATCTAATAATCTCATTGTAGAAATATCTTTCACTCGTTTATTTCCTAATGGTTTTTTGACGATTGTTCTATTTCCATTTGCATCATATTCCTCAAATGCCACATAATCCACCACTGCGGTATATTCAAGTTCAGGGAAAGAGAATGGATCAATACCCAAAATTTGTAGCGTATCACCTATTTCCAATGTCCAATCATACAAAACAAAATCCTTCTCATAAGGAAAACTATATATTAGCACCTTAGAATCTTCTTCACGCAAAAACACACCGCCATATTTAAGATACTGCTTTCCATTGATCTCCTTGATCTCATCAGCTTGCATCAAGTAAGTTTCGTTTTCTTGGCAATCAACATATTCGCTACAACTTGTTCGCTGTAATTCTGCCAAAGTAGGAAACAAATCTTTTGGAAGGTCAATCTGAGAGAACATCTGCACGCTTATCAGCGCACAAAATACGAAAAGTAATGCTCGTTTCATAGGCATGAAATTTTACAGGATTTTACTTTCGGTTGCAAAGGTACTACAATTTCCCCATATTTGCAACCTTATTATTGTTTTTCAATTAAATAATACATCGCGGTAGTATAGAAATCCGACAAATACGGAATCTGCAAACACTTAGGCAATACGCATGGACGCAAACCGAACTTTATCTCACAGTTTGGGTTAATGAGATAGTGAGTGTGCTGCAATACCTTGTATTGCTCCTTATGTATAATTCGCTCAAATCGGTGCAAACTGATACCAGTTGCCTTGATCTCCAAAAGGGCTTTGATGGTACTAGGTGATTCTCCGCCCCATTGCAAGACCTTGCTGTATAGGCAAATACACTTTTATTATTTTCTAAAACTATCGTTCTATAAGTTCAATCGAATTATTCTCATCTACTTCAATATTTTCGATATGTTCAAATTTACCTCCAAATATAATTTCGATTCGTTTAAAAAGATCGAACACCTTCTCCAGACTCCACCATTCGGCAGTGCCCATTTGAATATACTCGTTTGTGTTTTTATTTCGACATATAAAGTGGATATTAGCTTCATTTCTATCAGATATCCATATTTTACATCCTACGCATAGATAAGTATTCGCATCGTAATTTGTAAAATGCCTTGTTAAATAATTTTGTAAATGATTGGAATAAAAATCACTCACATCAGCCGCACATGTGCCGATTAAATCGTTGTATTGAACACTTGCTTTCATAATAATTGAATTTATAGTCAGATTATTTCTTTTTCGATGTAGTAAAAGTATTAGTTAATTATGACCTTCGTTTGAGCAATAATATTGCCATTTTCCTTGAGTAATAAAATATATGTTCCTTGCGAAAAACCACTAATATTGATTTGTTCATTATTACTTAGCATTGCTTGCGTATGTACACATCCTTCAATACTATGCCATATTTCAAGTATATAACTGCTTTTTTCATGTAACTGAATTAAAGAACGTTGTTCCCCGTTATTTTCTACGACGGATACGTTAAGTACATTTCCTTCATAGTTAGTTACAAGCGACAAAGAAGAATTATAGGTCCCTATTGCTAAGGTAGTTGATTGTTCTTCTCCACAAGTTTCGAAAGCGTTAGTGGCGGTGATTGTTACTAGGCCTAGATAAGTTGGTGGTACATGCGGAATATAGTATATAGAATTTCCTAGTCCTTTTATAATTGTAGTATCATTTCCAGTTGATTTGAATATGATATCCACTATCTCCCATTTTAAAGAATCTATAGGAGCATCAGTGTTATTGGTGATAAAAAAATGACGCGTTGTTCCAGTTTTCCAAGGTCTCTCGGTTGAACTTTCTTCAATGATAGGAGTTTCTCCTCGTGGAGTATGTACTATTTTCTTAACGGTATGTGTTGTGTTGTCCGACATCGTTATTGTAACACTAACATACATATTATCATTGATAGATGGATTATTCAAAGGAATATTGCCAAGTTTAGGAAGTCCTGGAATTATTTCTCGTGTTTTTGTTACGACTCTAATCGATGGCGAGCCCTGGCCTTGTACAATTTCCAGCGTTCCCCAGTAGACTAAATTAGAAGTAGTTTCCCAAGAATAAGCAACTGCATCTTCAGGAATATCTAATAGACTAAAATTGATAGTGTCATCTATACATATATAATCTGAGCCTTGAATTTTCGGAAGCCTATTTTGAGCTTCTACAACTGCTGCATGAGCATCCACAAGACCATATCCAAAGTAACGACTCCAATCGCCGTTAGGGCGATTTGGAGTTGGATTATATCCTGATGCTATTTTTCTTGCTGTTGACTCTATAATATCCACCACCTCTTTCTGCGTTAGAAATGGATTTACGGAGAGAATGAGTCCAGCCACAGCTGCCACATGGGGACAGGCAGAAGAAGTTCCGTTGAAATCATCCATATAATCTGTAGCAGTTTTACCTCCAGTTCCTACATTGTCTGTAGTGCGAATTTTTACACCAGGTGCCATTATGTCCAATTTGTCGCCATAGTTAGACCCCCAATCCTCTGCGTCACATGAATATGGATTGCATCGTTCACCACATGGGGAGATTGCCCCGACCACAATGATTGAGTCATTGGATCTTGCCGGATAATTTACACTATCTCTATTTTCATTTCCTGCGGAAAAGACGATAACACAGCCTTTCCCATTTCTGCCTTCAGACAACGCATAGGAAATACCCTCATTTACATAGTTAGATGAATCCGATAAATTCCAGGAATTACTAATTACCGAGCAACCACTATCTGCGGCTACTTTAAACCCTCGTCCAATCCGACATGACGAGGCATTGTAAAAACTAAGTGACATTATAGGGCAATTAGGAGCGATACCAGCCACTCCCAAATTATTATTTGTTTTCGCTCCTATAATACCTGCGCATGCTGTACCATGATAATTATTACCATTATCAGTGGTATAAATTGTGCTTGGGGATGATTTGGTATTCACATCGTAACTGAAAGGATAGAGATTAATATCAGGATGGGTTCTATCAACACCTAAATCGTAAACCCCTATGATAACTGATGAATCACCTGTTGTAATCGCATTTGCTTCACAATAATTAATATCAATACCACTTTCCCAAAAATATCCCTGCCTAGTATTTTTCAAGTTCCATTGATCGCCGAATTTAGAATCATTGACGCAATCATAATTAACGATACCTATAAGTTCAGGTTCGCATACTGCAAATAAATTGGACTCGTAAAATATATTCGCTAATTCAAGCGCATTGTATTGCGAATTAAGACCACATCTTACTATATACCATAATGGGAAATCACCCTCTTGCTCTATTTCGGCATCATATTGCCTAACAAAATCCTGTAATACTGTAAAATCATTACTACTTTTAAGTTTCACGCAAAAACGATGAGTAATATACAAATTCTTAGTACTATCTTGCGTTAGGTATGATGGGATGCGGTATAATATGTTAGTTTCATCTATATCTGAGAGTTGAGTAATTATTCCTGCTTTTAGTGTCTTGTCTTGATAATAGATCGTTTCTTCTACTTCTGTAATTTGAGAAGAGTAACTTTTTTACTCCCTTTTCTTGATATAGAATATAATGTTGATTGCCTCGTTTAAGCGGTAACTTATTTCCTTTATACCAATAATAATCCTGGCAATATGCCATACTCAATAAATTTAGTAGGCATAGTATTATAATTGAAATCCGTTTCATTGTTTATATAATATTAGAGAATTGAAAAATGAATCTAGCCCGCCCTTGTATGAAAATGAATCAATAGTGAGCACATTTCCTTGTATAGAATAATCGGTAACAAATGAGAAAGGCACATTCTCCTCATAATGAGATGTCTCATCATTCCATACACTAGTTTCTCCAGAGAAGTGTAATTTATTATTCTTGACAGAATACTTCAAGGTTGCAAAGCGTCCTGCTTCATCAGGAACAACAAACCACGTTGTATCTGGCCTTTCTTGATAATGCGCCAACCCCTCTTCATCAAAGGTAATGGATTCTACATACATATCGACATGATACTGCTCCGACCATTTACCAATTAGTGCCTTTTCTTCTGGACTAATCGCTTCGCATGCGCTCCAAATTCCCGCAACTGCGGCGAGAAAAAGTAACTTAAACGTCTTCATAACTATAAATTTACATTTTTTACTATATTGAATACTTACTTTCATAGTGATTGAAATAATAAAGTTAGTAACATTAATACCTATAGTTTTCGCCCTAAAATATCATATCGTTTCCCGTCTGGTGCTTCATAATACAACACTCCTTTGTAGTAAAAGAATTTTCTCTTTTGTAAAGGAGATGTTGTGTTATTCTCCAAGTCGGTCGATATTACACGATGCACAAATGTTCTACTCAGCATGCATTCACCAATATACACCCTTAATATATAAGATCCTTGTTTTTCAAGAAACGAAACATCTATGGTGTCTCCTGATTGTGCATCAAGTTTTCGCAATGGTTCATGTTCTGTATTTTCAATCCACACGCTATCAACATAAGGAGGTTCTATTCCATCATTAGAAAGATGATAAATTAGAGATGCTCTTCCACATAATCTAACACTTAGGTTAACATGTTTATATTCTTCACATGGATTCTGTTCTGCATAAATTGGCAAAGCAAATAAAGCTAACAACAAATAACATATTTTAACTTTCATATTTTATGAATGTTGTTTATCGTTTAACAAATGTTCTGCTATATCTTGTTCCATCTACAATTACATTAAGGATATAAGTACCACGTGTCAAAGAACTAACATCAATAGGTTCACCTGGTTCCGCAGATGAAACCAACATAACCTCTCCTTGTGTATTGGTTATTTGCACGAGATTAATTGTTACATTTGATATATCTGTTGTATTACTAGATAAACTATATATTAGTGATGTACCTCTTAATACAACTGCCAAATTCAATTGTGGGCGGGAAGTTCCAAAAGTAAATGTATACGTTTCACTATTACCTTCATTATTAGTGCCATAGATAGACATGTTGTATAACTGATTTGCAGTAATGTTATTTAAAATTGTATCTAGTGCATTTGCTGCGATAGTAAAAGTATGCGTATCTCCAGATGTAACACCTGTATATGTGATTGTATAAGTTTCACTACCGTTTGCAAATGCTTTCAAGTCCAATGTTATAAATCCATTTGTGGTACTCTCTGATCTTTGAACAAGTGGTCTATTGGGTCTATAAGGAATTTCTATTGCACATACTTTCTCTTTCTCTACATATCCAGTTTCCTTTAATACACCTGCCTTACACTCAAGTTGACCCACTATATTTTTTGTTATAGGATTACGTTTCCATTGAACATTATTAGGGATAGTACTATACGAAAAAGAATCATAGGTGCAAGATCCTATTACATATGAACTATCTACACTTTCTATTCTACAAGTAAGATCATTTAAATCCACATTCCTTGAAAGCCAAACCGAATATGTTTGATTAGGTAACAATGTAGTACTGCTGCAATGTAACGTAGCATCATCTATATGATACTCATCTTCGAAACCAACGGGTATAGTTTTTTCCCATCCCAAACGCCGCAGAAGGGCCATTGTATAGGGAGTCATTTCCCGTTGTTGCACACCTTCATTAAGAAACGCATCCAATAAATCATAAAATCCGTCATTTATTTCTTCGTCAGTGTATGTTAAATAATATATTGTATTAAATGTTCTGCTACTTATAGGAGATTGAGGATTGAAATCATATTCCCAATCATTAAACAATTGTACAGCTATTTCATCGTGAGTGGAAACCTCACGATAACCTTTAGCAAAAATAGACTTATTTGCTAAGAAATCTGTTATACTTATATTCCCACTAACAACATCGTCACATGTTGATCCATTATCATTGTAGATTTGAGAATCAAACGCATTGATATATATTTCCCCCTCATTAGTTACTCCAAAATTATTCGTTTCTGGATTGAATGTGCTATGAATTCCACATCCAATTGCAAGAGCACGTAAGAAAATTGTTATTGCATCGTATTTGTCTTGTGGTACTGGAGAAACATCAAAATGATATGAGAAATTCGGATTTAATTTTATTCGAAGGAGAGGATTATCTGATACTGCACTACTTCCTAAATTGTGCATTGCCTTTGGAATTAAAGTAGGGTAATATGTGTTATCATATTGTCCTATACTGTTGTAGTAAGTATGACGTATTATTGTATCAGTATAAAGAACTTCCACTCGACAAATTTCCTCATCGCTTAACTCTAGATATTCTCCATATGTTACTTCTGCCACTATTGGTGCAAATTCTAAAAACTCAGAGTTCATAGCTTCACTAAAGATACTTTCTGCTAAACTTAGTGCAGTTTGAACTTCTGGTTTTGATGTAATTTTATTAATAAAACGAGCACGTCGTGGTGTTATTGATACCTCTATGGTATTAGGAGTTGAGTAAGATGCCGTTTCTTCACTTCTATAGATTGAAGAAGTTAAGACGGCTTGAAATGCATAAGAATAAGTACAACAAACTAATGCAAGAAATAGAAATGTGTGTTTCATGATTGTAATAATTTTAAGGTTAATGATTCTCTTGCTGCGACCATTGAAAGCTTTCAATGATAGTTAATGATTTTGTGTGCAAAATTACTACAAATCAAAGATTTATACAATAGATTTAATTAATCTATAAAAACCATCAGCACTAATAATTTCATTACCAATTAGTTACCATAAAACCCAATAATTTATGCAAGAATAATACTATGATGATGATTGTGCGTTCTATATAATACATAGAGAGTCCTGTTGAGCAGTTGGACCTATTGCGATATATCCAATTTATTAATATATCCTCATACTATTGGGAGATTTCTTTGTATCTCAAAAGTTTCTGAACTAATTAATAATCGTATTGTTATGCCTGTGGTTACTATATAACAAAAATCTTACCCATTCAAAAGTGAAAGAGTAAGACTTTTGTGTGTAATAAGTTTTATATTACACTTTAATTGTTTTCTAAAACTATCGTTCTATAAGTTCAATCGAATTATTCTCATCGACTTCAATATTTTCGATATGTTCAAATTTACCTCCAAATATAATTTCTGTTCGTTTAAAAAGATCGAACACATTCTCCAAACTCCACCATTCGGCAGTGTCCATTTGGACATACTCGTTTGTTTCTTTATTTCGGCAGATGAAATGGATGGTAGCTTCATTCCTGTCAGATATCCAGATTTTACATCCTACGCATAGATAAGTATTTTCATCGTAATTTGTAAAATGATTTGTTAAATAATTTTGTAAATGATTAGAATAAAAGTCACTTACATCAGCAGCACACGTGCCGATTAAATCATTGTATTGAACACTTGCTTTCATAATAAATGTATTAGATTAGTTATTTTTGATGTAATTTTCACTAATTATCTGTTTTACAAATTCAACACTCAAAGAATAGTCATAGCTACTATTCTCATATATCGTTCCTGAGTTAAGCCCAGGTTCCGATCCAATCATATGCAAATAATTGTTCAAGTCAGCCAAAAACAAACCATATTGCTCAGGAATATCATATATTGTATCCAATATCCCCATTCTTGTTATTGGGTCGAACAAGCTAAAACCATCACACGAGTAGATTTCTCCATTCTCCACTCCAATATGTGCTAAGTATGTCCTTTGTAATGGGTATAAGAATATTGAATCGCTTTCAGAATAGAGCATAATAGGTGTATTCACCTCGTTGGTGATGAATGCGATCGCATGAGGTTCTTTTTCACAAGAAACACATAGCATTGCTACTGCCAAAATAAGAAAAAATGATTTTAAATTTCTCATAACTGAATTATTTTACATTTATCGATTTTAATATTATTTTTCATCCGCATTAGTAATGGTCATATACTGATTAGAGATAGTGAAATGTATATAGTTTATACCATACGTATTAACATATATTTCATCAGTGAAAGGTACAGAAGTTGACTTTTTATAAGAGGGATAAAAACCTTTGGTGGTATAATTATGATCGACACTTAATTCTAGTGTCCTAAATAACAATGCATATTCCACTAAATACGATATATCAATATCCAATTTTTCATTTTTTATCCACCATATGCCTGCCCATTTATTATGACTCCTTATTTTATATTCAGTTTTAAAATCGTGTCTTTCATAGAAACTAGCATAATGTTCAGAAGCGTTAATAGAAACCCGCATTCGATGCTTACCAATAGTTTTTTCATAATTCAACTCGTGAATACCACTAGTTGGCTCATAAACATAAATAATCTCTAAATCAGGAATAAGATCATCATAGATGCCTACTCTTGCCTGCATAATACTTGGAACATCTACTGGCTCTCTTTTTAATTCCTCAACTAACATCATAAATTGCAATCGATTCTTTGACATCTCCAGCAATTCAGAATGTCGATCTGTGGGACATGTAATAAATATCGTATCGAATAAATGATACACTCTATCATCTACCACAAATATATTATCTTCATTCACAAGACAACGATAGTCGAAATTAGCCAAAGGCTCTACAATGGTATCTCCATCTTCTATGACTACGTTAAAAAGGCTATCTTGAAGAGCCTCGAATGCTAATCTTGCGGTAATAGTATCACCACCATCTATAGAATTAAGAATGCTTAAATATTCGTGAATTGAAGTAAGATACTTATTATTTACATGATTGCCACTAATATATGTGTTATAAAAAACGTTCGCATTATCAATAGATTGCATAGCTTCCAGCATTGCATCTGCTTGAGCTATAGAATCGAATGTAAGGGCATTTAATACGCTATTCCCTGCAGACCGTCTCATGGGCTTAACATTCGTAGGTTCGATGACACTTTCGTTGATTAATTCGTCTGTTGGATTACATGCCAACAAGCCACATGCCACGATTAGAGTGGCAAAGATTTGTTTTGTTAAAGTTTTCATAAAATCATTGTTAAAATTACTGTTATTCAAACATTAATAAAAATGTTTGTTACTACCATTGAACGTGAGTTCTATTTTTTAATGAAAGCTAATAATTTCGTGTGCAAAATTACCACAAATCGAATATTTATGCAATAGTTCAAACTAACCAATAAAACGGCATGAATATAACATGCTGATTAATAGCAAATTTTCACAAATAACCATAAATTGCCTTATACATGCCCATATCTTCCTTCAGAACCGAAATACTCCCGCCGATATATAAATAGGGTATGTCATCGACACACCCTATTATAGAAAACTTTCTACTATTCATACCTATCACTCCACACAGAACATCCTGTATACCTGTTGCACTGCATATGCAATAGAGCTCTTCATAAATCAATCCTTCATATTTTTGTGATATAAGCCAACAAATCGAATGAATGCGTATATTATATAGATTATAGTGGAAACCTCAAAAATTACTAAGATTATGGTTGACCTTGATTCTGCTATCTTCAGGATATACAAAGCAATAAAAATAGTGCTCATGATCATAGAAATCACAAACAAAGCAAGTACATGCCTGTTAAAGTTCCGTAGCGTTGAAATAAACTTTGTCCAATATTTCCAGTCTGCTTCTTGTCGTGGAGAAGCTGTGCCTTGTTTGCGTAAGTCAGTTAAAAAATTAACCATTGTTTTCTTATTGTCAATCAACGCATATATTACTGTAAATAAAGTAAAGAAAATTCCAGCTAATCCTAAAAAAACGCTATATGATATAGTATACCATTCTTGCATAATGTTCATTATGTTATTAATTCATTTCATTACTCAAAAAACGTGTAATAATATCACCTAAGTGCTGCTGCACATTCATAGGTTCATGCATCGTTACGATGTCTTCTGGCTCTAGAGTGATTTCATACCCATTAGTTTCTTCTATCAATGTTTGGATTAATACATTTTCAGTGTTCAATTCATATGTCATCTTTACATTTTCATTTTTATTGAATTGAACCGTTATTTTCTTAGAAACTACATCTTCAGGTTGATCCTCCATTAAATACATCAATTCATCTTGAGGTAAATTCTGATATGTAATCTTTCGTGTTGACTTGCAAGATAGTTCATATGGTCTTAAATCAACTTGATCATTAGTACGATTATTTACAGTAACATAGTTAGCAACGACTTTGGATATAATAGGAGTTCTATGAAGCCTATTTCGCGTGCTTTCGCGCATGACGGCTTTTACAGATAATCCTAGAATTTTAGACAATACAGAATGTGTAGTGGTTTTAATATCAATATCCTCTTTACTAGGGTCATTATACACAAAAGCCACCCAACGATTTTCTGCATCACCATTATCCAAATAACGAATAAGAGGATATAGTAAAACATAATTGTAGTTACTACCAATCTTATCTTCTAAAGCAATATCCCGTTGCTCTGCAGTTATCGAATTCTCAAGATATAAATCTTTATTGTTCTGCTTGTACTCTTCAATGCGTAACAGTAGGGCAGGAGTATGTCCAAAATTGTAACGATCAAAGTGAATAAATTTGATCACTTTCTGTTTTAATTTTGTTCTTTGTGTAAAGGATAGTTTAGAATCTGGGAGGCGATTATTGTAGTCTGTGATAACTTGCTCTATCCGTTGGCACATTTCTGGATAAGAATAAAAACTCTCTTCTAAAACAGATGAGATGTAAATAGGTACTTTGATTTTAAGGGTAGCCATAGCTATTTTATTTTGTAGTATAACATATAATTTTATTTCTCAAGCGAATTTTGTTCAGCAAAAGTACAACAAATTAAACATTTACGCAATAGTCCAATTAAACCGATAAAGAAGAGAAAATATAATATGCTGATTAATAGACTGTTTTTGCAAAAACAATAAATTGCAAGAAATAGTCGTATCTATTCCTGAAATGGCATACACCAACCATATATATTACTAATATATTAAGGTGCGAAGGTGCGCGCACACCCGTACCACGTAATCAAACTTCACAAAGATTATTGCTCTTTATTATTGACTTAAAATCATAGAAACGCCTCTAACTACTATTTTGACATTATTTTGATATTTTCTACATTTTTCTCCAAATCCCAACTTTTATTTGCATATTTCATAAAAAAGCACTACCTTTGCAGCAAAAATTGTCAATGCATAAAAAATGTATAAATTATGAGAGAATATTTGTATATTAAAGATTTTGGTCCAATAAAAGAAGTGGAGCTAAATGACATTCGCCCATTCACTATCTTGATTGGTGAGTCTGGTAGCGGAAAAAGTACGATAATGAAAGTTCTATCTTTGTTTCGTTGGATTTACAAGCGAGTTAATTTACGCTCCTACTTGAAACATGCTCAAATTAAAAAGACTAGAATAGGATTTAAGATACAATCATTAATGAAGACAAGTGGTGTATCTGATTTTTTACGTTCAGAATCAATTATAATTTATCGTCGAGGAAATTATGAAATAAAAATGGCGAATAAACAAGTTAGGATAGCCACCGATGTTGCTCCTGAGAATTTGTGCTTAGATAAAATTTGCTTCATTTCAGATAAACGTTCCATGATTCCTAATTTTCTTGAGCATCGAATGGAAGGACGAATTGCCAACTATTATTTACAAGATACTGTTGATAATTTCTTATTAGCGAGTGAAATTATAAAAAGCTTTAAAATGGAGTATCTTGGCGTGCAATTTAAGATTGAAAAAACAAAAAATAGTATGATTAAATATAAAATAGTGGGGGATGTTGATGATGATTTTTCAATAGAATTTAAAAACGCTTCCTCTGGAATACAAACAGTAACCCCATTGGCTCTCATTACAGAATACTTTGCAACATACTTCGATGCGAAAGAATCCATGACGAAATCCTTATTTAGTTATATGATGGATGCCGAAAATCTAAAAAATTTTAGTACAGCAAGAGAAATTGGCGATATACAAAATAGAAATGTCCATATATTTATTGAAGAGCCAGAATTAAGTTTATATCCTGAGAGTCAAAAAAGTTTGATAGATTTTTTAGTGGATCGTTGTTTTACCAAACCTCATGGTTATAACATGACCTTGATGCTTGCGACTCATAGTCCATACATCCTTAATTATGTAAATTTATTAGTGGAACGTTATGAAAAGGGCAGGAATACTCCATTCAAGATTTCATTTGACGATGTAAATGCATACGAATTAGCAGATGGGTATGCTTATGACTTAAAGATTGTCGGTCAACATAAGTTAGTAAATACAGTTTCTTTATCAGAGCCTATAAACGAAATTTACGCAGAATACAACAAAGAAGTGTGAGTTATGGAATCCTTGTTGAAGACAGAAGGTGTTAAGATTATTAATAATCACAGAGCTGGAAATTTACCAGAATGGAATATCCCCGTGATTATACAAACAGAAGATACTGATAAGTCTGTATTCGATGTTGTTGATACAAAAGATGATATAGGGACCATTGTACGCGCACATGGTACTGGTGAAGCGACATACTACAATGGTTATGGAATGCCATATCATTTAAGGTTTATAAAATATGAGGAATTTTTAAATCAATTTCGATTTTTTTGCAATGGTGTAAATTCCGATTGGGCGAAAGATATTGCTAGACCTGACTTGATATGCTATACAATTGATGAAAAGAAGTATTTTATAATTCATGAAGTTTCTAAAGGAGAAATAAGCAGTAAAAGAAAAAAAGCAAGGAAACAGTTAATGAATTGTGTTCAGTTTTTGAATAAATCTAATATTATTTCGGAATGGATTTCTCACTTTGAGAAACGATTATGTATCGTATCAGCTCATGGTTGTGTTGAGGCAACTCCAAATCAAATGGCAGATGCCTTTAATAACATATATAATTTTTTACCAGAGCCTATACCAATCAAATGTACAACTTTCGAACGAAATAATTATTGTGCATATGAGACAAAAGTGGTAAAACTACAATGACTAAATTTATATAAAAAAACTCCAGTGATATATGTCGCTGGAGTCTTTTTTTAGGATTTTTTTTAACTTTTCTACAAATCCTTCACCAGCCTCACGCTGTGTCCATACGCTGATATGTTGATCGTCGTAGAATATAACGAAATAAACATACCAATGGGCATTTACTGCACTCTTGTTTCGGGCATGTGAAATTTTGCAGGATTTCGTTGTTCCAAAACAAGCGCCAATAAACGCCTTTTAATTATGTCTTTGAAAGATTCTTGTTAGGGTAAAAGGCAGACATACCCGCCCACAATCCCCAGTATGAATCATTTCAGCCGCAAGATTACTACATTTTTTTGAATTAACCAAATATCGGCTCCTAATTCCTTGAAAAAATCAATGTACACTTGCATATCTCCCCAGAATTCACTACCTTTGCACCGTAATACCAAATCTACCAAAGCATGTCCAAAAGTCACCATGAAATATCAAACCTATCATCTTGCATGTACCATAGTTTCATTGATATGATTACCTATAAACTACGTAAACGAGTTCTCGTAATTCACACATTATTAACTATCGTGCTAACATTTTTTACCTATGGAGCACTAATCTATGCGTGGAAAGTAAATCATCATGATATTATTTTCGGTTGTGTGTTTTTAGCTACATTATTTACCTGTGGAATATATCCTTGGATTAGATTCGTATCCCATAGTCAAGCAAGTAAAAATGTTATTATTACTTATGAGCCAGAAACTGGTGCCATTACCTATACAAATAATCGTGTATATCATGAGTTTAATATAGACGATGTAGTTGAGATAGAAGGTGTAACATCCAATGGAGTGTTTAGTGGTCTCGTGCCCATATTAACATATCACAAAATCTGGATAAAAGGGATTAGATCTTGTATCGAGATATCTTCTATGTTACGGGCAAAAGAACTATTAAAGGCAATTGAGGAATCCCCTCATTGTGAATGTACACAAGAAACTACTTTTTGGACAGATTTAGAAAATTAACATATAATATGAAAAAGATTTTATTTATTTTATGTTGCGCAGCAGCACTATTTAGTGGTTGCAGTGCAAAAAAAGTGAATGAAGACATGGCTGCAAGAGATATACCTGTAGAAGAACAGGGACTGATGGATTGGATCTTTTATCAAGTAGCTCCTCAATTACGTACACCTAATTCTAATATAGGGAATAGAGATACTACGAGAACAAAAATAAAGGAACTAACCGTAAATTTTAAAACTAACACGTGTGTGTTAGGTAAGGAGATAAGCTCTTCTGCTGGTTGGATTAAGAATATCTACGATAAGGATGAAATTCCAATGGCCAACTATGCATGCAGATCCTTATATGGCCCTGTTGATACTACAATTCTTATGTATAATAAGGATACGGTTACAATACCTTATTCTACCATGAGAAATGGAATAACACATCGAAAAGTGTGGAAAACTAAACCAGCCTTAATGACGTGTGATTATAATGGTGATAGGCTACTTAGAAAGGATTCGTGTATTGTTGATGAAGATGATATACCTATTGAAGCATATCGCATCAACAGTGAAGGAAATATAGAACGTCATTATATATACCACTACAATGAAGATGGAAAAATTATAGGATTTACAAGTGCACTTGAGAATGGTTATAATGGTGTGGTTACTTACAAAAAGAATAAAAAGATATTGAAGATTACTTCTCCAGATGGAAAAGAATTGGTTTATTCTTACTTATTTGATGACCAAGCGAGATTGATTAAAGCAGAAACGCCAGCCATGATAACTGAATATTTAAACTATGATAAGAATGGCAATCATACATCCACAAAGGTAAGAATGAGAAGAGTTTTAAGGTGTTGGTATATGACTTTTAGATCTACGACTCACACGGATATTATTTATTGGGAGTAATACATATCCAACACTATGACGCACTACTACCACCTGGATATTATATTGTTCATGATAGAAATGCTAGCAATGAGGGAATAACTGAGGGAATAAATACTGCTAATACTAGCAAAGAATAATATACTCGTTTTTCTTTTTTCTCCCCAATATAGTGTTCGCTTCACTCACGACTTTATTTTATCAAGATTATTTGAAAAGAAATCTGCGAACTACATATCGGAGAGGACAGAGAGTATACACGATGAGAAGCTACCTGTTAGGTAACTTCTCTCTTTTTTGCATATCCTCGCGCAGAAGGTCGCGTGTATCCCTAATAGAGAATTATTCCTTGTTACTTCTTTTGTCGCATGCGTAGGTATCTCCTGTGCCATTGAGCGTTATCGCTCATATCTCCGCATGTTGCAAACCAATTGGACCAACGAGGAATAATTCCTTATATAATAATACAGAAAGAGCCATCCATTCGGGTGACTCTTTTATTTCCCCGCCTTTACACCCTACACCTTACACCAATAAAATGGCGATTTTTTCGCTATTCTTTTGGTTATATCCCAAAAATATTGTAACTTTATAGGTTGTAAAATAACATGTAATAAACACATCGTGTATTAACCCTACTGTATAGAAAAAAACACAAAAATGCATCTCTGATAATCAAACGGTTACAAAGAAAATGAAAAAAATGTGCACTCATTTTTGAAATTTTTGCATTTTTGAACTATATTATATACTGCGCTACGAGCCACACGCTAATAGCTCAGTAATAATATTAACAACAAAATAAATTGATAAAATTATGGACTATACACAATTTGAATCAACTCCATTAGGGGGTATTGACCTACAAGGTTTTGTAAAAGCAGATGACATCGTAAACATAGCTGTCAACTATGCCAATAATCGTACAGAGGACTACTTTGATATTCAGATTCGTCTTCGCTCGGATGAGGGCAACAGCACTCGCATCAATGTCTGTGCGGTTAAAGAAGGCGAAAGCATATTCCCCTATATGTATATTGATGCACACCATACACATTTCTCAGCCCAATACCTGCTCAACCAATTAAAACAAAAATTACCCAACCAAAAATGGCGCCGCACTTATATGTATGGCGCAGAGGTAGTACACAACCATAAAGAATTATAAATCCCCTAAAATATCCCCACTATGGCTACATTATCTAAATCTAAGTACACTCTATCCTGCCAATGCCCAAAGGCATTATGGCTCAGAACCCACAAACCCGAAGTGGCGACTATCGACGCTTCCGTCGAAGCACGCTTTGCTACAGGTAACGAGATTGGCGACATGGCCAAATCGCTCTTTGGCGAGTATGTGGACACCACCACCTATACAGACGGCAAACTGGACATCTCGGCTATGATTGCCAAGACCCAAGCGCTGGTCAACAGTGGTTGCCCTGTGATTTGCGAAGCTGCTTTTGCGCCTAAGCACCACTATTGCGCAGTGGATATCCTCTGCAAGACCGATGGCGGCTGGGCAATCTATGAGGTCAAGAGTAGCACCAGCCATGTGGGCGATACAGCTACCGATCCTAAGTTTGCCAAATATGCCACCGACATCGCCTACCAACGCTGGGTGCTGGAGCAATGTGGCATCCGTGTGACAGGCACCTATCTCATCACCCTCTGCTCCGACTATGTGCGCCATGGCGAACTGGAGCTCAAGACCACAGCCAACGGATGCGGACTATTTAATATCATCGACCTTGCTCCAGCGGTGGAGAACGAATACCTCAAGGTGCATAATCAATCGCTCGTGGCACTACAGACCATGGAGCAAACCACCGAGCCCGAGCAGGCGCTCTCTACGCATTGCCAAAATCCATACAAATGTGCCTTTTGGCAATACTGTACCCAGCATCTGCCTGAGCCATCGGTGTTTAATGTGTATGGTATGACTTTCGCCAAGAAACTCGAGCACTACCACGCAGGTCATATCACTTTCGATGACCTCCAATCGGTGGAGGATATCACCAAGAATCCTATTCGCAGTATGCAAGTGCACTGCACCCTCAACCAGGAAGGTCATATCCACCCTCAGGGTATTCAAGCGTTCTTGGATAAACTCTCCTATCCGCTCTATTTCTTGGACTTTGAGAGTATGCAACCCGTGGTGCCTTTGTACGACGACACCAAGCCCTATATGCAGATATGCTTCCAGTACTCGCTCCACTATATCGAGCACGAGGGTGGCGAACTCAAGCACAAGGCATTCTTGGCGCAGAGCAATGGAAAGGACCCACGCCGCGAACTGGCAGAGGCATTGTGCCGCGATATACCACGCGATGTATGCATCATGGCGTATAACGACCCATTCGAGAAAACGCGTATCCGAGAGATGGCAAGCATCTATCCCGACCTGTATGAGCATTTGATGAATATCGAGAGCCATATTGTAGACTTGCTCGTACCTTTCCGTCAGGGCTGCTATTATCTCCCTGCGATGGGTGGTTCGTTCAGTATCAAGGTGGTGTTGCCTGCACTCTTCCCAGATGATGCCGAACTCAATTATCATAACCTGAACACATTGGTGCAAAATGGTGGCGATGCGATGACCATCTTCCCTAAGATTCAACACATGAGCCCCGAAGAGGCAACTCAGGCACGCCAAGCGCTATTAGACTACTGCCACCTCGATACCCTCGCTATGGTGAGAATCTGGCAAGAGTTAATGAAGAAAGTATAAACAGTAAATAAACGATAACAATTATGACTGAAAAAATTATCGAAGGTATCAAATACCTCCTCGAGGAGGAAACATTGACCGCAGAGGTTATCAAAAATCCAAATGGTTATAGAGGTAATATCATTATCCCTGAAACCATAGTGTTTAACGAAGTAACCTATCGCGTAACAAGTGTTGGAAAGCAGGCTTTCGGAAATTGTTTCTCCCTTACTTCTGTTGTTATTCCCAATAGTGTAACGAGTATTGGAATAGATGCTTTCGGGGGTTGCGACTCTCTTAAATCCATCGTTATAAGTAATGGTGTGACGAGTATTGGAAAGAGTGCTTTCATGGATTGCGACTCTCTTAAATCCATCGTTATTCCAAATAGTGTGATAAGTATTGAGGATAATGCTTTCAAGGCTTGTGTATCCCTTAAATCAATTGTTATTCCCGAGAGTGTGACGAGTATAGGAGAGCAGGTCTTTTGGGGTTGCGACTCCCTTACTTCAATAATAGTAGCAGAAGGTAACACCATGTATGATAGCCGCAATCAATGCAATGCGATTATCGAAACGGCGACTAATAAGCTTATATCCGTTTGCAAAAAGACTATTATCCCTGATGGTGTGACAAGTATTGGCAGTGTTTTCAGCCAGTGCGACTTCCTTACTTCCATTACTATTCCCGATAGTGTGAAGAGTATTGGAAAGTATGCTTTCTATGGTTGCGACTCCCTTACCTCTATTGTTATTGGAAATGGTGTGACGAGTATTGGGGAGGCTGCTTTCATGGGTTGCAAATCCCTTACCTCCATTGTTATTGGAAATGGTGTGACGAGTATTTGGGAGACTGCTTTCGATGATTGCTCCTCCCTTACCTCCATTGTAGTAGCGGAAGGTAATACGGTGTATGATAGTCGAGAGCAATGCAACGCGATTATCCACACAGCGACCAATACACTTATCAGCGGTTGCCAGAACACCATTATCCCCGAGAGTGTGACGAGTATTGGGGAGGCTGCTTTCTATGGTTGCGACTCCCTTACCTCTATTGTTATTGGAAATGGTGTGACGAGTATTGGGGAGGCTGCTTTCATGGGTTGCGACTCTCTTAAATCCATCACATTCAATGGTACGAAAATGCAATGGAATAGTATTGAATTAGGAGATGAATGGAACTGCGAGATCCCAGCTCAAATAGTCCGTTGCACCGATGGTAATGTGAAGATTGAAGAATGTTGGTAATGATGAAATTACTTAATTACGATGCACCAGAAGAACTGGTGATTAAAGTGCTTGAGCAAGCAATCCCAGACTTTATTCTGGAGGTGATACGAAAGCAAGAAGCGGCTTTCTATCATGGTGATGAATTCTATTTGCAGATGCTTTGCTCGCTACAACGTTACGAGCAGGGCGAGGTAGAGGAGAGACAATCTACTGAAGGTTCGTTGGAATTATTCACCCCTATTTCTTTTGACCAATGCTTACGCCCAACGCCCATCCGGAAATTCACGCAGGCATCTTATAGAAATATCGTGTCGCTGCTGCATACGATACCTGTTTATCTTAGAGCAGAAAACAAAAGTCGTGAGGAAGGCGACCTATTAGGCATGTATCATCCTGATACAAATAATCCATATATCGAGTTGTATATGCAGGATATATGGGAGGCTGCTAAGGAAAATGATTTGCACTATAAATGGCTCCTGACTAAAGTGTTGATTCACGAATTGGCACACGCTGCATTAGATGTCTATAACCTGGAGAATGGAGAGTATATCGAAAAGAAGGTTAAGTATTCTACCGAATTTGGCAAATGGCGTGAGGAGTCCATGGCTAACGCGATCACGTTGCGGATAATTCGTGAGGCAGATGATACTGCATTCTATGCATATGCGAAAGAGTTTATGCTTCATCAGCCAGATAGGTATGCATTAGGTGTATTGTTGGAGAACTTTGAGGATTTGGATTTTGACAGTGTGTTAGAAGCCAAATATATGGGAGTACCTGTGAACTTTGCTGAAGAGTGGATGGCGTATGTACAAGGCACCCCAGATTGGGAGGGCTTGCACCAACGCAATAAAGAGCTCATTGGGGAATGGGCAAAGAATCAAAAAAATAATAGTAAAGAAATTTCAAATTGCTAAGATTATGCGTAAACTGGTAATAAATAAAAACACAAAGTTAGGAAGACACTATTATACCTTTGCCACGGACCAAGATTTTATCAAATGGGCAGTATTGCCTTATGCTAAAATCAATGCCGATGGCAATCCACAAGTAGAGTTCACCCCAGCGTATTATCAAGCCAAAGAAGAATGTAAATCATTCGAGATTTTGGATCAAGCTTCAAAGATAATGGAAGAGGGAAAAATCACATTCTCTATTTGGCTCCCTAAACAATGTTGGACACTGTATGGCACCAAAAAGAAAGAGGTCACATTGAAAATAAATGCGCATCATAATAATGAACTTTCTGATTTGGAGTATGACTTCGATTAACAAAATGTATCTTTGCAGCACTTTTTGTGCAATTCGATAAATAGCAGTATATGAATGAGTTAGAAAATCCGTTTGTGATGCTGGGGAGTTTATTCGCAAATATAGTCTCAAAGGAACAAGTAGTGTCAACAAAGCGCTGATATATCTGATTGACAAAGAATTAGCCTATCAGACACCGCAGGGATATATTATCTACAATCGTTTCTTTGGGTTTTGGCTAAAGAACTTAATGTAATGTAACGCATTTTCTGTAAAAAATCAAAAAACTCTAAACAATAAATATTATGATTGAAAAAATTATCAATGGTATCAAATACCGCCTCGATGAGGGAATCGAGACCGCAGAGGTTATCAAAAAGAGAGGTTACAAGGGTGAGGTCATTATCCCTGATACCGTAGAATTGAAAAAAGTAGGTGTTTATCGTGTGACGAGTATCGGAGAGAGTGCTTTTGAAGGTTGCTCCTCGCTGGAGTCTATTACTATTCCTGCTAGTGTCAAGAGTATTGGAGTGCATGCTTTCAATGGGTGCATATCCCTTAAGACTATCCAATACGATGGTACAAAGGCGCATTTGGATGAAAAAATTAATCATTTCGAAGATGAGTGGAATAAAAAAGTTCCTGCAAAAGTAATCAGTTGCACCGATGGCAGTGTGGATATCACGCCAAATGAATTACAACGGAACCCAATGTTTCGTCTATCAATGAGTTCATTGGAATTGTTCCACTCCAACTTTTTAGAGTGGTTGTTTGATATTGACCATGAAGCATTCTTGAAATGCTTTGATCCGAAATTTAATAATCCTGCTGCTTGCACCATAGAGCGGGAATACCATCTCGGCAAAGACAAAGATGGTAAGCAATGGGTTACTGATATTGCAGTATTCGAAAAAGGTAAGCCGATTCTTATTATTGAAAACAAAATCAAGAGCACTCCTAGCAAAGGGCAATTGAAATATCAAAGTAAACTGGCTGGGGAGGATTGCAAAAAAGTACTATTATCTCTTTTTGAATATTCTGTTTCAAGGGATGAATCTAATGTCTTTGGCATAGTCTTATATGAAGAATTGTGTGGAAAAATACTAGATAATTACAAATCGCATCTACTAAGCAACTTATATATATATATCAACGATTATTGCGAAATGTTGAAGAGATTGCAAAATATTATAAATGCTGATCCGTTAGTTATAAAATGGCAAGAAGGAGATTACACAGCCCATTTGTCATCTAAAAAATTAGAAATATATGATATGATGGATGCTTTTCGAAAATATCAAGCCGCAAGTCTGGTGGATAAATTTGAAAAACTCTTTATTAAAACCGATCCAAAAACAGGTATGTCATTGTGTAAAAAGACTAACTTACCAATGACCTGCGAGCATAGTCTAAACAATAAACGCGCATGTGCTACAATAGCGTATGAATTGAATAATGGAACATTATGTGTAGGTGTGCAAGTAGAGCAGGATCAGTTACGCATTTTTTTCGAAAAAAAAGATAAGGAAAAAAGCTTTAATAAAGATCAAATAGATCAAGCACAGCGATATTGGAGTGATTGGTTCTTCGAAGAAACGCCATTAGGAAAAGGCAAGAACCAAGAAGATTATTGTAGTTACTCTAACTCCTTTATATATCGTTATGTCAAATTTGATAATATTACTACCGATGAGTTGTGCAAGCGTGTAGAAAAATTATTAGGCAAGATTAGTGGTAAAAAGGATGATATTATAAAAGAAATTTATGAAACAATACATCAATAACCTATCGCAATCACTTCACCAAAAGTGTGAACAAGAGTTGCAACAGAGCATTCAAAAGCTATGTAAGTATTTGGTCATTAAGAGCGAAGAGTTTGCCATCCAAACCATTATGGCAGATTCTTATGCCTTGCGCTACAAAGCAGGTACTTTGTATATTCAAGGTGCAGATGACCCGATACCTATTGCGCTTGCAGACTTCCATGACACCGATATTCTTCTTCGCATCCTGCGTAGCCTTATTTCGCAAGTGGAAGAGATTATACGCTCAGAGGAAGAACTCTGCAATATGCATTTTGCTGAAAATATAAACAAGCTCCAGACCTTCTGCGTAGAAGAAATCAGGGCTATTCAATCAGTCGTTCGAGATGATGCTACCAAGCGACAAGCCTACCTGCGTGCTATCGTAGAGCTGGGAGCCATCGAACAAGTATGCCTCATGCGTGGCAGTGACTATGAATGGCTGGATCAACTCTCCGCGGAGGGCGATGTATATGCTACCTGCTGCGTGGTATGGGGACTTAACCACCATGCTACAGCCCGCAACGAAGAGCTCCCTGCTAATGAACAAGGTATCACCCTATCCGTAGCACGGTTTACAGAGGCAGAGGGCGCGGTTTTTGGTGGTAAGTTCCAGTCGGATAGCGCGAAAAAGATGGTCAATCGTATTGCATCTACATGCAGACTGGACATCTACAGCCGCATCATAGGTGCTTTGACCAACCATGAACTTCAGCTGCTGTTGCAATGCGCGCAATATGCCCAATACGACGATAGCGGTTTCCAAAACGAACTCGCGCGCAGAAACAATCCATAGAGACCCTGCTATGATCAACTTCAAAAAATTCCAAACCTCAGAAAAAACATTCATCGCTGACCAAAATCGCCTTTATTTGGGGGTACTACCACTTCATCTTGCCCACAAGGGGGGCTCCAAATCCACAGCTCAACTGGGGCTCTTTCTCCTTGACCAACGACAAGGTAATACACTTATCTTCAAAACAGGGAAAAACTTCTACAAACCACTTACAGCTAAAGTACTCACTAATACACAAACTGGTCAAGAAATTTGCTTTATCCAATACAAAGATGCTCAAATAATGCTCGAGGCGCCCATATACAAATCCAACAGGCGCCGCAAAGCAGCTTAAAAAGGGAAAAACACCCTCTCCAACGACTAATATAATTCACATAACCCATAACAAAAAAATAGATAGTATGAAGACAAACCCACAAAACACAGGAAATTTAGCACTTGATCAATTACTCCAATACCAACAAAATAATAGATATCAAACTTGGACAGAAGACTTTGTGGATGAAGATACTGGCCAAGTTGAACAGGTTGAACGCTCCCTACTAATTGATTCTGAATATGACGAAGAAGAAGCGCGATTACTTGATATTGTGTATAAACATATCCAAGATATCTCTACAGAGAGACTTTTAGAGTTAAGACAACTCATGTTCTTTGGGCTTGATGACATGCCTCTATTGAGAGAATTGGCTCATCGTGGTGAACCTCAAAGCATTGAAACGCTACGCCATCGTGAGCTGTTAAATACATACGACAAAGCGTCGGAAGATATGGATATCCCAACATTGGTCGAACTGCACAAGCAGGGACTGGAAGAGGCTTCCATATTTTTAGGAAATACCTACTATTTTGGTGATAAAGAAAAAGGTATCATCAGCGATCTCAAACTTGCAAAAGAATATTTTCCAGCAGAGTATTTTGACCATTATTTTGATGTTGACCCTAACTTGCCCGAGGATGTAGTACGCTGCATGGATGGAAGACTGATTCCTATTACATCCAATCTATTTGAAGACACCCCATTATCAGGAATCAAACTGGAATACATTACCCCTAAAAAGATAGTGGATCTCATTGCTCATTATGTCCATAATCGCCAACCAGAGGAGTATTATGATATCCAAGTCCGTTTCTTTAGTCGTTCACCAAAAACATATGCCAATATTTTTGGCACTCAACTCGATGAAGGGAGTTGGTATCTCTACATTGATATAAATGGTGTAGATGACTTTGGCGATGCGTTGAAAGAGGCCTTGAAAAAAGAAGTGCCCAGCGAAGACTGGAAAGCGGAGTGTTGGTATGGTAGTATCGTCTGCTATAATCAAGATATGGTTTAACAAACTCCCACGTTAAGGTATGCGACAATATGTACAAGAGATAGCTCAGGTGCTTCACCTGATGAGCGAGCAGGAGCTGAAAGATAGCATCGAAAAATTTTGTCAGTATCTGCTATTTAAATACGGCGAATACTATATAGATGACTTTGATGATGATACTACAAAACCCGTGTTCGACACCGTACGAACAGGCGAATACACCATCCGCCTATCGGGCAGAACCATCACCTGCCAAGACATCCACAGCAACCATGGCACCCTGTCCCTCATTCCTATCGCCTCATCGCCTAATAGCCCGCAGGGCGTCCAATATCCAATAGGCGGAACGCCGTCCCATCGCCTATTACCAATAGCCACCCTAAAGGGCAAAACCAACCACATTGCAGTCGTGAAAGCCCTCATAGAGATGGTGAACGGACTACACCAAGCCGAAGAACGCATGTTCGGTCCCGAAGCTGCCGAATGGTACTAAGATACTCCATAACTCACTTATTATATTGTAATGACTAAGAAAAACTTTTTGGATGATTACATCTCAGGGATATTCAACAATGATAATTTGGTCAGCATGCGTGATGGGCGCCAAGCTTTAGTGTTTGGCGAATATGCACAACATGGCTATATCATCATTAGCCCCTGCAGCAGTATGAATGATGCAGATGCGATTCCCCACATTCGTACAATGATTGATAATATTCGACAAACAAAGTATTCCTACATGCCCGTATATGCTCGTTTTATCAAAGATGCAGATATTTACCACGAAGAACATGTGTATGTCAAGGCGATTGTTATCTTCAATTATAATCATGGACATGATTGGAAAACTGGATGCCAAATCAAACGGCCGGGTACAGCAGAAACTTTGAAGCACCTACTAGATTTTGGGATAGAATTGGCAAAACAATTCCACCAAAGGGAGTTTTTGTATAAAGCTCCTCACCAACAATTACAAGCGATCGATCAGAACGGCAATTTAATACATAAGAGTTGCTTAGAGGATATCATTGACGGACGACTTGTCACTTCCTACTTTGCGAAATTGTATAATCATATGTTAGGGGGCGAACCTCCAGAGTTTACCCAATCTAGGAATTTTATACAATTCTACAAGATATTGTCCTCATTTGCTGGCTGCTATGCCAATCCTGCGCCATCGGGAATAAGCGAACGTCAATGCCGAATAGCGCACAAAGAGGTATTTATCAAATAGTAAAAATGTGATCTTGGTGTAAGAAAGCACTTTATTATAGAGTGTTATTTTGCAAACTCAACTTTGCAAAATAAATATATGTGCATTCATTTTTGAAATTTTTTAGTTTTGAACTATATTATATGTGTAAATTGCAACAAAGCAATAATTAAATGTTTAACAATAAAATTTACACATTATGGTACAAGTAAAATTATTTCAAGAGAAAACACCTTATCTCGAGGCTTTTGAAAAACAAGTAAACGAGTTCTTGCAACAGCACAGCCAGGATATCAAAGTGGTAGATATCCGATATACAGCAGAAAGCCCCAACCCACACAATAGCGTTTGGAAAAACTGGACTGCTATGCTCGTATATGAAACCGAAAAACCAATCCAATAATCCATCCGACTATGAAAACGAATCGTCCCCTTTCAGCCACTGATCTGCAAAACATGGAAGTTGAAGAATTTATACTACGCAGTATATATGCTTCCAAAGACAATCCTGCCGATCAACCCATCATCCAAGAAATGTACCGCCGCGACAAAATAGGAACGGCATACCGATTCGGAGATGTAGAAATGCTATTGCAAGAACTATCAAACGACAATATCTCTGCTGCAGAGCACCTGAGCATGCTCTATGAACTGGGCAACGAGCAATATGGCATCTATATTGACAAAGCGCGTGCACAATCGTACTACGATATGTTAGGTTATAACCCAATGGATGGCCTTTCAGAAGAGGACATGATGCCAGAGTCAGAACCAGCCATCGTGACCTACCAGCTATCGGGCAACGCAGATGACCTCAAAGCCATTGAGCAGATAATCCATTCCTTGGCTAAGTTCTACGGAACGCCAAATGGCGAAGTGAATGTACAAGGACTGATGAAAGTGTTGGTAGGATCGGATGCCTACGAATATAGAGGCAATATACTGAGTATGACCTATATGGATGAGAAAACCCTATACATCCAAGCTGAAGTGAGAAAAACCGAAGCCATGAAATATGCCATCAGCCAATGCTTTAGCAGTGTCTGTGTAGAGATAATCGAAGGGTAAATAACGACCTAAAAATAGAACAATTATGTCAAAAACAACAATCAAAAATACCAATCACACATTTGGCAAACGCCCACATTATGAGCTGAAGGAACTAAAGACATGGAGTGAGGACCGCCTAATAGAGTATATCATTTTTACCATGCAGCGCAAAGGCATCACCGAATTTAGTACAACTCTGTTTCCTGGCTATTTCGGCTGTAGATACGATCGCCCAGAGGGTTGGCACCTGCTGTTTTGGCCATTCCTGGGTGGTTACCGACATACATACGAATGGACACGAGTGTTTATCGAAGACGGAGAGTTGCTATTCGAACTTGAAGAGCGTATCAGCAAATATAAGTATGATCTTTTTGAGGATACTTTCCTCGAAAAAATATTCCCTTCACCCGTTGGCAGAACAGTAGGCGAGCGCTATTGCCCAACAATCATTACGCACTACCATGCGGATGAGTTCTTTGATATGCTTCCTCATCTGCCTATCAAGGATATACAATCCAAGCTCTGGACTAAGCAGCATTATTTGGCAGATGTGGCTTCTTCGCTTGAATTGTATAATCCACAACGAGAAGCTGCGGAGGCAGCCAAAAGACCACCAATGACCGAAGCTCAGATAGAAGCGCTAGTCAATGCACCCATTTTGAAGGTGCGTTCGATGAAGGAAATAAAAGATGAGTGCTTTGGTCCCAAGAAAACGAAATTCTCGCTCCGACTGCTATGGATATTCATTATCTCGTTTGTGGTCAGCATACCAGTTGGTATTTTCCTCCATAATAATCAGTATCAAGTAGAACCACAGTTTGGCTTTAGTTGGCAGCTGGCGACACTGATTTTCTTTGGCATGTGGTTTGGCATAAGTTTGCTTATCGATCTGTTCGAACATCACAGCCGAGTCTATATTAAGAGATAATTATTTAAAGAGTTCATTACAAAAATAGAGATTACCACTATGCCTATACGCCAATTAAAGATAAGAAAACGAGTTATCAAGCATGAAGAACAAATAAGCATGCACGAGAGTGCCAAAGCTGCTGCGGAGCGTTACCATCAAGAAAAACAACGCCTCATCACCGAAGGCAAACTCCGCCGAGAACTAATCAAAGTAGATGCCAAAACGACGATTGTCAGGTATATACCTATTGACGACACTACATCTCAATAATACCTAGGTGAAATAACCCAGGAATTCAATAATCAATGTATAACTACAATTAAAACATAATATATATACTATGCAACAGACAAACGAAAGACGTTACAAACGTAACTATTATTATCTAACAGAAAGACATTATAAGCGTCGTTACTATTATCTAACAGCGCACTCCGAGCAGGAGAAAAAGCAACTGCTATCTGAACTCATTCACGGCAACGATTTGTTGGGTTATCCCACCTATGCCGATATTCGCAAAAATCGCATCCGCATCAAGGTGCTGATTCCACAGTTCTATCCTGATGCACCAAAAAGTTATTGGGATATTTATCTTATCAAGTTAAGATATAATAAATAGCAACCATATTTCCATAGTGCCAATCGCTTCTGTTCTCTACGATTACCTTAACACGCCTATTGCGCCAGTGCCTAGAAGTATGGGCATACGATTGTTGGATTTTGTTTTACAAAATACTACATTTATTTGCATATTTCAAAAAAAAACATTACCTTTGCACGGAATTTGGTATAGTGTGTATTATGGCTCAAGAAGCGTTTGCTAAGATATTAATCATATTTGGGGTGGTGCTGCTGGTAGGATGCAAACCCGCACCCCAGCAAGTGCGACATTTGGGCGAAGAGAAAGTGGACTCGTTGATGCTGATGCAGATGGAGTTTAACAACCAAATGACTGCTGCTGCGGATAGACAATGTCTCGAGTTTGTGCAGAAAGATAGTGCTATAGCATATGCACAAGATGAATACGGATACTGGTATGCCAAATCTATTGCTAGCATTGGTGATAGTTTGAAGGCGGGGCAAAATGTTATGTTGCATTTGGAAGTGAGTGAACTAAATGGTGACTTGCTAGCTGACGTAAAACGGCAAACGAAGGTGGATAGCGGCGATTTGCCATTAGCTATCAACCAAGTGCTAAAAATGATGAGAGAAGGCGAACAGATGGTGGTAGTGGCACCATGGTACACGGCCTACGGGGTTGAAGGAACTGAACTAGTGAAACCATATGCCAACCTCAAGATCGTGGTGAACGTGGAGAGATGATAGACGAAGGAAAAATAAGATATATGAGAAAGATACAGATAATATTGATGGGCTTGTTGTTGCTGGCAGCATATGGCTGTAGAAACAATAATATCTATTCAGAGCAACTGAAAAGAGAACGCGAACTGATAGAGAATTATATTAGTCGTAGTGGTATAGTAGTGGTAGATACTCTTCCGGCAGATGATGCATGGGGTGACAATGTCTATTACCGTGTACCAGACTATGATAATTTTTATTTTCATGTAGTGGAACTAGGTGATACTACCTTTGTGCATCCTGGCGATAGCATTTGCCGTGAGTACGCCGATGTCGAGACAGGTGAAGAAGTATTGCTACGATTTAAACGCTATACCTTAACAGAATACCCTGATACACTGTTCTATTGGAGCACTATGGATAGTCCTGATCCAATCAAGTTTAAATATATGGAGCAATCGGAATCCGCTTGTACAGGCTGGCAAGTAGCAGTCAAATATATGAAGTACAATGATGCGCAATGTAAAATCATTTGTCCGAGTAAGATGGGTTTTAGTGAGGAGAATAGTAGCGTGACTCCGTATGGATATGATCTTAAAATAAAAATCAAAAGATACTAAGAAAAATGGCACTTGTAAAAAGTATTTCAGGCATTCGTGGCACTATCGGTGGCCGCGTAGCAGAGGGCTTAAGCCCAGTGGATGTTGTTCGTTTTGTGGCTGCTTATGCTACCCAGCGTAAGGCTATGTTGCCAGACAACAAGACAATTGTAGTAGGTCGTGACGCTCGTCTCAGTGGCGAGATGGTAGATCAATTGGTATGTGGTACCCTAGTTGGCATGGGCTATGATGTGATCAACATCGGTTTGGCCACTACTCCAACCACAGAGCTCGCTGTAACAGGTTTGAACGCTGCAGGTGGTATCATCCTTACTGCGAGTCACAATCCAAAACAATGGAATGCATTAAAGCTTTTGAATGAGAAAGGCGAGTTCCTTAATGATGTAGAGGGTAAAGAGGTGTTGGCTATCGCTGAGGCTGAAGACTTCAACTTTGCTGAAGTAGATGACCTTGGTAAGATCACTCGTCGTGACTACCTTGAGGATCATGTACGCGACGTGATGGCACTTGAACTCGTAGATAAAGCTGCTATTGAGGCTAAGAACTATACTGTAGCTATTGATTGTGTAAACTCTGTAGGTGGACTCGCTATCCCTGCTATTTTGAAAGCATTGGGTGTGAAGAATATTATTGAGCTCAACTGCGAGCCAACTGGTCACTTCGCTCACAATCCAGAGCCATTGCCACAAAACCTCACCGAGATCTCTGACCTCATGCGCGAGGGCAAAGCTGATGTAGGTTTTGTAGTGGATCCAGACGTTGACCGTTTGGCTATTATCTGCGAGAACGGCGATATGTTTGGCGAGGAGTACACATTGGTATCTGTAGCTGACTATGTACTGAGCAAGACTCCTGGTAATACCGTAAGCAATATGTCATCTACTCGCGCATTGAGTGATGTGACTGCTAAGCATGGTGGTTCATATAGCGCTAGTGCCGTAGGTGAGGTGAATGTAACTACCGAGATGAAACGTACTAACGCTGTTATTGGTGGCGAGGGTAATGGTGGTGTGATCTATCCAGCTAGCCACTATGGTCGTGACGCCTTAGTAGGTATCGCATTGTTCCTCAGCAGCTTGGCACAAAAAGGTTGCAAGGTAAGCGAATTGCGTGCTACTTTCCCAGAATACTGCATCTCTAAGAACCGTATTGACTTGACTCCAGAGATCAATGTGGACAAGGTGTTGGAAGCAGTAAAAGAGAAATATGCAGGCGAGCGTATCAATGATAAAGATGGTGTGAAGATTGACTTTGCTGATGGTTGGGTACATCTACGTAAATCAAACACCGAGCCAATTATCCGTGTTTACTCAGAGGCAGCTACTATGGAAGAGGCTGATGCGTTGGCAAAGAAAGTGATTGATGTGGTTTGGGAAGTAGTTGGCTAAGGCGCAACTAGCTGCTGAGAATGAGTTCAGTAGTTCAGAAATTTAGTAGTTCAGGAGTGATCCAGAACCCTAAATATTAAGCAATATCCAATATGGAAATATTTGTAACAAATGACGATGGTTGGGGTGCAAAGGGCATCCTAACCATCGTGCGTATAATGAGCGAACTAGGACATGTGACTGTAGTAGCTCCTGATGGCGCACGCAGCGGTATGAGCAATGCAATAACCGTGGCTCAACCCATCTATCTTCGCCCTCTCAATGACCCTAACTGGGGCGCTGAGGAGTGGCAGAAGCGTGTAACTGTATATACGACAAATGGTACGCCTAGCGACTGCGTAAAACTAGCCATTGATGTTGTATGTGAGGGTGATAGTAGTAAGATTGATCTGCTGGTGAGTGGTATCAATCATGGTTCTAATGCGGGTATCAATGTGATCTATTCAGGTACTATGGGCGCCTGCTTTGTGGGTGCTGAGCATGGTATACCAGCAATAGGTTTCTCTATTGATGACCATAGTCCTAAGGCGGATTTTAGTCATATGGAGAAGTATATATTGGAATTAACTAAGCACCTTTTGGAGGAAGAGAAACCTTATGGTGTTTGCTATAATGTGAATGCTCCTGTAGGAGAACTCGTGGGGGTGAAATGGACGCGTCAGTGTCGCGGTTATTGGACCAAAGAGATGATACCATCCGTAGATGAGAAAGGTGAGGCTTGCTTTAAACTAGGTGGCGAGTTTATCAATATAGAACCCGAGGCGCAAGATACCGATCATTGGGCGATGAACAACCACTACCTAAGTGTGCATCCTTGCACCATAGACCAGACTGCAAACGAGTTGGTTTAGGGGGTGTTACAGGTGATGAGGCAGAGATTGGATAAATATTGGATTGGTATTCTGCTGGGCTTGGTATTGCCAGCATTAGTAGGTTGGGTCTATATTGAGCGCTTCAATCTATGGTACACCTTTGAGGCTTTTGATTGGGATCTGATGCGACCTATTCTAGGACGAATAGGACAGATAGGCATATTCCCAAATTTGGCTTTGATTTTCGTTTTTTATACTCTAGAGATGTGGCGTGTGGCGAAAGGATTACTGATTGGTGCAATGCCATATTTAATAGCTTGTTTTGGATTGTTGGTGTAGTATGAAGTATTTTTTGATAGCGGGAGAAGCATCGGGTGATTTACATGCTGCCAATCTGATAGCAGCTTTGCGCGAGAAAGACTCTCAGGCTCAATTTGTGGGCTTAGGTGGAGACATGATGCGTGCTCAAGGTTGTCAACTATATGTGGACTATCGAGAGATGGCATATATGGGTTTTGTGGCTGTTCTGCAGAACCTAGGCAAAATCAAGCATAACTTTCGAGTGGCAAAACAAGCCCTATTGCATGAGCAACCCGATATTTTGATACTAATAGACTACCCATCTTTTAATTTAAAGATGGCTAAGTATTGCAAAGAGCATCTACCTAACACCAAAATCGTTTATTATATTCCTCCAAAGATTTGGGCGTGGAAAGAGTGGCGCGTACATCAGATTGCTCGCTACTGTGACAAGATACTAGGAATCTTTCCATTTGAACCAGCCTTCTATGCGAAGCATGGTTATACGTGTCAGTATGTGGGGAATCCGGTGGCAGATGCTATTCGTAGGTTTAGGCAAGAGGCAACGGACGAGACTCATAAAGGAGATAGAATAATAGCCATACTACCAGGATCACGCAAAAGCGAAATTAGCAAGTGTTTGCCTACAATGTTGGCTGCGGCACGCAGAGTGGCAGGCGAGAGATACCGTATAGTTGTGACAGCGGCGCCAGGTATAGATGATACCTTCTATACTCCTTATTTACAGGGTGAGGAACTGACTAGAGATACATATACTCTGCTTGATAATGCACATGCTGCGATAGTCAATTCTGGTACTGCAACATTGGAGACAGCCCTCATCGGTTGCCCACAAACAGCGGTATACCATGTGGCTGGAAGCAAATATTTGGAGAAACTGCTCAAACCATTGATGTTTAAAATAAAGTATTTTACCTTGGTAAATATCATTCCTGACAAGGAAGTGATCCAGGAATTGGTGGCTAGTAGATTTACTCAGGAGAATGTAGAACGGGAACTCAAACAACTATTGGAGGATGAGGATTACCGAACGAAAATGAAAACGGAATACAAAGCACTTTGGCAGATCCTCGGCAAGAAATCTGCTGCAGAAGGCGCCGCTCAAGCGGTAATTGATAACTAGCAGTACTAGTAGAGCTAGCTAAACGATTCAACAAACAAAAAGGCTCCCGTGTGGGAGCCTTTGTTATGCAAAATGCGTTGCGCTGAATTAGCCTTGAGAAATAGCGCCGCTTGGGCAAACATCTGCGCAAGTGCCGCACTCAGTACATGCGTCAGCGTCAATTACATAAATATCACCTTCAGAAATAGCACCCATTGGGCACTCATCAATACATGTACCACAAGCGATACAATCTTCAGAAATAACGTAAGCCATAATTGTAATAATTTATTGTTAAAAAAGTTTTATAAGTTTCAAAAGTTTTAAATGTTTTAGAGAAACAACAAGTGATGCTCTAAAAGTTTTTGCAAAGGTACAACAAAAAAATCAAAATACCAAATATTAGGTAGTGATTTTTGTAAAAAAAGTGTTTATTTCTTTTTCTTGGCCATCATTATCGCAGTTTGTAGTTTGGCGTTAGGCCCGGTCAACTGCTTGTCAACCAGTCCTTTTTGTTTGGCAAAGGTAGTCCAATTTTTGGCACCTTTCTCGCGGAGTGGCATACCTAGTTGTAGGTAATGGCAGTATGCTATGCCTAGTGCGTCGCTAGCATCAAGTTTCTTGGGCATTTTATCTGCAGGAATATGCAGGAATCGTTGTAGCATATCTGCCACTTGGTGTTTGTCGGAGTGACCATTGCCTGTGATAGCCATCTTTACCTTCATAGGTGAGTACTCGACAACTGGAATGTCCTTGGATAGAGCTGCTGCAATAGCTACACCTTGAGCATGAACGATCTTGATCATGGTTTGGGGGTTCTTATCCACAAACTGTGATTCAATGGCTAACACGGTAGGGTGATGTAAGTCAATAAGTTGTTGGATGAAGAAGAATTCTTTTTGTAAACGAGCATACTGATCCTCAAGTTTGTGTACATCGAATACGCCAAAATCAATGATTTCAACTTGAGATCCCGAGGTGCGCAATAGGGCATAGCCCATATATAGCGTACCAGGGTCAATACCTAGAATAATATGTTCTTTTACAAGTTTATCAAGCATTCCGTTGCGTTGTTGATGAGTTGATCTTTGTCATGCGTGCGAGAATCCATGATTACTACACGCTTTTGCAGTAGGCATGTATCACCTGGCTTAATAGTGGTGATTAGCGAGTGCCCAATGGTATGTTGTTTCTCGATCTTGATAGGGCGTTGTACGAGGGGGACATTGTTGTATAGTACTTTCCAAGACATTGCGCAGCATAGTTGTAGGCGCAATTCATGCATTTGTAGCCATAGCCAGCAGTAGTCTTGACCAATATGGTTCATGAGTGGATACCAATCTACTTTATCTTCGCTTGAACCGAGCATCGCTAAGAATGAGATAGGTCCAGCATAATTTACAGAAGTGATTTCGTATTCGATTAACATGGCCTCTTTTATGGGTAGAAGGCTACGCTTGGTTTTGACTTGCAGGGTAGCGCCTTTGGGTGATGTGACGGTGAAATGTCGTTCGAGCGCAGGTTGGTTCTTATGCAGACAGCGGTAGAAATCGTGTACCTGCCATGTAGCTAAATCCAAGCGTTCGTCGTGCAGGCGTATAGAGATGGATGATATATTGAGTATTGGATGCTCGATCCCATCGATGAAAGTGCATAAGCGCTGTGCCCCAGAATAATATTCCTCGAAGTGAGCCGTTTGGCAGATGTAACCATTGGAGAAGGTCAATTGCTGCTGTATTTCTGCTTCGCATTCTGGTGCCCAAGTATGTTGCTCAATGGTCCAGTTGTTGTATTGTAGAAGTTGGTTCATAGGGTTGAGTAGAGTAGGATAGAGAGTAGTAGGTTATTTGGTGGTTTCGCGAACGATGAGATCTGTAGCAATCATTTCGGTATGTGCGATTCGGTCGTATCCATTGAGGCGCTTGAGCAAGCGTGACATGGCATGTCTGCCTATCTCAACGCCATGTTGTTCCACCGTGCTGAGCATTGGGTATGTATTGCGGCAAAGTGGCGCATTAGAGAATCCGCAAATAGACAGTTCGTCGGGTATCTTCATTCCCAGGATTTGTGCAGCATATAATACGCCAGAAGCGCAGTCGTCATTGACGCAGAAAATGGCATCTGGTTTGTTGTCTTGTTTGAGAATAGATGGTGTTTCTATTATCGCTTGTGCGCGTGTGTCACAAGTGATGATCATAGATTCATCTATAGGCATATTGTATCGTTGAAGTGCATCGCGCCAACCTTGATAACGGCGGTGAGCTACTTCTAGTTGCATAGGAGAGGAGAAAAACATGATGCGTTTGCATCCTGTCTGTATGAGATATTCTACGGCCTTAAAAGCGCCTTGGTAGTCGTCGGATACGACTTGGTCGCATGGCAATGATGGGCAAGGGCGGTCGTATAATACGAGTGGAATATCAGCATTGATAATCTCTTGTAGGTGTTGTAGGTTGTAGGTTTGCTTGCTTATGCCCGCCAATATTCCTGCAACTCGGCTGGCTATGAGGGTTTGTATGCTTTGTGTTTCCTTTTCTACACTTTCGCCAGTTTGGCATATAATGATGTTATATCCGGCCTGTTTGGCCGCCTGTTCAATACCATCTAATACGGATGCAAAAAAATGGTGATTGAGTTCAGGAAGTATAACGCCAATAGTAGTATTCTTGCTTGTTCGCAAGTTACTAGCCATGACATTAGGTTTGTAGTTGAGGCGCTTGGCGCAATCTCGAACTAGTAGTTTGGTTTTGTCGCTGATGTCGGGATGATTTTGCAGCGCGCGAGAAACAGTAGATACCGAAATACCTAACTGTTTAGCTATATCCTTGATAGTAATTGACTTCATCTTTGATAGACAATGGGGTTATTGTTCTCGGGACTTCACTGCGCCGCGGAAAATTACCAATAATGCACCCGCTACAAGCACATAGTCGGAATAGGGTTGTAGTTTCAGGATACTCATTATGGCACCTGCCAATAGCACAGTAAGGCCAATGTATAGCAATATGTTACTCCATTTCATATGTAGAGAGTTTTAAAATTTCAGGGCGGATTTAGTCAACAAGGTACACTTTTTCTCCATCTTTGTGCATATTATACTGTTCGCGGGCATAGCGTTCGAGGCTATCTTTGATATCCAGCGAATTGAGCATGTTTTGCACCTGTTGGGTTTCTTGATTGACTTGTTGAATTTCTTTTTTTATCGCACGCAGTTCTCTAGCTTTAGCCATGCGCTTAATCAGGCTCTGATCTCCGATAAAAATGTAAATAATAGCAAACAAGAATAGTATGATACTATACTTGTTGATAAACAGCTTGCGAAGTTTTTGTTTGGTGGTTAATTCTTCCATAGATAATTGGTTGCTTGTAGGTTTGTTGCGCAATTATTTGCGTTTCGTCTGCAAAGGTACTGCAAATTTTCGGAAAATACAAATAAGTTGTGTGTTTTTTGCGTAGAAATTTAAAAAAGAACCGCAATCAAGTGTGGTTGCGGTTAATATTTACAATTGAATGTTTTCTTGTTCAGAAATATATTGCAAGACATCGTTCCAGGTGGGGAAGGCTGCTGAACCAATCTGAATGTGTTTGCCATGAAAATCCTGAGCGCCATTTTTTATAGAATCATCAATTAGGTAGTCGCCTATATTAAGATCTTTATGGTGACTGAATATGACATTTTTGTACGCTTTTGGTAGGTGCTGTTTGACCCAAAGAACCTTTTCGTACAATGAGTGCGGATTGCTCCATGGTCCTGTAGAAAGAATATAAACATCAAAATGCTCTGCAAGTTTGTTGTACGAGTCAATGGCGTTAGGCATAGGTTGTAGCTTTTCAAAAAATCCTTTGAGGTGTTTTGCCTCCGAGGGATCAATTTGCATCTGTTTGGCCATACCCAAGTAGTCAGCCAAAGTATTGTCCATGTCAATATAAATGATCTTCTTCATAATGTTAGGTTTGAATAATGGGATCTATTTAGGTTTTAAGGAAAACGAGACTGCTTTGTCGAAGCAGTCTCGTTTGGGGTGCACTAGAAGAACGAGTAGCACTAGTTGATCTAGTATATGTGAAGTGATTAATCTTCGTCCTTTTGAGTTGCTTCGTACTCTTTGATGAGCTTGTCTTGTACGTCACCAGGTACGAGTTCGTAACTCTTGAAACGCATGGTGAAAGTAGCGCGACCACCAGTGAGTGAAGACAATGTGGTAGAGTAAGAAGACATTTCTTTCAAAGGAACAAGCGCTTTGAGTGTAGTAAAGTTCTTCTCAGTCTCCATACCTAGTACCATACCGCGGCGACCGTTGATGTCAGACATCACATCACCCATGATATCGCTAGGAACGAATACCTCCACCTCATAAACTGGTTCAAGAAGTTTAGGGTTAGCATTCTTGAAGGCCTCGGCAAAAGCGTTGCGTCCTGCAAGACGGAAGGAAATTTCGTTAGAATCTACTGGGTGCATCTTACCGTCGTAGATGATAACGCGCACGTCGCGAGCGTAAGAACCTGTCAAAGGACCTTGCTCGATACGATCCATAAGACCCTTAAGGATTGCAGGAATAAAGCGAGAGTCGATAGCACCACCCACGATAGAGTTGATGAGCACAAGCTTGCCGCCCCATTCTAATGGAATCTCTTGGGTGTCGCGTACAGAAATACGATACTCTTGGTTGCCAAACTTGTAAACTTCCTTAACAGGATCGCCCTCTACATATGGCTCAACAATGAGGTGTACCTCGCCGAATTGGCCAGAACCACCAGATTGTTTCTTGTGACGATAATCAGCACGAGCAGACTTGGTGATAGTCTCGCGATAAGGAATCTTAGGCTCCTCGTAGGTAACCATCATCTTGTCGTTGTTCTCAAGACGCCATTTGAGTGTGCGGAGGTGGAACTCTCCTTGGCCAGCTACGATGACTTGTTTCAATTCTTTAGATTGCTCAACCACCCAAGTAGCATCTTCTTCGTGCATACGAGTGAGAAGAGCTGCTAATTTCTCTGCATCTGCTTCGTTAACAGGTTTGATAGCACGACGATATTTAGGATCTGGGTAAGAGATAGCTGGATATTGGTTCTCGCAGTCTTTTGCATTGAGGGTATTACCTGTGCGAGTGTCTTTGAGCTTCACGGTAGCAGCGATATCACCAGCAGCCACTTCCTCTACAGGAACGCGGATGTTACCTGCTACAGTATAGAGCTGAGAAATACGCTCCTTGGTGCCACGATCAACATTCAATACATCATCGCCTGGACGAAGTGTACCTTGCATCACCTTGAAATAGTTAACATCACCGATGTGTGGTTCAACAGAGGTCTTGAATATGAAGGCAGATGTAGGAGCAGTTGGGTTAGGACTTACTTCATCCGCATTAACGGTCAAAGGTTTTGGAGCATCAGCAACTGATGGAGTCATCTCTCCTAAGAAACCCATCAAACGGCGGATACCCATATCCTTGAGACCACTGGTGCAGATAACTGGATACATGCTACCCTCTGCAAATACGGTTTGAAGACCACGCATGAGTTCGTCGTCTGATAGAGTACCTTGCTCAAAATATTTGTCCATGATAGTCTCGTCTGACTCTGCAGCCCACTCTAGGAGTTGAGCACGAATCTCTTCTACAGTAGCTTTCTCGCTCTCTGGGATATCTTTAGCTTCAGGCGCACCACCTTCTGCCTTCCAAACAAGCATTTTGCCTTGGAGCACATCGATAGCGGCATTGAAGTCTTTACCAGCGTTGATAGGGTATTGGAAGAGAGTACACTTGTTACCAAAGGTCTCTTTAAGTTCGTTGAAAGTACGCTCAAAGTCAGCGTTCTCATGGTCGCACTTGTTGATGACGAAGGCGATAGGTTTTTTTGCTTTCTCAGCGCGACGGAAGTTGTTTTGTGTACCAACTTCTACACCACCATTAGCAGTAAGGGTGATGATTGCTGTGTCTGATACGTGGAGGGCTGTGATAGCACCACCGCAGAAATCGTCAGAACCTGGGCAGTCTATAATGTTGAGTTTCTTGTTGTTGAACTCGATATTGCAAACTGAAGAAAAAACGGAATAGCCGTATTCTTTTTCTACTGGAAAATAGTCGCAGACGGTAGATTGTGTTTCAACTGATCCACGACGTTTAATGACCCCGCACTCGAAGAGCATGGATTCCATAAGGGTAGTCTTACCCGAGCCACTGCCACCCATGAGGGCAATGTTCTTAATCTCGTTAGCTTGATAAACTTTAGCCATAACGTGTTTTGTTTAGAATTAGTATTAAGTATATGTTTTTTCGGTAATTAGATATAGGATATTGGCTATGAATATCGAATATCGGTTGCAAAGGTAAGAAAAAATTGCTAAATATGCAAATATTTGCAGAAAAAAAGTTAGAAACTTATGGTGTTTTGGAGCTAAATGCTAATTTTAGCGAGTGCGTATTCCTCTTTGGCTGTCATTTGTGCTTTGGTTTCTGGCGTTTTGTCAGCTTGACCTGTGTGCCGTCCGCTAAATTACAACTCCTGCCCTGTGATGTTGTAGGTATTGCCATTATGAAGGATAAGGAGCTGACCGTCCTTGATTTGTTTTTGGTAAATGGATGTTGGCGATGGACTATAAGTGTTTTCTATGGCTGATCCTTCCTCTGACATACATTGGATATTCGTGAAATAACTCCATTCTTCACCATTCTGGTACTCTACCAACGATTCACAAGGTACATATACAGAGATATTCACAGGTACTTCAAAGAAAGCACGAGTCTTGACAGTAGGAGGTGTATTCGCTTTGCAAGTGACAGAGGTCATACCTGAGCAATATGAGAATGCCCAAGCTTCAATAGTTGTAACGCCGTTTGGAATAGTGATGGAGGCCAACGAAGAGCATTTACTGAACGCCATAGCCCCAATACTAGTTACGCCATCTGGAAGCGTGATGGAAGGCAATGATGTGCAATTATAAAACACATACTCTCCAATACTTGTTATCCCACTAGGGATATTGATAGAGGTCAACGAAGTACAGCCATTAAACGCATAATCTTCAATACTTGTTACGTTATTATGGATAGCGATGGAAGTCAGCGAAGAGCAACCACCGAAAACACCGGATGCAATATTGGTTACACCATTTGGAATTTTAATATTCCCACTCAATGAAGCACATTTACTAAACGCCTCAGCTCCAATAGTAGTTACATCTTCTGGAATATTGAGAGTATGCAACGAAGTGCAACCAGAGAATGCGTGAACTCCAATAGTGGTGATACTGTTTGGAAACGCAATGGAAGTCAATGAAGTACAATCACAGAATGCATAAGCTCCAATACTTGTTACACTATAGGTTATGCCCGAGTAGGTTACTGATTCGGGAATGATGATATCGGTAAGACCTAAATAGTTATCAAGAGGGTGTTCAGGAACGGATGCTAACTCATAAGTTACTTCTACCGTGTAGGGAGCATTGTTACTGATGATGTTGTAATACAAATCACCAACTTTAAAATCGTAAGCCCCAAGACTGTTGCTAGTAACTAAAGCCATAATAATGGATAGAAATTTTTTCATGTGCTTCAATATTAAGAGTTAGTATTTTGTTTTTTCTTAGTCTAATGATATACGCAAGAAAATAGGTGGAATTTAGAGGGAGAGACGTTGTAGCGCATCTTCCTCTTTAGCCGTCATTTGTGCTTTGGTTTCTGGTGTTTTGTCAGCTTGGCCTGTAAGGTGAAGTAAACCGTGGATGATGATGCGATGTAGTTCATGTATGTAGGGTGCGCCCACCTGCTGAGCGTTAGATGCTACTGTGTCAAGTGAGATGAAAATATCTCCTTGTACGCGTGTACGCGTGCTATAATCAAATGTGATAACGTCGGTATAATAGTCGTGTTGTAGAAACTCGCGGTTGACAGCTAATATCTTTTCGTCATCGCAAAAGATATAGTTGAGGTTACCTACTGTGAAACCATATTGTGCGGCAATTGCCTTGATCCATCGTTCTAAGGCAGTAGGATTGATGGCGGGCATTGGGACTTGTTCGGATGTGAAATGGATCATGGTATTAGCGTGTTGGTTTTACCCGAAGAAGATGTTAGCAATGGTAAATGCAGCTATGACACCAACGAGATCGGCAACTAAGCAGCATGCTACGGCATGGCGGGTATCTTTGATGCCAACACTGCCAAAGTAAACTGCTAGTACATAGAAAGTTGTGTCGGTAGTGCCTTGCAAGATACAGCATAGTCGTCCTACCAGCGAATCTGCTCCGTGAGCAGTCATCGCCTCAATCATCAGACCACGCGCACCGCTACCAGAAAGTGGCTTCATGATTGCAGTAGGTACAGCAGCCGAAAGATCGGGATTAATGCCCACGAGACTGAATAAATATGCAAGCCCTTGTTCTAGTAGCCCCATGGCACCGCTGGCGCGAAACATGCCCACTGCAACTAGGATAGCAATGAGATACGGAATGATGCCAATGGCCGTTTTGAATCCATCTTTTGCTCCGTCGATAAATGCTTCATATACATTGACTTTGCGTATGCTAGCCTGAATGATAAACCAGCAGATAATGCACAGCAATACACATGCAGCAACAACAGAGGATACAGCAGTGAGGGTCTCTTCGGGCAACCGTTGGGCCATGACTAGCAATAGCACTACTAGGGCTGTTAGGACGGAGATGACACCTAATACAACTTTATCCCAAAGTTTGATTTTTTGTGCCACGCAGCAGGCGATTAATCCTCCTAATGTGGAGAAATAGGTGGCTATGAGAAGTGGCAGAAAAACATCGGCAGGATTAGCTGCTCCACATTGGGCGCGATAGGCCATAATAGCGGTAGGTATGATGGTCAGTCCGCTGGCGCCAAGAACCACAAACATGATCATGGCATTGCTAGCTTTGCTCTTATCCGAATTGAGTTCTTGTAATTCGCCCATTGCCTTGAGTCCCATAGGAGTGGCAGCATTGTCGAGGCCTAACATATTGGCAGAGAAATTCATAAACATGGTGCCATAGACGGGATGGCGGTTAGGAACTCCTGGGAAAATACGGCGGAAGAAAGGTGCTACACCGCGAGATAGTGTGTTGACTACGCCGCCTTGTTGCCCAATATTAAGGATACCCATCCACAACGCTAGGATACCTGTGAGTCCAATAGAGATCTCAAAACCATTTTTAGCAGAAGCAAATGTAGAATTCAGTATATCTGAGAAAATGCTGCTTTCCCCAAATGCAAAAAACTGAACGCAGCCCATGATGACTGAGAGCAGAATAAGTCCTATCCAAATATAATTTAGTATCATTTCGACCACAAAGGTACAACATTTTTTGCATATGTCAAAAAAAAATAGTACTTTTGCACGCCTTATGGTAAAAAAAATGTATTTATATCGCATTTGCTCATGGCTGAAGCACCGGTTTACTGCTTGGAATACAGGTGGTGAAGGGGTGCATTCTCCATATCTTTTTGAGTGGGTGAGAATGGTGATGTCGGATAAGAATGCATATTACAGGTGGGATGAAATTGAGGCGTGTCGTCGTCAGATGTTGGCCAATAGACGGGAGGTGGATTATGTGGATTATGGTAGTGCATCGCAGCATTTGAAAGATGGCAAAAAATATGTGAGCCAGAAAAAAATGGTGAGTGATATAGCTCGAGGGAGCTTGGCTCGTGCGAAGTACGCGCAGATGCTATATCGTCTGGTGAACTGGTTGGGCCATCAGCTTAGGGAATCTGATAGAGGGTTGACCATTGTAGAGTTGGGTACTAGTTTGGGTATTACAACGGCTTATTTGGCAAGTGCGGATGCGCGCGATAGAGTGCTTACCTATGAAGGTTGTAAAGATGTTGCGAGCTTGGCAAGTAAATTTTGGAGTTCGCTGGGAATCAATAATATATCGTGTCGTGTAGGGTGTATAGACGCGGCGAACTTGTATCGTGATTTACCGTGCTTGGATTTGGCGTTTGTGGATGCAAATCATACCTATGAGGCTACATGGTTGTACTTTGATGTTTTAGCGGGAAAAGTACACGAGAAAAGTGTGATTGTGATAGATGATATACATCATAGCACGGAGATGGAAAAAGCTTGGCATGCGATATGTGCAGATGAGCGTGTGACGACTACCATCGACTTGTATCAGATGGGTCTGGTGTTTTTTGACAAGCGTTATTGGCGTAGGAATTATAGAATGAGACTATAGCATAAAAAAAGATATTATGAAGATATACACAAAATCAGGAGATAAAGGAAAAACATCCTTGGTTGGCGGGAAACGTGTTAGTAAAGCTAATTTGCGTTTGGAGGCGTATGGAACGGCCGATGAATTAAATAGTTTTGTGGGCTTATTGCGAAGCTCTTTGTCTGTATGCAGTGGAGATTGGAAGTTGGTGGTTGATAGCCGGTTAGGTTGGATTCAAAACCGTTTGTTCGATATAGGTGCGATCTTAGCCGGAGCCAATATGTTGTTTGCTGATGAGCATGTGAAAAAACTAGAGGGGTGGATGGATGAAATGGATGCCGAATTGCCGGTTTTAAGGGAGTTTGTGATCCCAGGAGGAAGCGAGTCAATATCAAGATGTCATGTATGTAGATGCGTAGCTAGAAGATTAGAGCGTTGTGTCGTGAAGTGGTTGGAAGATAGCGGGGTAGAAGCGGAGAGTGTAGAGCTTCGCTATATCAATAGACTGAGCGATTATTTCTTTGTTTTAGCGCGATTTATAGCTAAAAATTTAGAAATTACTCTCTTTGTTTGGGAAAAATAAGGGAAAAGTGCCCAAAAATTTGTATATATCAAAAAAAAACACTACTTTTGCACGATAATTTTGTAAGGGCGCTAATTGCGTCGAAATATTTGGTATGTATTGGACTTTAGAATTAGCTTCTAAGATAGAAGATGCACCATGGCCAGCAACTAAGGATGAGTTGTTGGATTATGCTATGCGTATAGGTGCTCCAATGGAGATTATTGAGAATCTTCAAGAGATAGAGGATGATGAGGAAATCTATGAGTCTATTGAGGATTTGTGGCCTGATTATCCTACTAAGGAGGATTTCTTCTTTGATGAAGAAGAGTATTGATTTGTTGGTAAGGCTTTAGGGAGGCGCAGTAGTGAGGCGTTGTTTTGTACTGGTTGTTTTGTTGATGGCTGTGGCACTGGTTCGTGCGCAGTTTGATGCACAGATAGGTCAGTATATGTTGATGCCTGCGTCTTACAATCCAGCAGCGGTGGGTGATGGAGATTTGATGCGAGTGTATGCGAGCCACCGTATGGATTTTACTGGTATTCAAGATGCCCCGATGACGACTTATTTCTCCTTTTCGTCGCCATTTGTAATCGGTAAAAGCCATCATGGAGTGGGTGTGCGATTTATGAATGATCGATTTGGATTGTTTACAAATCAAAGTCTTTACTTAGGTTACGCCTATAAGTTTCGTATTGGAAAGGGTAGGTTGGCGATAGGTGTTGATGCTGGATTTTTGAATTTGAGTTTTGCTTCGGATAGTGTAGATACGGGTGCTGGCAATGATGAGTATCACGATGAGCATGATCCTGCCATTCCGAATGCAGCCGGTGGTGCCTCGGAGAAAGGTGTTTCGGGAATGGGCTTCGATATGAATATAGGAGTGTATTATACGACATCAAAATGGTGGGCAGGTGTGAGTTACGCTCATGTTATGCAGCCGACATTGGAATGGGGAAGTGAGAATACAGAGATTTCTGTGAATGGAACAATGTATATTGCTGGTGGATATAATTGGCAGCTGAAGAATAAGGATTGGATGCTGTTGCCTAGCATGATGGTGCAGACGGACTTTAGAAGTTGGGATGTGAATTTGACGATGTTGGCACAACTGAAGAAGCGTTATCGTTTTGGTTTGGGATACCGACTGGCGGGAAGTGTAAATGTACTGCTGGGTATGGATATAGTGAACGGTTTGCAGATTGGCTATACATACGAATTGCCTGCAAATGCGTTGTTGAAAGAGAGTTATGGCTCGCACGAAGTGTACTTGGCGTATGGTTTTAATGTATTGAAGCCTAAAAATACGAACAAGTGCAAGAGTGTGAGGTATTTGTAGTGAAAAATAACAAATAAATTAATATATGAAAGTTGCAAAGTTTTTGCCAATTATTATGTTGGCTATTGGATTGTCTGCTTGTAATAAGCCTGCGGGTGAATTAGTGGGCACTTACATCTCTGGTCCTACAAGTGATGTAGATCCATTGGGAATGGTGTTTATCCGCAAAGGTTCTTTCTTGATGGGTGCAAACGAGCAATCCGCTATTTTTACACAAAATGACAACAATGTCATGGTGTCTGTTAGTGCATTTTGGATGGATGCCCATGAGATTACCAACAGCGAGTATCGTCAATTTGTGCACTGGGTGCGTGATAGTATTGCGCGTACGATGTTGGCCGAAGAGGGACTTGAGGAGTACAAAATAGCCTTAGAGAACCCTGTAGGTGATAAAGATTATATTCTGAATTGGAAAGAGAAAATCCGTTGGGCAGAGCGTTTGGAAGATGGTTCTGATGTGGCTAATGCGCTTGAACCATTGTTCTATGAAGGTGGTCAGGGTTCTCTACGAACAGGTCGTTTGCATTACAACTATAGTTGGGTTAATCTAGATGCAGCTACCGCCAAGGGTAATCGCTTTGATGTAACTACAGGTTCGTATCCAGCAGGTGCTACTGTGAAAGTGGACTCTTTCTGGGTAGAAAATGATGTGATCAAGTCTATGACTATTACTCGTGCTTTGCGCGAGCCTAAGGATTTGAAGACAAATACAATTATTTGTGTTTATCCTGATACTGCAGTTTGGGTACGCGACTTCGAGTATTCATACAATGAGCCATTGCTTTATTCATACTTCAGCATGCCCGGTTATTCGGATTATCCAGTTGTGGGTGTGACTTGGGAGCAAGCTCATGCATTCTGCCACTGGCGTACTGATTTGTTGCGCAACGAGGGTAAGCAAATAGCAAATCAATATCGTTTGCCTTCTGAAGCAGAGTGGGAGTATGCTGCTCGTGGTGGTCGTCGTGCTGCTACTTATCCTTGGGGTGATAGATATGCTCGTGATAGCAAGGGCTGTTTCTTGGCTAACTTTAAGCCATATCGTGGCTCTTACCACAATGATACAGGTGCAATGACTATGGCTGTGGGCCAATTCAAACCTAATGATTTTGGCTTGTATGATATGGCTGGTAATGTGGCTGAGTGGACAGCATCTGCATATTCTAGTACGTCTAATCTAAAAATCTATGACATCAATCCAGAACATCCATATATGGCTCATAAAACTGATCCTGCTATCAAAAAGCGCAAAGTAGTGAAGGGTGGTAGTTGGAAAGATGTTAGCTACTACTTGCAATGTGGTGTGCGTACTTACGAATATCAATACGAGGCGCGTTCATATATTGGTTTCCGCTGTGTTCGTTCAGCAATTGGTGAATAATTTGTTAACTCCTTATAAATAATATAATATAAAGAATAGCTATGAAAAATCAAGAGGCTAAAAATAAAGGATTCATGCACTGGTATGAGTCTTATCAAGGTAAGAAAGTTGTAGGTGCAGTATATTCTTTAGGTGCATCTGTAGTTATTATCGGTGCGTTGTTCAAAATTATGCACTTCCCTGGAGCGGGTGTTATGTTGATGGTAGGTATGGGTATTGAGGCATTGCTCTTTGCACTCGGATGCTTGGATAAACCTCATACAGAGTTTCACTGGAATAATGTGTTCCCACAATTACTTGGTCATGGTGCAGATCCTAAGGAATTAGAGGAGATGAAGTCACGCCCATGTCCTACTTTGATGGGTGGTGCTCCTGTCGCAGGGGCAACCGTAGGTAGTGTAGATTCCGCTGCCGTAGGTGCAAGTATGGCAAACTTGGCTAAAACAGCTGAGCAACTAAAGGAATTAGGCTCTGTGGCAACAGCGGCTAACGAACTCGTTGGCAAATTAGAAGCTGCAGGTCAAACAGCAGACCAATTTGTAGAGGCTGGTAAAACTATGACAGAGAAGAGTGCTCAACTTGGCAATACTTATGCTCAAGTAAACGAGGATATGCAAAAAGTAGTAGCAGGTACAAAGGATTGCGATGCACAAGTAGCTAGCACATCTGCTAACTTGCAAAAATTGAATGCTGTATATGAGTTGCAATTGAACCAATTGCAAGCGCAAGTGGATGCATACAAAGCTCAAACTGAGAAGGTGGTGACTGCAACCGCTCAAGTTGAGGCTTTGACTGCTAACATGCAGACATTGACTACCGTTTCATCTGAGGCTGTAAAGAGTCACGAGGCTTATGCTGCAGGTGCTAAACAATTGGCTAGCCAAGTAGCTGATTTGAATAAGGTATATGGCAATATGCTCAATGCACTTTAATAAATAAGCGTTTTACCAATAAACAATAATTAAGTTATGGGTGGAGCAAAGAATTGTCCGGAAACCCCGAGACAAAAAATGATTAGTATGATGTATCTAGTGTTGACCGCTATGTTGGCGCTCAATGTTAGTGCAGCCATATTGAATGGTTATGCTCAGGTGGATGATAGTCTACATGCGACTATTCAAACCATGGATGAAGGTAACCGTAAAACATACATAGACTTCAAGGTGGCTCTTTCGCAAAATCAAGAGAAAGTAAAACCTTGGTATGATAATGCTATGTTGGTGAAGGAGAAGTCAGAGGAGTTCTATCAATATGTTCAGAACTTCAAAGACGAGATGGTGCAAGAGGCTGAAGGCGCTAAGGCTGTGAAGAATGCTAAAGTGCGTGATCTAGGTAAGCAAGACGATACCAATGTTCCTCAACGATATGGTCTTAACGAAGGTAACGCCTTGATACTGAAGCAAAAGATTGAGGAATACCGCGATTTTATGATTCAAGTTACTGGTGAAGAGGATGAAATGTTGAACAAGGAGTTTATGGAGACTTTCGCAACTCCTATGGGTGTAAATGCTGATGGTGACTCTATTACTTGGGAGAATACTATTTTCTACGAGATGCCGATGTGTGCTACACTCACCGTTTTGACCAAGCTACAAAGTGATATCCGTCATTGTGAGGGTCGTGCTGTTCGATATTTGTTGACACAAACCGATGCATCAGACTTGCGCGTTAACAAGTTTGAGGCACATATTATTCCTTCTGCAGATTATGTGATTCGAGGTAGCAAGTACAAAGCTAAGGTTGTGTTGGCTGCTATGGACTCTACTCAAGCCCCAGAGTTCTATGTAAATGGCAAGCAGATTGGAGGTGATGGTATGTACGAAGTGGTGGCGAGCGGTTCTGGCCGTAAGAAAATTACGGGTGAGGTTCGTTATTTGGATAAGAAGGGTGAGATGCAATCCATGCCTTTTGAGCGTGAGTATACTGTAGGAGAGCCAACTGCGTCTGTAGCAAATAAGGATTTAAATGTGATGTTCAAAGACTGGAATAACAAATTCTCAGTTTCTGTGCCAGGTGTAAGCACACATGATGTGTCTGTTTCTTGTAGTGGTGCTAGTGTTTCACGCAGTGGAAGTGACTGGATTATCAAACCTACAGGATCAGGTAATGTGAAGGTTAGTGTACATGCGAAGATCGATGGTACATCTCGTTTGATGGGTTCTTATGATTATCGCGTAGTTCCACTATCTTCTCCTGCTGCTCGTTTTGATGCTTCACGCGATGGTAGGGTCTCTTTGAGTGCTTTGCTCAATCCTAGCAATAAGTTTACCGCTTCTTCTAGTAGCGTAGAGCCAGTGCATTGGACTATTACAAGTTTCCAAGTTAGATTACCTAATGGCAAAGAGATCAGTGTTAAGGGTAATAGTTTAAATAATGAAGCAATAAATGCGATTCGAGGTCTTAAAAAAGGTAGCTCAATCACTATTTTCAACATTAAAGCTTCTGGTGCAGGAACAAGAACTTTGTATCCTATTAGTTTAGTTCTTAATTAAAAACTTCATATGAAAAAAATTAGTGTTTTTATCCTTGTGCTGCTAGTTAGTGTAGCAAGTAATGCACAACATCAGGTTAATTCGTTTTTTGATGATTTGGGTATGGTCCGTTTGGAGACTCAGGAGCTGAAAGAAGCCTCTGATTCTATCGTTACTGTATTCCATCGCACAGACGATGTGGTATGGTCTAGAGTGGTATATCGCATTATTGATATGCGCTTTAAACAAAACTACCAATTGTATACACCTGTATCTTCTGACGATCCTGTATACTCATCTTTATTTCGTACTATATTGCGCGGTATAGAGAACGGCCTCCCGATATATCGAAAGAGCCCTATGACAGGTGATATCAAACCATATTTTAATGTACCTGCAGTTACCAAATCTGAGATTCCACCACTGCTCAAGACCCAAGGTTATGATGAGGCCATCGTTGTTGATTCAACAGAATCAGATATCTCTAAGTCCAACTATATGTTGTTGAACTATGATTCTGTGGCTGATCAATGGACCTTTAAAGCTTATGCTTATGATGATTTCGCGAGAAATACGATTAAGTATATGATCCAAGAGGTTATCTTCTTTGATAAGCATTATTCTCGTCTTTATAGCAAGATTTTGGCGATTGCTCCTATGAATCCAGACAATTATCAACGCAATGATGAGACAACTGTAATGGATGCTCTATATGGTCAGATATTGTTCTGGGTGCCATTTGATGCATTACGCCCATATATGGCGCAGCAATATGTTACTCCTCGTGGAAATGACAATAAGCGCATCACTTTTGATGACTTCTTTATTCAAAAGATGTATAGTTCTTACCTTGTAGGTATAAATAACGTATATAACAAGATGATTCCTCAGGTGGCTGATACATATGAAGGTATGCAAGCTGAGCAACGACGCATCGAAAATGAGTTGCTGACTGTGGAACAAGACTTGTGGGCATATTAATGACGATCAGTAGGGCGGTGCAAGACCGCCCTTTCTTCCATAATGAAACGTCGTAGATTTTTTAATATGTATTTCACAACCACGATTTCCGTATCGTTGGTGTTGTTTTTGATAGGTCTAGAGTGTCTAGTCTTGCTTTCTGCGCGCAATTTGATTCGTCATGTGCGTGAGAATGTAGTATTAACCGTCATTATGCAGGATGATGCCACTGCTGAGGATATCAATCGCATGAATGCTATGGTAGATGCCTATCCATTCGTGCTAGAGTCTCGCTATATTTCTCGTCAAGAAGCCTTGCAAGAGCATATTGAGACATTGGGTGAAAATCCTGAGAAATTCTTAGGTTATAATCCATTGACCGATGCATTTGAGTTACGCTTAAGGGAGGCTTATACACAAACTGATAGCATTAAGGCGATTGATGCTCGTATATCCTCATTGCACTATGTAGATAAAGTGATCTATCAAGCAGATGTAGTTAATACAATAGATGTAAATTTAAACAAGATTGTAATTGCATTGTTGATAGTTGCTGTCATATTGCTCGTGATTGCATTAGTTTTGATAGGTAATACAATCCAATTGCAGATTTATTCTAAGCGTTTCTTGATCAATACTATGAGATTGGTTGGCGCTACGCCATGGGTGATTAAATGGCCATTCATTAGGCGAAATATATGGATGGGTATTGAGGCGTCTGTCATATCTTCTGGTTTGTTGGCGTTGGTTTACTATTATTGTTACAATCGTTTTGGCCTAGCCCTATTCCCATTGACTGAGTGGACAGTAGGCTTGATTCTAGGAGTGGTGTTTATAAGTGGATTCATGATTACCTTCTTTGCTTCCTTACTGGCAACAGGTCGATATATTCGAATGAAAACAAATAAATTATATGAAATTTAATTTGTCAAAAATCAATGCGATAGCTATTGCTATTTGTGTTGTTGTAATTATTGTAGGCTTTGCTTTGATGGTAGGTTCACCTAGTGGAGCGGCCGAGTATAATCCAGATATCTTCTCAACCCGTCGTATCACTGTCGGTCCTATGATAGCTTTGTTTGGCTTCGTAGCAATGATTGTTGCGATATTATTTCAACCTAAGAAGAAATGAGTTGGTGGGAAGCATTAATATTGGGTTTGGTACAAGGACTTACTGAGTTCTTGCCTGTGTCATCTTCAGGACACCTAGAGATAGGGCAAGCATTATTGGGTACTGCGGGAGAAGAGAACTTAACTTTTGCAATCGTAGTACATGCAGCCACTGTACTTTCTACTTTGGTTATTTTATGGAAAGAGGTGGCTCAGTTATTTAAAGGTACATTTACTACACCCAAATGGAACGAAGACAAGAACTATGTAACTATGATATTGGTATCCATGATACCTGTGTTTATCGTAGGTATGTTCTTTAAAGAGCAAGTCGAGAGCATGTTTGGAAGCGGTTTGCTAGTGGTAGGCATCTGTTTGTGTGTGACAGCAGTCTTACTCTATTTTAGTGAATGGTTAAGCAAACGTCGTGCCAATGTGGGTCATGAGGTGGGCTATAAAGATGCTATTATCATCGGTCTATCACAAGCAGTAGCTGTGTTGCCTGGACTTAGCCGAAGTGGTACCACTATTGCAACGGGTTTGTTGTGCGGTGTAAAAAAGGAAAGCGTGACAAAATTTTCGTTCTTAATGGTATTAATACCTATTCTAGGTGAGGCTTTTCTAGAACTCTTAGATGTGATTTCAGGTGAGGCTGTTGCTAGTTCAATAGGCATGTTGCCATTGATCGTAGGTTTTGCAGCTGCTTTTGCATCAGGATGTTTGGCATGTAGATTCATGATTAATATCGTTCGCCGTCAAAAATTGGTATACTTTGCTATATATTGCTTGTGCGCGGGTATATTCTCAATTGTATATGGACTTTGTTGAGGGGGAGATATTAGCATTTGATAAGCCATATCGATGGACTAGCTTTGATGTGGTGGGTAAGGCACGATGGTTGTTGTGTAAAAAACTAGGTGTCAAAAAACTCAAAGTAGGTCATTCGGGTACATTGGATCCTCTTGCAACAGGTGTTGTGGTTGTGTGTACCGGCAAAAAAACCAAGTTGATTGACCAGTTGCAAGCTCATCAGAAAGAGTATGTGGCTATGTTGCAGTTGGGCGCTACAACGCCTAGTTTTGACCTTGAGAAGGAAATAGATGCCACTTATCCTACTGAACACATCACTCGTGCATTGATAGACGAGGTGATACCTACATTTGAAGGTGAACAATGGCAAGTTCCACCGATGTTTTCTGCTGTGAAGGTCGATGGAAAGCGCGCTTACAAACTAGCGCGTCAAGGCGAAGAGGTAGAACTGAAAGCGAAACTACTAGTAATAGATGAAATAGAAATTCTCAGTTTTGATGAAACGAAAATGCAATTGGAGTTGCGTATCGTTTGCTCAAAAGGAACATATATCCGCGCTTTAGCTCGTGATATTGGCCAACGCCTGCAGAGCGGTGCGCATTTGATAGCTTTGCGTAGAACAAGAGTGGGTGATGTTCGCGTGGAGAATTGTATAACATTTGAACAATTTACAAACTTGATAGATAATGAGATTAAGTAACTTCAAATTCAAATTACCAGAAGAGTTGATTGCTCAATTCCCAAGCCGTTTTCGTGACGAAGCGCGATTGATGGTTATTCATGCCAAAACGGGTGAGATTGAACATAAAATGATGAATGATTTGGCAGCATATTTTGACGAGGGTGATATGTTTATCGCAAATGATACTAAGGTGTTCCCTGCTCGACTATATGCTCAAAAAGAAAAGACACTTGCTAATATCGAGGTGTTCCTTTTGCGTGAATTACAACACGAGAACCGCTATTGGGATGTCTTGGTTGATCCTGCTCGTAAGATTCGCATTGGCAACAAGTTGTTCTTTGATGAGGATGCTACAATTGTGGCAGAGGTAATTGATAATACTACATCTCGTGGTCGTACTTTGCGATTCTTGACCGATTATGTTGGTGACGAGTTTGTTGAGAACTTGTATGCAATGGGTGTTACTCCATTGCCTAAATATATTCGTCGTCCAATGGACGAAGAGACTCTGGCTGCTTATGAGGAAGTGTTTAGTGACTTGCCTGTAGATGAGATGGATGAGGAACGCTATCAAACTATTTTTGCTGATAAGATTGGTGCAGTAGCTGCACCTGCTGCTAGTTTGCACTTCTCTAAGAACTTGCTTAAGCGTCTGGAGATCAGAGGTGTGGAGACTTTTACCCTGACTTCGCATATGGGCTTGGGTAACTTTAAAGCAGTGGAGGTAGAGGATCTATCTAAGCATAAGGTTGAGAGTGAGCAAATCATCATATCACCTGAATTGGTACAGGCCGTTGACAAAGCGCATGAAAACGAAAAAAGAATCTGTGCAGTAGGTACAGAGGTGATGCGTGCTTTAGAGCATGTGGTAGGTACCAATGGCCAAGTTAAAGCATACGAAGGATGGACCAATAAGTTTATCTACCCTCCATATGATTTTACCGTAGCCAATGCTTTCTTTGTTAACTTCTATATGCCTATGTCTACGCAATTGATTATGGTTGCTGCTTTTGGTGGCCATGAACAAGTGATGCGTGCATATAAAGAGGCTGTGAAAGAAGGCTATCGTTTTGGCGATTATGGTGATGCAATGTTGATCCTCAACGATTAACCTTTAGAACTCTTTAACTTTTAGAACTATTAGAACTTCCCAATATGCAAGTTCGAATTGATGAGAGTTGGCGAGAAGTTTTGCAAACAGAGTTTGATAAACCATACTTTGAGTTGCTAACAGACTTTGTTCGCCATGCTTATCGTACAACACAATGTTTTCCTCCTGCAGGGCAGATTTTTCGCGCCTTTGATCTTTGTCCATTTGACAAAGTCAGGGTGGTTATCATAGGTCAAGACCCCTATCATGATGTTAATCAAGCACATGGTTTGTGTTTTTCAGTTCAAGATGGAGTTCCTGCACCACCTTCTTTGGTCAATATCTATAAGGAACTGCATCGTGATTTAGGCAAACCTATTCCTTCTTCTGGTAATTTGACGCATTGGGCCGAGCAAGGAGTCCTGCTGCTGAATGCCACTTTGACAGTAGAGGCTCATAAAGCTGGAAGTCATCAAGGTAAAGGTTGGGAGGAACTAACTGATGCTGCTATTCAAGTTTTGAATCAAAAGCGTGAGAAGATTGTGTTCATGTTGTGGGGAAGCTATGCGCAGCGTAAAGGCAAGTTTATTGATCGCCGCAAGCATTTGGTCTTGGAGGCTGTACATCCTAGTCCATTAAGTGCATATCGTGGGTTTATAGGCTGTGGACACTTCTCAAAAGCCAATAATTATCTTCAGCAAAATGGATCAGCTCCTATTGCATGGTAAACCTCTTTTAGAACTTTTAAAACGCTTAAAACTTTTTTAACTTTGAATACCCTATTGCTCATAGATGCATATGCGATGATTTATCGCGCATATTATGCTTTTATCCGTGCACCACGAATGAACTCACGTGGTGAAAATACTTCTGCCATATTTGGTTTTGTGGTGACATTAGAGGATTTGATCAAGCGTATTAAGCCTACTCATATAGCTGTAGCTTTTGACCCCGCAGGTCCTACCTTTCGTCATGAGGCCTATGAGCAATACAAAGCGCAACGAGAGGAAACACCTGAGGATATTCGTTGGGCAGTTCCTCGTATAAAACAATTGCTGCAGGCAATGAATATTCCTGTGTTGGATGTTCCTGGATACGAGGCTGATGATGTGATAGGTACCTTGGCACATAAGGCGGAGAAAGAAGGGTTTGAAGTGTATATGGCAACTCCGGATAAGGATTATGGACAGTTGGTGACAGAGAATATTTGGATGTATCGTCCGCGCCATACAGGAGGTTTTGAGAAACTAGGTCCGCAAGAGGTGTGTGAAAAATATGGCTTGAATCATCAGTCGCAAGTGATTGATTTGTTGGGATTTATGGGCGATAGTAGCGATAATATTCCTGGCTGTAAGGGAGTGGGGGAGAAAACTGCTGTGCAACTCTTGCAACAGTTTGGATCCATTGAAAATCTGCTAGCTAACACAGATCAATTAAAGGGCGCTTTGCAACGCAAGGTACAGGAGCAAGTCCAGGCAATTCGCTTCTCATACTTTTTGGCGACGATCAAGACTGATGTCCCAATTGATTTTGACGAGCAAAAACTCGTGTACCAAGAAAAGAATTGGGATAAATTGGCTCCATTATATCGAGAACTAGAGTTTAATTCTTTATTGAAACAAGCTCCGACAGAGCTGACCAAAGTAACGGCCCCAACCCCAAGCAAAAAAGCTAAGAAAGTTGAGGCAACACTTGACCTGTTTGCAGCCTTGGAAACCGATACCACTCCGTTACCACAGTTATGGGATGCAGACGGGATACCGATGACACAGGATGTTCCGCAAGAGTCATTAGAGGGACGGCTGGTAAGCTATTTGCTCAATCCTGAGGTGGCTTATAATCCTTCTCATCCAATTCAATGGGAGGCCTTGAAAGCAGATGTTGCATTATGGAACTTATATAACGAGGTTGAAATTCCTTTGGCTGATGTGCTGCGCGAGATGGAACAATCTGGGGTAAGACTGGATGTGGAAATGCTCAAGAATGCTGAAGAGCAACTTAGCAAGGAATTAGCTACCCTTGAGCAAGGAATATACACGGTTGCAGGGGTGACTTTCAATATCAATTCCCCTAAACAAGTGGGTGAAGTCTTGTTTGATCAACTGAAATTAGATGCGAAAGCCAAGAAGTCTAAAACGGGACAATATTCAACCTCAGAGGAGGTGTTGCTAGGATTAAAGAGTAAGCACCAAGTGGTGGGGATGATATTAGAATATCGTGAGTTGAAGAAACTGATTTCTACCTATATAGCAGCATTGCCTACTTATATCAATCCAGAGACAGGTAAGATACATACAACATATAATCAAACAGTTACTGCTACTGGACGATTGTCCTCTTCCAATCCTAACTTACAGAATCTCCCTATCCGAAGCGAGCGAGGACAGTTGATTCGTCAGGCAGTTATTCCGGATGATGGATGTCTGTTCTTGTCGGCCGACTATTCACAAATAGAACTGAGATTGATGGCGCATTTCTCGCAAGATCCACATATGGTAGAGGCTTTCCGCTCGGGTCAAGATGTGCATGCTGCAACTGCTGCTAAGATTTTTGGTGTAGCTATTGAAGATGTGACCAAAGAGCAAAGGCGTCAGGCTAAGACTGCTAACTTTGGTATCATTTATGGTATTTCGGCTTTTGGTTTGGCGCAGCAATTGGATTGCTCTCGCTCAGAGGCAAAGGCTTTGATCGATGGCTATTTTTCTGCATTTCCGGGTGTGATTGATTATATTGAACGACAAAAAGAATTAGCTCGTCAGCAAGGTTTTGCTGTCACTTTATTTGGCAGGAAACGATACTTGCCTGATATCTTATCTCACAATGCCACGGTTCGGTCGTTTGCTGAGAGAAATGCAGTTAATTCTCCTATTCAAGGAACAGCTGCGGATATTATCAAGAAAGCTATGGTGGCTATCAATTTGCGTCTGAAAGCAGAAGGATTAAAGGCCAAAATGATTATGCAAGTACATGATGAGTTGAACTTTAATGTGCCTGTCAATGAGGTAGATAAAGTGAGAGCCATAGTGGTGGCTGAGATGCAGAATGTAGTACAATTGACTGTACCATTGATAGCTGATTGTGGAGTAGGAAAGAATTGGCTGGAGGCGCATTAGGTAAGATTAATGCTATCTGTATAAAAGGATGTATCATGCGGTATATCCTTTTTTTTGTATAGTTGGAAGATACGATTTGTTGTGTGCTTACTGACGGTTCTTTAATCTTTTTGCCAAAAAACGTTAGTGAGATTCCGATCAGGTTCCGATGAGGTTCCAATCAGATTCCAATGCTAATAGATGGCAAGATGACGAGAAATATAGAAAGGGACAGGTGTTGCTGGTAGATTTTGATAGAAAATTTGGATAAGTCAAAAAAAAATTGTACCTTTGCAAGTTAAAATAGAAAAATTACGGATATTATGAAACTACAACATTTTGTTTTGCTATGTTTATTGCTAAGTCTTACTAGTTGTTGGACTTTGATAGCTACTGCAGTTGCGACTGCTAGACCTGTAGAGAATACACAAGTAGTATACACTACTCAGGTCACTACGCCTGCGCCTAAGTATGTCACTACCACTGTAGTTGCTGAGACTTCCTACCATACAGATTGGTCATTTTATCTAGATTTGCATGCTGTAGCAGCTGCTTTTGCAGAAGCACGTAGTGTACAAGAGTTTGAAATTCTGCTGAACTCAAGCCGTTATATGATTAATAACCTTGACTTGAATGGCGATGGGTATATAGATTATTTGCGTGTGATAGAGACTCGCCAGGGATATTATCATGCTTTTTTGATTCAGGCATGTATAGCTCCGTCGTTATTCCAAGATGTGGCTACATTAGTTGTTGAACGCAGAGCTAGCACTTTGTATGTGGAAGTGATAGGTGATCCTTATTTGTATGGCCATAATTATATTGTTCGTCCAGTGTTTGTTAATCGACCACCATTGTGGGATGTGTTTGGCCGACCATCATATAGACCATGGTGTTCACCCTATCATTATGGATATTGCCCTAGCCACTATCATCGTACGAAACCGGTATACTTGAGTCATTATCAGGCATATGTAAATACATATTTAAAGAATCACCACTACTGCCATGTGTGCGACTATCCGTTGCATATCTTCTACAATGATTATCATTATTTGGTGAATCCTCATCGCAGAAACGACTATCGTGATCAGCACCCTGATAAGTCTTTTGAGCGTCGTGTAAATCCAAATGCCACCTCTCGAAATATTCGCAATGCAGGTGACTTGCGAACTGATGCCCAAGTACGCGTGAACGAGTCAAACACTAATACTACCACAACACCCACCCCTTCACGAACAGGTCAAACTACTCCTTCTAGAACGACTGTGACCACTACTAGAACAACTAAAACTGGTACTAATACTAGTCGTACCAGTTCTACCACCGTGAAGACAGGTAATACCACTACTCCAACGACTACCGTACGAACCACTACACCAACGACCACCGTCCAAACGAAGGTAAATAAGTCAGGAACAACACGTACTACAATAAAAACGAACAATACCAACCAGACAACTCGTGTCAGTACATCTAGCACAACTAGAACTACTGGCACTACGACCACACATCGTACCGCTGTGGATGGATCGTCTAATCAATCATCAAGAACTACAAGAACTTCTACTAGCACTACTACACGATAAAAAGCAGATTGTTGATACATGGGAAAATTAAATGCGGTTTTGGTTGGATTGATTACGCCAAACCAAAACGAAGAGAGAACAAAAGAGTATTTGGATGAGTTGGCCTTTTTGGCTGACACAAATAATATTGCGGATGTAAAGCGTTTTGTACAACGCCTTGACTATCCTAATACGACTACATATGTGGGCGAGGGAAAATTGCAGGAGATAAATGAGTATATCAAGAGTCTAGCTGATACCGATGATTTTATTGATATGGTTATCTTTGATGATGAATTATCTCCTCGTCAGTTACGCAATATAGAGAAGGCATTGAATGCACATAATCAGAATGCGATTAAGGATAATCATATACAGCCTGTGCGTGTGATAGATCGAACCATATTGATCTTGGAAATCTTCCTTAAACGAGCGCAAACTTCGTATGCGAAGACCCAAGTTGAGATGGCTCACTTGCAGTATATGTTGCCTCGTTTGACCCGTATGTGGTCTCACTTGGATCGTCAGCGAGGTGGTGGAACCACCAGCCGTGGTATGGGTGAAACGCAGATTGAGGCGGATAAACGAATCATCGGTCAGCGTATTGCCCTTCTTCGTGAAGAACTCAAGAAGATCGACCGTCAGATGGCTACCCAACGCCAGAATCGCGGAAAGATGGTGCGTGTGGCATTGGTGGGTTATACCAATGTGGGTAAATCTACAATGATGAACCTACTAAGCAAATCAGAAGTGTTTGCTGAGAACAAACTGTTTGCAACTTTGGATACGACCGTGCGAAAGGTGACAATAGAAAACCTTCCCTTCTTACTCTCTGATACGGTGGGATTTATTCGCAAACTCCCTCACCACTTGGTAGAGTCTTTCAAATCAACTTTGGATGAGGTTCGCGAGGCTGATTTGCTTATCCATGTAGTGGATATATCACACCCAAACTTCGAGGAGCAGTACGAAGTAGTAGAGCAGACTATCAATGAATTGTTGACCAAAGAGACGGAGATTAAGGAGTCTGATCCATGGTCAAAAAAACAGCAAAGTAATCGTAAATCCGAAAAGACAGTGGCGCAAATACCTAGAATAGTAGTATTTAACAAGGTAGATGCGTTTACTTATACGCCAAAAGAGGAAGACGATTTGACCCCACTCAAGAGGGAGAATATCTCGTTAGAGGAGTTGAAGAAGACTTGGATGGCGAAGTTGCATGATGATTGTATTTTTATCTCCGCAAGAGAAAAAACGAATATTGATGACCTGAAGGCATTATTTTATGATCGTATCAAAGCGATTCATATTCAACGATATCCATATAACGATTTTTTGTTCCAACACTACGAGTAAGATATGGCAATTCGTATTAAAGATCTGAATAAGCATATCGGCAAGCAACATGTGCTAAAGAATGTGAACCTGACTATCGGTGATGGCGAGGTGATTGGTTTACTAGGCCCTAATGGTGCAGGTAAATCCACTTTGATGAAGATTATGGTGGGCGTCTGGGATGCCACTAGCGGAGAGGTGCAAGTGCCCAAGTCTATTGGCTTCCTTCCAGAGCAAAATCCGCTCTACGAAGATATGTATGTGCGTGAATATCTGCGCTTTTTTGTAGAACTCCGTACCAATAGCCATTTGCCAATATCCCATAGCCAACTAGTCGAAGACCTTATCGAACGTGTAGGTTTGACGGCAGAGGCCAACAAGCGAGTGGGGCAATTGAGCAAGGGATATAAGCAACGTGTGGGTTTGGCGCAAGCCATGATTGGTGACCCCGAACTATTGATTTTGGATGAACCCACCACAGGTCTTGACCCTAACCAACTAGAAGATATTCGTACCTTGATCCGCGAGATGGGTAAGGATAGAACGGTGATATTGTCTACCCATATCTTGCAGGAAGTCAAGCAGATGTGTAGTCGAGTGATAATCATTGATCACGGCGAGATAAAGGTAGATAAACCCATCAGCGAGATAGAAGATTTGGAAGCAACATTTAAACAAGCCACACAATTTTGAACCACAATGAACAACGACTTTGATATAAGAAGCCAAATGACGGAGAAGGAGCAAGACAATGCCTTGCGTCCGTTGCGTTTTGATGATTTTGCGGGACAGTCTAAGATTGTCAGCAACTTGCGCATATTTGTAGAGGCGGCTCGCATGCGTGGCGAGAGCTTGGACCATGTGTTGCTGTTTGGTCCTCCAGGATTAGGTAAGACAACCCTTAGTAATATTATTGCTAACGAGTTAGGTGTGGGCTTTAAGGTGACTTCTGGTCCAGTGTTAGACAAACCAGGCGATTTAGCAGGCCTGCTGACTTCGTTGGAAGACAACGATGTGTTGTTTATCGATGAGATCCATCGCCTTTCACCTATTGTGGAGGAGTATCTCTACTCAGCGATGGAAGACTATCGTATCGATATTATGATAGATAAGGGTCCTTCTGCTCGTACTATTCAGATAGATCTTAATAAATTCACCTTAATAGGTGCAACTACTCGTAGTGGCTTGCTTACTAGCCCTTTACGTGCACGTTTCGGTATCAATTGCCACTTGGAATACTACGATGCACATATCCTTGCGGGTATTGTAGAGCGTAGTGCTCGTCTCTTGGGTATTCATATCGACAGCAAGGCAGCTGCCGAGATCTCTCGTCGCAGTCGTGGTACCCCTCGTATTGCCAATGCCTTGCTCCGCCGTGTGCGCGACTTTGCGCAAGTGAAGGGCAACGGAGCTATCGATTTGGAGATTGCACGCTATGCTTTGGAAGCACTTAATATCGATACCTTTGGTTTAGATGAGATTGATAACAAACTACTTAGCACCATCATTGATAAGTTCAAAGGAGGTCCTGTGGGCTTGAACACCATTGCCACAGCCATGGGCGAAGATGCAGGCACTATTGAGGATGTCTATGAACCATACCTTATCAAGGAGGGCTTTATCAAACGCACTCCTCGTGGCCGTGAGGCAACTGAGTTGGCCTATAGGCACCTTGGTAAAACACCATTAATTAATGGTCAAATCACATTAGAGTTCTAACATGAAGCAATACAAAGCAGTCTTTATCGACTGGGATGATACACTAGGCGATTTCCATGGTGCAGCGGATTTGGCACTAGCGGAGATGTATGATAAGTATCAGTTGGACAGATATTTTGCTTCGTTGAATGAGTTTGTGGGGTTGTACAAACCTCACAACTTGGAATTGTGGGCTAAGTATGGTGAGGATAAGGTGACTAAGGAATATCTAAGTTTGGATAGATTTTGGTTTCCATTAATGCACGCAAGTAAGTTGGATGAAAAATTTGATAAGACTCTGAGACAGGAGCTTTTTGCTTTGGCAGAGCAATTAAGTGAAGATTTCTTGCATCTAACAACGGCACACTTTTCGTTGCTACCAGGAGCCGAGGATTTGGTTCGTTACTTGGCAAGGAAATATCCGTTAACGATTGTGACGAATGGGTTTATTGAGGTTCAGTACGAGAAGTTCGAAAAGAGTGGTTTGCGCGACTGTTTTGCACATGTTGTTTTGAGTGAGGAAGTTGGTTGTCAGAAACCCAATCCACGTATTTTCGAGGAGGCTTTACGATTGAATGGCTTGCAAGCTGATGAGGTTGTGATGGTGGGTGATTCTTGGTATTCCGATATTCAAGGTGCCATTAATGCTGGAATTGATCAGATTTGGGTGACAGAGCAACAGACCGAAGAATCTAAATCGACATATATAGTGAAGTCTTTAGAAGAGATAAAATACTTATTATAATCTGCCAAATTGGCAGTCCTGGCTTTTTAGGCATGGAAGTTGATATACTTTAGAAGAAAATTTGAAATAGATTATGGCAAAAAACAAAGATACAAAAAATGTAGAGCAACTCAATGAAAAAGAGTTGGAGAGTGCGGCACAACCAACTGATGCTGCAGCGGAGCAAACTGAAAAAACAGAAGTAAACGAACCAAGCGAAACCGAGCAATTGCAAACCAAAGTGGCAGAATTGGAGGCGCGAGTGGCTGAGTTGGAAGACCTTAAGCTGCGCCAGATGGCAGAGTTTGACAACTTCCGTCGTCGTACCAACAAAGAGAAACTCGAGCTTATGACTACTGCAGGCGAGCGTATCTTCTGCGATATGTTGCCATTGGTGGATGACTTTGAACGTGCTAAGGTTGCTATGGCAAAAAGCGAAGACATCAATGCTGTTCGTGAAGGAATAGAATTGATCTATAATAAGTTTGTTGCTTTCTTAGGAGCAAATAATGTAAAGGCAATAGACACCACCGATGCGGACTTTAATACAGATTTGCACGAGGCAATTACTACCTTTGCTGCGGGTGAAGATAAAAAAGGCAAAGTGATAGACTGTACTCAAACTGGTTATACCTTAGGTGAGAAAGTTATTCGTTTTGCAAAAGTAGTTGTGGGAGATTAATACTATGGCAGAGAAAAGAGATTATTATGAGGTGTTAGGCGTGTCAAAGACGGCGTCTGCAGATGAAATAAAAAAAGCATATCGCAAAAAAGCGGTGCAATATCACCCAGACAAGAACCCAGGTGATAAAGCAGCTGAAGAGAAGTTCAAAGAGGCTGCTGAAGCATATGATGTGCTATCAGATAGTCAAAAACGTCAACGTTATGATCAGTTTGGTCACGCTGGAATGGGTGGCGCCAGTGGTTTTGGTGGCGCCGGAATGAGTATGGATGATATCTTCTCACAGTTTGGAGATATCTTTGGTGGTGGATTCTCTAGTTTCTTTGGCGGAGGCGGTCGTAGTAGTGGTCCTCGTGTCCGTCGCGGTAGTGATTTGCGTGTGCGGGTTCGCGTGACCTTGGAGGAGATTGCTACTGGTGTCGACAAGAAGATTAAGGTTAAGAAAATGGTTAACTGTAAGTCTTGTCATGGAACAGGTAGTGCAGATGGAGGTCAAGGTGAAACATGTCCTACGTGTCAGGGTACCGGTCGCGTTATGCGTGCTCAGCGTACAATCTTGGGCATGATGCAGGTACAAGAGGAGTGTTCAACATGTCATGGAGAAGGCAGGGTGATTAAAAACAAATGTACTTCTTGTCATGGCGAGGGTGTTGTACGCGAGGAAGAGGTAATTGATATCCATATTCCAGCTGGTGTTTATGGTGGAATGCAAATACCGGTTCAAGGAAAAGGTAATGCTGCCCCTCATGGTGGTATCTCGGGGGATTTGTTGGTTCTTATTGAGGAGGAAGAGCATAAGGACTTTATTCGTGATGAAAGCGATTTGATTTATAACCTATTATTGGATATGCCAACAGCGATTCTAGGTGGTCAAGTGCAAATTCCAACTTTGCAAGGTGAAGCTAAAATCACTATCGCTCCAGGAACACAACCGGGTAAGGTACTTCGTATGCGTGGTAAAGGCTTGCCTATGATTGATCAATACGCCCGCCAATATGGCACAGGAGATATGTTAATCAATGTGGGAGTGTATATTCCTGAACACCTAAATAAGGACGAAAAGAAGATTATTGAACAATTGAAGCATAGTGAAAATATTCGTCCTGGTGCAAGTGACAAGAAAAATTTCTTCAAGAATTTGTTTCGATGAAACGATTAGTGCTACTAATGATATGGGTAAACCTCAGTGTGATACTTCATGCTGAGGCTTTTCCTTTTAATGGAGTTGATAGTGTCAAAAGCGATTTCTTTAGAGATTGGTATTTGACTACCGATTTGAGTCATTATCTAGATAATTATTCAGATTATGTAATATACGAGGCCGAAACAACTGGAGAGTGGCAATTGGGTGACCAAATGATATTTTCTATATCCGGTAACTCCTATCGACAAAACAAGTATATGGTAAATGGTATGCGCGTGGATAGTCGTTTTCAAGTTGGTAGTACACTATTTCATGTTGATTTAAGGCGAATGAATTATGCTTTGGATTACCACAAAGGTATAATGAACTTCCGTGATGATAGTTTACAGAAGCAAAACATATCATTGACAGGTAATGTGGGTAATTTGGGTGGTATTTCGCCGGGAACAAATGCATTAATCAATCTCTTTCATTCATCAGGAGCGGAGCGAACAATGGATGATCGTCCATTAGAAATGCGCAATCATGTTATTGGTGCAGGAACAGGCGCTTTCACGTTTGCTATACCTGCTTATGGAAAACGATTCTATCAGCATGCATATGTCAATTATGGTTGGCGAACGCAAACCGCATTTGATCACACAGGTATATCAGGAATGTATGCTACGCCATATTTCACGGCTCAGTTAGATGGAGAGTTGCCTTTGAAAAACAATCAAGTATTGGACCATCTTCGCTATTATTTAGTCGGAAAAGGGCGTGGAGATTTGTACTCGGAGTTTCTCTATAATCATAATGAGGTAGCTGATTATCAGGGGTACACAGCGGCTTTATATGGCGAGAAGACTTTTGATAATTTCGGAAAATTGGTACTAGGACTTAATTGGGGGCTTAGTAAGGTAAAGCATGATAGTCTAAATTTTTCTCGCAACCTGTTGGATCATGATGGTGAAGCTTTTGACCCTTGGTACTCGGATGGGAATACCAATGAAATCAATTTGTCTGTACAATATGATCAACCCTTACTCCCTTGGTTGCGTGTACATGCAGAGGGGTATAATTCATTTATACATTTCAAGCCTACTACTTCAACCTGGAGTAACGATGTATATGTGCAAAGTATAGCAGATAAGACTCCTACCGCATTATATACATATCATTGGAACTCTTCTTCGTTTGGATCGGGATTATTAGAGAACGAAGCATTACTGATCGCTGAAAAACAGTTAACGGATAAGTTGTATATGCAGGCCCAGTTGGGTATATCTCTAGATGGTATTTTGCTGGAGAACAAATCTGTGATTTCCCCTAACTGGTTAGCTAGGTTGTCTTTCAATTGGCGCCCAACATCATGGTTGCAATTAGGGCTGAATCTATCGCATAATCGAATGAATTATACATTGGACGAGGTGAAGTATTTGAGCAATAATTATTTGAATGGTGAGATTCGTTATGCTGATGGAACATTGTTGGCCACGACAGGAGGTAAATATCATGCCATTGATAAAAAATTGTGGATGCATCAGCCATCATATGCTGTATTGGATATTCCTATTCAATTTACTTTGGATAAAAAATCTCGCCATCATTTCTCGCTATTATCTAGTATACGCAAATATTATAATATGTGGTTTACAGACTATACTGATGGACTGGATGCAAATATGTTTGAAAAGGATGGTCTGTATTATTGGCGTGAAGGTGAAAAACAATATACAGTGGGAGTACAACCTAAGGACTTAATGAGTGGTACTTTGGGTGGCCGTACTCCTTATTATATGTCTAATGTGGCCAAATATTCATATACTGGCAAAAAATGGCTAGTAACTCTCTCCTGGCAAAGTTATCTGATGTCTGGTTTGTCTACTTTAGGAAATGGCCCATTGCATAATAATATTGGTGTGCTGGCTGAGTCAAGTGCTAATCCGAATGTCTATAGAGTAGCTCGTGAGGGCAATGAATTGTACCAGGGAAACTGTAGATTGAATCAGGATAAGTCTTTTATTTTGCGTTTGCAAGTTACTTACAATCCTTGTAAATATTTTTCTGTTAGTTTGAATGGAAAGTTCAAGGATGGCCAACCATTTAGTAATTTTATTGCAGAACCATACACAAATGGAACACATCACCAAGTGGCCATTTGGAATGATGATGCTAAAGGTATTAATATGGCAAATCAATTCTTTGGAAAGCGTGAAGATGCGTTCTTCAATTTCGATTTACGCATGACTGGACGCTGGTGGATCAAAGATATTCCGTTCGAATTAGATGTGACATGTTATAATATTTATGACTTTGGAACAGCCCTTACTGAGTATACTTTTGACAAGTATGATTATCCGACCTATCCATATTGGACCATAGACCGTGGTATGGAAAGTATGCATGAGAGCCGAACATCGATGTCATTGTGCATCCCCCGAGGCTTGCTGATGACATTGCGTGTCGGATTGGAGAAGGATTAGTATCATAAAAGTAGCCCACAAGGCGATACCATCAAAACGGCCAAACATACAATCCGTAAGCATATTCAATCCATACAGAGTAACCAGTAATGTTGCTGTTTTTCGACCTTTGTCAGTAGCACAATATAGAATGCTCATCCATGCTAGAATAAAGAATATCATGCCAGGAATACCTATTTCAATCCATTCTTCAAGGTATTGATTATGTGCGTTAAGTTGTCTGTAATGGTATATTTGATGTTTTCTGTATTTTAATTGTAAGTAACCGAAACTCTGTCCGGCACCTATACCATATGCAGAGTATTCTGAACGATTCTCTAATGCAATGCGCCAAATATTGAGGCGAGGGTTTTTCTCCTTAGATATGACATTTGTACGTAGTTCTTGTTTCAAATTTTCTTCGTTCATCCGAGGATGTTGAGCCAACGCAAAACATCCTATAGCTGCAGCAAAGACAATAAATGCAATTTGGTACCTTATTTTGCGAATAGGCAGTTTATACAATAGAGCTACAGTTATTAATCCTGCTCCTGAAAGAATGGACGCTCTAGAGCCTGTGGCTAAAATCAGCAAACTCATAATGAATATGCCTAGACATATCATGGTCCACCCTAATTTACGACCGTATTTGTCACAGATATCCTGACGTATATATAAAATCGCCATGATGCCTGTCATCATTATACTGCACAAGAATAGACGATGTTTGATGTATGATATCGTTTCCGTAAAGAAAGTTAGAGAAAATTCCTGTCGTGGCAGTTCTCCAAATTCTTCAAGTGGGATATTGGCATGGTTGATCCAATATAGGGTGATTGGGTAGAAAAATGCCGAAATGATACACCCTATAACTAAGGCACGACATATCTGTTTCCAATTATATTGAGAGTTCACACCCCATATACCAACAGGTATCAGAAGACCGAAGGTCATATAACGTTCTACAAACCAATGATATGCCTCTAGGTCTTTTGACCATAAGCCTGAAATTAGTTTCCAGATATACCAAGCACCAAAGAGTAAAAAGGGGAGCATCTTTTTCCATGGGTTGATGTTTTCTTTTTTCAAGAAACGCATCTCTAATATCCATGTGATGAGCCATGCGATCCATGCGTGGCGTGCAAATACTTGGGGTAAGGGTAATAGCACAACGGTAGCTAGGAAAATCGCGTAATTAATTTTCCCCATCATATTTTGATATTTCACTAAAAAATTATTCATAAAGGTTTGTTATTCCTTTTTTGATATGCTTTTTCCACCTATGAGTAATTATATACTCTACTGCATACTCGGGATCAACACCCATAACTTTTGCGTATGCATGTCCCATGATAGTTAGCGCTTGTTTATCTATATTTAATCGTTCAAAGTTCTTAAGTCCCACTTCAATTGGGATGTACTTCTTAAATCGAATACGATTGAGGTCGATGACTTGAATTCTGCTACCGTCTTCATTGAAAAGAATATTACCACCCGAATAGTCTTGATGTAGCACGCCTTTTTTATGTAATGCGGCGGTAAATCTACCTATAGATTCCAGTATTTGTGCTCGTTTAGGGAAGGTAGCGTTGCTGATTAATTCATTGAAAGTATGTGTACAATCAGAATGCTGACATACATACCAACTATCTCGTAGAATACCAGCATATCGCACCTCTTTATAAGCAATAGGCATGGGTGTTAAATCTCCTAGTTTTTGGGCGTATTCATATGAACGACATGCTTTTGATGCTGCAAACCAGCCATAAATAATACTTCTTAGAATATTAGGACGGGCAAATTGCTTGCAAATAGTGTTTTGATATTTTCTCAAAATGTTGCGGTTAGAGAAGATGATGTCACCCTCTTGCCAATGCTTATATTCACCGATTGTTTTCTCTGATCGAAATAGATTGATAAATTTAGACCATGAACGATGATAATGCAGTGGCCCACCTAAGTGTTTTTTTAGATATTCTGGATGTCTTCGGTTGATGGCATCCACAATGAATTTCTTTTTACTCTTGGCTAGCGTCCGTCTTGAGCCTTTGGTTATTCTGTAGTAGAACAATATCTCATCTATCTTGTGGAAGGTTCCTCCTAGTTCCATTATACTCAACCAGAAGTCCCAATCTTCACGGAATATGTCTGTTTCGCAGTATCCGCCACATCTCTCCCAGTCCGTTTTACGGTAGAGTGCTGTTGCAGGAATCATATTCTTACGAGCTAATAGTGAATGACTAAACTTTGGCAGTATCCATTCTTTATCTACATCTCCAAACATCCATGCGCGACATCCTACTATGCGTACTTCGGGATGTTTTTCCAATATTTCAACTGCTTTCTGAATATACGTACTACCAATTTTATCATCAGCATCTACGGGAAGAATGTAGGTGCCCTTAGCATGTTTTATTGCATTATTTCGTGCAGCAGAGACACCTTGGTTGGCCTGTGATAATATGTGACATTCTGGATGTTCTGCACAATATTTCTGTGCAATGGCAAGGCTATTATCTCTACTACCATCGTCCACCATCACCACTTCTATCGGACGATAGGTGGAACATAGGACGCTATCTAATGTTTCTTTTAGATAGGGTTCAGCGTTATATATTGGTATTATGACACTAACTAATGGTTTCATATACGGTCTTTCTTTTGTGTGAACTTGCGCCAATAATATAACCAAGGGTTGGTGTATTTCAATAATTTCCAAGGGCGCGATGCATGTGGATAATGTAGTACTGGATTATCAAGCATTAATAAATTTCGCAATCCTAGTGATAGCGACCAATGTGAAATGGTGACATCAAACCAGTTTTTAATTGGATCCAGTAACTCAAAGTCTGCTTTTTGCAGGAACTCGTGTGTGAGCAAGGTGCAGCAAAATGAAAAACGCTTATTGGTAGAGATGGTTTCTTTGGCTAATTTGCGATACCTCATTTTTAGCAAATAATGGTAAGGAAAATTGAATATACCTTCCTCATTGGTTGTGACTGCTGCTACCATGCCGACACCAGCTTGAGCATGCTGGGCTAGAAGTGATAATGTGTCTTTTTTGACCATGACATCACTTTCCACGATCACCAAGTGCTGTTGATTCAATAGCGCTCTTTTACGAGCGTGTTGTAACACCAATCGATAATTAGGTGATGGGTGGTCCGTTAATGTAGAAATGTGTATCAGTTCAATATGGTGTTGTTGAGCTATCTGGTCAAGCCTATTTGCATTTTCTATAGTAGAATTGTCGTCGTATATACACACTGAATGACCACTATTTACTATGGCTAGAATAGCTTTTTCTGCCATTTCGATAGAGTCTTTTACCGGCATGATGATATGTAATTGCTTGCTTACCATTGTGTTATGAGTCCTTGTTTGCGTATTGTGAACATTGCTCCAATCTGATTGCCAAATTGTGTTCCTAAATCCGAAGCGATAGAAACACCGAAATCCAATCCCCAAGCTTGCTCTACATGCTTACTTACTTCTAGCAAGGTAGCCCAGTTGGTTGATAGGCGCAGTTTAGATGTATTGTCATTCCCGAAATTTTGTGCGTATGAGCATAGTAATCTATATTTGAACCCGTAGATATCGCCTCTTATACCAAGATGGTGTAGCCTAACTCTGCTGTTTAGCGTGTGTATTGTTCCGTCTGTATTGTATAGCGGAGAGGTGATAAATGGTGTTCCTATTGTTCGATAAAAGTAGTTCCAACCATTCTGATAAATCAAATTTTGATAGTACCTGTCATCCGCTCCAAAGCAAAGACCGTCGCGATCATGCCATGGACCCGATTGATCGGTCGAATTCATGTATTCGTATGTGATACCTTGAATATATGGCCAATGATTTTGTTGCATAGAGATACCAAAGATTCCATCCGGAAGATTATGGCCAAATCCTAGAAAAACTAAATTATCTTCTGATAAATTTTGCCAATATGCCGTTATGTTCCAACCTTGGCCTTTGGCTGTCAACGCCAATTGTTGACTAACTAGATGGTTACCCTGTGCATTCAGCTGTTCGTTAGTCGTGTTTCCTCCGCTTCTAGCCAGAAAGGCATTGATAAACGAACGCCATGTACTACCGCCTGTCAAATCACCATGTGTGGGTGATGTGCCTCCCCATTGAGCTGCATGGTGGAATTCGTAGCTGAGATTGATGGGCAGTTGGCCTCCCAAGCGAAGGCCAATGTATTTGTGGTGTAGTTTGTAGTTCTCTATATAAGCGTTATCTGTCATCCAAGCATGAGTGATGCCACCTTTAAGTTCTAGATATCCGTATGTACCAGGAAAAGCTGTGTATTTGTCTATACCGATACTGAGACGAGGTAAAGGCTGGCTATTTCCTGATATAATCATGCTGCCGCTAGATAAACTATTATCAATGCTTTCGTATACTAGGGGCTTAATTCCTGCGGTGAAATCGATGAAATATAACCTTATGTGAGCATATAACTGATTGAAGTATCCCGTTGTGGTTTGGTTGAATGGTTTCCATATTATTGGAGTGTTACTTTGTAATCTTCCAGTCATCTGCACCGCAAAATCATAGTCATACCACCGTTGGTCTTGTTGTGCGGGTTTGTATACACCTACGGATAAATTTCCGCTATATGGCGAGGCTGAAATATTACCGTTTTGATTACTCTGTAGCCAAAATGGAGCATAGGTACCTGATGATACCACTCCTATTACCTCAGCACGGTAATATAAACTATCCCCAGTCATGTTCTCATGGGTTAACCCTAGTGGCCACCAATCCCAATCTTGTGCAATAGCTACACTATTCACTAGTAATAATCCTATGAACACTAGCAAACTATTTTTCATGAACACAATATAGTTGATTGGTTAGTTGTAGATTCTCGTTCTCACCCAGTCCTATGTATATGTCGTTATGTACGCGGAACGATATATGGTTAAATAAGCCTCCGGATGGTATTTCTCCTACTTTCATCCAAGAGTCATCCTGTGGATTGTATTGTAGAATATCTGATAGGATTTGGCCGTCTGTATTAACTCCGCCATAATGCATTCCTCCTATCACATAAACATAATCATCGCTAGCTGTACATGCCGCTAGTGTTCTTTTAGCACCAGGTACATTCTTGCGTTTCAGCCATTTACCTTCTGGAAGCCATTCCCCCCACCAGTTTAGACTATGTCCTCTAAATCCTGTCCCTACAAAATGCCGGTTCTGGCAAGTGCTTCCCACACCTCCAAAACTACGAATGGGAAAAGTAAATGCGTTTCTATCAAGGTGGACATCTATATATTCCCATGTGTCATCTGCTATTCTGTATCGATACATGTCACGTTCGTGTGTCCAGTTAAAGCCATATCCCACATATAGTTCTCCATCTCCCACTAAACTGACAGCTCTGTCTGATGTGCTAGCTGGGTAGTTCTCAAGCTGTTCCCATGTGTTTTGTACTGGGTCGTAACACCACCAGTCAGTGAGGTAGCTTTTGACATTGTTGTATGTGCCGTTAAAGCCTAAACCAACGTATGCTCTTCCGTCATAGACGCATGCCGTAGCATTTACTCTGCCAGTCAGTGGTGTAACCCCAAGATGTTTCCATGAGTCAGTGGTACTATCATATTGCCACAGGTCATTGCAGTATGTGCCAACGCTGTCTCTTCCTCCCCAAATATATGCTTTGTTGGCAATGACAAAGCATGTTGCTGCAGCTCTAGCGGTAGGCATAGGGGCACATGGCGTGATACTTAGTTTAACGTCCGGCTCTATAGGATTGCATGAAATTGCTGTGAGAGCAATCACATGTACAAGAAATAGTTGTCGTATTTTTGTCAGCGACAGATGTTTCATTCTTCCGCTTTGGTCTTCTTTTTTAACTCGAAATCGCGACCCAAATAGTTGTTTCTTACTACTGGATTAGCCGCTAGCTCTTCTGGGGTACCATGGAATAAAATCTTTCCTTCAAATAGTAGATATGCACGGTCAGTAATCATCAATGTCTCATCTACATTATGGTCAGTAATCAATATTCCGATATTCTTATCTTTTAGTTTCCATACCACATCTTGGATCTCTTGCACTGCAATTGGATCTACACCGGCAAATGGCTCATCCAACATTACAAATTTAGGCTCAATAGCTAGGCATCTCGCTATCTCTGTGCGACGGCGCTCTCCACCTGATAATCGATCACCTATGTTTTTGCGAACATGTCCCAGATTGAACTCTTGAATAAGTTGTTCTAGTTTCTCCTGTTGATATTCTTTGGTGAAATCGGTCATTTCTAGTACAGAACGAATGTTGTCCTCTACACTCATTTTTCTGAACACACTTGCCTCTTGTGGCAGATATCCTATTCCCAATTTGGCACGACGATACATAGGCATACTGGATATGTCCATATCATTTAGAAATATTTTTCCACTATTAGGTAGTACCAATCCTGTGGTCATGTAGAATGTGGTAGTCTTTCCAGCTCCATTGGGGCCTAGTAGACCTACAATTTCACCTTGGTTGAGATGTATATTCACATCGTTAACCACTGTACGCTTTCCGTATTTTTTGTATAGATGTTCAGTTCGTAGTGTATCCATTTCTTTTATAATTTAATTTCTATACCAACTGGGCAGTGGTCCGAATGCACCACTTCTGCCAATATGTTTGCATGGACAATACGCTCTTTCAGGGGAGCACTAATCCAATGATAATCAATGCGCCATCCTACATTCCTTGCGCGTGAACCCGCACGAAAGCTCCACCAACTATATTTTTCACTGCTTTGGTCAAACATGCGGTAAGTATCGATCATTCCGCTTGCTTCCCAACGATCTAGCCATTCTCGCTCTTCTGGCAAGAATCCACTCACACCCACTTGGCGTTTAGGGTTGTTGATGTCGATAGGTTTGTGAGCTATATTGTAGTCGCCGCATACTACAATATTGGGGCGCTCTTTACGCAACTCGTTAATCCATATCAAGAAGTCTTCTAGAAACTCCATCTTGTAATGATATTTAGGGCCTTCCGCCTCACCAGATGGAATATAGACGCACACAACGGTCAAATCGCCAAAATCTGCACGAATAACTCGACCTTGGCAGTCGTATTTAGGGTTGTTCATACCCACTACTACACGATCAGGCTGAATACGAGTAAAAATGGCAACACCTGAATAGCCTTTTTTCTCGGCAGAGTGGATATAACTTTGATACCCTAACTCTTGCATTGTCATCACATCTATTTGTTCGGGCTGTGCTTTACTCTCTTGAATGCAAAACACATCTGGCTGCTCATTAGCGAGCCAATCAAACAAACCTTTGTTGATAGCGCTGCGTATACCGTTGAGGTTGTAGGAAATGATTCTCATTAACGTACAATTTTATAACTGTCAGAAGAGGTAACTACAATGTATGTTCCTGTAGTCAAATCTTCGATATTAGTCGTTAGTTGTTTTTGTCCTAGGATGTTGTAAATAGCTATTACTTCTTGATTCAAAATAGTATTGTCTACTGCTGTACCTGGGTCTTCTACGCCACCCTTGTATTTGAAGGTGATTACACCATCTGTCTCCTCTATTTCCTCAATAGCGTGTTCTGCTATACCTAAATATTGGCTTCCTCCTGCAGGGAAAAGATCGGTCGCCTTACCTTGATTATCAGAGTTACTTTTGGCTTCAATCAAATCCACACCCATCTTGCTAGATGAGTTGTTTACGGTATTTTGATACCAACGAGAGTAACTATATTGTATCTTTGTTAGCATCATACCATGACCAGGCAAGTGTTCGTCCCAACCTACTTGTTGACGATTTTCTACCAAATAGAACGTCGTTGGATCAGGATTATTACCGATCAAGTTATGTTGGTCGGTTGAAGATATTAATAGTGCCTCATTGCTTTCTTGAAGATCTTTCAATTCTATGTTCTCAGGATTAACAATCAATCGTGGTTGTAGCCAACCCATAAAGAATCGCTCGTATGCGGAGAATGTAGGTGGTGTATTTCCCTCGTTGTTGTATGGTCCATAATCCATGATGTCCCATTCGTTCATTGTCGTATGAGAAGCAGTGTTAGTTACATATAAGTCTGGCAAACCCAATACATGGCTGAACTCATGGCAGAAGGTTCCAATACCCGTGTGCATTTTTGAATAGTAGTCTAACTCATTTCCACACGCATATAGGTTGACCGTTTTACCATCTACTTCGCATCGAGTACCTGCTGCTGATAATTGCCAAGAATGCGGCCAAATAGTAGTGCTTGCTCCACCATCTGCTTCGCCATAACCGGCGTAAATGACAAATACAAAATCTACTTCTCCGTCGTTGTTGTTGTCATACTGAGCAAAGTCTACGTTGAACACCGTATCTGCTATTGTACACGCTTCGCTGACCATTTTGTCGGGGTACATATCGCTTCCATAACTATCGTTTTTTCCGTAGTATGACATGCTTTTGCTTACGGTCACAGGACCTACTACATCAAACTGAGGATTATATTGCCCATTAGAAGCGTCGTGGAAATATTGACGAGCTGATCCTTGTGAGTTGATGTTGTATGTCTTGCCTCTATAAGTATAAGAATAATTGCGAGTGTAATCTTCTCCAATCAACATGCTATCCATTTCTGCTTTCTCTGTTTCAAATGCGACATCCGCAAAATTAACCAATATCACCAATCCTCTTGGTGCTACATTCAATGGATATGCGGCATGTTGAACTCGACGAATTGATTGTGCTCGTTTTGCCTCTATTTGTTCGTTGCTCAATGCTTCAGTAAGGCGGTAAAATCCATTTTCGCTCAATTCTATCCACTCGCCTTTTTCATTGGTTTGCCAATGAAAATGTTCGTCACCATGTTGATACACAGTGATTTTGCTACCGTCTGGCTGTATTACTGTTACTCCTGTTTTGCGCGCAGGTACAGCCCATGTTGTAGTCGCTATTAGAAAGGACAATAGGGTTGTGAGAACTTTTTTCATATTTATTTTTTTACTTGTTTTACTTTTCTTCGTGTGGCTATTATCTGACCATTTTGCTTTTTCTTTGCATAGCAGATATAACCTTTCTTGTTTTCTTGTACCAATGTTGTACCATCTTCCAATGTCATCCAATGGTTTCTTTCATCACCATGTAAGCGAACATAGATGGTGTCACCGTTGGGCTGTACCCGCTCAATCACACCCTGATATGCAGGCACTCGTGCTGGTTTCTGCTGCGCCATAACTGCCAACCCGCAAACAATGGCCAATATAAATAATATCCGTTTCATACCTTTTGTTTTATAGGCGCGGCAGGGATATTGATTGCCGCGCAATTATTGTCTATATTGTCGTTAAAATTACTGCGCAGCGCTCTTCACTTTTTTAAACAACTCGCTGGCAAATACAAAGTCATTCAACGCTTCGTTGTCGGCGTGGAAAATCTCATGTCTACTACCTTGCCATTCTTTCACACCGTTGCGCAAGAATACAATATTATCACCAATCTCCATGATGGAGTTCATGTCATGACTATTCACGATAGTACAAATATTATACTCTTGAGTAATATCCTGAATCAACTTGTCAATTACCAAACTGGTTCTTGGGTCTAGACCTGAGTTGGGCTCATCACAGAATAAGTAACGCGGATTCAACGCAATCGCTCTAGCAATCGCCACACGCTTTTGCATACCACCACTGATTTCACTAGGCATCAAGCCAAACGAGCGTTCTGGCATGTTTACGCGCTCCAAACAAAATCGTGCACGCGCAACCATCTCGCTTTTGCTCATGTCGGAGAACATCTCCAATGGATACATTACATTCTCTTGCACGGTCATACTGTCAAATAAAGCAGAGCCTTGAAACAACATTCCTACTTCGCGATGTAATAAGCGTACTTCTTTTTCAGTCATGCTTGCCAAGTCTTGTTGCTTGCCTCCACTGGTGTCAAATATGATTTGACCTTCATCCACCTGATGCAAACCAATCATGGATTTCATTAATACGGTTTTACCCGATCCAGATTGGCCTATGATCATATTCACTTTGCCGTCTTCAAAAGTTGCTGACACATGGTTTAATACCGCATTCCCGTCAAAACTTTTTACTACATCCTTAACTTGTATCATAAATTAATTAAGCATCAAATTAGTTAATACTACATCCAGTAATAAAATCACGATACTACTATTTACTACAGCTCTTGTACTTGCTTTACCTACTTCCAATGCTCCACCTCTCGCATAATAACCATAATACGAAGCCATACTAGCAATCACAAAGGCGAACACAATAGTTTTAATGTAGGAGTAAAATACATAAAATGGTATAAATGCATATTGAATACCCAATAGGTATTCCGATACGGGCAATACGCTAGTAATAGCACTAATGCCATAACCTCCTACCAAGCCCATGAACATGGATAAGGTAACCAACAGTGGCATCATCACCATAAAAGCCACTACCTTTGGTAAGATCAAGTAGTTGGCTGAATTAACACCCATGATCTCCATGGCATCAATCTGCTCGGTTATACGCATGGTGCCAATTTCGGATGCAATATTACTACCTACTTTACCTGCCAACAACAGACACAATATTGTGCTCGAAAACTCCAATAATATGCAGTCACGAGTTACCAATCCTGTTGAATATGCCGGCAACAAAGGATTTTCTGTGTTCAACTTGGTTTGCAAAGTCATAATCGCACCCATAAACACGCTCACAATCAGCGTGATGAGAATAGACTCTAATCCTTGCTTTTCCATCTCTTTGCTCAGCTGACGCCAAAACATACGCCATCTGTCGGGCATGCGTAACACCTTACCCATCAATAAGGTGTATTCTCCTATGCCTTGTAAAAATTTTGTAATCATTTATTCTTTACTTTTAACTCTCAACTTTCAACTCTCAACTTTCAACTCTCAACTTTCAACTCCTCAGTACATACAACGCAGGCAAGTTCCTGCCTTTCTCGTCAAAATCCAATCCATAACCCAAGACAAACTTGGTTGGAATCTCCAATCCTATATATTTAGGAGTTGCATCTGCATATTTCAATGCCTCTGGCTTAAACAGGAACGAGGTCAATTCTACAGAATTTGCTCCCATGCCTCTCAACTGGTGCATAAAACCATGCATGGTTAAACCTGTATCCACGATATCCTCTATAATAATCACATCACGACCTTGGATATCCATAGTTAACGGAGTTAAAATTTTTACTTCGCCCGTTGTTGCCGTTCCTTCGTATGATTTTAAACGAACAAAGGTGATTTCGCTGGGCAATGTGATTTTTTTGAACAAGTCCGATGCGTACATGAACGCGCCATTTAATACGCAGATAAACAATGGTTCCTTGCCTGTGTAATCTGTATTTATACGCTCCGCTACATTACCTACAATCTCTGCTATGTTCTCGGCAGATAAATATTCTTCAAAAACGAGTCCGTTTACTTCTATTGTTTGCATGATGTTTGATAGAGTTATGATGGTTTGTACAAATTAAGTCGCAAAGGTACAACTTTTTACTTAAATACGCAAGTATTTATCACTTTTTTTGAAACTGTAATTTTGTTTTGTTGGTTTGCTCGTTAAATAAGAACGGATATTTTTACCATAAATCTTAGGTGATTCTTAGGTTATTCATAGGTGATTTATAGGTGATTAAGCAACTTTCACTGTGTGCTACCATAGGTTTTGTTCTCTACCAACCCCGCCGAGTAAATCCATCTTTACATCTCAAAATTCAAAATTCTTAATCCAAAATTAGATAAAATTTGCATGGTTCGCAAATTTTTCGTACCTTTGCACCCGATGAATTATGCAAACTTTAAAAATACAAGCAATATGAAAAACGAAGAACTCGAAAAAGTATTAGCCATTGCTGAACAATGGACTAAAGCGCCTTATGATGCTGAGACACAAGCTGCTGTCAAAGCTATGATCGAGGCGGAAGACAAAACCGAACTCATCGATAGTTTCTATCGCACTCTTGAATTTGGTACAGGTGGTCTCCGTGGCCTCATGGGTCCTGGTACCAACCGTATGAACCAATACATCGTGGCACAAGCCACCCAAGGTTATGCCAACTACCTTCTCAAAGTGCAACAACAAGGCGGTTTTACCACCCTCAAGGGTGACACCGTTAGCGTCGTAGTTGGTCACGACTGCCGTAACAATGGCCGCCTCTTTGCCGAGACCGTAGCTGCGGTATTTGCTGCCAACGGCATCAAGGTGTATCTCTTTGAGAGCCTACGCCCAACACCAGAGGTTAGCTTCGCTATCCGTCACCTCTCTGCGCAAGGTGGTGTTAACGTGACCGCCAGCCACAACCCTAAAGAGTACAACGGCTACAAAGCTTATTGGGAAGACGGCAGCCAAGTGCTCCAACCACACGACCAAGGTATCATCGATGAGGTGAACAAGGTGACCCTCGCTGATGTGAAAATGACTGGCAATGAGCATCTTATCGAGATCATCGGTGGAGAGATGGACTACGACTACATGCAAGCCGTGAAGACTGTCATGATCGACCAAGAGACCATTCTCCGTCAAAAAGACCTCAATATCGTTTATACTCCTCTCCACGGCGCAGGACGCCAAATCATCCCAATGTGCCTTCGCTCTTGGGGTTTTGAGAATATCCATGTAGTACCTGAGCAAATGGTCATCGATGGCAATTTCTCTACCGTGCAAAGTCCTAACCCAGAGAACGCTGAAGCAATGACCATGGGTATGAACCTCGGTACCCAACTCAACGCCGACCTCGTGATTGCCAGCGACCCAGATGCTGACCGTATTGCGATCGTTTGCCGCAACGACAAAGGCGAGTGGACCATCATCAACGGCAACCAAACCTGCATGATGTACTGCTACTACATCATCAATAATATGAAGAAACTTGGTAAACTCCGCCCTGAGCATTATCTCGTTAAGACTATCGTTACCAGCGAGTTAATCCGCAAGATGGCAGACGCACAAGGTGTGACTTTGACGGACGAATATACAGGCTTCAAGTGGATTGCCAATCGTATCCGCGAGTGGGAAGGTACCCACAAATACATTGGCGGTGGCGAAGAGAGCTTCGGTTTCTTGGCTTTTGACGGCGTGCGCGATAAATGTTCTCCTTCTGCTATCTGTCTCATCTGCGAGATTGCAGCCTATGCGAAGGATAACGGCATGACTCTCTACGATTATCTCCTTAATATGTATATGGAGTACGGATTCCAACGCGAGACTACTATCAATGTTGTTCGTCCTGGTAAGTCAGGCGCCGAGGAGATTCAAGCCATGATGGTTAACTTCCGTCAAAACCCTCCTGTGGAGATTGCTGGCGAGAAAGTCGTTAAATCCAAAGACTTCAAGACCCTCGTTCAACGCGAACTCGTGAATGGCGAGTGGGTAGAGACACCTATCGTGATGGCACTCAATGCAACCAGCAATGTGCTCCAATACTTCACCGAAGGTGGTATGAAGATTTCTGTTCGCCCAAGTGGTACCGAACCAAAAATAAAGTTCTACTTCGAGATCCCTGCCGAGATGCCAACTCCAGCCGACTACGACAAGGCTGTAGCCGAAGCTGAAGCCAAAGTGCCTGCTATCAAAGCTAGCATGGGAATTTGATAATGTAATAGATTGATTACTAAATAAAAACAGTAAAATATTCTGCCTATGAAACATTAGTGTGTGGTTGATACGCACATCGTAAAATAGAAAAAGCGTTTTAGCATTATTCTTTGCTCAAAAAGTTTGGCGACTAGATGGCAAAAAAAGAATGATAGTTAAAATGCTCGTGTGTAAGCACGGGCTTTTAGTTATTCTTTTTGTCGGGTTACGCCAAACACCTTTGAGCAGGATACTGAAAGTACCGTGCTTTTTTATGTGCGTATATTTCAAAACAATAGGTACAACGGAGTAACCCGAAAATCCCCAAGAGAGTAGGGAAAAATATAAAAAATGAATGAGATATGAAGAACCTGCTTTATGTTGTAATCATATGCACGTTGCCATTATTGGTGGGCTGTGAACCCAATAATAATCCTGATAAACCATCTAATAATTCAAATTTTTCTTCAAAGAGCTTTTCGGTTGATGAATATGGAAAGAAAGTTGTTTTTTCTTCAGGAAACTTGCAATATCATCCCAAAAATCATCTATGGCGTTTTGCAGAAAAACAAATTGATTATATTGGCGATGCTAATCTAAATCTTTCTCCTTCCTATGATGGATGGGTAGATTTATTTGCTTGGGGTACAGGGGCTAATCCTACTTCTGGTACTAATGGTACGTTTGTTGATTGGGGCGGGAATAAGATTGGTGATGACCCTGCTAGTAAATGGCGTACGTTGTCAAAGGATGAGTGGAAATATTTGCTCTATGAGCGTAAAAATGCATCGTTTCTCTTAGGTGTAGCTCAAGTAGATGGTGTAAATGGATTGATTTTGCTTCCAGATGATTGGGAGTGTCCTAAAGATATTATTTTTAGATCTGGTTTTCATAGTGATTTTGCGGAATTTCAAACATATACACTTGCTCAGTGGTCTAAAATAGAGCGTGTTGGGGCAGTATTTCTTCCAGCTGCTGGTTGGATTGATTATAATTATGATTATGATTATAGTGAGTATTATGGTGAGTATTTGTTAAAGAAAGGCTACTATTGGTCTACTAGTCGTATTTATGGGGTTATTTTTGATTCGAATTATGTAATTGTTTCTGGTACTGATCCTAAAGGCTATTATGCCGAGAATGGTGAACGAGGAAGTGTTCGTTTGGTTAGAGATATATAATATAACATCTCAACATAACAAAAAAATCGTTCTCTCTTTAGGGAACGATTTTTTTATTTATATACCATTTGATATTTGTTGTTAACTCTTCTTTATATAGATGATTTAATTATTCTTTAAACTCAATCACATAACCATGAGCTGTTACTTCTCTCTTTAAGTAAATACCCAAAACAGATTTGGTGGAAACTGTAGTGGTAATGTTAATGATTTGTTGGCTACCTGTAAGTTGAGCGTTTTTGTACATGTTGCCAATAGCATTGTTGGTAAGAGATTTTTTAGAATAACCACCGATACCGAATACGTAAGTTGCAGACCACGAACCTTCTACCTCTTTAACGATAGTGTAGTTTGCCTCTTTGATGATAACTTTTGTTTGAACTGGGTCGTTTTGGTAAGGTGTCGTGTTAAGACCTGCACAGCTAGCCATTACGATTGCAACGATGCTAACTAGCAAAAATTTGATAGCTTTTTTCATAAAATTTAAAATTTAGTAGGGTTAATATGTGTGTTTATTGTTTTGATCTAACCTGACAATTACGGTGCAAAGGTATAAAAAATAATTGATACTTGCAAATTTATTTTACCCCCCCCCCCTTCCCATTGAATGCTTGTAAGTAAAAGGAAATCAGCATGTTATGACTTTAATTTTTTTAAAGAAAAAACTTTGGTGCTTATAATAGTTGTTTATCTCGCAAAAAAGCAGTATCTTTGCACTCAATATGAAAGCAGTTTACATACACGGTTTTGCAGGTTCAATCCATTCGGATACCATAACCAACCTGCGCAAATACTATCCTGACATTGAGTGGTGTCCACTCGAAGTAAACCATCTTGTGGATGAGTCTGTGGCGAAAATCAACGATTTCATCGCTAAAAATCCCGATGTGGAGTACCTTATTGGTAGTTCATTAGGTGGATATTATGTACTTTGTGCCGATTTCAACGGGAAAAAGTTGGTGATAAACCCTGTTCTCAATCCGATGTCTTCGCTCAAAAAAGCCGTTGGAATCAACAAATATCGTGGTCGTCGCGAAAATGGCGAAAAAGAGTTCAAACTGACTATGCAGGACCTCTTTCGCTTTAAAGCTTTTAAACCCAAAGATACACTCAATACGGTCTGCCATTATACTCAGCATGACCCCAATCTTGGGGAAGATATCAAACGCGAATATCAGAAGTTTTTTGCTCATGCAGAAATGACTCCACATCTACGAAGCCATTTTACAGATGAGCATTATATTAAGCATAAATTAGGCGAAATCTTCCAAAAATAGGTATTTTTGGCATTCTGCTTGCATAATTAAAAAAAAATCACTACCTTTGCAGGCTGTAAGTGCTAATTATCTAGATTATGGTAGAAATTCTCAAATATTGTATTCCTGCACTATGTGTGCTACTTGCCACATGGCTCGTTATGCGTCAGTTCTACAAGGCTGAGGCTGAAAAACGTTTATGGGAGCTCAAGCGTCATGCGCAAAAAGAGATTTCCCCCATTCGCCTGCGTGCGTATGAGCGCCTGTCGCTCCTACTCGAGCGCACTACGCCTGAGCATATGCTTCTAGAACTCAATTTGGGTGAAATGACGATTCTGCAGGTGCAGCAGCATCTTATACGAACCGTACGAATGGAATATGAGCATAACTTGAGTCAACAAGTATATGTCAGTGAACAGGTGTGGAGTATGATTCAAAATGCCAAAGAGCAAACACTAGCGTTCGTTACTACCATTGCTCAGCAATTGCCTGTTGATGCTACGGCTCTTGATTATGCAAAAATGTTGATTACGGCTTATGCTACCAATGGTGATACGCCTAACGAACTTGCGCTGCAAGCATTAAAGAAAGAAGCACAGACTTTATTGTAAGCGATGAATTCTCGCCCTTCTATATTAATTTTGTCTTGGCTCTTGGCTCTTGGCTCTTTTGGTCTTGTATCTTGTGAACCCGATAAGGTGTGTCATCAAGAGTTGCAAGCAACCATGCAGGTGATCTTGTCGGCCGATTCTGTTACATTAGAAGGTGATACGATCTCGTATGTGCAGTGGGATAGTGTGGCATTTATGGGGGTGGGTAATAATGTTGTGCTCAAGGGTAAGTCGCTCAAAGCTATGCCTCTAGAATTGCGCCCGGATACTACAATAACGCAATATTTGGTCCAGTATCATGGTCAGATAGATACATTATTTATTGAACATACGCCTAGAATTCAGTATATTAGTATGGCTTGTGGTTGTGCAATATTCCATACTATATCGTATGCGTGGTCTAGCGATCCTCGTGTAGATAGTGTGAGTATTATCAATGCCAACGTAGAATCCTATGCGCAGGATAATTTGTGCATACATATGCATGAGTAAGCGATTGACACTCATATTGCTGTTTGTTGCGTGGGCGCTTTCTTCGTACGCGCAGGGGGAACAAGATGTCTATAAAGATACGATCCCAGTATTTCAAGGAATAGGCGTAAAGTTGGATCTTGCTATGCCTATTATCGAAGCGGCGCGTTCTGCCGGTAAGATACAGGATTACGAGGTGGTAATCAATGCTCGCTTACTAAATCGCTTTTATCCTACTGTTGAGTTGGGTTATGCGATGGCGGAATGTGGTGCTGATGGTGGTCAATATAAAGGACTAGGTGGTTTTGCCAGGTTAGGAATTGACTTAGCAGTGATAAAAAAGGGTGTGGCCGAGAATAATTTTATGGTAGGTTTGCGTTTTGCTAATGCTTTGCAAAATTATGACTTGACCAATGTTAAACAATCTGTGAATTATTGGCCTAATCAGCGGTTGGATTTTTACGATCAATTTCGCTATGACTGTTGGGGTGAACTAGTAGCTGGATGCCAAGTATTTTTGTGGAAGGGGTTGCATATGGGGTGGTATGGCCGTATCAAATTACTGATAACTCGCAATGCTAAACCAGGACAAGTGATGCCATACTATGTTCCAGGTTTGGGATATAGAAAGGATTTTAACTGGGGATTCAATTACTACATCGGCTATCGCTTCTAAACCACATTGAACCACACAATTTTGAACAATATTGAACCACATTGAACCATATTGAACAATAACAAACAACAAACATACATTATGAACTCAAATCAATTAATGACAAAAGCGGCAGATAATATTCGTATTCTTGCTGCTGCTATGGTAGAAAAAGCTAAGAGTGGTCACCCTGGTGGTTCCATGAGTGGTGCAGACTTCGTACAAGTACTATACTCGGAGTTCCTGATCCACGACCCAGAGAACCCATGTTGGGAGGCTCGTGATCGTTTCTTCCTTGATCCTGGTCACATGTCACCAATGCTCTATGCACAACTCTGCATGACAGGTCACTTCACCATGGACGAACTCAAGCAACTCCGTCAATGGGGTAGTGTTACTCCTGGTCACCCAGAGCGCAATGTAGAGCGCGGCATTGAGAATACCTCTGGTCCTCTCGGTCAAGGTCATACTTTCGCAGTAGGTGCAGCTATCGCAGCTAAATGGTTCAATGCTCGTTATGGCGAGATTCACAACCCAACAATATATGCTTTCATCTCTGATGGTGGTATCCAAGAGGAGATTAGTCAAGGTGCTGGCCGTATGGCAGGTCACCTCAAACTCAACAACCTCATCATGTACTACGATTCCAACGAGATTCAGCTCTCTACTTCTTGCAACGAAGTTTCTTCAGAGAACGTAGCCATGAAATACGAGGCATGGGGTTGGTATGTACAGGATATCGATGGTCACGATCCTGACGCTATCCGCCAAGCTATCATCAATGCACAAAACGAGCCATCTCGTCCTTCGCTCATTATTGGTCATACTTCTATGGGTAAGGGTTGTGTGAATGCGGAAGGTGCAAGTTGGGAGGGCAAGACCTCTACGCACGGTCAACCACTCAGCAAGTCTGGCGCAAGCTTTGAGGCTACTGTCAAAAACCTCGGAGGCGACCCTGAGAACCCATTCCAAATCTTCCCTGACGTACAAGCGCTCTTCGACAAACGTGCCGAAGAACTCCGCGAGATTACCAACCAACGCTATGCGGCTTACCATGAGTGGAAAGAGGCTAATCCATTGGCTGCCAACGAGTACGAGACCTTCATGAGCGGCGAGACACCTTGCCTCGACTGGAGCCTGCTCCAGCAAAAAGACAATATCGCTACCCGTACCGCTTCGGCTTCTGCCCTCGCCTTCCTCTCTGAGCATGTCGGCAATATGATTGTATCTTCTGCCGATCTCTGCAACTCGGACAAGACCGACGGCTTCCTCAAACATACCCATGTCATCACAGCCGATGACTTTACCGGTCGCTTCCTCCAATCTGGTGTAAGTGAACTCACTATGGCTTGCGTCTGCATTGGTATGGCGCTTCATGGTGGTATTATCCCTGCATGCGGAACCTTCTTCGTTTTCTCTGACTATATGAAACCAGCTATCCGTATGGCTGCGCTCATGGAAATCCAAATGATGTTCGTTTGGAGCCACGATGCTTTCCGCGTAGGTGAGGATGGTCCTACCCACGAACCAGTAGAGCAAGAGGCACAAATCCGTCTTATGGAGAAGCTCCACAACCACTCGGGCCGTCCAAGTGTGATGGTACTTCGTCCTGCTGACGCAGAGGAGACTACTGCTGCATGGAAGATGGCTATGGAGAATGTCTATACGCCTACTGCTCTTATCCTTTCTCGTCAAGATGTAGCTAGTGTGCCAAACACTTCTGAGGAAGGTGTGAAGAAGGGTGCATATGTAGTAAGCAAAGACGAGAACCCACAAGTGGTGATGATTGCTTCTGGTAGTGAGGTAAGTACGTTGATGGCAGGTGCAGAGCTCCTTCGTGCTGAGGGTGTTCGTCTCCAAATCGTGAGTGTACCTTCTGAGGCTATTTTCCGTCAACAAAGCAAAGAGTATCAAGCAGAAGTTCTTCCACAAGGTGTAGCACGTTTTGGTCTTACTGCAGGTTTGCCATGCAACCTCGAGGGGCTTGTAGGCGAGCACGGTACTGTTTGGGGTCTCAACTCTTTCGGTTTCTCTGCTCCATACAAAGTGCTTGACGAGAAACTCGGCTTCACTGCAGAGAATGTATATAACCAAGTAAAAGCGTTGCTTTCGTAGTTCAAAATAGTTCAACGTTGTTCAGCATAGTTCAACTTTGTTTACTTGAATGGCAGATATTCGTAAAATAGAAGACTTGCGCGTTTGGCAGAGTGCACGTGTAATTTGCAAAGATGTATATATGCTGACACGCAAGGAAGAATTTGCAAAAGATTTTCGCTTTGTTCAACAAATCCGTTCTGCGGCAGGATCTATTATGGATAATATCGTAGAAGGATTTGGACGAGGTGGAAACAAAGAGTTTTTGCAATTCTTGACTATTGCGAGAGGATCTATCCAAGAAGTATTAAGCCGATTATATAGAGCTTTTGATGTTGGCTATATTACAGAAGATGAATTGGAAATAGTTAAACAGAATGTTAATTCTATAGCTATTATGATTCATAACTTAATTGAAGCTATCAAAAAATCCGATATGAAAGGTTCTAAATACAACACTGAACAACTCTGAGCCACATTGAACCACAACATTGAACAGCGCGCAGCGCTATTGAACCATATTGAACAATTTTGAACCAAATAATAAAATTATGGACTATAATTTTTCCGATATTGAAAAGAAATGGCAAGCCGAATGGGCGAAAGCAGGTACTTACAAAGTAAGTAATCAAAGCGACAAAAAGCCATTCTATGTGCTTGATATGTTCCCTTACCCATCGGGTGCGGGTTTGCATGTGGGTCACCCTCTAGGTTATATCGCTAGCGATATATATAGTCGTTATAAACGCCTACAAGGTTTCAATGTCCTCCACCCAATGGGCTTTGACTCCTATGGTTTGCCTGCCGAGCAATATGCTATCCAAACAGGTCAACACCCTGAGAAAACCACTATGGAGAATATCGCTCATTACATCGAGCAGCTCCAAAAGATTGGTTTCAACTACGACTGGGATCGCGAGATCAAAACTTGCTCTCCAGATTTCTACAAGTGGACACAATGGGCATTCATCCAAATGTTTAACTCTTACTTCGATACCTCTTTGCAAAAGGCACAACCTATCAGCAAACTGATTGAGAAGTTCGAGCAAACCGACCCTACTTGGGCAACCCTCTCCGAGAAAGAGCAACAAGAGCGTCTCATGAACTACCGTATCGCCTATCTCGCTGATACCAAGGTGAATTGGTGCCCGCAACTCGGTTGTGTGCTTGCCAACGATGAGGTTAGCGAGGGTCTTTCTGTTCGTGGCGGTTACCCTGTTGAGCAACGCGTCATGCGCCAATGGAACCTCCGTGTTAGCGCTTATGCGCCACGCCTGCTTCAAGGACTTGATACCGTTGATTGGACCGACTCCCTCAAGGAAACCCAACGCAACTGGATCGGACGTAGCGAAGGTGCCGAGATGCGTTTTTCTATCAAGGGACAAGACGAGCCTTTCACCATTTTTACTACCCGCGCAGATACCGTCTTTGGAGTAACCTTCATGGTGCTTGCTCCTGAGAGCGAGTATGTGGCTCGTGTCATTACCAATGAGCAGCGCGCTGAGGTAGAGGCATACCTGCAAATGGTCAAGAATCGTACCGAGCGTGAGCGTATTGCTGACCGTCGTGTCACAGGTGTCTTTACTGGTTCGTATGCCATCAACCCACTCACCAATGCCGAGATACCTATCTACATCAGCGACTATGTGCTTAGTGGTTATGGCACCGGTGCAATCATGGCTGTACCTGCTCATGATAGCCGTGACTATGCTTTTGCTAAGCATTTCAATCTTCCTATCATCCCACTTATCGAGGGTGCAGATGTTAGCGAGCAAAGTTTCGATGCCAAAGAGGGTATCATGATCAATTCAGGCTTCCTCAATGGTCTTGAGGTCAAAGAGGCTATCCAGCGCATGAAAGAACGCATCACCAATACCGGTCTCGGCCGCGTAAAAGTGAACTACCGTCTCCGCGATGCGGTGTTTAGTCGCCAACGCTATTGGGGCGAACCATTCCCTGTGTACTACAAGGACAGCATGCCATATATGATTCCAGAAACTTGCTTGCCACTTGAGCTGCCTACTGTTTCTGACTTCAAACCTACTACCACAGGCGAACCTCCTTTAGGTAATGCCGATCTCTGGGCGTGGGATACCGCCAACAGTCAGGTTGTTTCTAAATCATTGATTGATAATCAAACCATCTTCCCACTTGAGCTCTGCACTATGCCTGGTTTTGCTGGTTCATCAGCATATTACCTCCGTTATATGGACAACCATAACGACGCTGCGCTCGTGGGCAAAGATGCCAACGACTATTGGCGCCAAGTCAACCTCTATATCGGTGGTACCGAGCACGCTACGGGTCACCTTATCTATAGCCGTTTCTGGAACAAGTTCCTCTATGATCTCGGCTATATCTGCGAGGACGAGCCATTCCGCAAACTCATCAACCAAGGTATGATCCAAGGTCGCTCTAACTTCGTGTATCGTTACATCGGCGAAGGTGCAACGGGCAACCTCTTTATCAGCTACAATCTCATCAACAACCCTGAGTACAAAGATAAAGTTCAACCTATCCACGTAAACGTTAATATCGTTAAGAACGATGTCTTGGATGTTGACGCTTTCCGCAACTGGATGCCTGAGTTCAAGAACGCTGAGTTCATATATTCTGATGGTACTACCGATATTGACAACCCATACATAGGTACTCCTACCGACAAGCAATATATCTGTGGTTGGGCGGTAGAGAAGATGTCTAAGTCTATGTTCAATGTGGTGAACCCAGACGATGTGGTGGCTAAGTACGGTGCGGATACTTTGCGCTTGTATGAGATGTTCCTTGGCCCACTCGAGATGTCCAAACCTTGGGACACCAACGGTATTGATGGCGTACACCGCTTCTTGCGCAAGTGGTGGAACATGTTCGAAACCCTTTCTAACGACGAGCCAACAGCAGAGGAGTTGCGTAGCCTACACAAGCTCATCAAGAAGATCACTTGGGATATTGAGAACTTCTCGTTCAACACTTCTATCCCTGCTTTCATGATTGCTCAAAACGAGTTGCAAGCCCTCAAGTGCAACAAGATTGAGATTCTCAAGACCTTCGCTATCTTGCTCGCTCCATACGCTCCTCATATTGCTGAAGAGGCATGGCATCTCTGTGGCGAAACGGGTTCTGTTTGCCACGCTGAGTGGCCTGAGTGTAATGAGGCGTACTTGGTAGAAGCTACTCAAAAGTACCCTGTTCAGTTCAATGGCAAGGTGCGCTTCACGATTGAGGTAGCCAAGGACACTCCACGTGAAGAGGTAGAGAAGATCGTCATGGCTCATGAACTGACCACCAAACAATTGAACGGTGCTGCTCCAAAGAAGGTTATCGTCGTTCCAGGCAAGATTGTCAATGTCGTAATGTAAGGCTGCGCCTTATATATAATATAGAAAATGCACTCCGTTGGGAGTGCATTTTTATTTGACATATTGTTGAATTATAGTTCTTCTTCAGCTTCTTCTATCCCCTCAGGATAACCATATTCATTTTTTTCAGGATCAGAAGGAAGAAACAACATGACAATATTTACAACTGGACATATAATCCACCAGCCACTATGACCACTATCATGATTACGACGTATGCTTACACATATATCTGGAATCAGCATTAAAATTGTTATAGGTAATATAAATAATGCTATAGCTGTTTGGTTATCAATAAGAATACGTAATGTGAATATTCCAAATCGGACAAGACATGTAAATAAATACCACCACCAATACTCAGAGCGGCTAGCTCTTCCATTAATGTTTGAAAAGTTTTCAAACACATGTACAACAGATTGTTTAAAAGTCATAATAGTAAATGTGTTAATTTATACATTGAAGTTGTCGAAGTTTCAAGTAATCAAGTTTGGCTTATAACGCTATATTCAATATGTTTTGCAAGAATCTCTTCGTCTAGAAAAATGGAAGCTGAATCCGAAAACTTATTGGCGGATTCGGTAGTTAAGAACGTACAACTACCCCTTGATCCTGCCATTGCTCGCTCTGCAATGTCTTGATGACGCTCTAGATAGTCTGCCAAACTCTCCGCTACAATCTCGCCTTGGGCTACCACCGAAACACTCTGCGCTGATATGCTCTGATTGGCCAGGAAAGCTTCAATCTTCTCTTGTAATAAAGGGTAATGGGTACAGCCCAAAATGATGGTGTCAATCAGCGGATCACGCGCAAGCAATTCTGTCAGATACTTCTCTACAAAATAGTCCGCACCCTCGTGCATATGCTCGCCACATTCAATCAGCGGAACCCACATCGGGCAGGCTTGCTGAGTGATTACTAATTCTGGATCTTGCTTCTGCAACTCTATCACATAACTCTCCGAGGCTACTGTCCCCTGGGTTGCTAATATTCCTATATGTTTCGTGCGCGTACGCGTAGGTACAACCTCTACTGTCGGGCGTATCACACCCAATACTCGTATTTCGTCAGGGTTGATATCGTTTTGCTGAATACTCCTCAGGGCTTTAGCACTGGCGGTGTTACATGCTAAAATAATCAATTGGCACCCACGTTTCTGTAGGTAGTTCACTGCCTCTAAAGTGTACTCGTAAATCACATCAAATGAGCGTGTTCCGTACGGAGCACGGGCATTATCGCCCAAATACAAATAATCGTATTCAGGTAATCTCTGACGGATGTGGTTCAGTATCGTCAAACCGCCGTAGCCGCTGTCAAAAATGCCTATCATTTTTGTGTTTAGTGTTTAGAGTTTTGTGTTTAGTGATACGGAATTTGAGCGCAAAATTACAAAAAATAAATAAATTACGCAAATTATTTGCATAAATGGTATAATTTTTGTATCTTTGCAGCCGAATAGTAGCTCTAGGCGTACTATGTGTAACTAGAATAAATTAAATCGCGAAGAATATGAAATTTAATGTATCAAGTACTAAATTGTTTGCTCAAATGCAGGCAGTTAGTCGTGTGATTGCTGCAAAGAATAGTTTGCAGATTTTGGAGTGTGTGTTGTTTGACTTGGAAGGCGATGTGCTTACCTTGACTGCTTCTGACAGCGAAACTACCATCCGTACCAGCATCGTTGTGGAAAACGCTGAAGGCGCGGGTAAAGTGGCTGTTGCTGGTAAAATGTTGCTTGAGACGCTTAAGGAGTTTCCTGAGCAACCATTGACATTCCATATCGATGACCAAAACTTTGGCTTGAATATCGCTAGTTCCAATGGTACCTATAGTTTTGTAGGTTCCAACGGTATGGAGTATCCTCAAATGCCTATGGAGGATGGCGACAATGCATTTACAATGCCATCTAATGTCCTCCTTGAGGCTATCAATAAAACTCTTTTCTGCACAGCCGACGACGAGCTTCGTCCTGTGATGAACGGTATCTATTTTGACCTCTCCGAGCAAAAGATTACCATGGTTGCTACCGATGCTCATCGCCTGGTTCGTTACTCTAACGAGGGTGTCAAGGGTGTACAACCTGTTAGCTTTATCCTTCCTAAGAAGCCTGCGCAATTACTGCGTCAAGTGCTTCAAAAAGAGGCTGAGGATGTGGTAGTTACCTTCGGACAAAAGAATGCTAAGTTCGTCTTTGGCTCTACCATTATCGCTTGCCGCCAAATTGAGGGCCGCTTCCCTAACTACAATGCTGTTATTCCACAAAATAATACCAACAAGGTAACCGTTGATCGTCAAACTATCATCAACGCCTGCAAGCGTGTTGCTGTCTTCGCTAACACCGGTACCAGCCTGCTCAAGCTTGCACTTAGCGAGAACCTCATCAAGATCTCAGCACAAGATATCGACTTCTCTACTTCTGCAGAGGAGACCATCACCTGTGATTACACCGGTATGCCTATGTCAATTGGATTCAAGGCACCATTCCTCATTGAGATCTTGGCTAATATCACATCACAAGAAGTGGTGCTTCAATTGGCTGACCCAGCTCGTGCGGGACTTATCCTTCCTTCTGAGAACGAGGAGGGTCAAGATCTGCTCGTATTGCTCATGCCAATGCTTTTGAATGATTAATCTATTCTATTAGAATGAATCTCAAGCTTACTCGCCCGTTAGTCTTCTTTGATTTGGAGACTACGGGACTTAATATCGCATCCGATAGAATCGTCGAGTTGAGTTATTACAAGGTCTTTCCCAATGGTAGTTCCGAGGGGAAGACCTTGCGTCTCAAACCTACATACATGATGCTCGGACAGGAAGTCCAAATGCATATCTCACCGGAGGCTAGTGCCGTGCATGGTATCTATGACGAGGATCTAGTCAATTGCCCTACATTCCAGGATATAGCTTCCGATTTGGCGGCTGTGCTAGAAGATGCTGACTTGGCGGGTTACAACTCCAATCACTTTGATCTTCCGCTCTTAGCCGAGGAGTTTATGCGTGTTGGTGTTCATGTTGACCTCAAGGCCAAACGCATGATTGATGTCTTCACCATCTTCCAGCGCCAGGAACCTCGCACACTAGTAGCTGCCTACAAGTTCTATTGCGGCAAGGATCTGACCAATGCCCACGCTGCAGATGCCGATACCATGGCTACCTACGAGGTGCTCATGGCGCAACTTCAACGCTACGATTTGCCAGGTAATGTCGATGAATTGGCCGATTTCACCGCAGGTTCTACTCGTTTTGCCGACTTCGCTGGACGCATCGCCTACGATGCTGAAGGAGTGGAGATTTTCAATTTCGGCAAGTACAAAGGCCAGCGTGTAACCGATGTCTTCCGTCGCGACTCAGGCTACTACGGATGGATTCAGCAAGGCGACTTCCCTCAGTATACCAAAGGGGTCTTCGCTCGCATCTACATGTCTCTCCGTCGATAACTCCCAACCAATGAACAACCAACTCACCATACTCGGCTCCGGCAGTGCAATGCCTACATTCCAAAACTCGCCTTCGGGGCAGGTGGTTGAGTTGTGCGACAAGTCTTTTCTTGTGGATTGTGGCGAAGGAGTACAAATCACCATGCGCCAACTTGGTATCAAGACTGCGCGTCTCTATACCATTTTCATCTCCCATCTACATGGCGACCATTGCTTTGGCCTCATCGGCCTGATATCTACCTTGGGTATGATGAACCGTACTCAGCCTTTGCATATCTATGCCCATCCTGATCTGGAGAAACTGCTACGTCCGATGCTCGATTATCATTGTCAGGATCTGCCCTACGAGTTGCTGTTCCATCCTATCAATCCCCGCAAACGCGAGGTGATTTGGGAGGATCGAACCGTCACCGTCGAGTCTATACCTCTCAAGCATAAGGTCCCTACATGCGGCTTCCTCTTTATTGAAAAGCATCGTGGTCAGGAACCTCGCAAACGCTATGCCTATTGCTCCGATACTGTGTATCGCGAACAAATAGTCGAGCAGATACACGGAGTGGATGTTCTCTATCACGAGGCTACCTATACCGAGCGCGATCTTGATAAATGCAAAAAACATACGCATTCAACGGCTAAACAGGCCGCTAATATTGCTCGATTGGCTCAGGCTGGAAAACTAGTAATCGGTCATTTTAGTACACGCGAAGATGACCACAATATCTTCCTCGACGAAGCCCAACAGGTCTTCCCCAATACCGTCCTCGCCATCGAACGAACAACCATCGACCTATAGCCCTTAAAACCCTTAAAACTCTTTCAACCCTATAAACTCCTTCCACCATGTCCAAGCCCAAAACCCAATACATCTGCTCATCCTGCGGAGCCAAAGCTCCACAACTCATAGGTCGCTGTCCCGTATGCGGAGAGTGGGGTACCTACGAGGAGGAAACATCTACTGAATTCACCGGCAAAAAAGGTGTTGTCGCACGCGGCAACAAACCACAACGTATTCAGGAGGTTCAGGCACGCGAGGAGATGCGCATCGATATGCAATCGTCCGAACTCAACCGTGTTCTCGGTGGCGGACTCGTACCTGGCAGCCTTGTCCTTCTGGGCGGCGAACCCGGTATCGGTAAGTCCACACTGGCACTGCAAGTACTCATGCGAATGGGCCAACGACGCACCCTCTATGCTAGCGGAGAGGAAAGCACCAAACAACTCAAACTCCGTGCCGAACGACTAGCGGGATCTGCTGATAATCTGTATATTATGGCCGAGACTTCCCTCGAACGAATACTCGAGTCGGTTACCGATATCCAACCCGAAATAGTCGTCATCGACAGTATACAAACCATCGGCACCGAAGCCATCGATGCCACCATCGGCAGCCTCTCTCAAGTCAAGGAGTGTGCAGCACGAATCTTGCAATACGCCAAGGAAACCAATACCCCCTTCCTTATCGTTGGACATATCAACAAAGAGGGCTCACTGGCCGGACCTAAAGTGCTCGAACATATCGTTGATACTGTCCTCCAGTTCGAGGGCGACCAACATTATGTCTATCGCATACTCCGTGCACAAAAAAATCGCTTCGGCTCTACCAGCGAGATTGGCATCTTCTCCATGCAACAGGACGGACTACGCGAAGTCACCAACCCTAGCGAACTCCTTCTCTCTAACAACCGCGACGGACTTTCCGGCATTGCCATCGCTGCTGCGGTCGAGGGCGTCCGACCACTACTCATCGAGGTACAAGCGCTCGTGGCTAGCGCTGCCTATGGCACCCCTCAACGCAGTAGCACCGGCTTCGACGGACGAAGACTCAATATGCTACTCGCCGTCCTTGAGAAACGAGTCGGCTTCAAACTCCTTCAGAAAGATGTCTTCGTCAATATCGCAGGCGGACTCCGTGTCAACGACCCTGCCATCGACCTGGCCGTACTAGCTGCCGTTCTGTCCTCTAATATGGATATCCCACTCGATGAGCATATCTGCATCACCGGTGAGGTCGGACTGGCTGGCGAAATACGACCTGTCAACCGCATCGACCAACGCATCCGAGAGGCAGAAAAGCTCGGTTTCAACGCAATTATTGTACCCTACGGACAAAAATATAACACCCACAATCTTCATATTCAAGTCATTGAAGTGGCCCGTGTCGCGGATGCCTTTAAATTTTTATTTAAAAAATAATTTGCATATGTCAAAAAAAAGCAGTACCTTTGCGCGCTGATTATTGTAAATAACTATCTTAAGGGACAAAGATTATGAATAGATTCAAATTTGCGCTTGCACTCATGGTACTAGCTATGGCTATGTTCACCTCTCGTGCTCAAGCTGCTAACGAAGTGCAGATCGACCGTTTCGAGTTTGGCGTATCTGCGGGTATTGGTTTTTATGTGGGTCAACACGACCCCCTTGGTACAGGTGTCGTTTCTCGTGTTCAAACCTACGATGTACTAGGTTTTGCTGAGAAACCTAATCTAGGTTGGCCTGGTATTGAGACTTTTGGTTTTAGTGTCGGTTATCGTTTCAACCCTTTCTGGCATATCAAAGCACAGACTACTCGTCAACGCGTTTCTTATGCCGAGTACTTGAACGATAAAAACGAGACACGTAATATCTACTACAATGCCATGTGGCATACCGATGTCATGGCTGAGTATAACCTCCTTCCTTATGGTCTTAGCGAGGGTGGTGCTCGTGTCCGCAAGTTCACTCCTTACCTAGGCTTCGGTTTGGGTGTTACCGTTTTCAACAAGGATGCACACTTACGCAAAATCTACAACCATAGCGGCCCTATGAATAACTTTGGAAGCCAAGGTTGTATTTATACTTGCTACCCACGCGTTGGCCAACAACAAGTTTATGACAATAATGGTAATGTCTCTTGGACAAAGGCAGAGACAGCTTGTGCACTCTATATCCCTTTCGCAGCGGGTGTTAAGTGGCGTATTAACGATAATATCCAGCTCAAGGGCACATTCCAATACCAATTGTTCTTCTCTGGTAACAAACCTGGTGGCCTCAACAGCAACATCGAGGGCGGATCATATGTCACGGTTAATCTCTCAGATATCCCAGCGGATAAGATGAACGGTCGTCCTACTTTCGATCAGCTCCACAAGCAAATCGTTGGTGCTAACCACGACTGCATGTTCTCTATCAGTGCTATCTTCAACTTCGGTAAGTGGTACGAAGATCGTTTGATTACCTATTAATCTGTGGCTCAGTCTAATCGCTCTCATATAGCTTTTGGTATAGGATTGGTGTGGATGCTATTGGCTTCCACATCAGTTCTTGCGCAGGAAACCCCTATGTACCGCTTCGAAATCGGTGCACAGGCGGGTGCCGCATACTATATGGGCGAGTTAGCTCCACACCCCTTCATGTCCACTTCCGAGACCTATGGTCTCCAGTTTCGCGCTAAGATCAACGACCGTTGGGCGGTCCAAGCCAAAGCGCAAAGCCAACGATTTATCCACACTTTCCAGCCGGATAACCAGTGGAATATACCTGCTGCCAAGTACCAAACCCCTATGTGGCATTGTGATGTGACTGGTGAGTATAATTTCTTCCACTATGGCTACAATGCCTACGACATCCGCGTGCGAAACTTCACTCCATACATCTTCCTCGGTTTTGGCGTCTCTTTTCTCAATCACGACGCCACGAATCACGAAGGATATGCGTTCCTCGGCAAAGAGCGACAAGTGAAGCCTGATACTATCTATTATGAGCGAGCTCAAACCCGTGCTGCCTTGTATGTCCCCGTCGGCGTCGGATTCAAATGGCGTTTCGCTCCTCGTTGGCAACTGCAACTAGCTTGGCAGCACAACCTCTATATCCACAATGGCGACTGCCTCGAGGGTGAGACTACCCCTCGAGCCCAAGATAATCAACAGGAAGGCCCCTATAATTTATTCAACAACTCTCACAATATGAACGGTGCTAATATCTTCAACAACGATGTTGCTTCCACCTTTACCATCGGAGTAGCATTCGAGTTCATGCAAGATCCTGGCATCTGTCTCATTTGCAGATGATACTACTATGGGATACAAACAACAGATCATACCAGACCGCATACCACGCCATATAGCCATCATCATGGATGGCAACGGACGATGGGCCAAACGCCAAGGACTTGCGCGTATGTTCGGACACCGACAAGGAGTCGAAACCGTTCACCGCATCACCGAAGCTGCGGCTGAAATCGGAATTCAGTATCTCACTCTCTACGCTTTCTCTACTGAGAACTGGAACCGACCCAAAGAGGAAGTCGATGCGCTCATGGTACTCCTAGTCGATACCATCGCCAAGGAGACACCTACACTCATGCGCAATAATATCCGCTTGCAGACCATTGGCGACCTATCACGCTTGCCACAAGCTACACGCAGCAAGTTCCTCGAGTGTATCCAACAAACGAGCAACAACACCGGCCTCACACTCGTCATAGCACTCAGTTATAGCGCTAGATGGGAGATCATCCAGGCTGCCAAAAATATCGCGGCTAAAGTGCAAAAGCATCAGCTTCTAATCGAAGATATCAACGAGGAACTGCTGGCCAACCATATGACTACCGCACAAATGCCCGACCCAGACCTGCTCATACGCACCAGTGGTGAACTCAGAATCAGCAATTTCCTCCTTTGGCAACTCGCCTATTCTGAACTATATTTCACTTCGTGCCTATGGCCTGAATTTACGAACGAAGAATTTTATCATGCGATTGTGGACTACCAAAATCGCGAACGAAGATTTGGAAAAACTAGTGAACAAATTTAATTCTATCATACTGTCCCTGCTACTTGCACTGCCACTCTTTGCGCAAGTTGATTCCACTGTTATCGCTACCAGCGATTCTCTGGCTGTAACACTTAATGATTCTACTGCCGAGCAAGCTCCATTGCCCGTCATCGAGTATACACTCCAACCTAAAACCTACGAGATCGCAGACATCATCGTCACCGGAGCCGATAGCTACGAGGACTTTGTCCTCATCGGATTCTCCGGCCTTGCCGTAGGCGACAAGATCGAGGTTCCTGGAGCACAAATCACCAAGTCGCTCAAACGATTCTGGAAACAAGGACTCTTCTCCGACATCAAGTTCAAGGCCAACAAAATCGAAGGCGACAAGATCTGGCTCGAAATCGCACTCACACAACGACCACGCGTCTCATCCATCGTCTACAACGGACTACGCAAAACCGAACAAGAGGAGATCGAAGTCAAAGTCGGTATCAAACAGGGCGGACAAATGACGCACGACCTCGCAGACCGTGCCAAGAAAATCATCACCAAACACCTCGAAGAAAAAGGCTTCTATCATACCAAAGTCGTTGTCAATCAATACGATGACCCTGACAAACCTGGGTACGTCAAGGTCGCTATCAATGTCTATAAAAACGAAAAAACACGCGTCGGTCAAATCTTCGTCCACGGTAACCAAGCGCTCACTGCTACCCAGATCAACCGCGCCATGAAGAAGACCAACGACAACCACATCATCAACCTCTTCCGACCTAAGAAGTTCGTCGCTACCGAGTTTGAAAACGATAAGAAACTCATCATCGAAAAGTACAACGAGATCGGTTACCGCGACGCTATCATCCTTTCCGATAGCATCGTACAATCACCTATCGACTCCACACGCGTTGATGTTTACCTTACCATCGACGAGGGTAGCAAGTATGTCATCGGAGATATCACATGGGTCGGCAATACCGTTTACCCTTATGAGTACCTCGATGCCATCTTGGGTATCAAGAAAGGCGATACATACAACCTCAAGGAAATCAACAAACGACTCAACGAAGACGACGATGCCGTCGCTAAACTCTATACCGACCAAGGCTACCTCTTCTTTAGCGTCAACCCCGTCGAGGTCAGCGTCGAAAATGATACCATCGACTTCGAGATGCGTATGTACGAAGGCAAACCTGCTACCATCAACGAGGTTAATATTGTAGGTAACACGCGCGTGTACGAGCATGTCGTGCGACGAGAGCTCTATACCAAGCCTGGACAACTCTATAGCCAGTCGGATATCATGCGCTCTTTGCGCGAACTCGCACAGATGGGACACTTCGACCAGGAGAAACTCGTTCCTGATATCCAACCTAACCCCGAGGATGGTACCGTTGATATCACATACCAACTCGAAACCAAGTCTAGCGACCAAATTGAGTTCTCACTCGGTTGGGGCGCTACCGGACTCGTCGGATCACTCGGACTCAAATTCACCAACTTCGCCATTCAAAACCTCTTCAACCCAAAGAGCTACCGCATCGTCCCTCAAGGCGAAGGACAAACATTCAGCATCAATGCTCGTACCAACGGACGATACTATACTTCTGCATCGATCTCTTTCCTCGAACCTTGGCTAGGCGGCAAACGACCTAACTCACTCAGCGCTAGCATCTTCTATGCGGCACAGTCTGGCTACTCCGACCGCTACTACCAAGCCTACCAAGACCTCTACAACAACTACTACTACAACTACACCTACTACGGCAACTCCGACTACCTACAACAACTACAGGAGTCCGAGTACGACCCAGAGAAGTACCTACGAACCTTCGGTGTTAGCATCGGATATGGTAAACGACTCAGCTGGCCTGACGACTATTTCTCCTTCTATGGCGAACTCAGCTACCAGCTCTATATGATGAAGGACTGGCCTTACATGATCCTCACCGACGGTAATAGCCACAACTTCGCACTCAACCTGCAACTCTCACGCTCTAGCATCGACAACCCTATCTATACCCGCCGCGGATCTCAGTTCACACTCGGACTCAAGATCACACCGCCTTACTCTCTCATCAAGGGTACCACCGATGCCGAGTATGCACAGATGACTACATCCGAGAAGTACAACCTGCTCGAGTACCACAAGTGGAAGTTCTCCGGCAAGGTCTTCACTCCTCTCACACCCGATGCTAAACTGGTCCTCATGACACGAGCAGAGTTTGGTTACCTCGGCCACTACAACCGCAATGCCAAGTCTCCGTTCGAGAGCTACTATATGGGTGGAGATGGTATGTCTAGCTACTCCAGCTATTCCACCGAGTATATCTCCATGCGTGGTTACCAGTCTGGCTCACTCACGCCTTACGACCCTGCTGTCGGACGCAACATGGGTTATGTTTACAACAAGTTCACCATGGAGCTACGCTATCCTATCTCGCTCGAGCAGAATGCTACTATCTGGGCACTCGCCTTCGTCGAAGCTGGTAACTGCTTCGCCGATATCAAGGACTACAACCCATTCAAACTCAAACGCTCGGCCGGTCTCGGTGTACGCCTCTTCTTGCCGATGTTCGGCTTGATGGGTATCGACTGGGGATGGGGCTTCGACGATATCAACGGATCTAAACAATATGGTGGATCACAGTTCCACTTCGTCCTCGGACAAGAACTATAATCGCCTTTGGCGATGTTAAAGAGTTTCACGCACCTTTGGTGCTGTTTCACGCTTCGCTGTTTCAGCCTTGAAACATTGAAACTCTGAAACCCTGAAACTTTTAAAACTTTTAAAACTTTTAAAAACACATGAAACGAATACTAACTATTGCAATATTATCTTTGGTTGCTTTTGCATCCATCAGCGCTCAGAAGTTCTCTGTAGCCTATGTCGATATGCAGTATATCCTCAAGAACCTTCCTCAGTACGAGACCGCCAACGAGCAACTCAACATGATCTCACGACGCTGGCAGAAGGATATCGATGCGGCACAAAACGAGGCCAAGGTGCTGGCTGCTAACTACCAAACCGAGCAGATCTTCCTCTCACCCGAGATGAAACAAGCACGCGAAGCCGAGATCTTGGCCAAGGAACAACAGGTGCTCGAACTCAAACGCAAGTATTTCGGACAAGATGGCGAGTGGTACAAAAAGCGCGAATCACTCCTCAAACCTATACAAGACGAGATCTACAATGCCATCCAGGATATCGCTTCCGAGAAGGGCTACGATATCGTCAAGGACCGATCTGCCGAACCTAGTCTTATCTATATGTCTAGCAAACTGGACATCTCCGACCAGGTTCTGCAAAAACTCGGAGCCAAATAACCCTCTAGTACTACTAGCCCTACTAGAATTAATAACTAAAAAAACTATAAAACAATGAAAAAAATTATTCTTATGCTTGCATTGGCATTGCCAATGTTTGCTTTCGCACAAAAAGCTTCTGTCGTTGCTCATGTTAACACCCAAGAGATCATGGCTGCTATGCCTGAGATCAAAACCGTAGGTGCTACTTTGGATTCACTCCAAACTTCTTACGAGAATATCTTGGTTAACATGCAAGAGGAGTATTCTAAAAAGGTTACTGAGTTTCAACAACAACACGCTACTCTCACCGATGGTGTTAAGCAATACCGTCAACAGGAGTTGGCTGATATGGAGCAACGCATCCAACAGTTCTACCAAACTATCCAAAAGGATCTTCAGGCTAAGCAAGCTGAGTTGATGCAACCTATCCAGCTCAAACTTCTCGAGGCTATCAACAAGGTGGCTACTGCTAAGGGTTGCACATATGTATTGGAGTCAGCATCTTTGCTTTTCGCAGCTGATGACGCTATCAATATTACTGCTGATGTCAAGGTGCACCTCGGCATCAAATAATCTCGTCATCCCCTAGAACCCCTAAATTACCTCCCACGGATTGCACAGATAGACACAGATTATTCAATAGAAATCCGTGAAAATCAGTGAGATCAGTGGCTCCTATTTACCCTTTACGCTGCGGCTCCGCCGCTTAAAACTTTTAAAACAGCACCACAGGTGCGCCTAAAACTCTTAAAATCTTTGATTTTAAGCATGGCCGACGGTTATTTAGAATCTCGTTATGATGAGTACGAGCGTCGCAAGGCGGCTTGGCTCAAAAAACAGAAAAAAATCAAGTTTCGTCCTCTGACTCCCAAACCAGAGGACGAAGCCTTATAAACAACAAACAACATTGAACCATTTTGAACAATGTTGAACCATTTTTGAACAATACAATTATGACAAAAGCTCTTCAATCTACTCTCCGCGACTCTGCTTTCGCACGCTGGGCGGTCCTCATACTCGTAGCTTCGATGATGTTCTTCGCCTACATGTTCGTGGATATCCTTTCTCCTTTAGCATCGGTACTCAATGATACGCTTGGCTGGGATCAAGGTGTCTTTGGTACATATGCTTCTGCCGAATATATCCTTTGTGTCTTCGGCTTCCTTATTTTTGCCGGAATCATCCTCGATAAGATGGGCGTTCGCTTCACTGGCTTGCTTTCTGCGGGCTTGATGGTGCTCGGTGCTTCTATCAAGTATATCGGTATCTCCGATTGGTTTGATGCCAATAATATTGTTTGGCTCAACTCTTGGTGGACCGCTATGCCGGGCTCTGCTAAGATGGCTGCTTTCGGCTTCATGATCTTCGGTTGCGGCTGCGAGATGGCCGGTACCACTGTCAGCAAGATCCTCGCCAAGTGGTTCAAGGGCAAGGAGATGGCGCTCGCTATGGGCCTCGAGATGGCTATCGCACGCATTGGTGTCTTTGCGGCTATGGCTTTCTCTCCTGCTATTAGCCAGCATTTTGCGGTTAATGGCAATCCTTCTGTCGTTGCATCGTTGCTTTTTGCTGCGCTCTTGCTTGTGGTGGGCTTGCTCAATTTCTTCGTATTCACCATCATGGATACCAAGTTCGACAAGCAACTCGTAGCTATCGGCGAGGCTACCGACATGCACGATCCTGACGAGGAGTTCCATGTCTCTGACCTCGGTAAGATCTTCTCCAGCAAGATGTTCTGGATCATCGCCCTCTTGTGCGTGCTTTATTATTCAGCTATCTTCCCATTCCAACGCTTTGCCACCAACTTCCTCGAGGAGACACTCTTGATCAGCAATGCCGAGGCATCTGGTCTCTTCAAATGGTTCCCAATCTTGGCCATGGTATTGACTCCTTTCCTCGGTATGTTCATCGACTACAAGGGCAAGGGTGCTTCTATGATGATGGTTGGTGCGGTAATCATGGTTATTTGCCATAGTATCTTCGCTTTTGTCTTGCCTGCATATCCTAGCAAGACCTTGGCTTTGGTTACTATCTTGGTTTTGGGCGTTAGCTTCTCTTTGGTGCCTGCATCTATGTGGCCTTCGGTGCCTAAGATCATCGACGAGAAGATCCTTGGCTCAGCCTACTGCCTCATCTTCTGGGTACAGAATATTGGTTTGTGCTTGGTGCCAATGTTGATTGGTTCACTTCGCGTTTCTACCAACGGCTATGTTGTGCCAATGATTGTCTTCGCTTCATTCGGCGTATTGGCTCTCTTGCTCAGCCTCGCGCTCAAGGTCGAGGACAAGAAGAAGGGCTATGGCCTCGAACTACCTAACAAGAAGTAGTTACTAGATCGCTGGCGCTGTAGATCGCTTCGCTGTAGATCGCTGACGCTGTAGATAGATTGTCTTCATTGTTGGCTTATAATTGTCTACATTGTTGTTAAATAAAAACCATGAATTGGGATTTTTTGATACAAAATAAGGAGTCACTCCTTGTCAGTACAGACACACGTAACCTGCCAGCAGGTTGCGTGTTCTTTGCGCTTCATGGCGAGCATTTCGATGGCAATAAGTTTGCTCTTCAGGCGCTTGAGCAAGGTGCTTTGTTGGCAGTCATTGACGACCCCGAAGTATTCAGCACTCTCAACTCTCAACTCTCGTACACGAGCTCTGCGAGTGATCGTTCGAGCAAAGGCGAGATAAGAACTCTCAACTCCCGTCTCCTCCTCGTCGAGGACACTCTCCTCGCTTTGCAGGACCTCGCACGCGCATGGCGTCGTCACTTGGGCTTGCCTATTATTGGCGTAACCGGCACCAATGGCAAGACTACTACCAAGGAGCTATTGGCTACTGTCCTTTCTACTAAGTACAATCTCCATTATACCCAGGGCAATCTCAACAACCAGATTGGTGTGCCTCTCACTTTATTGCAAATCACTCGTGCGCATGAATTGGCTATTGTGGAGATGGGAGCATCTCATCCTGGTGATATCAAGGAGTTGGTAGAGATTGCCGAACCCAACTGCGGTTTGATCACCAATGTAGGCCGTGCGCACTTAGAGGGTTTTGGTTCTTTTGAGGGTGTTCAGCGCACCAAGCAGGAGTTGTATGACTACCTCGTTGCCCACAACGGCACTATCTTCCGCAATACGGACAACCCATACCTCATGCGCATGCATGAGAATGCTCTCAACTCTCAACTCTCGTACACGAGCTCTGCGAGTGATCGTTCGAGCAAAGGCGAGATAAGAACTCTCAACTCTCAACAAGCTGCAGGCAATCTACAGCACAGCGATCTACAGGACCAAGGGTCCGATCTACAGCGCAGCGATCTGCATTACACTACCGGTGTAATGCCATCCGGCACCAATCTTGTCGGTGCGTATAATGCTGAGAATATCTCTGCGGCTCTTTGTGTGGGTGAGTATTTCGGTATCTCGCGCGAGCAGGGTCTAGCGGCTATCCGCCAGTATGTGCCTACTAATAATCGTTCTCAGGCTATGCAGACTGCGCATAACCAGCTTATTGTGGATGCGTATAATGCTAATCCTACTTCTATGCAGGCGGCTATTAGTGTTTTCCAGGGGGATACGTTTATTTTAGGTGCGATGCGCGAGTTAGGCGATTATACGCATCTTGAGCACCAGAATATCGTTAATATGTTGGCTGAGCGTAAGGCGGATTTTGTGTATTTGGTGGGTCCGGAGTATCGTTTGACTACTTCGCCATATCCTATTTTCGATACGGTGGATGATTTGCGTGTATATCTAGAGGCGCATCCTTTGCGCGACCGTAAGATTTTGCTCAAGGGTTCTCGTTCCACCAAGATGGAAACCTTGCTCGACATACTCTAATTGTCAATAATTGTTGATATAGTTTTAAAAATAATTGTTATTATTGTAGATATTAGATTGTCTTCATTGTTGGAATAAATGCGGCTTTGCCGCCACTAAACACTAAACAATTGTCATACATATGAATAAAAAAGTTCTAATCCCGCTTATTTCTCTCTTTGTTGTCCTTGTCGGCGTCATTGTTTTCTTGGTTCTTAAGAACCGCCAGCAGAGCACCGAGATCCAGGAGATTGTCGAGCAGATGTCTTTCGAGAAGGAGATGCTCGAAGACGAGTACGAAGCGTTAGCTATGCAGTTCGATGGTTATCAGGCTCCTGATATCCACAACGACTCGTTGGTTGAGCTCCTCACTCGCGAGAAACAGCGTGTGCAAGACCTCTTAGAGGAGTTGCGTATCACCAAGGCTACTAATGCGCGTCGTATTGCCGAGCTCAAGAAGGAGTTGGCTACGCTTCGTGCGGTCATGGTCACTTATGTCCAACAGATCGACTCGCTTAGTCAGACCAACAAACAGCTTGTTCAGGAGAATCAGCAGGTCAAGCAGCAGTATCAGCAGGTCACTCGTCAGGCCGAGCAGTTGCAGCAGGAGCGTACCGAGCTTGAGCAGAAGGTCACTCGTGCGGCTCGTTTGGAGATTAGCAGTTTCGCTGTTACCACATTGGATAGGCGTGATAAGAAGACCAAATCTTTCGATAAGATACTCAAGCTTCAGTTCGATTATACTATTGGCAAGAATGTCACAGCCGAACCGGGTATGAAGACGGTTTATCTGCGTCTCACTCGTCCGGATGGCGATATCATGCAGAAGGATGTGTCTCATCTTTTTGCTTTCGAGAACAAGAAGATTGCTTATTCCATCTCCAAGTCATTCGAGTATGCGGGTGAACCAGTCTCTGGCACTATGTATTGGCCTGTAGAGGAGATCTTGCAGCAGGGTGTCTATAATGCCGATTTCTTCGTCGATGGCCACCACATCGGCTCATACCCATTCACCCTGAAGTAATCTATCATCTGTGTGGAGTAGGATGGTGTAGGGTTGAGTAGTTTGGAGTCAGGTGGGGTAGGCTTGTTACTTCGCCTTTATACTCTACACATCCATAACTCTTAAAACTTTTAACTTTTTCTACATAAAATTTGCATGTTCGCAAATTTTGTTGTACCTTTGTATCGTCATTCAATGAACAACGGTTAAGACACTCTTTGAATGTGGGTAGAAGTAGAGATTGTGATGCATTCAGAGAGGCACAAGTGTAAACTTGCGCTTCTTTTTGTTTTAACCTTTATGATTTTTAAAACAGCGAAGCGTTAGGGCTTCTTTGTTAATCTCCCTTCCCTTTAGGGAGGGGGCGGGGGTAGGCTTTTGTAACCTCGGCTATGCCGCTTACTTGCCACCTATCTCGATAGGGACTTCATAAGGACTTCATAGGGACTTCGCCGAGAGATAACCGAGATACAACCGAGAGACGACCGAGAGATGAGCATAGGATAAACGACAGACAAACACTGTGTAATCAACGTCGCTTAGCGACCAATAACATAGATAACAAAACAACGTGCCAATGGCACACTAAACGTCGCAAAGCGACAAAGAATATATGAAACAATCTACTACTTTCGCCCAAGTGGCAACCAATCAGTTTGATTATTTGTCAAGCGCTTTATGTGCGAACACCCCCCCTTATAAAAAACATTCTTCTTCGCGCAAATTTCTAACCTCATCTATATCTCTCCGCCTCCTGCTCGTCATGTTCCTAACCCTTACCGTCAGTGCGGAGGTGTGGGGTGAGACTTTAACATTAAATAATCTTGGTAGTTCCCTTACTAGCACATCTAATACGACAATTAGCACGACAACTATAACTGCGACAGGCAACAATAAAAGTTCATATGTCATCAATTATTTCCAATGTAAAAAGCAGACATATAGCTCTTCACATGCAATGTTATTAGCCAAATCAACAAGTGCCTTTATCTCGAACAAAACGGCTATGCCAGGTAATATTAAGAGTGTTACAGTCTATGTATTGACAAATGCCGCAAGTAAAACTACTTATCATTGTGCATTCAGCACAACTGAGTGTACAAGTGCTTATACTACTGGAAGTACAGCAGTTAACATAACAGGTGAAAGTAGTAATAAATACACATGTACAGTGTCTAATGCGAAATATTTTTGTATTTCATTGGGAAATGCATACAACGGTCAAGTCTATAAATTGGATGTTGAGTATGAAGTAGATACTCCTCCTTCTTGTACCACAAACCCAACCGTTTCTGCGGGTAGCCACAGCAACATCACATCCACTACAGCGACAGTATCTTGTTCAGGTGGTATAACCTCACTTGGTTCTGCGGGTTGCTCTATTGAAAGCTATGGTTTTGTATATGGAACAAGTAGTAATCCTACGATTAGCAATACCAAAGTGCAAGTGGGTACAACATACATAACTACAGGCACTGCTTTCAGTAAGAATTTTACTGATCTTATTGCCAATACAACCTATTATGTTCGTCCTTATGCAACAAACGGCAATGGAACCGCTTATGGTACACAAACTAGTTTCAAAACATTAGAACTTCCCAAATACACCGTCACCCTCGTGCCTGGCTCTGGTAGTGTGACCAATACGGAACTTGAAGGTGCAAGTGTCGATTTGCCTACACCTACACTTTCATCTGCCTGCCAATCAGAAGGTTGGACTTTCGCAGGTTGGAAAACAACTTCCGCAGTTACCACAGAAACGACTACAAAACCAACCCTTATCGCTGCTGGTACATACAAACCAACAAGCAATATCACCCTCTATGCTGTCTATCAAAGAACAGAAATTACTCAAGGTGGCGAAAGTATAACTACAGTAGTTGATAACCTCACACATTCTATTAATGGGCAGAAGAGTTCCAATACTAGTTATGTTGAATTCTCAGACAAAACTTACACCTCAGAAGCAAAATACGCAGGATCAACGAGTAACGGAAATAACAATAATATAACTGGCGTTATACAAATTCGTTCAAACAATAGCAATACAGGTATCATAACTACAGCTTCTGGAGGTAAAGTGAAGAAGGTTATTGTTGTATGGGATTCTGGAACAACTAGTGGTCGTACACTGGATGTCTATGGAAAAAACTCGCCATACGATGCTGTAGGTAATTTGTATGCTTCTGATGCAGCGACAAAAGGGACCAAATTAGGATCTATCGTTTGTGGAACTTCTACTGAACTTATTATCACAGAAGATTACGAATATATTGGGTTGCGTTCTGCAAGTAATGCAATGTATCTCACAAGTATTGCTATCACATGGGAATCCACTACAGGAGGCAGTACTAGTTCTACCACCTACTACCATTCTACTCCTGAATGTACCACTCCTTGCGAACAATTGGGCGCTGCTACAGGATTGACCGTTGAAACAAATTATGTACATACAGATGGAAAAACATATGTCAAATTCTCTTGGACACCTGCGGATAACACCAAAAACAATGCTGCAAGCCAAAAACTATGTTTTGGTAAAGTTGGCGAATCTGGAACATGTGTAGATGACTTAGCCAATAATATCACTTGGACAGGTGATTTGGCTTCTAAATTGTCTGCCGGCGAATATTGGTGGAGTATCCAAGCATTAGGAGATGGAACTAATTACTGCGATGGAGATGTTGTTAAGGGTTCTAATTTTACTATTTATAGTATCACTTATAACACCAACGGAGGCAATACCATCCCAGCGACTTCAGGAACTACATTGCCAGCAGAATTACCTACCCCTACTAAAACTGGTTATACATTTGCTGGTTGGTACACCAATTCCGAATTGACTATTGCTGCCACTGCAGGTGCTGAAATCATCCAAAATACAACCCTCTACGCAAAATGGACTATCAATCAATACAAAGTAACATTAAACCCTAACTACCCAGACGAAAAAACAGGTACATTCACATATGAGGAAGGTGAACTTGTTGATGGTAATCTTGTACTTACATACGATTACAATACCGTTTCAAAGGAGATAGAATCTTTGTACACATCCCTCTCTTTGGATGGATATGAGTTTGGTGGTTGGTATAATGCTAAAGGTTTAAGTCCTGGAGAGGTGAGTGGCTCTAAATGCGAAAATACTGGCACCATTACTGGCGACAAAACATATTATGCTAAATGGAGCAAATTTCATACTATTACATTCAATACTGGTACTAATAATCCTACTGTTGATGCGATGGAAGGAACGAGTGAAACGGGTATCACTTTGCCAGCAGGGCCCACTCCTACATGTACCGACTGGACTTTTGCAGGTTGGGCAGAGGCTAGTGTAGCAGAAACGACCACAGTTCCTACACTTTTCCTCGCAGGTAGCCACTACAAACCTACAAGCGACTGCACACTTTACGCTGTATATAGCAAGACCGAAGGTGGCGGAGGAGAAGAGCTTTCTCAAACACTTCAATATGATACTTGGTCATATTATGGAACTACAACAGACAAAAATAATTATCGTTTGTTTTACTCCGGTTCTTATATAGAATCAGCATCTTTTGACTTGAGTAAACTTTCAAAAGTTGTTGTTTATGGCGGAACATTTGGAGGGGATTCTTATAACAAACTGACTATTGGAGATGGTACAAATGTATGGAAAGATGTTACTGTTTCTGGGAATTCACAAACGGGTATAAATACTTACACGGATGGAAATACATTATCAGGAAATGGTAAACTACGCATAACAAGTAATTCAGGTTCTTCTGCATCAGGCAATGGTGTACGTATATCTAAAATTTTAATATATACTACTACCACTACCATCACTTACAATAGTAATCCTTCTTGTATCCCACCAATAGAATATACTATTACTTGGTGGGCAAACGGACAACAACATTCAAGTCAAACTGCCATAGAAGGAACTGCAATTGACGTTCCAGCTGATCCAGAGGCTGCTACTTATGCTTGCGATGACAAAGTATTTGTTGGTTGGATAGGTCAGGAAATCAGTGGTAGCACAGATGAAGAACCTACTTTTATTACTGAGTTTGGTAAAATCGAATCCAACGCTATCTTCTATGCCGTCTTCGCAACAGTAGAAGGAGGTGGGGAAACTACAACTAAGGTATTTAGTAGGGGAGAAATAGGAAAGAATGGAAATGCCATAACAACGGGTTATGTTCTCTTTGCTCAAGCAAGTGCTGTAGAAGGTTATTACCAAGATGGTTCAGAATATAATAAGCGTTACATACAAGTAAGAAAATCTGACACATCCACGCCTATTGTTTCATCGATTCCATCATCGGTTACAATTACAGCAAAGTTAGGTGGTGGTACCCCAAAGGAAGATCTAACTAATTCAGTATATGCCATTTGGCTAGATAAAGAAGGAAAAGAATTGGGCACTGCAGTTTTATTAACTGATAAAATCACGGAAACTACAGGTTCTAACTTTACAGCAAATCTTCCTATCGCTAACGCAACTTCTGCATATGGAGTGAGGGTGTATCATCAAAAAGAGAGTGGATACAATGTGAGATATTATGGAATAAGTCTTTCATATACTCACAATTCTACCTCTTACTCCGACTACTCCACCACTTGTGATAACACCAAAGCAACTATCACATACGATCTCAATGGTGGTACTGGAGCAACTTGCGATGAAACAACTGTAACCAAGGATGTAGAATTTACCCTCTGCGATCAAACACCAACTAAGGATGGTTATACCTTCGCAGGATGGTCTGATGGAACTAAGACCTACGCCGCAGGTTCATCGGCGACCGTCAGTGAAAGCACTACCTTCTACGCCGCATGGACAGCCAAGACCATCACAATCACTTGGGATCAAAACTATACTGATTGCCCTGGATCTGAGACTAGTACATATATCTATGATGGCGAAGATATTGAAATGCCAGAAGATCCAACGCGTTCAGGCTATCAATTCGATGGTTGGTACACTGCTTCTACGGATGGTACAAAGATTACAGAGGTAGGTACAACCAATAAGCCTACAGACGATGTGACCTATTATGCGCATTGGGCAGAGCTATACACTGTTACCTTTATGGCAAGTGGTCAAGTATACGTTGTACAAGAAGACAAATATCTTAGTGGCGCTAACCTTGAATTACCTGCTGACCCATCTCCTGCTAATTACGCATGTGATGGATATATATTCGATGGTTGGAGTGTTGCTGAAAAAACAATAGAGGAAGCAACCAAACCAGAACTCATCACGAATCCAACTATTACAAAAGATGAAATATACTATGCCGTATGGAAAAAGGCTAGCTCCACAGGCGCTGGAGAAACGATTTTCTATGAATCATTTAATCAGTATGATAGCCCTGGCGGTAATGATAATAATTTCAATACGGCATCTTCTGATAAGGATAACACTGTTTCTAAGAGTGACGTAACGGGTTGGTCTGGAGAAAATGTTTATGGAGCAAAAACATGTATAAAATTGGGTGGTGGCAGTGCAAAAGGTACCGTTACGACTCCTGCATTATCTCAGTTGAGCGGTTCTGCTACACTATCATTCAAAGCAGCTGCATGGGAGAATAATAGTGAGCAAACAGATTTGGTTCTTTCTATCACTGGCGGTGGAACACTTGATAAAACAAGCGTTACAATGATCAAAGGTGCTTGGAAAACATATGAGGTAACCATCAAAGACGGCACTTCAGCCACACGAATCACCTTTGCTGGTAAAAACACTTCCGGTAGTCGTTTCTTCTTGGATGAAGTGAAAGTAACTACTATTGGTGGTTATAACTATACTACCTTACCTAGTTGTGGTCCTACCATCGTAGCTAAAGAGGGTATGTGGGTAACATCATCCAATGGTCAAAGCGTGAAGGTGAATGTTCCTATCGCTGTGAAGTCATTCACCACCACAGCTACTATCACAGGAACATCAACAAGCAGCAATTTTGTTGTAACACCACTTGAAAATGTCAGCAATGGTATCAATGATGTAGTTGAGGTAATTTATACTCCAACCACCGCTAACACCAAAGAGAGTACAACCATCACACTAACGGCTAAAGATGCTGAAACAGAGGTTTCTACTACCACCTTTACTCTCAACGGACGCTCGTTGCCAGACCAATTCGCTATTGTAGTTGATAAAGCTTCTGAGTACTATGCTCTACCAGCTAATATGCCTTCAGAAGGCACATATATTGGTTTTGGTGTGGAAGTGAATGCCGGCACCGTAATCGCTGCACCTAAGACACACCTATATACCGCGCGCGCAGTACATAGCACACGCTTTACTGAGAATGGTACAGCTCTTCGCCTTGTTGGTAACAACGATGCATGTCTTTGGGCTAGCACAGCGAAAGATGGTACAAGTATTCGCAACTATGCGAACATATCAAATGCGACGGATAGCCAATATGAGTGGAACCTCTACACCGAAGATGGTGAGACATATCGAATCTCATGTACTGCAGTCACCGAAGAAGGACGTATATTACGCATGTATGGTCAAAAATTTGGTATGTACAAGTCAGGTAGTGACGCTTTCCACTTCTTGCCTGTAGAGTGTACCTCTACACCATTAAACGTGTCAGTATCTGCAGCGCGTACTTCGGCTACTATCTCATGGACCAATGCCGATGCTTGTAATGTTGAAGTATATAATGGTAGTACAAAAGTACAAACTATCTCTGCTGCTGCTTCGCCCGTTGTAGTTAGCAACTTAGCAGAATCTTCCGCATACACCTTCACCCTCACTCCTGCCGACAATGAATCATGCGTTGCCTCTGGAGCATTCACTACTACAGGTCCTACCATTGATATTGTAGAATGGGAAACTAATGGTATTCTAATTCAAGTGGATAAAGATAATGAACTCAATCCAAAAGTCGTCATCAAAGGTGAAGAAGAGCACGGTAATGTAGGTGGAAATGTTGCTGACGAATTGTTCTTCTCAAAATACTTTGAATCTCACGGTGAAAACAAACTCTTAGCAATCTTCAACGGAACAACGGCAACTATCGATCTTAATGGATATACAATTAAATCAGAGAATGGAATATTGGATTTGTCACAATTTGGACAGACAAAAGGCAAAGTGGCATCTAATGAGGAGATTATTTTGGTTTATTACGATGCTAACTACTCTGCAGAAGAATGTGCAGAGGAACAACAAGGATATGAAAACTGGAATATCCTTACCGAAAAGGGTGTACTTGCATTCTCCGGACGTGGTAGTCTTGGCTTGTATAGGAATGATGTGTTGATTGATGTCATAGGTTCTACCTTCCCTAGTGGCGAACTGACCAAGATTGGTAAATCAGATCAAGGTTGTGGAACAGGAGATGATGTTCGTTTGCACATTGATGGAAAATCTGTTAATGACCAATCATCATTCTTCTGCTTCAATGGTGATAATATTAAAACAGACGAAGTAGAAACCAATTATGCTCTATCTACCAACCGATGCTTGCTTATTCGTAAAAATACCGTTACCAGCGGAGCAAATGCCGTTGCAACCAACAAGGCCACTGCGGCAGCAACATGTGGTGATTTGTCATCTACATTTGAAACTTTGGGTTCAGAATGGAGTGGCTTCCGTATAGGTAGTGGTAGTAGTTCTAGCGATGAAATCCAAGATGCTACTTGCGATGGACTAGGATATGTCGGAGGATTCGATTACAACAACTACTACCGCACACTAGAAACTCTAGATAATAGCAAAACATTGAATGAATATACTCGCAATGCAGATGAAAATACTTATTTCATCGAAATTGAAGATCTCGCACAATATTCTTGCTTGAATATTCAATTGCAGTTGACTGATAACGAGGGAAATGTACTAACAGAGCAAACATCTCAAGTACCTATCTTGGTCGCTGGAGAAAAATCCACTACAGATGAAATCTTTAGTGCAATTGTAAAAGATAGCGAGACTTCTGAGCCAGATTACGAGACGAGTAAGATTCGTTGCTCTACCTGCGATGTGGTCATTCTAAAAAATGCCACCCTTACTAAAGCTGATGCTGAAACTGTCAATGATGTGAACCAAGTGCGAGACATCTATATATATCCAGGTGGTAAGCTCGTAGTGCCTGCTAATGCTACTGATTATAGCGTAAATAATATATCTTTGCGTCGCGTACAAGATGAAGTGGCGGCAGCAGATATACATGCATCACTAAATATTACATCTTCCTCTAAAGCTCCTATCTTTATCGATGTGCGTATTGATGCTAACAACTGGCATTGGTTCGCTCTTCCTTATGATTGCAATATCGCAGATGTCTCTTGGGCAGATGGCAGAAAAGCTGTATACAACACTGACTGGTTCCTCATGTACTACGATGGCGAGAGTCGTGCGGCTTCTACTAACCCACATGATAACCACTGGAAAGTGTATGAAGGTACTAAGATTGAAGCCGGTAAAGGATATATTGTAGGTATCACAGGAGATATCTCTAAACCTGCTGTAAAATTCGAACTTCGCTTCCCAATGGAGCAAGACGTATTGACGGCAGAGCAAACTAACAAGACAGTCGCTCTAAACGCGTGGGGTGTGAAATCAGATAATACCCCTAACAACAAGGGATGGAACCTCGTAGGTAACCCATACCTCAATTATTACCAACCTAAAACAACAGGCTTCGCAGGATTATCATTGTTGAAATATACAGGTATTGATCCTCTAACGGGTGACCGATTGTATGATGATAATGGAGATATCCCTTTCCTCGTTACTCCAATTGATGGTGGTTGGTATGAATACCGTCAAGAATTGGCTTCCGACGTGGAAATGATGCCGTTTACTGCATACTTTGTGCAAGTGGGTGATCCTGACAATCTAGACCACACTGATGGTAAAGAACTTAACGCAAGCTTCGAGGCAAGCAACCGAGGCAAGAAATCAATCCTTCACCGTGCTCAAAGCGAGGTGGACGAGTTAGAGGACCCAGCTATCGTGGCTGTATCGCTCACCAACGCCAAGGGCGAGAGCGACAAGACTACTCTTCTTATTGCTGATCGCTTCACCAATGAGTACGAGATGAATGCGGACTTCTTCAAGTGGTTCGGTGATTACTATAAGTACTACACCAAGCCTGTCCTTTACACCATAGGCGCTGATCAAGGTAAACGTGCATTCAATGCCCTCAACGAGGATTTAGCTAGTCAACCAATCTCTTTAGGCATGTATGCTGCGCAAGCAGGCAACTATACCTTCTCGCTTAACCTGCGCAACGAACTAGCCCAAGTACAAGAGGTATGGTTGTACGATGTAACACAAGATGTATATACCAACCTGTTGCAAGATGACTACACTTTCCACACGGCTAAAACCGAGAGCGCAGGACGATTCTTCCTCTCTGTGAAGATGGCGCCTAAGGTAACAACGGATACGGAGAATCTTACTTCTGGAAGTATCTGGGCTACCACACACAACAAGACCATCACTATCAATGGTTTATTATCTAATTCAAATGTGTGGGTGTATGATGCAACAGGCAAACTCCTACATGCCGACCAAACACAGTACTTCCAACATAGTTTCTCTGTACCACAAACAGGAGCATACTTCGTGAGAGTACAAAATACCATGCAAACACAAACAATCAAAGTGGTTGTTGAATAACCATTAAAATGAAAACTGAGTATTTAACAACTAAAATGGAATTTAAGATGAAAACAATGAAATACATACTTTTGATTATTTGTGTTAGTTTTACTACTAGTTTGTTAGCAGCAGATCTTGCAGTACACGAAACAGCGTCTGTGCCTAATGCCACATTCCAATCCACTTCAGCTATGTCGCTATCGGGTAGTACACTCCCTAGCGCAGCTATGGAACTGACTATAGGCGAAGAAATGCCTAATGCAGGCAGCAGCACTCCTCGTGGACCACAACGTGTAAGTCCAAATCAACCACCTGAGGACCCAATGGAAAACCCTCTCTGCGATGCTGTTCTGCCTCTGCTCCTCTTGGCTGCTGCCTACGGCATTTATCTGAGAAGAAAAAATCGTGTCCAGACTTCCGACTCTGTACACCAACAATAATCAGTGTCCCGACTCAAAATTAATGAATTAATCGCTCAAATGCGCAAATTACTGCTTTACATACTGGTCTTTGGTGCTGCATCTACATGCTGCGGGCTGATCTATGCCCATATAAATAACCACACCGATACACTTGATACTTCCATCATACTTCCTGCTGACACACTTCCTCACAGCGACTCCATCACTCTACCTGATACGCTCGTCGTCATCGATACCGTACGAGAACTTACCATCGCATGCGTCGGAGATATGGTACTAGGCATCAACTATCCATCCAATGCACAACGACTACCAATCCACGACGGATCACACCTCTTTAATCAGGTACTTCCATACTTAAAAAACGCCGATTTCACCGCCGGAAACCTCGAATGCCTACTTCTCGACAAAGGCGGCAAATGCCGCACAGTACGTGACCCTAAATATGCCTTCTTCTTCCGCTCACCCGAGCGATATGTTCACCACTTCGTCAATGCCGGATTCGACTTCCTGTCCATTGCCAACAACCACCTACGTGACTTCGGAGAAGAAGGAGTCATATCCACCATGCGCGTACTCGACCAAGCTGGCATTGCTTATGCTGGACTGCGCGAACGAGCTGAAATAGCCATCGTCGAACGAGACGGCATCAGATACGGCATCTGCGCCTTCGCCCCTTTTATCGATATGTGCGATATCTATGACTTCCAACATGTCACACACAATATCCAACTACTCCGACAACAACACCAATGCGACCTCGTTATCGTTACACACCACGGTGGAGCAGAAGGAGTAGCAGCCACTCGAGTTACCAGACAAGATGAGTTCTTCGGAGGTGGACGCCGAGGCAATGTTTACAACTTCTCTCACCACTGCATCGACGCCGGAGCCGACCTCGTCTTCGGACACGGACCACATGTCCTGCGAGGCATGGAGCTCTACAAAGGCAAACTCATCGCCTACTCACTAGGCAACTTCTGCACACCCTACAGCGTCTATATCAAAGGCATTTGCGGCTATGCACCCATCCTCCTTGTCACACTCACCTCACAAGGCGACTTCTGCGGCGGCAAAATAGTTTCCGCACGTCAGATCGACCGTACAGGACCCAAACTCGACTCCACCAACATCGTCGTCAAAGAGATACAACGACTCAGCCAACTCGACTTCCCCGAGTCACCACTCATCATCCATAACGATGGCACCCTCCAATCCAGTAGTGTAGAGTAGTCCCCTTGCCGCGAAAATTGTCAATATTCTCGTTAATTCAAAAAAAAATCACTCGTTTTCTTGCGTATGTGCATTTTTTGTCGTACCTTTGCAGCCGGTTTCTGTAAAACCAAATAAATGTGACATCGTTTCGATGGAAAATCATGCGAGGTCATCATCGTTTAACTTATTAATTTTTAATACAATTATGTATTTAACATCTGAGAAAAAAGCAGAGATCTTTGCTAAACATGGCAATGCTGCTACTAACACTGGTAGCGCTGAGAGCCAAATCGCACTCTTCACTTTCCGTATCCAACACCTCACCGAGCACCTCAAGAAGAACCACAAGGACTTCGCTACTGAGCGCGCTTTGACTATGTTGGTAGGTAAGCGTCGTCGTCTTCTCGATTACTTGAAGGCTAAAGACATCGAGCGCTATCGTGCTATCATCAAAGAGTTGGGTATCCGTAAGTAATTACCACCCAATGCAAAAAAACAAGGTGTGCCATTGGGTACACCTTTTTTTATCTTCTAATCTCCCCTAAAACCCCTAAAACAGCACCCCGTGCGACTAAAACCCTGCACCCATCTCCCATGCGACGAATCATCCTACTTCCACTACTACTGCTAACCCTCCTGCTACACGCACAGACCGTACACCAGTACTACCTCAAGGATCTGTCGCGCGACTATGTACGCATACTCTTTGCTGGCGATGCTATGCAGCATTCTACACAATTCCAATACGCATGGGACACACATACACGCCGATACAACTACGAACCCAACTTCCGATACTTACAACCATACATCCGTCAAGCCGACATCAATATCGTCAATGTCGAAACCACCTTCCCCGGATACAAATACAGCGGATACCCACGATTCCGTACACCCGACGCCTTCTTCTATGCACTCACCGATGCTGGATTCGATATCTTTGCGCTGGCCAACAACCATATCAACGACTCCGGACAATCTGGCCTCCAACGTACACTCAAACTCATGAGCCAGTATCCTACCATGGGAGCATACATCAACGCCGAACAACGCGAAAAACAATATCCTATCCTTATCCATATCGCAGGGCTAAAAATCGCCGTATTCAACGCTACTTATGGCACCAATCAGATACCACCTGTAGCACCCAATGTCGTCAATTATATCGACACCGAACAAATCGAACAAGACATCGCACGCAGCCTCAAAGATACTACCATTGATCTGCGAATCATGTTCATACACTGGGGCACTGAATACCAACTACTACACAATGCCTACCAACATGGCCTCGCACAATGGCTAGCTGACCTCGGCTTCGATGTCATCATCGGCAGCCATCCGCATGTCGTACAAGATCAAGAAACACTCACAGCTGCCGACGGACGTCAAGTCCCCGTCGTCTATTCTTTAGGCAACCTCGTCAGCAACCAACGATGGAAAAACTCCAACGGAGGCATCATCGCTCTACTCGATATCAACCGACATACCAAACAAATCCAAAACCTGCAGTTCGTACCCTTCTATGTACACAAAGGCTCCCTCCTCGGTGAGGGCGACCCCGCATACCCTAATACCTCCAACTACTACTGCATCCCTACACAAGACTATCTAGACGGAAAACTGCCGTTCCTACTCAACGAAACGGCAGTCTACGAACTCAAACTGCATCACCAACTCACCAACCAGCGATTGCAGAAATAATTCAAATACTTTTCCCGATCAAATCGGCAATAATTTGCTGTCCATGTGCATTGATATGTATTCCATCTGCACATAAATAATCCGCCGATTGCTTAAACGCACTTGACACATCCACCAACAATGCATCTGTACTGGCAGCTACACGCTTTACCGCATCGTTGTACAGCTCATGACCTGCTGCTATCGCACTAGCACCACCTTTCAACCAACGACTCACATTTCGCTTCTCCTCTGACGAGAATACCGATGTCAAGAAATTGTAATATTTCGCCGAATCCATCGGTGGTAACGACATCACCACGGGCGTTATTCCTGCAGCCCTAACCTTGCCAATAATCCTAGCATATGTCTTTTCAAATACACCTATAGCCGTCTTTGGATGATGCTCAGCTTGCGGATTAGCGGCTATGGCACGCCAATTATAATCGCTATCATTGCCACCATAACACAAAATAGCATACTCTGCATTCTCAATACTTGGCAAATGATGATCCAATATCCGCTCACCTGCCTCAATCGTACAACCCATCTTGCCTAAATTAACAGCCTCCATATGCTTGCTACTAGCTAACTGCTCTGCAATACTATGATCAGCCAAGGCATAATGGATCTTGCCCGACTGTTCTATATTCAATACCACTCCTTTAATAATAGAGTCACCCAATGCAATAATCCTACTTTTCATAATCTAGTTTGTCTGTTTTTTGGTTTATACTGACTTGATATAATTATTTGCTGTTTTCGCTGCAAAATTACTGCCATTTTACGACATCCTCAAACTTTTGTGATTATACGGCATACTTTTTGTAGAAAACTCAAATATAGGGATAAAATGTCGGTATTTGTGACCAAATATATCAATTACTGATTTTGTCACATCATTAATTAGGACGAAATTATGGCTAAAATCACACCTCTTATGACCTCTCTACGTAGCAATCTTAGCTACCTAGCTACACTGCCTGTCTTCTGGCTTTGTTTTGTTTTGCTCTATCAACCACAGATGTGGGTCACTATACTCAACACCCCTGGTTCTACCATCAACTTCAACGCCACTATCATCTTCTGCATCCTACTAGGCGTAGTACTTATATCTCGTGGTATCCTCCTTGCTGTTCATCGTACCTTTACCATGACTTGGGCCAAGATGATTATCTGGCAGCTCAGCGAACTCTTCGTTATGAGCATGTTTACTGCTCTCTATATTACCCTCATGTTTCACGGTGAATTCGCATATTTTTACATAGTTGGCAAGTCGCTATACGCCCTCCTGCTGACCATGATATATCCCTATCTCGCCCTCAATCTCGCCTATGCGTATGCGGGCAAAGTAGTAGATGACTCTGTTTACGACGATTCCCTCATGCGTTTCGTTGATAATACCCAAAAACTCAAACTCATGATCGCCTCTTCTGCCGTTCTTTACGTTGAAGCCGACGAAAACCATGTGCATATTCGCTATTTAGAGGGCGAACGTATCAAGGATTATCCCCTCAGAGCCTCGATGAAATCGCTAGAAGAACTTATGCTTAAGCACGGTTTGCTCCGCTGCCAGCGTAGCTACTATATCAACCCTCAACACATCAAGGTTCTCCGTCGTGACAAAGAGGGTATGATTTCTGCCGAATTGAACCAACCTAACCTCAAGCCTATCCCGGTTTCACCGAAATATTACGACGCGCTAGCCAAGTGGCTCTAACCTCCTCGCCTGTCGGCGTGTTAAAAGAGTTTTAAAGGTTTTAAGGGTTAACATTTCCCACTGATAGCACTGATTTTCACTGATTCTCAGATACGTTCGTGTATATCCATGAAATCTGTGGAACCTCGGCGTGTTAAAAGTGTTTTAAAAGTTTTAAGGGTTCTAACGGTTAATAGTTCCCACTGATAGCACGGATTTTCACTGATCACCTCATAACCTTATCACCTCATAGCCTTATCGCCTTATCACCTCCTCGCCTCCTCGCCTATAACCCGATTCCCAAGACTTTTTTTACAAAAAAAACACCAATAATTTGGTCATTTCAAAAAAAAGCAGTACCTTTGCGCGATTTTTCGCGTTTAGGGCTCTCAAGTAGCGCTACTGAGGGGACGGATGATGCAGGAAAGTTTAGGAGTTTAGAAGTTTAGGGGTTCAGGGGTTACTGCTGAACAAGCGTTTACGCGACTGAACTTTTGAACAGCCCGATGGGCGTCTGAACGATCTCCGCATGCCAACGTCGACGACTTAGTATCTCGCCCTGCCGATGTAACAATTTAAAAACATTTGAACAATGTACGCAATTGTAGAAATGCAAGGTTTCCAATACCGTGTGGAAGCTGGCAAAAAACTCTTTGTTAACCGCATGGACGCTGAGAAAGGCGCTGAGGTAACATTCGAGAAAGTGCTCCTCGTTGACAACAACGGTGAGGTAAAAGTAGGTGCTCCTCTCGTAGAGGGCGCTAAAGTAATTTGCGAAGTACTCGACAACGAGTGCCGTGGCGAGAAAGTTCTCGTTTTCCACAAAAAACGTCGCAAAGGCTATCGTAAGTTGAACGGCCATCGTCAAGATTTGACCAATCTCGTAGTTAAAGAGATCGTGTTGGCTTAATGTGTAACCCTTAAAAAACCAAGTTTTAAAGAAGTATGGCACACAAGAAAGGTGTCGGTAGTTCCAAGAACGGCCGCGAATCAGAAAGCAAACGCTTAGGTATCAAAATCTTTGGTGGACAATTCGCTAAAGCAGGTAACATCATCGTACGCCAACGTGGTACAGTACACAACCCAGGTGAGAACATGGGTATGGGTAGCGACCACACTCTATTTGCGTTGACCGATGGTATCGTTACTTTCCAAAAGAAACGTAACAACAAGTCTTACGTATCTATCCAACCTATCGCAGAGGCATAATTTGGGATTATACCCATAGTCTCGGCAAGAGGAATGGCAAATAAGTTTCTCCTACCGATTGCCTCGGCAGTTGGCAGGAGAAATTTGTTTTTTGAAAGGCGCCGGTTAACTAGATATACTAGTTTGACTAGATATACTAGATATACTAGATATACTAGAAGGCGCCTAACAACCCAGAACAATCTTGAACAGCCCGCTTGCGGGCGCTGAACAATACATTTGTATGCTTACACTCAAACAAATATATGACAACAAGGCAGCTATCATCGCTGGCTTGGAGAAGAAACACTTCGCTGCTGCAGCGGAGATTATCGAGCAAGTAATCGCTCTAGACGCTGAGCGTAAAGCTGCTCAACAAAAGAAAGACAACGCTTCTGCCGAGATGAACCGCATCTCTAAGTCTATCGGTGCACTCATGGCGCAAGGCAAACGCGGAGAAGCAGAGGCTGCCAAAGCACAAACAGGTGCACTCAAACAATCTATCCCTCAACTCGATGCTGAGATGGCTAAAGCTGAAGAAGCACTCACCGCACTACTTCTCACCATCCCTAATGTACCGTACGACCTCGTACCTGAAGGACGCAGCGCTGAGGATAACCTCGTCGTGAAAATCGGTAACTGGGCCAACCAACCTATGATCGACAAACTCGCAGCTGATGGTACCATCGCAATACGCGACTGGGATACCGCTACTGACGAACAACTAGCCAACAATGACAAACTCCCACACTGGGATTTGGCCAAGAAATATAACCTCATCGATTTTGACCTTGGCGTCAAAATCTCTGGCGCAGGCTTCCCTGTATATGTAGGTTTAGGCGCACGCCTGCAACGCGCACTCATCAACTTCTTCCTTGCTGAGGCTGCCGCTGCTGGTTACACCGAAATCATGCCACCTACCGTTGTCAACGAAGCCAGTGGCTATGGCACTGGACAATTGCCTGACAAAGAGGGACAAATGTACCACTGCCAACTCGACAATCTATACCTCATACCAACTGCTGAGGTACCTGTCACCAATATCTACCGCGATGTCATCCTCGACGAGGCTCAACTACCTATCAAAAACTGCGCATATACCCAATGCTTCCGCCGTGAGGCAGGTTCCTATGGCAAGGATGTACGCGGACTCAACCGACTACACGAGTTTAGCAAAGTAGAAATCGTTCGCATCGATACACCAGAACACTCTGACGCTAGTCACAAGGAGATGCTTGAGCACGTAGAGGGTCTTCTCCAAAAACTCGAACTCCCATATCGTATCCTACGCCTTAGCGGTGGCGATATGTCCTTCACTGCAGCACTCTGCTACGACTTCGAGGTTTACTCCGAGGCACAACACCGCTGGCTAGAGGTTTCTTCTACATCTAACTTCGATACCTACCAAGCTAACCGCCTCCACTGCCGCTATCGCCGCGCAGAGGATAAGAAAGTGACCTTGGCGCACACCCTCAATGGTTCTGCCTTGGCTCTTCCACGTATTGTGGCTGCACTCTTGGAGAATAACCAAACACCTGAAGGCATCCGCATCCCTGCAGCACTTCAACCATACATGGGCTGCGATATGATCAAGTAGGACGCTCGCAGAGCGAGCTATGGACGCCTTCGGGCTATAGGTTATAGGTTATCGGTTATCGGGTAACGGGAATCGGGTAACGGGAATCGACTCTTTGAAACAAGCAGCAACGCTGCACGAAACCCTTAAAACTTCTAAAACTTATAAAACTTCTTCAACCCGCCCAAGGCGGTAAGTAATGATATCAATCGCTCGATGCAAAGGCATCGGGCGATTGTTCTTATATAGCCACAAGCAAATTTTTTTTAAAAATTATTATTACCCTATAATAATCTAAAAAATATGTGTAAAAAACACACAAAAATATTTGGTATTACTAAAAAACATTGTATCTTTGCATTCGAAATCAAAAAAACGCATATTACCCCCTAAACTTTAACGACAATGATTTACCATCCCACTTTGTTATCTGCCCTGGTTATTGATATATTATCAATGCCTATTTTCTTGTGTCTAACCAAACTAGTTTTATGCCAAAACTCCGATGAAATCGGTAGAAATACCGACAAATCAACTGACACGACTACTTCCTCTGACATCGATGATGATTGTTACCTACCATTCTAAATCATACACTCTTCTCTTGAGTTATTGAACGAAAAAAAGAGTGACAATACTATCCATTTAACCTAATATAAACTTTTTAAATCCTAAACAATTATGAAAGAAAATCAAAAACCTACAACCAAAACACGAATCTACAACCTTATTATCCTTGACAAGAGCGGTTCTATGGATGAGATCCGCCAAGCTGCCTTTACAGGTTGCAACGAAGTTCTTAGTGGCATCAAAACTACAGCCGAGAAGCATGCCGACACTCAGGAGCATTTCGCTTCGCTCATGCTCTTTGACACCGAGTCTATGCCTTATATCCTTGACATGGTGCCTGCTGCACAAATTCAACTCATGAAGAAGGAAGAATTTGTTCCTTGTGCCTGCACCCCATTGCTAGATGCTATCGGTATGGCGCTCACACGCCTTGAGAAGGAGGTGAAGAAGCACGAACGAGCAGTGGCATCTGTTACTATCATCACGGATGGCTATGAGAATGCTTCACAAGAGTTTACTTATCACCAGATTCATCAACTCATTGGCCGACTCAAAGAGCAAGAAGGCTGGAACTTCACCTTTATGGGAGCCAACCAAGATGTCACCAAAGTGTGTTTAGAACTGAATATCGATGTGCAAAATGCACAGGCTTGGGAGTTTTCCAATCATGGTGCTAAGAAGGCTTTTGAAAGTTACAGAGATGGACACACTATGTTCTGTGCGGCAATGGAAGATGTGGATATGTGCATGTGTATTGATACCCCAGAGACCGAGCGCAAAAGCAGATATCGCCAGATGCAGACCAAACGCAGTTTCTTCAAGCGTGACGAAAAGAAATAATATTGTGGTTTAGGGATTTGTACTGTTTCCCGAAAAAACACCTCCGCGTTTTAATACGCCGGGGGTGTTTTTTTTGATGTTTGTAATGTTGTGCAATATAGAGTGTTTGATTTTATATAATGAATTGTATATCTTCTGCAGATGGCACGCGAACTTTAAGAGGTTTCCCTTCTAACTTCAAAAAAGGTGAGGCAATATCCACTTCATTTGTCTGTTCGTAGTGTACATCTTCGTATAAAACATCCAGTAATATATAACTTGGCTTATCGCTATTGCAATAGGCTATTTGATAAAATAACTTAGAATGACTTTTTGGAATATTAGTATCGCGTTGCTTGCGTTCAACCAACTCTTTAGAAGAGAAACCATATTCCTCAAACTTCGCAAGATATTGTTCTATATCTGTTCCTGGCGGACAAATAATATCAATATCTATAGATAATCGGTGCAACTTGCCAGAAAGAATCAACATAAGAGCGGTACCTCCTTTAAAGACCAAAGGACAGCCTGCTGCTACCAACATCTCAAGCAACGATAATGCACGAACAACCTTTTCAATAAGGTTCTTGTCATTATACTTCAAATCAGCGGATACTTTGTTGATCCACTCATTCGTAAAACATTCCTTACTTATCATATTTTTTCAATTGGTTTTGGATTTCATTTTTTATCCCTCTACGCGATGCGTATCGAAGAAGTTTTGTTGTATTTACATTATATAGCGTAAGCGCATTCTCAAATATATAATCATACTCTGCACCTTGATACATGTAGAAATCTTTATCCTTGTATAAATCTACTAACAATTTTTCAATTGTTGGAATAGGATAACTATCTACCATTTTTATTGGAGCTTCAGAAATTAGTGGTTTAACAAATATTGACTGAACCTCGTTATCAACATATTGGTAAATAGTCTCTTTTGTAGGCTTAAGATAAACATTCTTATACGCATCCTTTAACATAAAGAATACGCTTTCAAGTGCATTACGCTCTACTTCTACGTAAATTATATTGTTACCAGCTAAATGGTGTTGTAGAGGTGAGATATATGAACTATCATATATACACATGCGTGCAAATGGCAATGTTGCATGCAATGAATCATAAATCTCTACAGCAACATTTTCCAATCTATCAGTAAAATCGAATTTGGTATTAATAGTAAAGGTTCCACTACCTATACGTGCAAGCGTCTTTGCCTTAACCATTTGATTAAGATACCAAGTCATCTGCTCAATAGGAATATCTGGTGCAATGTTCTTTTGAGCATCAGCAATGCTAAACATTTCATGTTCGCGTGCAAACGTTAAAATATTTTCTTTATATGTCATGAAATTGAAATTTTCTGCAAAGGTACAATTTTTCGGCAATATTTCCAAATTTTGCCGAAAAATTATTGCGTTTTATTTAAAATTGTTCAGACGAGACCATAGTTAATTGGAGTAAAAGACGATTATAATTGCAATCATCACCTGTGCCTAATGAGGCGATCGTACTCAATTAAAAGTGCAAAATAGTGATTTATATTTGCCTCTCCCCCCCTCACTGAGGCACTTTACCCCAATTATAATGCAAAAATTGCGTTTTTTAACCCAAATACACATTCCTATGGCGAGTGTTAATCTGTTGCAACTTGGATATTTTTTTTGCGCAAAATATCGTAAATAAGCACAGTAAAGTATGTAATATATCGTAGTTAAATGTGTGTTTTTTTGCAAAATATCGCAGTTTACCCGATAATTATTTGGTCAATTGAAGTATTTTTACTACCTTTGCAGCCTAAATTTTTACTCATTATGACTGTACAAGAATTATTGCCTACAATAGCAGAACTCCGCGAAGAATTTTTACAAGAGAGTTTTGATGGTCTATGTACCCGTGAACAAGAATCACAAATAGACTTACACAGTAAATTAGCGCAAGTAGTGATCGGAGTTCGCCGAAGCGGAAAATCTACTTTATGTAGGAAAGTACTGCATGATGCTGGAGTAAAAGCAGCCTATGTCAATTTTGACGATGAACGTTTAGAAAATCTCAAGCGCGAAGATCTTAACAATCTTCTAGAAGCTCTATATATTGTATATGGAGAATTTGATTATTTATTTTTAGACGAGATACAAAATGTAGATGGTTGGCCACTTTTCGTCAACCGTTTGCTTCGACAAAACATACACCTACTTGTAACGGGAAGTAATGCTAAATTACTCTCAAATGAATTGACCACCCATCTAACTGGTCGTCACCACAAAATTACACTCTTCCCTTTCTCGTTCAAGGAGTATGCCCAATACAAACAAGTTGATACCACTTCTTTAACCACCAAAGCTCAAGCGTTACTTAAGGTTACCCTTAATAATTATCTTGTACAAGGAGGTTTCCCCGAGTTGCTAACAGAAAGCAATAAGCAAGACTATATCATGAGTTTATTGGAGGCAATCATAAGAAGGGACATCACAAAACGTTTCAAAGTTAGATACCCAGAAGTTCTTCAACGCTTGGCTACATACATGATGGACAATTTTGCACAAGAGTACAATGCTTCTGCATTGGGCGAACTCTTTGGAGTAACTGATCATACTATAGAAACTTATTGTCATTACTTACAAGAGGCATTTTTATTGCAGTCTGTCCGCAAATTCTCTTTTAAGAGTCGTGAACGTATACGCGGTGAAAAACTTTATGTAGTAGATCCTGCGTTTTTATCATTCCGAACAAATACTTTCACTACACAAAATATGGGATGGCGCTTAGAAAATGCTGTCTTTATAGAATTATTACACAGAGCAAGCATTACTTATGCTGATGTGTTTTATTATCGCGATCGTAGTTTCGAAGTGGATTTTCTTATAGCAAAAGGTGGCATAGTGGAAAGCATTTATCAGGTTTGCTATGATATGACCGAAGAAAAAACTCGTAAACGAGAAATTAACTCCCTTCTACAAGGTGCACGTAAATTTCACTGCCAAGATTTAACTATTCTTACATTCTCACAAGAGGAGACTATAGAAGTGGATGGATATACTATAAAAGTATTACCTGCAACTAAGTGGTTAGTGAATAAGTGATTCCCCATGCAAACCTACGACGATCTGCTGCGCGAACGCGATGCACTGCTTCTGAGAGTAGAACAATTGTCAGAAGAGAATCGTCAACTGCGTTTGCAATTAGCCCAACACACGCCCGCCAAGCCAACACAAGACGAGCCCAACTCGCACCTTGCACCTTCATTGTCAGTTGAGGAGAAAATTCAACTATTTCAATCTCGATTCCGTGGACGGACAGATGTCTTTGCCCGACGATGGTACAGCAAAAGCACCAACAAGAGTGGCTACCAACCCGTCTGTCAAAACGAATGGCATCCTACTTTTTGTGATAAGAAGAAACATAAATGTGCCGACTGCCCAAATAGGCAATTCGCGCCATTAGATAATGACGCCATCTACAAACATCTCGAGGGGAAGGACGAACATGCACGAGATGTTATAGGATTATACCCTATACTAGAAGATAACACATGTTATTTCCTTTGTGCTGATTTTGATGACAAGAATTCTGAGCACGGCTATCAATCTGACGTACAAACATTTGTCTCTGTTTGTCGAGATTGGGGACTAACCCCAGCCGTCGAGCGTTCTCGCTCGGGCAATGGTGCACACGTATGGTTGTTTTTTGAACAGCCAACTCCAAGTCGTCTTGCACGAAAACTAGGCTTTACTATTCTTACGGAAGCTACCAATAGAAACGGACGTATCTCCTTTAAGTCATATGATCGTTTCTTCCCCAACCAAGATCAATTGCCCGAAGGTGGATTAGGTAACCTTGTTGCCTTACCTCTGCAAGGTCAAGCACGCAAACAAGGAAATAGTCTCTTTGTGGATGACAACTTTTCTCCCTATCCTAACCAATGGGATTTTCTGCGAAATATTCCAACTATTTCTACTGAGCAATTGGACACCATCCTTCAAACTCACACTACTAAAGATTTAGGCGAACTCGCTTCATCTACCGAAGAGCGACCTTGGCTCCTGCCCAAATCCTCACCGCTTACCCAGCAGGATTTCCCCACTCAACTGACCATCGTTCAAGCAAATGGTTTATATATTCCTCTCAGTGGTTTATCAGCCAAAGTCATTAATCACCTCAAGCGCATTGCTTCGTTCAAAAATCCCGAATTCTACACCAAGCAAGCGATGCGTTTTTCTACTTTCTCCACACCGAGGATTATCTGTTGCGCTGAACTTAGCGAAGATTTCTTAGTTTTACCACGTGGCTGCGAAGATGCTGTCACTCAACTCCTTGATAGCAACTTTATCGCATATCGCTTTGAGGACCAAACCTATCATGGTCAATCAATACATGTATCTTTCAATGGACAGCTACGTGATGAACAGCAACTTGCTCTATCGAAACTTACCCTCAAAAACAATGGCACCTTATCTGCCAACACTGCTTTTGGCAAGACAGTAACAGCTGCTGCATTGATAGCATCCAGACAAGTCAATACGCTTATTCTTGTCCATACTAAGGCGCTTCTTGAACAATGGAAAAACACCCTTTCGCGTTTCCTATCAATCGAATTTGAAGCTCCTCAAACGCCTACAAGAAGAGGAAGAAAAAAAACATTCTCTCCTATAGGTACCCTCGATTCATCAGGCAATCACCTAAGCAATATCATTGACATTGTTGTCATCCAATCGTGTATCAATAACGACGATGTTAAGGAATTTGTTCGCAACTATGGTATGGTTATTATGGATGAGTGTCACCACGTATCCGCTATTCAGTTTGAACGTGTACTACGCTTCGCTAATGCCCAATACATTTACGGCTTAACAGCTACCCCGATACGCAAAGACGGTCACCAACCTATTATCTTCATGCAATGTGGACCTATACGTTATACGGCCAACAAGAGTGCTCAGCATCATTCCTTCACGCGCGAACTTCGTCCTCGTTTCACTGCCTTTAAGAACATCTCCGCCGAGCCACTTACTTACACGCAGCAAATCCACGAAATAGCCAATAACGAACTTCGAAATCGTATGATAATCTCAGATGTGTGCCAAGCAATACAGCAGGGACGCACACCTATTATCCTTACGCAACTCACTGCTCACGTCAACGTCTTAGCACAAATGCTAGCACCTCACTGCCAGAATGTCATTTGTCTAACGGGTTCGGATTCTACTAAGCAGAAACGCCTTACAATGGAGACCTTACGTAGTATCCCGTCCGAGCAAAGTTTGGTGATTATTGCTACGGGCAAATACATCGGAGAAGGATTTGATTTTCCTCGATTAGATACCCTATTCCTTACTTTGCCCATTGCATGGAAAGGCTTAGTGGCTCAATACACAGGTCGCTTGCATCGTGAATACGATGGCAAAGATGATGTGATAGTTTATGATTATATTGACATCCATGTACCTTTGTGCGAAAAGATGTATCGCAGACGGCTCAAAGGTTATGCTGGTAATGGTTACCAATTGCAATCTTCTATTTCAAGTGACCAACTCGACACTACATCGCTGCATCACAACACCATCTTCAGTGGCATTGATTTTGCCCCACTATTCCTACGCGATTTGCGCAATGCCAAGCAATCTATTCTTATTTACACACCCTCTATTCAATCTACTGCTGCATTAGATTGCCTCTATGCGCTTCAAGATCAACAACGCAACGGCTGTAGTATTCAACTCTTCACGCAAGATATCATCACTGCTGAAACCGAAAATCAGTTAGATCTATTTTCAGTTTCACCATTAGATGAACTGCCTATAACCAAACGAGAATCTATATACTTGCAATGTGCCATCATCGATCGCCATATCTTGTGGTATGGTGACATCAATTATCTTGGTGCCAATACCAAACACAATTTCTCTATGCGCCTAACCGACGCATCCATTGCCGAACAAGTCATTAGTTTGCTATTCTGATTACAGTGTGTTTCTTACTCGTTACTCACTATTTAATACGTTAAAAGTGCAAAATAGTGATTTATATTTGCCTCTACCCCCCTCAGTGAGGCACTTTACCCCAATTATAATGCAAAAAATGCGCTTTTTGACTCATTTTTGCATCCTTTCTATCACATCTTATTTTCTATTTTTCGGCAATAATTCAAAATATTGCCGAATGTTTGAGCACTAACTATTTTTATTTTCGACTTCGACAACTAAAAATTACAAAGTGTTAGAAGTGTTAGATATGTTAAGAAGTGTTAGATTTTTTCGACTTGGATATTCTAAAATTGCATAATGTATATTAGTGTATATTAGTGTATATTACTTATTCACTAAAACTACTACTACTTCAATGGTCAAAAAAGCACGCCTGTGACTTTTGTGACTTTTTCCACAATCTGTATTTTTTTCACGACTTCGGCTTCAAAAAACGAAGATATGTAATTGGTGTAATTACTTGTTGATAATAATCTGATAATCTGAGGCTTGCACTTCTACTCTCTTATCAGACAATAAGTCATGCTATAAAAAAACACAAAAAAACTTTTCGACTTCAGCATCAAAAAATGAAGAGTTGTGACTAGTGTTGATAAGTTATAATTACAAACCTATAATATCTTCATATTCTGCCAGTTACACTTATTCGTTTCATTCAAAAATGATATTTCTATCACATAACAGAAAAATCTTTCGACTTTGATCATCAAAAAATGACTATCTTTGACTAGTTTGACCGCTAAATCATAAATGCGTGATATTCAGTGTATTCCACAGTATCAATACATATATTTCTCTGTTTTTTCAGTTATAAAATACTTATTATAGTGTCTTAATTTCCCCCTAAAATTTTGTCTTTTAGTTTTTAGGAGTTTTGTCCTACCTTTGCACGGTCTTTCAAAACGCAAACTAAAATAATACACATATGATAAGCTTTAAACTCTTTTATCTTGCATTAGGCTACAAACGCAGACAAGCGTTCAAGCGCCAAGTTATGAATCGCACAGGTTGGAGCAACTCCACATTTTATTACAAGTGCGACAACGACAACATGAACAAACTGGAACAAGAGGTTGTTTCGGAGATTATGACACGTTTCTACAAGGAAGCCACCCGAAACCATAAAATAAAACACGCCAGTCTTTATATCTAATTCATTGAGTTGGACAAGTTCCAACTCTTTATTAACGCCTTACAATCCTAAAATAATATGATACTACCTAAATCCATCGATTCTGTTCGCCAGCAAGTAAGCATTCAAGATGTCATCGCTCTATATGCCAAACTAGAGAGATCTGGCGGAAAATACAAATGCTGCTGTCCATTACACAACGAGAAGACGGCTTCTCTCATTATCAACCCTGGTGCAAACACATGGCACTGCTTTGGATGTGGCGAAGGTGGTGACGCCATCGCGTTTATCCAAAAGAAAGAAGGTCTCAGTTTTCCGGATGCTATCCGATTCCTAGCTAAAAAGTTCAATATCTATATAGAGGAAGACGCACGTGTACGCACACAAGAGGAAAAAGAGAATGACCAGCTTCGCGAAGCTATGCTTTCTGTTTATTCTACTGTGCAACGTTATTTCTCTGCTAACCTTCACAATCAAGACGAAGAGTCACGAACTGCATATCAATACGCCGTAAATCGCTGGGGCAACAAGTTCGTAGAAGAAGCAGGTATTGGCTATGCATACAACTCTTTTAACCACCTTCTTGCATTTGCCAAGCAAAGTGCTATCTCTACCAAGCTTCTTTCTCAGATGGGGCTGATCAAAACCAACGACAAAGGTAATACGTACGATTTCTTCCGCGGACGAATCATGATTCCTATTCGCGACCGCTATGGACGAATTATTGCCTATACTGCACGCACACTATCAGAAGATTCTAAGGAGAGCAAATATATCAACACACCCTCTAATATCCTTTATCGTAAGAGCCAAACTGTCTTTGGTCTCGATCAAGCATCTCGTGCTGCTGCCAAGGATGAAACATACGTCCTAGTTGAAGGTGCTCCAGATGTTCTCCGCTTGCAATCTATCGGCGTGTGGAATGCTGTTGCCTCTCTTGGCTCCGACTGGACCAACGAGCAACTCCATCTGCTCCAACGCAATGCGCACAAACTCCTCTTCCTTCCAGATGCCGATGCTCCCAAAGCAGGAAACGCGTATGGTACAGGAATACAGAAGGTTATCAAGTCCGCCATGCAGGCTTGGGAGTTAGGATTTGAGGTCTCTGTCAAAGAGATTCCTCTTGGCGCTGACTCGCGCAAACAAGACCCCGATTCCTATTGCAAATCACTCATTGCATACAGCGATTTACCTATTGAAGAGTTTCCTATTTGGTATGCAAAGAAGCTTGTACAAGCAGGAGAGATGTCGCATCCCGATATTGTTTCATCTGTTTCTGCACTCATTGCTCGCCTGGAGAAACCTCATGAGATTGACCACTATGTCAACCAACTCAATGATGTTATCAAAAGCAAGTCAATGTGGAACAAAGCTGTTCGCTCTGCTCAGCATACACGTTGTGAGGCTGCTCTTAAGAGTGAAACTAAAAACCATTTAGACATCAATACTTTTGACCAATATGGTTTCCAAGCGCAAGGCAATTGCTATATTTCCATTGGTCAAAATGGAAAGATCATGCGTTGGTCTAATTTCATCATGAACCCTCTTTTTCATGTCTCTGATGGTACCTCCGCTGTTCGCCTCTTCGAAGTGGTTAACGAAGATGGGGACAAGTCCATTGTAGAATTCAAAACGGAAGATCTTGTCAGTCTCAGTCGTTTCAAGCAAAAAGTAGAAAGTATTGGCAACTATGTTTGGCTAGCAAAGGAAGACCAACTAACCAAACTCAAATTATTCCTTTTTAAGGTCACAGAAAAGGCTGAGCCCATTTACCAACTCGGTTGGCAATCACAAGGATTCTATGCTTTTGGCAATGGTATTTTTGATGGTCGCACATGGCAAACTGTTGATAAGTTTGGTATCGTACGTTTGCCCGACGGTAATTTCTATTTACCAGCTTTCTCTTCTATCTACGAACGCCAAAAATCACTCTATCAGTTTGAACGGAGTTTTGTTCACCATAACTTGGGCGCTACCACATTACGTCAATACACGCAGATGATGATAGAGGTTTTTGGAGACAATGCCAAAATCGGCATATCATTTCTGCTTGCAACCCTATTCCGTGATGTGGTTACAGCACAAACCAAATCGTTTCCCATCCTAAATATCTTTGGTCCCAAGGGATCAGGTAAATCTGAATTAGGTCACTCACTAATGTCATTTTTCATCATAGAGAATACCCCTCCTAACATACAAAACTCCACTCTTCCTGCATTAGCTGATGCTGTTGCTCAATGTGCTAATGCCTTGGTGCATATTGATGAGTTTAAAAATACCATCGACATTGATAAACGCGAGTTTCTCAAAGGCCTCTGGGATGGTACAGGTCGTAACCGCATGAACATGGATAAGGATAAAAAACGAGAGGTTACTCGTGTAGATAGTGGAATTATTCTCTCTGGTCAAGAGATGGCAACCGCTGATATCGCTCTCTTTTCTCGTTTCATCTTTTTACGCTACAATAAATCCGAGTTTAGCACTGAGGCAAAAGCAAACTTTCAACGCCTTAAGGATATGCGTAAAGTAGGATGCACGCATTTAACGCTAGAGATATTGAGTCATCGTGCATTAGTGGAGGCTGAATATGCACACTCATACAACCGCGTTCGACAAGATATCATCGCTGCTCTCAATGGTGCTCCTGTTGAAGACCGCATCTCCAACAACTGGGCTTCTGCTATCGCTGCATACCACTGTCTACGTGATAAGTTAGATTTGCCATTCACATACCAAGGCACTATGGCGCAATGGAAAAAAATAAAATTAGGTTATTTTTGGAAAATACCCATTCCAACCGCAGTTCTCCATTGCACCGATGGAGATGTAAAGGTATAAAGGATAACACCTTTTCTATAGCTTGATTGAATGAAAAAACTTTTATGAAAGAGAGTCACGATATGTTGTACAAAATGGCTGTGGTTGGTTATTTCACCACCTTTAAGAAAAATGGTAAACAGGAGTCACCGAAATTTAAGGTGTTTGTGTGTGATGATGATTTTGCTATTCCACACATGCATATATGGGATGACGAAACCGATGGAAAGAAAATACACACTTGTGTCCGTTTGGATAAAATTGGATATTTCCTCCATACAGGAAAAGAAGATATTTTGACACCGAAGCAGAAAAAGTACCTCGTTGCTTTCTTGAAAGAGGAGTGTAAAAACAAGCGTTACAAAACGAACTGGGAATACGCTCTGTCTATGTGGAACGACAACAATACGGACAAGACACAGGTAGATGAAACTTCGGAAGTGTTAGATTACACAAAATTAAACGAGCAAATGGATATTCTCCAAGATAGAATGATGATGCGCATGGGGCGAGTATGCTCTGTCGGCACGGACTTAGATATACTATATTTCATGGACGACGATGCGCCCATACC
>JAFYSK010000030.1 GCA_017559385.1 Paludibacteraceae bacterium | reverse complement strand
TCTTTGTCTCGGTCGGCTTGGTCTCCCCGACCGCCTTCCCTTTTCGAAGCCAAAAGTCAATTGGCTTCTCCACACTCGGAGTGCGTTCCGTCGCACTCCTTCAGGTCGCCTAACTTGCAGCACGCCTATTCCACAAAAATGAAGAAGTGACTTTTTATACAAATCTCACCTATAAATCATCATTTCACAAACCAGAACTTGCATATCTCCGATATTTTTTGTACCTTTGCAGGCAAATTTGGATACAACTATAATTTACGGAGAAAGAAACATGACTCCTTTTAATAACGAGAAATACATCCGCATACAGTCGGAGCATATCAAAGAGCGTATTGCGCAGTTTGGTAATAAGCTTTACCTCGAACTCGGTGGTAAACTCTTTGATGACTATCATGCTAGTCGTGTACTACCTGGTTTTCAGCCAGATAGCAAGCTCACGATGCTCACGCAACTCCGTGATACCATGGAGATTGTCATCGTCATTTCGGCTGCCGACATCGAGAAGAACAAAGTGCGCCAAGATTTAGGTATCACCTACGATGTGGATGTATTGCGCCTCAGAGAGGAGTTTATGAACCAAGGATTCCTCGTTAATTCGGTTGTTATCACCCACTACAGCGGTCAAGCGTCGGCACAAAACTACAGCCAACGCCTCGAACGATTGGGTATCAAGACCTACTTCCACTACACTATTGAGGGCTATCCACACAATGTGACACTCATTGATTCTGCAGATGGTTTTGGCAAAAATGATTATATTGAGACTACTCGTCCATTAGTCGTTATTACAGCTCCAGGTCCTGGCAGTGGCAAGATGGCTGTCTGCCTAAGCCAACTCTATAATGAACACCAACGAGGCAACCAAGCAGGATATGCCAAATTTGAGACCTTCCCTGTATGGAATCTACCACTCAAGCACCCTGTTAACATGGCATATGAGGCAGCTACGGCCGACCTTAACGATGTCAATATGATTGATCCATTCCACTTGGAAGCCTACGGCACAATAGCGGTTAATTATAACCGCGATGTGGAAATATTCCCTGTCCTTGATGCTTTGTTTACAGGTATTTACGGACATAATCCATACAAATCTCCTACCGACATGGGTGTAAACATGGTGGGTTGTAGTATAGACGACGACGAGGCCTGCTGCCAAGCTAGCAAGCAGGAGATTATTCGTCGCTATTACCATGCACTCAATGACTTTGCCCATGGTGATATCAGCGAGGCGGTTATCAATCGTATCGGTCGCTTGTTCAAGCAAGTAGGCATCTCTACCGAAGATCGCCGATGCACTGTAGCTGCCAAGGAACGCAAAGAACGAGATAACAGTATGGCAGTAGGCGCAATCGAGTTGCACGATGGAACTATCATCACAGCAGAGGCTAGCGCTTTGTTAGGATCTAGTGCGGCATTGCTATTGAATGCAACCAAGTATCTCGCGGGCATTGACCACGATGTCAAACTCATCCCACAAGCCATGATCGAGCCAATACAGCATACTAAGATCAACTACCTGCGTGGCCGCAATCCACGCTTACATACCGACGAGGTACTCGTAGCTTTATCCGTGCTATCATTGCACGATGAGAACTGCCGCAAAACTTTGGATGCCCTACCACAATTGGCCGGTTGCCAAGTCCATTCTACAGTAATGCTCTCCGAGGTGGACCGCAAGATCTTCCGCAAACTAGGCATTGACCTCACATGCGACCCTGTAAAAAAATAATTTACTAACCAGCAACTAATACCTAATCATATGAAATACACATTCTCAGGCCATAGTGGTCTACAATTGCCACAGATATCCTTAGGATTATGGCACAACTTCGGTAGCGAAGACCCATTTGATATAGCTCGCGCCATGATACTACATGCATGGGATAAAGGTGTTACACATTTTGATATTGCTAATAACTACGGTCCCGCCCCAGGTACTGCAGAAATGACTTTTGGCCGTGTTCTACGCGAGGATCTAGCTGCTCATCGCGATCAGATGATCATCTCATCTAAAGCTGGATATTGGGGATGGGATGGACCTTACGGAAATGGTGGTTCACGCAAATATATGATTGCATCTTGCGATCAAAGCTTGCGTCGCACCGGACTCGAATATTTCGATATCTTCTACTCGCATCGTTATGATCCTGATACCCCTATAGAAGAGACCATGCAAGCACTGGTAGATATTGTCAGAGCAGGCAAAGCACTATATGTAGGTATCAGTAATTATCCTGCGGATAAGCAAAAAGAATGCTACGATTATCTTCATGCCGCTCATGTACCTTGTGTAATCAGCCAATACAAAGCGAATATTTTGTTCCAAGAGACCTTGATAAATAACCTTCCCGTAGCACAAGACAATGGCTCAGGCTTTATCTGCTTTTCACCTTTGGCACAAGGTTTGCTAACCAATCGTTATATCCATGGTATTCCTGCAGGTAGTCGGGCTAGCAAGAATGTTTTCCTTCGTCCAGAACAAATCACCACTCAAGCTGTGGATTGTGCACAACGCCTAGGCAATATTGCTGCTGAACGTGGTCAGTCGCTAGCTCAAATGGCCATCTCATGGCTTCTGTCCAAGGATGTGACAAGCGTCATTATTGGCGCTAGCAGTGTAGCACAACTAGAAGACAACCTACAGGCTATCCATAACACCACCTTTACTGCCGACGAACTAGCTCGTATTGATGCTGCTATCTAATTTTATTATACCATGACAATTCAATTCCTCGGCGCTGCCGGAGAAGTCACTGGCAGCAAGCATCTTATAACCACCGCATCGGGAAAGACAATCCTACTAGATTGTGGTATGTACCAAGGCAAAGGTATGGAAACCGATGCAGCAAACCGCGAACTTGGTTTTGATCCTAAGGATATTCACTATATCCTACTCTCACATGCCCATATTGATCATACAGGACTAGTGCCATATATCTATAAACTAGGTTTCCGTGGCAAGATATTCTGCACCCCTGCTACACGCGATTTGTGCGAACTGATGCTGCAAGATACCGCATATATCCAAGAGCAAGATGTACGCTGGTACAACAAAAAAATGGACCGCCTACACAAACCAAGAATCCAACCTCTGTTTGACACCACCCATGCTCGTGCCGTGATGAAGCATTTTCGCACCGTTGACTATAACCACCCCTATCGACTTGACCAAGAGGTGGAGTTTTGCTTCACCAACTCTGGACATATGCTTGGTTCTGCTATCATCAGTCTCACTATCAAGGAAAACGATGAAATCAAGCGCATAGCCTACACAGGCGATATAGGACGCTCATATAGCCATATACTAAGCCCGCCTCAGGCTTTTCCTCAATGCGACTATCTCATCTGCGAGAGCACCTATGGCAATCGCCTACACGACGATGTGCACCTCAGCGAGGAGCATCTACAAGGCATTGTAGAAGAAACCTGTATGTACAAAAAGGGCAAACTGCTTATCCCATCATTCTCCGTTGGGCGAACACAGGAAATCGTGTACGTGCTCAACGAGCTATACAACGACGGCCGACTAGAGCGCGTACCTGTTTATGTGGACTCGCCACTATCTGCCAATGCCACACAAATATTCCGTCGTTATGCCGACACACTCAACGAGCAAGTCAGAGACACCATGCAATATGACGACGATCCATTTGGATTCAATTCGCTGCGTTATATCACCGATCTAAACGAATCCAAGGCCCTCAATCGAAGCCAAGAACCATGCATTGTCATTTCATCATCTGGTATGCTAGAGGCAGGACGCATCAAGCACCATGTCTCTAACCACATAGACGACCCAAGCACTACAATCCTCATCGTGGGATATTGTACCCCCACATCGCTAGGTGCACGCATTCAAAACCCTAATCTTCGCTTTATTAGTATATTTGGCTACGACCATCGTATCCGTGCGCAAGTAACCAAGATCGAGGGATTCTCAGGACATGGCGACTACCGCGAGATGATTGACTATTTCACCTCATGCCAGGATATCCGACAAATACGCAAAACCTTCATTGTCCATGGCGAAAGCTCGGCTCAACAAGATTACAAGGATCACCTATACGAAGCCGGATTCCGTGGTATCGAAGTTCCACAAAAAGGCGATAGCATAGAACTGTAATACGCACAAAAGAAAAGGGACGACAATAAAAAACTTGCATATCTCAATAATTTGTTGTACCTTTGTAGCACAAACAAATATCAAGAGCAATGAAACATCTCAATTCACTTTTACTAAGCGCATTCTGCGTAATCATGTCCATAATTATGGTAGGTTGCAAAAATACCGACCGAACCCTCACATCGGCTACCGGATCAATATACGAGTGTTTGGTAGTCATGAATAGCAAAGCACTCACGCAAGACGAACTAAATCTTGTGGCGACCCAATCGCTGGTCAACGAGGCATCTGGTTATAGCGAACCTATCTGCACAACATACGACCTGGTAAAAGCCATCATGGCTGCCGATATGCCTGCTATGCCACAGATGGAACCATACTTCCACCTTACCCAGGTGAATATGAATTTCTTTGACGATGTGCTCAAACCTACTAGAAACATCCTAATCGTGGACATTGATCCTAGCAAATATACCCAGGTAAAAGCCAAAGTATCTACCGACAACTGGTCTAAGCCTCAAGCACTATGCCGCATACAATCTCCTTCACAAGAGGAGTTTGTAACCTACTGGTTAGAGAACGGCCAGGGCATCCGCGAGTGGTTCGTCAACCAAGAGCTCAAACGCCAAGCTAGTTTCTACAAAGGTGGTTCCAACAAGGATGCACGCGCTAAACTAGAGAAATATCGCTACGACATGCTTATCCCTAGCGACTTTATGCTAGTCAAAGACACCCTGCTAGACGACCCTGAGTTGATCAATGACGACGTGCATGTCGTATGGTGCTGCAACAACAAGGGCCCTATGCGTCGTGATCTAATCGTTTATAGCTATCCATATATCGATGCCAATGCCTTTACCATCGAACAGTTAAATGCCAAACGAGATGCCGTACTGAGCCAACTGATAAGCGGTAGTGTTGAAGGTTCGTATATGGGTACCGAATACAAGATCATGCCGCCTGAAATGCGCACTGTGGTTGTGCAAGACAGCGCATATGCCTACGAGATACGCGGCTTATGGCGCATACTTAATGGCGAAGCAATGGGCGGACCATATGTCAGCCACACACGACTTGATCATGTCAACGGACGCATTGTTACAGCTGAAGCCTTCATCTACGCTGCTGGACAAAAGAAACGCAATGCACTGCGCCAAGCTGAAGCCGCTCTATATACTCTGACTTTGCCTGAAGATCGTGTTAAATAAGTGCTGCACAAACCTATCTGACAGCGCTAGACACCTAACCAATGGCCATAGTTACCCCATACTTATTAGTTGAGAACCTCACCAAATCGGTGGGCTCTAAGGTGTTGTTTCACAACATCAGTTTCGCTGTCAACAAAGGGCAACGCATCGCCCTAATCGCTCGCAACGGCATCGGCAAGAGCACACTGATGGATATCCTAATGGGAAAAACCGACTATGACCAGGGTAAGATAACATGGCGTAAAGACCTGAAGGTAAAGTACCTACCGCAAAAACTACAAGGCGATGAGGCGATGAGGCTACTAGGAGATGAGGCGAGAGGCGAAAAACTTGAGCAGTTCAATAAACTCAGTGGTGGACAGCAAAAAAAGCTCCTACTTGAGCAAGTGTTGGCCGACGAACCAGATATCCTACTGCTAGACGAGCCTACCAACCACCTCGACCTAGAAACCGTCGTCTGGCTAGAAGAATATCTCAACAACCGCACATCACGCGGCGAGAAAGCACTGACCATCCTCATGGTAACGCACGACCGCTACTTCCTAGATCGAGTATGTACAGATATCTTCGAACTAGACCAAAACACCCTTTACACTTACCACGGCAATTATGCCTACTATATAGAAAAACGCGCTGAACGCATTGACGCACAAAATGCAGAGATAGAGAAATACCGCAACCTCTACCGCACCGAGCTAGATTGGATGCGACGCATGCCACAAGCTCGCGCACACAAAGCCCAGTACCGCATAGACAACTTCTATGAGATCGAAAAGAAGGCCAAGCAACAACACCAAGAGACAGACATCAAACTATCTGTCAAATCAGGCTATATAGGCAACAAAATCTTCGAAGCTAAGAATGTATGCAAAACCTACATGTCACCATCTACAGGCGACAAAAAGGTGATTCTCAAAGACTTCAACTATGTCTTCTCACGCTATGAGAAACTAGGAATAATCGGTAACAACGGCACTGGCAAATCCACCTTCATCAAACTGTTGCTAGGCCAAGTGCCCGCCGACAGCGGCACATGGGACATAGGCACAACTGTACGATTTGGCTACTACGCACAAACTGGATTACAATTTGACGAAGGAAAGAAAGTCATAGATGTGGTACGAGACATCGCCGAAGTAGTGGATCTAGGCGGAGGAGAGAAAATGACCGCTAGTCAATTTCTGCAAATGTTCTTATTTAGCCCTAACCAACAATACGACTATGTAGGCAAACTTTCGGGTGGCGAACGTCAGCGTCTGCACCTATGCACCGTGTTGATGCGCAGTCCTAACTTCCTCATTCTAGACGAGCCAACCAACGACTTGGATATCCCTACCCTAAATGTGCTAGAGCAATACCTAAAGAACTTCCGAGGATGCCTTATTGTTATTAGCCACGACCGCTATTTTATGGACAAAGTAGTGGACCACTTGTTCGTATTCCATGGTCAAGGAAAGGTGCAAGATTTCCCTGGCAATTATACACAATATCGTTTGGAACAAGGAAGCAAGAGCCAAGAACCTAGACCTATCGCACAAGTAGTTAAATCTGAAAAAATTAAGACCGAGCAGAAACGCCGACTTAGCTTCAAGGAGAAAAAGGAACTAGAAGAACTAGAAGCACGCATGCCACAGTTAGAAGAAGAGAAAGCTCAGCTGGAGGCCCTATTATCTGGCGGTTCTAGTTCTGCCGAAGAGATTGCACAAGCATCCCAACGCTACCAAGAGGTGCAGGACGAGCTAGACGAAGCAGAGATGCGGTGGCTAGAAATAATCGTTCTTGTTGAATAACAAGATAAGAACTTAGCGAGATTGAATAAATGCAAGGTCTAGATACTCCTGCTCAATAGCATCAATCTGATGCAAATCATCCTCAGTAAGAGAACAGAATTCTTTACACCAATACTGCTGTACAGCTTGCGCCAAAGCGGTCGTTGACTCTATGCTGGTACCTTCTATGTCTCGGATATTGATCACTCGCTGGCGAACCGATTCTACCCCATGCTTGGCTAGTTTCTCAACAGAAGGGGTGATAGCCTGCTGTAGTACTGAATAATCTACGTCATACAATAAAGTTCCATGCACAATTGTCGCGTTCGGCATGGCAAAACACGCATTACCAGATACCTTATGCTGACCGATCATGACATCATTATGGCTTGACTTGACAGCATCATAGCCCAAGTGGCGCAAGAAGTCGGACATACAATCAAGATAGTGCTGAAAAACCGCTTCACTATGTGTAGATCTAGAGATATAACTCACCATTAGATTACCCTTATCAGCATACACACATCCTCCTCCACTCTTGCGACGATATACGGCGATATGGTTATCTTGACAGAAAACCGTATTCACTTCATTCTGCAACACCTGATGACGACCAATAATCACTGTGGGCTCCACTATCCATACAAATAGTATCCCTTCATACTCTACACAAGGCAGCAATCGATCAATATGCTTGGCCACATACTCCTCTGCCGCCAAATACCAAACTAGGCGTTTGTTAGTTGGTGTATGTAGGAAAATAGTGGACATTGTTAGTCTAATGTTGAAATTCTAATGTTAAAAGTCATTAGGTTAAAGGCAAGGGGAAATCCTCCGTAGTATAACTAGCAGGTAGTTTGCGGCAATTGTAGGTAGAAGCCATAGTCTCACCATAGGCTCCTGCACTGCGAATAGCTATCAAATCTCCTCTTTTAATAGGCGGTAGCAAAACATCCCTATCAAATACATCACTCGATTCGCAGATAGGACCAACAACATCATATATTTGATAATCAATTGATTGAGAACTAATATTTTGTATCTGATGATGCGCTTGATACAGGGCAGGACGAATCAATTCAGTCATACCTGCATCAATTATGGCAAACTGCTTACTTTCGGCCTGTTTGACATACAACACACGAGCTATCAACGTGCCACATTGGGCTACTATAGAGCGGCCCAACTCAAAATGTACTGACTGCCCGTCGCGCAGATGTAGATGATCGGCAAAGATACCAAAATACGTTTTGAAATCAGGGATAGGATGCTTATCAGGATCGTGATAATCAATTCCCAAGCCACCACCTACATTGATTACAGATGGATAAACACCCTCTTCGTTGAGATGATCTTGGATATCGTTTACCCGCTCGCATAGATCTAAATAATCTTGCATATCGGTTATCTGACTACCTATATGAAAATGCAAACCTAAAAATCGAATATGACTCAGCGTCTTTGCTAGGTCAATCACATGCATCATATCACCCAATGCAATACCAAACTTATTTTCTGCCTTACCCGTCACAATATGGGCATGCGTATGTGCTTCCACATCCGGATTGATACGCAGGCACACATTTGCCACTTTGCCCACTTGCTCGGCCAACTCATTGATAACCTCTAATTCAGGTACACTCTCTACATTAAAGCAGAATATATCATGCTGTAGGGCCAACAGTATCTCCTCATTACTCTTACCCACTCCTGCGTAAACAATCTTAGCAGCATCAAAACCATTATCAATGCCCACCTGGACTTCACCTCCACTCACACAGTCTACACCTAAACCAGCCTGTTGAATCAAGCGTAGAAGTTTAGGATTGGCATTTGCCTTAAGTGCATAATGCACATGGAAATGTGGATATGCAGCTACGGTAGAAGTAATGGCATCAAGCGTGGCTTGAAGCAAAGCTGTATCGTAGTAGTAAAATGGTGTGCGTGGGAGCATATTTTTTATCGGTGAATGTCGGTTAACGTTTAGCCGTAAAATTAGTTAAACAAATGATTGCTAAGTGATTGTAGGGCACGTTGTTTGTCAGAAGCTGAGATCAAGAAGGAAATATTGTGATTGCTTCCTCCATATGAAATCATACGAACAGGAATATCTTTCAATGCTTGTGCTGCGATAGATTCAAAGCCTACATTGCGCCAATCCAAATCACCCACAACGCAAATAATACACATATTATCATCTACCTCTACTACGCCAAACTTCTTGAGTTCGTTGAGGATTGGAATTAGATTGGTACGATCATCAATAGACATAGATACGCCGACCTCAGAGGTACAGATCATATCAATACTAGTTTTATATTTTTCAAACACCTCAAACACACGGCGCAAGAAACCATAGGCCAAAAGCATACGTGTTGAAGTAATATTGATAGCTATGATGTTATCTTTGGCAGCAACTGCTTTGATCTTACGATGCTCGGTGATATTGCTTATAGTAGTACCAGGAGCAGTAGGATCCATCGTATTGAGCAGACGTACAGGGATATTGGCATATTGCGCAGGTTGGATACAAGTTGGGTGAAGAATCTTTGCACCAAAATATGCCAACTCAGCTGCCTCTACGAAGTGCAAATGACTCACAGGAGTCGTGTTCTCCACAAAACGAGGGTCATTGTTGTGCATACCGTCAATATCGGTCCAGATTTGAATCTCTGACGCACCAATAGCTGCACCTAGCAGCGAAGCGGTATAGTCGCTACCACCACGTTGGAGGTTATCCACCTCGCCATCTACATTAAGACAGATAAAACCCTGAGTGATATAGATGCCATTATGAGGGTATTGCGCTAGTACTTGCTCAGCATGCTCCTTGATATACTTAAGGTCCGGCTCTTTGTCTGCGTTAGTACGCATAAACTCTAGCGCAGGTAGGAGTTGAACATCGTACCCTTGCTCCAGAAGGTAATTGGTAACCATATTGGTAGAGAGCATCTCACCTTGTGCGACGATGATGCGCTCCTCGAGCGACGTAAAATCGGTCTTAGCGCAAGAACGGATGGTATCAAAAATTTCGCCAACCACCTTAGTTGTCAACTCCTTATACTCATCGGTCGAATACAATTCGGCTATATGACCTAGGTATTTATCTTGCAGTTTATTGATGCAAGTGTGCGCTCCTTCTTGGTTTTGCTTGTAGAGGTAGTCCGAAATTTCGATGAGGCTATTGGTTGTACCTGACATAGCAGAAAGGACAACGAGGTTTTGCTCACCATCTGTGATGAGTTGGACTACATCTTTCATTCTTTGTGGCGTACCTACAGAGGTGCCGCCAAATTTCATTACTTTCATATATTTGATCACTTCGTTTTAGACCGGCTACGCCTGAGAGACCACTGCGTTGTTAGAACGCTACGCTGTTAGATTTCTAGAGTCTAACTTCTAACAATGAGCGAAGCGAACGGTCTAACTTCTCAACTTTCAACATTCAACTTTCACAAGTCAGACCACTGCGTTGAGAGACTGGGCTAAGGCCCTGAGAGATCCATTGTCCCTCAAAGAGCGAAGCGAATGATCACTCAGAGAGCAAAGCGAACGGTCTAACAGTGAAACGGTCACTCAGCGACAGAGTCGCGGTCTATGATTTATAATCTTTTGCCAATCCGCCTTGAGCGGTTTCTTTGTAAAGAGATGGTAGGTCATGACCTGTCTCTTTCATCACATCCACTACTCTATCAAAAGACACACGATGCGAACCGTCTGAGAAAGCTGCATACGTATTACTATCCAACGCACGTGCAGCGGCAAACGCATTACGTTCAATACATGGTATCTGAACTAGTCCACACACAGGGTCACAAGTCATACCCAAGTGGTGCTCAAGACCCATCTCTGCAGCGTACTCAATTTGTGCAAGTGTACCACCAAATAGTTGATTAACAGCAGCTGAAGCCATTGCACAAGCTACACCTACCTCACCTTGGCATCCTACTTCAGCACCAGAGATAGAAGCGTTCTCTTTGACCACATTGCCTATCAAACCAGCAGTTGCCAGGGCGTGAAGGATACGTGTCTCAGAGAAATCACGCGAACGCCATGTGTGATATAATACAGCAGGTAGAACGCCACAAGAACCACACGTAGGAGCTGTAACGATCTTACCACCAGAAGCATTCTCTTCGCTTACAGCTAAGGCATAAGAGAAAACCAATCCTCGGGTACGGAGGTTATCGCGATAAGCCGCTACCTTGATATAATAACTAGCAGCCTTACGACGCAGATGCAATGGACCAGGAAGAACACCTTCGTGATCAAGTCCTCGCTCAACGGCTTCTCGCATAACAGTCCAAACCTGACGAAGATAATCCCAAATCTCTTTTCCTTCGTAATGCTCGACATATTCCCAATAATCCCATCCTTGGCTCTCACAGTATTCCTTGATCTCACTAAGACGCGTGAGAGGATACACTGGTACTTCACTATCAGGTGATGCAGCAACAAGGCGATGAGGTAATAAGGCTGGGTCTTCAGCAAGTGCACCACCGCCTACTGAGTAGACGGTCCAATCGTCAAGGAGATTCTCTTGACTATCCCATGCACAAAAGCGCATACCATTAGGATGGAAAGATAAAAAGTCCTCATGCCAGACTATCTCTACTGATGGGATTACATCAATAATAGCTGCATCAGTCAAGTGACCTTTACCTGTAGCAGATAGACTACCATAGAGGTGTGCTTGATAACGAGCAGCATCAGGTTGTGCCGATATAAAAAGCTCAGCAGCTTTGCGTGGGCCCATGGTGTGGCTAGAACTTGGTCCATAGCCAATGCGGAATATTTCGCGAATAGATTTCATATTAACACATTATTTATTAGAAAATAAATAAAACCGCGCAAAATTACTACTTTTTTTTGAAATATGCAAATTAAATGAATGATATTTGAGAGAGCTATTTATAGAAGCGTGCTAAAGATGGTTGCACAGATATTCTTCATATGCTCTTTGTCGTTGATGATTGCTCGAAGGGCTGTGAGTCCTTCTACATTGCGCTTGGAGTTGAGCCATAGTTGCATATATCCGCCTTTGGCGTATTTTTCTAGCATATGTTGGTATGCGCGTTCAAAGTGCCAGTCGAAATCCGCTTCTGGGTATTGCTTCATACCAAACTGCAACGCACGTCTAAGAATGGTTTCAGGGTCAATATGACGGTCTGCTTCTGCCACGATGGCTCCGTAGATGGTGCGTGGAGCATTTTTGCTACTAGCGCGATGGTCCTCTACTGCATCACGCATGATATGCAGTTGTTCGGTGGTAAAGAATTGTGGCAATACGGGATCTTCCATCAGTATCTCGCCCGAATGAATATGATGTAGTGCCCGGTCAACGGCTAATCCCAAATCATGAAAAGCCGCTATGGTGTATGCCATATCTTTGTTAGCACCATGTTCCTGAGCCAAAACGAGGCTCTCTTGTATCACACTCTCGGCATGATCACACTGATGTCCTTTGTCAAAATCGGCATAGCGTGGCAGAATCTCCTGTTCTATGTATTCTTGTAGGGTCATATTGCATGTTGTTAATATTATCAGTTGCAAAGGTAGTGTATTTTCTTGAAACGTGCAAGTGACAATGTAAAAATATCTTCCATATCTATCCTCTACACACTAAACACCAGGCAAAGCCGTCCACTAAACTATATCATATCCCTTGCTTATCTTATGCTTATCCCTTCGGTATAGTAACGGGATGGTAACGGAGAAGACAGGTATAACCAAGATTGAGTATACTTATAAATAATAGCAGGGAACTTAGAGAATTTAAGGAATTTGAGGAATTTTAAAAGTTCCCTAAATTCCCTAAATTCTTAAAATTCATTTTAAAGAAAAAATGTAAGCAAACATTGATAATAAGCAACTTACAATCTTGTTACTATTTTCCACGGACTTTCTGCGGACAAATCTAAGAGTCGGATAAAAAGTCCGTAGAAATCCATTTCAAAATCTTTTCTCCCTGAAAATCAGTACTCCATTCTTTTAAATACGCATTGCGTAAATTGTCGGTTCTGTCGGTTGCAAACCGTCAATAACGACAAAAACGACACTTCCGACACATGTCGTTTTCTTAACTATAGGTTAACTATCCATTAACAAACTCCCCCTGCGCAAATGAGGATTTTAAGAATTCCTAAAATTGTAGGTTACTACATTATTTGTTGAGTCAACATAAATCGAGTAGGAGGAAAACGATGTAGTTTTTCTCCTACTCTCGTTTTCCGACCTCTCACACCACCGTACATGCGGTTCCGCATACGGCGGTTCTTCGTTTACAATATCGGAGTGTAATAATCCATAAGACAACGATAACC
>JAFYSK010000029.1 GCA_017559385.1 Paludibacteraceae bacterium | reverse complement strand
TGGAAGCGGCGCACTTTCTCTTCGTTCTTAGAAGTGATGTCTGCGTCGCAAAGCAACATCAAGTCATCGATATCATCGCCCGCCTCAAACAACAAGCGGCGGACAGCGGAATCGGTGACTGTATCTTCGATCAGGTTGATAGGGCGCATGTGCAGGTCCACCATCTTGATGACATACTGCATCTTCTCGTTCTGCGGCATCTTCATGGTCTTGAAAATACGCGGAATCATTTTGGCGCCGAGATAGTTATGGTTGCGGAAGGTCCAACCTGCATGGTCGTCCCAAGCTTTGGATTTAGGTTTGCCTATATCATGGAGCAATGCCGCCCAACGAAGCCATAGGTTGTCGGACTTTTGGGCGAGGTTATCCAATACCTGCAGAGTATGGAAGAACACGTCTTTGTGTCCTTTACCGTCTTTGGTTTCTACACCTTTGAGGGCTGATAGTTCTGGGAAAATCAGCGGAAGAAGTCCGGTTTTATCGAGCAAGATCCATCCCACAGAAGGTTTGCGCGAGAGCATGATCTTATTGAGTTCCTCAACGATACGCTCCTTGGTGATGATCTTGATGCGCTCGGCATTTCGCTCGATGGAATCGAAGGTTTCGCGATCAAGATAGAACCCGAGTTGGGTAGCAAAACGGATGGCACGCATCATGCGCAAAGGGTCATCGGAATAGGTAATATCCGGATCAAGCGGTGTGCGGATGGTGCACTCATTCATATCGTGTATGCCGCCGAAGGGATCCAGCAGTTCGCCATAGCGGTCTTTATTGAGGCAGACAGCCATAGCGTTGATGGTAAAGTCGCGACGGTTCTGATCGTCCTCCAACGTGCCGTCCTCTACAATAGGGTTGCGTGAGTCATGTTGATAGCTCTCGCGCCGAGCACCCACGAACTCTAATTCTAATTTCCCGCGCTTGACTTGAGCCGTACCATAGGTCTTGAAGACGCTGAGGTGCGCACCCTTGCCGAGGCGTTTAGCGACGGCTTGTGCGAGGTCAATGCCACAACGGGTTCCCTGGCTTGCCTCGTGGGCATGCAGGGTGTTCTTACCAACCACCACCACATCAATGTCGGTGCTATCGCGATGCAGGAAGATATCGCGTACATAACCGCCAATGACATAGCACTCCAGGCCGAGACGATCGGCTTCTTCTCCTACAAGATGGAGGATGGGGAGGTCTATTTTGGGATGGGAAGCAAGCATTCTTTTCGGATATTGGATATGGGACGCCCCGTCGGGGCTATTGGTTATTGGCTAGAGGTGAAAAAAGTTTCAAGGGTTCCAGTGTTGAATGATTGAAACCTTTGAAACTTTTTATCTTGAAATTCGTTGGTTTAACGATTAGCGAACGCGCTCGCAGTAGCTACCATCGCGAGTATCTACGCGGATAGTCTCACCTTCGTTGCAGAAGAGAGGCACACGGATCTCAGCACCTGTCTCGAGAGTAGCAGGTTTGAGGGTGTTAGTAGCAGTGTCGCCCTTAAGACCTGGCTCGGTGTAAGTGATAACGAGCTCAACCTTGGTTGGCAACTCAGCGAAAAGGATAGTATCAGTAGAAGCGTCAGAAACAACTTCGCAAACAAAACCCTCTTTCAAGAAGTCAACACCTGTGATAAGGTCGTGAGTGATAGGCACTTGCTCGAAAGTCTCTTGGTTCATAAAGATGTAATCCTCACCCTCTTTGTAGAGGTATTGGTATGGACGGCGCTCCACGCGAACATCCTCGAGTTTCTCACCAATGTTGAAACGGCGCTCCAATACGCGGCCATCAACTACATCTTTGAACTTAACACGCATAATGGTGTTACCTTTACCTGGCTTAACGTGCAGGAAGTCGATTACGAAATACAAACGGCCATCCATGCGGATACATACACCGTTCTTAACGTCTTGAGAGTTAATCATAATTGTATATAAAGTTTTAAAAGTTTTAAGAGTTTTAAGAGTTTTAAAGGTGGCATAATGTGCCAAAATCGAAATCGGGTGCAAAGGTACAACAAAATTTGCGGATGTGCAAATTTTGGGTAGAAAAAGTTCTAAAAGTTTTAACAGTTCAAAAGGAGACGGCGTTCCGCCTACTGTTTAGAGGATGCGGAACAGTTATATGAAACCAAATCGTTGGAGCTCCATTTCGAGGTTGGGGGTAAGGATGCCCTGGCCTAGGGCTTGACGGAGTTCAAATAGAGACCAAAATCGCCCATCCATCACCTCTCCATCGTTCCAACGGAAAGGTCCATCATAGATGGTCTTATAGACGTGCACCATCTCACTTTCGCGAGTGCTATCATAGCGGTAAGTCTCTACATGAACAGGTAGAAAATCCGTGATGCCTATCTCCTCCTGGACTTCGCGCAAAAGCGCTTGATGGATAGTCTCACCATAGATAACATGCCCTCCGACAGCCGTGTCCCAATATCCAGGCAGAAGATCCTTGTGCATGGCACGACGTTGAAGATATAGTTCACCCCGACTGGAAAAGACATGCAGATGCACTACGGGATGAAGAATATGCGAGCCATTATGGCAGTCTTGGCGCGACGCCTGGCCAACCACATCGCCTTCGGTTGTAACTACAGGAAAGTACTCAGTCATAGCGACTTACTTCTTGCTCTTAAACTTGCGCTTAGCCGCACTGGTTGGTTCGCTTTTGGCAATAATCTCGAGGCATGCTTCTTGGGTTAGAGCAGCAGCTTCAACGCCACGAGGGAGTTTGAAATTACCTTGAGAGGTTTTGATATATGCACCATAACGTCCATTGAGAACTTGAATATCACCAAACACATGGATAGGCTCCTCCTGTTGTTGCTTCTGCTCAAGAATCTGGATGGCCTGATCAATGGTAACAGTATAAGGATCAGTGCCCTTAGGCAGACTGGTAAAAGATCCATTGTAGCGGATGTATGGTCCGTATTTACCCTCGCCAATAACGACATCTTTGCCAAAGTGTTCGCCCAATGATAATGGGAGAGCATTTTGGAACAATTGCAAAGCCTGATCTAATGTTATAGTAAAGATACTCATCTCCTTAGGCATAGACACAAAACGAGGTTTCTCGTTGTCGCTATTGCCTAGTTGGACGCAAGGGCCATTCTTACTAATACGAGCAAAAACAGGTTCGCCTGACACAGGGTCAATACCTAGCTCGCGAGCAGCCATCTTGCCTGAAGGCACCTGTTGGATCAGTGGGTGGAAGGTATGATAGAAATTATCAACAGTCTGTACCCACTCTGCCTCACCGGCTGCGATAGAATCAAAGTTCTCTTCCTCGCGAGCTGTGAAGTCGTAACTCAAGATAGCGGGAAACTGATCAACAAGGAAGTCATTGGTGATACGACCGAGGTCGGTAGGTAGCAATCGATTGGTCTCAGCACCCACATTTTCGGTTTTATTTTTATCAGCAATTTTGCCATTTTTTAGGGTCAGGATATTGTATTCGCGCGCAATACCCTCAACAGTGCCACGCTGTACATATCCGCGAGATTGGATTGTCTCAATCACGGTGGCATAAGTAGATGGACGGCCGATGCCAAGATCCTTCATTTTCTCAACCAACGAACCCTCGTCGTAACGCACAGGAGCTTTGGTGAAGGACTCTTGTGCAGTAGCAACAGATAGCTTGCAAGCACCTGTTGAGAGTTGGGAGTTGAGGGTAGAGATTTGAGACGAAAGGTCATCATCTGAACTTTGAGTATAAACGCGCATGAATCCATCAAAAGTGATGACCGAGTAATTAGCCACCCACAGATATGGCGAGCCATTCATAGCAACCTCTACACGAGTAGTATCGGTAAGAGCATCAGCCATTTGAGAAGCAATAGCGCGTTTGCGGATGAGATCATAGAGACGACGCTCATCGTTATTAGCACCTGCCAATGCAACATTCATATAGGTAGGACGAATAGCCTCGTGTGCCTCTTGTGCACCCCTAGCAGTAGTTTTATATTGGCGTGCTTGATGGTAGTTATCACCAAACTCATTGATAATCTCGGACTTGGCCGTATTAATAGCTAGCGAACTGAGATTGAAAGAATCAGTACGCATATAGGTGATATGTCCTGCCTCATAGAGCGATTGCGCCAAGCGCATAGTCTTAGAAACAGAGAAATGTAACTTGCGAACCGCCTCTTGCTGCAAGGATGAAGTAGTGAAAGGCGGAGCAGGCGAACGACGACCGGGTTTATGGCTAATGGATGAAATGCTAAACTCCTGGTTCTGACATTGTTGTAAGAACTCCAAGGCCTCTTGCTTAGTAGCAAAACGATGGTTGAGTTCGGTCTTGAAAAGCACATCATCACCGGTTGCACTTGTACCCAAGAACTCGGCAGTAAGACGATAGTTAGAAGAAGCAACAAACTTCTCAATCTCGCGTTCGCGCTCAACTACAAGGCGAACAACAACCGATTGCACACGACCAGCACTAAGACCTGTGGTGACTTTTTTCCAAAGAACAGGTGATAGTTCGAATCCCACAATACGATCAATCACGCGTCGAGCTTGCTGCGCGTTGACCAAATTGTAGTCGATATCGCGAGGATTAAGAATAGCCTCTTGAATAGCTGTCTTGGTAATCTCGTGAAAAACAATACGATGGGTCTTTTCTGGTTGCAACTGGAGCACCTGTTGCAAGTGCCAAGCAATAGCCTCTCCCTCGCGGTCCTCATCGCTTGCAAGCCACACTTTGTCGGCCTTTTGCGCCTCCACACTCAAAGAGTGAACCAGATGCTCTTTTTGCGCATCTATCACATAATTAGGTGTATAGTTATTTTGAAAATCTATACCCATGCTATTCTTTCCGATAGCTTCGATATCACGAATATGTCCTTGTGATGATAATACACGAAAGTCCTTGCCCAAAAATTTCTCAATGGTTTTAGCCTTGGCAGGAGACTCAACTATAACTAAATTCTTACTCATAATCTTTTTATAGCCATTCTGTCTGAAAAAACAGAACGAAACACTTATATATAAGGTGTAGTTTTATCTTCATTTTTTCGCAAAACGGCGGCAAAGGTACTATAAATTTTTGAACCTTGCAAATTTATTTTTTGTATTTTTTGAGTTACTTATAAAGTAACATTTTTTGAGTTTTACACCTTATTATAGAAAGCCCTATTCAGAAAGTAATTATATTTTTTTGGCCGTTTTGTTGTAGATATGCATTATTTTTTGTATCTTTGCAGCCATAATCAAAAAACATTAAACTATGTACCTTATTTTAACTATTATTCTCGTGCTATTTGGCGTTGGCCTATTGTTAGCAGAAATGTTTCTACTGCCAGGCTTTGGCGTGGCTGGTGTATTTGGTTTGCTTAGTCTAGCAGGCGCAGTTGCTATTGCGTATATCCATCTCACAGCATTGTGGGTGTGGGCAGGTCATGTTACTTTGGCCGCTTGTGTACTACTATGTGCAATTGCAATCATCGTGTTTGTTAAAACTAAAACCATGGATAAGATGGCGCTTGACACCAAGATTGAAGGCGGTGTAGATATGCCTTCAGCCGGCAAGCGAATGGAGGAATTAAAAAAATAATAACCTTAAAATAATACAACTATGGGAGAATTAGGAAATTTCGGACCACTTGAAACTGTGATTACGGCTATTATAGCCATCATTGTAATTATCTTCTTTTACTATGTACCATTCATGCTATGGATCAATGCCGTAGTTAGTGGTGTACGCGTGTCGCTAGTACAATTATTCTTGATGCGCATTCGTAAAGTGCCACCAACACGCATTGTGAACTGCCTCATCGAAGCCCACAAAGCGGGTCTAACCGATGTAAAGCGTGATGCACTAGAAGCACACTTTTTGGCGGGTGGTCATATCGAGCGCGTGGTACATGCCCTCGTGAGTGCCAGCAAGGCAAATATGCAACTATCATTCCAAATGGCTACTGCTATTGACCTAGCAGGTCGCGATGTGTTTGAGGCAGTACAAATGTCGGTTAATCCTCGCGTGATTGACACCCCTCCTGTGACCGCAGTGGCTAAGGATGGTATTCAGTTGATCGCCAAAGCTCGTGTGACTGTGCGAGCTAACATCCGCCAATTGGTCGGTGGTGCTGGTGAGGACACTATCCTTGCGCGTGTTGGTGAGGGTATCGTTTCTTCTATCGGTTCATCGGATAGCCACAAGATGGTGCTGGAGAACCCAGATAGTATCTCAAAACTAGTGCTCTCAAAGGGCCTTGACGCAGGTACTGCATTTGAGATTCTCAGTATTGATATTGCAGATATTGATGTAGGTAAGAATATCGGTGCACAATTGCAAATGGACCAAGCTGAAGCAGATAAGAACATCGCTCAGGCAAAGGCCGAGGAGCGCCGTGCAATGGCTATCGCTACCGAGCAAGAAATGAAGGCGAAGGCACAAGAGGCGAAAGCGAAAGTGATTGAGGCTGAAGCACTGGTACCACAAGCGATGGCAGAGGCCTTCCGTAATGGAAATTTGGGCATCATGGACTACTATCGCATGCAAAACATCCAAGCGGATACTACTATGCGCGAAGCCATTGGTAAACCTACTAATAATGGACGCAGCAATGCTGCTAAGGGATAAGGGACAGCGGACCGCCTAATGGATAATGGAAAAGGGATAATGGACAATTCGTACAAGAAACTAGATGCTTATATCATGGCAAAGGAACTTGTCAGAATGGTATATGATGCAACTAAACGATTTCCTGATGAAGAAAAGTTTGTTCTTTGTAATCAAATTCGAAGAGCGGCAATTTCTGTTCCCTCCAATATCGCGGAAGGATTATCTAGATCTGCCATTAAAGAGCAATGCCATTTTTTAGATATTGCGTTTGGTTCATTAATGGAAACAGATTGTCAATTTGAAATCGCAAAAGATTTAAATTATATATCAAGCGATGAATATGATTTAATGTATAACAAGATTCATACATTAGCTAAAATAATAACAGGCTTAAAGAACCGCAGGCTATCCATTAGCGAAGCGTCCATTACCCATTAGCAAAGCGTCCATTACCCAATTATGCGAATAGCACTCTTACAATATCCTATAGCATGGGCGGATAAGGGAACGAACCTCCGCCTAACCCAAGAGCGTATTGCGGCATTGGCTGGCAAAGCCGATGTGGCCGTGCTACCTGAAATGTTTGCTACAGGTTTTTGTACGGATCATCCGGAACTAGCAGAGACGATGGACGGGGCGATCATGACTACCCTACAACACCTAGCTGACCAATACGAAATAGCTATAGTTGGATCGTTTATTTGCATCGGCAATCGCCGCAAAGGTCTGGCCAGCGTGCTACCTCCTAAGTTGGTGAACCGTGGTTTTATGGTGGTTCCACATGGTCAAGTGCAGATACAAGACAAACGCCACTTGTACGCTCACGGCGGCGAGGATAAGTTCTTTGAACAAGCCAGCGAACGCAATACTTTTGAATATAAGGGAGTTAGAATACAACTGCTTGTTTGCTACGATTTGCGTTTCCCCGTTTGGGCACGCAACCAAAGTGGCTATGACTACGATATTCTGTTGGTAGTAGCCAACTGGCCCGATATCCGCATCCAGTATTGGGATGCACTTATCGCAGCCCGCGCTACAGAGAACCAATGCTATGTAGCTGCCGTTAACTGCGTAGGCGATGATGGTATGGGATTGCACTATAATGGTCACTCTGTAGCATACAACACGCGATTGGAAGATATGGCGGGTTTCGCAGAAAATGAAGAGGGCACACGTATTGTGGAATTTGATATCCCTGCTCTCCACCATTTCCGCGAGGTATTGCCCTTGTGGAAGGATGTGGATAATTTTGAATTGAAATGAACTATAACTGGAACATACGACGATTGACTGCTCAAGAGGAAGCACTTCAACAGCAGTTAGAACGCGAACTGAACATCAGTTCGGCGGCTGCTCGTATGTTAGTGGTTCGTAATATACAATCAGCGGAAGAGGCTCGACAGTTTATTCGTCCATCGCTAGACAAACTGCATAATCCATTCCTCATGAAGGACATGGACAAGGCCGTTGAACGTCTGCACCAAGCCGTCACCCAAGGTGAGAAGATACTCATCTACGGCGACTATGATGTAGATGGCACAACCGCTGTGGCGGTGATGTACCGATTCTTGGAGGGGATAATAGATAATGGTTTCAATAGCGAAACATCCAACAACCAATATCCAATAGGCGGAACGGCGTCCAATATAGACTATTATATACCAGATAGATATACCGAAGGTTACGGCGTTTCTACGCAGGGTATTGACTACGCAGTAGCACATGGATGCAGCTTAATCATCACACTTGATTGTGGAATAAAAGCGGTAGAAAAGGTGGCATATGCCAAGAGCAAAGGCATTGATGTGATTGTCTGCGACCACCACACTCCGGGCGATGAATTACCTAAGGCAGTAGCGGTACTCAACATGAAACGCGAGGATTGTCCATACCCATATAAAGATCTGTCAGGTTGCGGTGTTGGATTCAAGTTGGCACAAGCCTATACGCAACAATATAGTTTGCCTTTTGACAACTTGGTACCTTTATTGCAACTCCTAGCCATGTCTATCGCCTCAGATATTGTACCTATCACCGGCGAGAATAGAATCTTGGCGCACTACGGAATCAAGCAAATCAACCAAGCACCTTTTACCGGTATATCAGCAGTGATAAATGTAGCTGGCATAGAAGCCAAGAAACTGACCATCAACGAATTGGTATATAAACTAGGTCCTCGCATCAACGCATGTGGCCGCATGAAATCCGGTCGCGCAGCCGTAGAACTTCTACTGACAGACGATGCCACATTCGCTCGTCAGCAAGCCGAAGAAGTCAACCAACACAACGAGGAACGCCGCGACTGCGACACCGAAACGACCAAAGAGGCTTTAGCGATGTTAGAGGAGGACACCTCCTTTGCTCAACGCCGTTCGACCGTGGTTTATGCTCCACATTGGCATAAAGGTGTAGTGGGTATCGTTGCTTCTAGATTGACCGAGACATACTACCGTCCAACCATCGTCCTTACCGCAGGTGAAGATGGTATCATCTCTGGATCGGCTCGTTCAGTAGGAGGTTTTGATATCTATGCCGCTATTGACTCATGTTTAGATCTGCTCACCAACTTCGGCGGACACAAGTACGCAGCTGGACTGAGCATGCATATAGATAATCTGCCAGCCTTCTGCGAGCGTTTTGAACACTATGTAGCGACCCATATCCGTGAGGATCAGTTGCAACCTACACTACTAGTAGAGGCAGAACTAGAATTAGCAGATATCACACCTGCCTTCTACAATGTGATTCGTTATCTAGAACCTTTTGGTCCTGGTAACCCACGCCCACTGTTTGCTACTCGCAACCTCATCAACCACCGCGACACACGCGTTGTGGGTAAGACTGGTGAACACCTCCGTCTGGATGTGACCGACCGAGCATACGCCATCACAGGTATTGCTTTTGGACGTGCAGACATGGCTCAACACATCCAAAATGGCAATGCCGTAGACATCTGCTACGAATTAGACGAAAATACATTTAACAATAGAACCTCCATCCAAATGATGGCACAAGATATCAAGCCATCATAGATGGCAGGACGGCTTCGCCTATAGGACGCCGCAAGCGGCTATAGGTTATAGGCAATATTTAATAGTAAAAAAAAACACAAAAGATATGTTTAGTGAATTAGATACTAAAGGACCAAAATACCGTAAAGGAAGTATCGAAGTAGTTTGCGGAAGCATGTTCTCAGGTAAGACTGAAGAACTTATCCGCCGTATGAAACGCGCACAGTTTGCTAAGCTCAAAGTAGAGATCTTCAAACCCGCTATCGATGTGCGCTATAGCGAAGCCGAAGTAGTCAGCCACGACCGCAATGCTATCCAATCCACCCCTGTGGACAGCAGCCAAAACATCCTCCTTATGGCCAATGATGTGGATGTTGTAGGCATTGACGAAGCACAATTCTTTGATATGGGTATCGTAGAGGTAGCCAACGAGTTGGCTCGCCGTGGTATTCGTGTCATTTGTGCAGGCTTGGACATGGACTTCAAGGGCGTGCCTTTCGGACCAATGCCAGCCTTGATGGCTATTGCGGATGATGTGTATAAGACCCACGCCATCTGCGTACATTGTGGCGACTTAGCATATGTCAGCCATCGTACCGTCAGCAGCGACAAGCGTGTCCTCCTCGGCGAGACCGAGAGCTATGAGCCACTCTGCCGTGCTTGCTACGAAAAAGCCTTGGCAGCTGAAGCCACTGAAGTAAAAGGTTGATTTCTCTATATCAATCCCGATACCACACCGTTACCACTTCGAATAAATACCGAACCTTTGCCAAAGGAATAAAACAGAACCACTCATCACTGTGCTATTTGATATCATTCTTCCATTAGCAATTGCGGATGTTTACACATACAACATCCCTGAAACAATACAATACCCGCTGACAGGAAAGCGGGTATTGGTGCCTCTTGGCAGAAAGAGTATCATAGGTATTATCTACCGCAAGCACGAGGGCGAGTTGCCTGCTAACATCAAAGTACGGGATGTGCTGCAAATAATTGACGAGGAACCTATCGTCACAGCTGAGCAGCTAAAGCTATGGGAATGGTTGTCAAGCTATTACATGTGCACCCTAGGTGAAGTAATGGCGGCTGCCCTACCCTCCGAAATCATCGACGACAACTACTCCGCAGCCACAACTCAATATATCCAATTGGCGCCTGCCTATCTAGCCAAAGAAGCACAAGAACAGTTGCTCGGAGAATTAAAACGCGCCAAGAAACAAGAACAATTGGTTCGCGATTTCCTTCGCTTAGCACAGAATTATCAGGTAGAACGGCGTGTGCTCCTAGAACAAAGCGGAGTGAGCGGCGCTATTCTGCGGACATTGATTGAGAAAGGTGTCTTTCTAGAGGAACAGCGCCCGGTTTCACGACTACTACAATACACAGGTGAAATACAATCGCCTAAGACCTTGGATATACAACAATCTAGGGCACTAACGGCTATCCAACGAGCATGGGAGAAGACACCCGTCACACTCTTACACGGCGTAACCTCAAGCGGAAAAACAGAAGTATATATCCACCTCATTGATCAAGCACTCAAACAAGGCAAACAAGTACTTTATCTTGTGCCAGAGATAGCCCTCACCACCCAATTGACCGACCGCCTTCGTGCGGTCTTTGGTGACCAATTGCTAGTATATCACTCTAAGTTTAGCAATGCTGAACGAGTTGAGATATACAATCAGGTTCAACATAGTTCAAAAATAGTTCAAAATAGTTCAATATTGAACGATACTGAACGCGAAGCTTTGAACAACATTGAACACTCCGAGAGGCGAGAGGCGAGAGGTAGAGTTATCTTGGGTGCTCGATCAGCTATCTTCTTACCATTCAACAACTTGGGATTGATCATTGTGGACGAAGAGCACGAACCAAGTTACAAGCAGCAGGACCCTGCACCACGTTATCATGCCCGCTCCGCAGCCATCATGATGGCATATTGGTACGGAGCAAAAGTGCTTTTAGGTACTGCTACTCCATCCATAGAATCGTATTACAATGCCTTGAGTGGCAAGTACGGTTTGGTGGAAATGAAAGAACGTTTCCAAGGTTTGCAATTGCCTCAAATATCAATGATTGACCTGCAACGCCAATACCATCGCAAAGAGATGTACGGGCATTTTGCAGACCCATTGGTGGATAGAATACGAGAAGAATTGGCTAAGGGCAAACAAGTGATTCTCTTCCAAAACCGCCGAGGATATGCGCCCGTCTTGCAATGTACCAAGTGTGGCGAAGCACCTAAATGCCCCAACTGTGATGTCACAATGACCTATCACAAAGCAACCAACTCACTCGTTTGTCACTACTGCGGACATAGCACACGCATACCTAGCAAATGCCCCAAATGCGGAGGCGAGATGCGTACGCAAGGTTTTGGTACAGAGCGATTGGAAGAAGAGATACAAGGACTATTCCCCGAGGCTCGAGTTGCTCGTATGGACTTAGACTCTACTCGCAAGAAAGATGCCTATCAAACTATCATAGACCGATTTTCCAATCATGAAGTGGACATACTCATTGGTACACAGATGGTTACCAAGGGGTTGCACTTCAACGATGTGAGCCTAGTGGCGGTATTGCAAGCAGACTCATTGCTGAACACACCCGATTTCCGCAGCTATGAACAAGCATTCCAAATGCTAGAGCAAGTCAGTGGACGCGCTGGCAGAACAGGCAGTCAAGGAGAGGTTATGATTCAAACCTTCAACCCAAAGAATCCTGTCTTTGAGTACCTCAAGACACATGATTACGAGGGATTATACCAACAACAAATTGCCGAACGAGAGCTGTTCAAATACCCACCCTACCAACGACTGATCATGCTGACCCTTCGCCATCGTGATTTAGGTCGTTTGGAAGCAGCCGCAACCTTGTTACAACAACGTTTGCAGCAAAGTTTCGGTGAGCGTGTATCCGGAGTGATTATCCCTTCCGTGACCAAAATCAGCAACCAATGGGTGCGTCAAATACGCTTGCGCGTGGAAACTACCGCCAATATTGCTCAAGCGAAGGCATTGGTGAAGGAACATATTACATTTGTACAACGACAAGAGAAGAGCAAAGGCACCACTATCCTACCCGATGTGGATCCCATGTGATCTAGCGCAAAGGTAGCGCAAGGGTAGCTGAATCCTATGGTAAAGATGGGATAGAGGTTCAGAGGGTTCAGATGCAGCAGAGCTGCTATTCAGAAATAACTCCTAAACTCCTGAACTAAAATAAAAAACAAGAGACTCCCGATTGGAAGTCTCTTGTTTTTTATGGAATCTATAATTGGATTCTTAGAGTTCGTTGAGTTCCTCTTGACGAAGTTGAGCCTCAGCTGCAGCTGCAGCGCGAGCTGCTTGGATAGCTGCGTACTCTTCAGCGTTGTGAACCACGATGTGTTGCCAGTCGCGGAGACCAGTACCTGCAGGAATCTTGTTACCGCAGATCACGTTCTCCTTCATGCCCTCAAGGTAGTCAACCTTACCTTGGATAGCAGCCTCGTTGAGCACTTTGGTGGTCTCTTGGAAGGAAGCAGCAGACATGAATGATTTGGTAGCTAGAGCAGCGCGTGTGATACCTTGGAGCACTTGGCTTGCAGTTGCACACATTGCCTCACGAGCTACAACGAGCTTCTTATCTTTACGACGGAGGCTTGAGTTCTCATCGTGGAGGCGACGTGCTGTAACGATTTGGCCTTTCTTGAGGGTCTCGCTGTCACCAGCGTCAGTTACAACCTTCTTGCCCCAGATACGATCGTTCTCCTCAAGGAAGTCAATCTTATCAACGATTTGTTTCTCAAGATAACGTGTATCACCCGCATCTTGGATCTCTACCTTACGCATCATTTGGCGAACGATAATCTCGAAGTGTTTATCATTGATCTCCACACCTTGCATACGGTAAACAGATTGAGCCTCGTTAACGATGTAATCTTGAACCGCAGTAGGACCTTGGATAGCCAAGATATCATCTGGAGTGATAGCACCGTCAGAGAGAGCTACACCTGCGCGAACATAGTCGCCCTCTTGTACGAGGATTTGCTTACCAAGTGGAACGAGGTATGACTTAACCTCACCCAACTTAGAGGTGATAGTAAGCTCGCGGTTACCACGCTTAACGCGACCGAAGCTAACCTCACCATCAATCTCAGCTACGATAGCTGGGTTAGATGGGTTACGTGCCTCAAAGAGCTCGGTTACACGTGGAAGACCACCGGTAATATCGCCTGCAGTACCGAATGAACGGGTTTGTGTAAAGAGTGAATCACCTACCTTAACCTCAGCGCCATCCTCGTTTACGAGCAATGCCTTAACAGGGAGGTTGTAAGTACGCAAGATATTACCCTCTGCATCCATGATATGAGCAACTGGCATCTTGGTCTTATCTTTGGTTTCGATGATAGTAACCTCTTTCTTACCAGTTTGATCATCCACCTCAGTCTTAGCTGTTACACCCTCAATTACATCTTCATATTGGAGGCGACCAGCTTGCTCGATAATCAAAGCAGCCTTATATGGATCCCATTCGCAGATTACTTTACCCTTCTCATAAGACTCGCCTGGAGTCACAAAGAGTTTAGAAGCGTAAGGGATATTGAATGTAGTCAAGATTACACCAGTAGCTTCATCTACGAGACGCATCTCGTTAAGACGGCTTACTACGATAACCTCACCAGCCTCAGTAACGATGGTGCGCAAGTCATCAATCTCGATGCGACCCTTAGCAGGTATGGCGTAAGTATTTTGAGTTGCTGCGTTACCAGCGACACCACCAGAGTGGAAGGTACGCAATGTCAACTGTGTACCAGGCTCACCGATGGCTTGAGCAGCGATCACACCAACAGCCTCACCCTTTTGTACCATCTTACGAGTAGCCAAGTTGCGGCCGTAGCACTTAGCACAAACACCACGCTTAGACTCGCAAGTGAGTACTGAACGGATCTCAACTGCCTCAATACCTGCAGCCTCAATAGCCTCACAAGCTGCCTCGCGAATCTCTTCGCCTGAAGCTACGATGAGGTTACCCTCGAGATCATAAATATCGTGAACGCTCACACGACCCAAGATACGTTGGGTGAGAGTAGCTACTACAACGTCATTTTGCTTAACAGCACGAGCTGTCAAACCACGCAATGTACCGCAATCCTCCTCGTTGATAACCACGTCGTGAGAAACGTCTACAAGACGACGAGTCAAGTAACCAGCATCGGCAGTCTTCAACGCGGTATCGGCAAGACCCTTACGCGCACCGTGGGTAGAGATAAAGTACTCAAGCACACTCAAACCTTCCTTAAAGTTAGAAAGAATTGGGTTCTCAATTGTTTGACGGCTATCGGTAACACCGGCCTTTTGAGGTTTAGCCATCAAACCACGCATACCTGCGAGCTGTTTGATCTGTTGTTGTGAACCACGGGCACCAGAATCCATCATCATGAACACAGAGTTGAAACCTTGATCAGCCTCTTTCATGTGCTTCATAAGGACGCTAGTCACTTGTTTATCCACATCACCCCAAGCTGCAACGACCTTGTTATAACGCTCGTTGTCAGTCATGAGACCTTCCATATAGAGCTCGGTCACCTCTTCTACAGTTGCGTTACCCTTAGCTACGAGTTCGTTCTTCTCCTCAGGGATAAGGATATCGTTGAGGTTGAAGCTGAGACCACCCTTGAACGCCATCTTGTAACCGAGGTCCTTGATGTTGTCCAAGAAGAGAGCTGTTTGAGCTACACCACAAGTCTTGATGACATCAGTAATGATATTCTTCACAGCTTTCTTACCCAAAGTAACGTTTTGGTAACCTACCTCATCTGGAACAAAGTGATTAACCAATACACGACCAGGAGTTGTCTCTACGATAGAAGTGGTATTGGTGCGCTTGTCAAGGATACGAACCTTCACATTAGCGTGGATATCTACTTTACCCTCGTTGAGCGCGATCTCACACTCTTCTGCAGAGTAGAAAGTAAGACCCTCACCCTTCACGCCTGTACGTGGTTTGGTGATATAGTAAAGACCCAAGACCATATCCTGTGATGGCACAGTAATAGGGTTACCGTTGGCTGGGTCAAGAATATTGTGCGAACCGAGCATGAGGAGTTGTGCTTCCAAGATTGCCTCGTGGCTCAATGGCAAGTGTACCGCCATTTGGTCACCGTCGAAGTCGGCGTTGAATCCGGCACAAGATAGTGGGTGCAATTGGATAGCTTTACCCTCGATCATACGTGGTTGGAACGCCAAGATACCGTGACGGTGCAAGGTAGGAGCACGGTTCAACAGAACTGGGTGACCCTTCATTACATTCTCTAGAATATCAAATACAACTGGTTCCTTGCGGTCGATGATCTTCTTAGCAGACTTAACAGTCTTTACAATTCCACGCTCGATGAGCTTACGAATAATAAATGGTTTGTAGAGCTCAGCTGCCATATCTTTTGGCAAACCGCACTCGTGCATCTTCAACTCAGGACCAACGACGATAACTGAACGAGCAGAATAGTCAACACGCTTACCGAGCAAGTTTTGACGGAAACGACCTTGTTTACCCTTCAATGAGTCAGAAAGTGATTTCAATGGGCGGTTAGCGTCAGACTTGATAGCGGTAGTCTTCTTGCTATTATCGAAGAGTGAATCCACAGCCTCTTGAAGCATACGCTTCTCGTTGCGTAAGATCACATCTGGAGCCTTGATTTCAACGAGGCGTTTGAGACGGTTGTTACGGATAATCACACGACGATAGAGGTCGTTGAGGTCAGATGTTGCGAAACGACCACCATCTAGTGGAACGAGTGGACGCAACTCTGGAGGAGTTACAGGGATGACACGCAAGATCATCCACTCAGGACGGTTCTTGCCCTTGCTAGCACGGAAGTTCTCTACAACTTGCAAACGCTTGAGGGCCTCAGCCTTACGTTGCATAGAAGTATCTGCATTAGCACGGTCACGAAGCTCGTAGCTGAGAGAATCAAGATCAAGACCCATCAACAATTCCTCTACTGCCTCTGCACCCATCTTAGCGATGAACTTATCAGGATCTGTATCATCCAAAAGGTGATTGTCTTGTGGAAGACGAGAGGTCAACTCCATGTATTGGTCCTCATCGAGGAGCATCTTGTCGTCAATTATCTCATCATCAATCTCTTGTCCTTTGAGTACACCTGCTTGTAATACGATATACTTCTCGTAGTACACCACTGACTCCAATTTTTTGGTTGGTACGCCTAGCAACGCAGCCATCTTAGATGGCAACGAACGCAAGTACCAGATATGTGTTACAGGAACCACCAATTTGATGTGGCCCATGCGCTCACGACGAACTTTCTTCTCGGTAACCTCTACACCGCAACGCTCGCAGACAATACCTTTGTAACGAATACGTTTGTACTTACCGCAATGGCACTCATAGTCCTTAACTGGACCAAAGATGTGCTCGCAGAACAAACCATCACGCTCAGGCTTGTAGGTACGATAGTTGATGGTCTCTGGTTTGAGAACCTCTCCCGAGCTAAGGCGCATAATCTCATCTGGAGAAGCGAGTCCAATAGAGATGCGGGAGAAACCGTTTTTCTTATTATCTTGTTTAAAAGCCATAATTCTTGAATTTTATTCCATTGTGATTGAAAGAGCCAAACCTTGCAACTCATGCAACAATACATTGAGTGATTCTGGCAAGCCTGGAGTAGGCATTGGTTCACCCTTAACGATTGCCTCATAAGTACGAGCGCGACCAGTAACATCATCTGATTTAACAGTAAGGATCTCTTGCAAGATAGTTGCTGCACCGTGTGCCTCAAGTGCCCAAACCTCCATCTCACCAAAACGTTGACCACCGAATTGTGCTTTACCACCCAATGGTTGTTGTGTGATGAGACTGTAAGGACCGATTGAACGAGCGTGCATCTTGTCGTCAACCATGTGACCCAACTTCATAAAGTAAGTTACACCCACTGTAGCCATTTGGTCGAATGGTTCACCTGTTCCACCATCGTACAATTGTGTCTTACCTGCGCGTGGGAGACCTGCCTTATCAGTCCACTCGTTGAGTGAATCCAAAGTACAACCATCGAAAATAGGAGTAGCGAACTTAACGCCCAACTCCTTACCTGCCCAACCAAGGACAGCCTCGAAGATCTGACCGATGTTCATACGAGAAGGCACACCTAGTGGGTTCAATACGATATCTACTGGAGTACCATCCGCCAAGAATGGCATATCCTCTACGCGAACAATCTTAGATACGATACCCTTGTTACCGTGGCGACCAGCCATCTTATCACCTACGCGAATCTTACGACGCTTAGCGATATATACTTTGGCCATCTCCATGATACCATTTGGCAACTCATCACCGATAGTGAGATTGAACTTCTCACGCTTGAGTTGAGCATCCATCTCTTTGTGCTTAGCGATATAGTTAACCACACAACGGCTTACCAAATCGTTAACATGCTCATCCTCTGTCCAGTTAGCTAGCATCACAGACATATAGTCTAGTTGCTGCAAGCGCTCTGCGGTAAACTCAAGTCCCTTAGCAATAACCTCGGTATTCAAGTAGTCTTTAACACCTGCAGATACATGATTCTTCAAAAGAACAACCAATTTCTCTACCAATGTAGTCTTCAATGCTTCAGCCTTAACCTTGAGTTGAGCGTCCAACTTAGCCATGGTCTCGCGGTCTTCCAATTTTTGCTTGCGGTCCTTGTTAGCCTTCTTGTAGAGGTTCTTACCAATTACCACACCACTCAATGATGGAGTAGCCTTCAATGAAGCATCTTTCACATCACCAGCTTTGTCACCAAAGATAGCTTTCAAGAGTTTCTCCTCCGGAGAAGGATCAGACTCACCCTTTGGAGTGATCTTACCTACAATGATATCACCTGGATTGATGTGAGCACCAATACGAATAATACCATTCTCATCCAAATCCTTGGTTGCCTCCTCACTTACATTAGGAATATCAGCGGTAAACTCTTCAACACCACGCTTGGTATCACGAACCTCCAATAATTGCTCTACCACATGAACAGATGTAAACATATCCTCACGAACTATACGCTCGCTCAATACGATAGCATCCTCATAGTTGTAACCCTTCCAAGGAATATACGCAACTTTCAAGTTCTTACCTAATGCCAACTCACCTTGCTCTGTAGCATAACCTTCGGTGAGGATCTGACCTTTAGTCACCTTCTCGCCTTTGCGAACGATAGGACGAAGGTCGATAGTTGTATTTTGGTTTGTACGTTGGAACTTAGGCAATGCATATTCTACATCAGCAGATTCGAAGGAAATGAAATCCTCCTCCTTACTACGATCATACTTAACTATAATCTTATCTGCATCTACATAAGTTACAACACCATTACCCTCAGCAACCACTTGAGTACGAGAATCTTGGATCAATTGACCCTCAATACCAGTACCTACGATAGGAGCCTCGCTACGCAACAATGGAACTGCCTGGCGCATCATGTTTGATCCCATCAACGCACGGTTAGCATCGTCGTGCTCCAAGAATGGAATCAATGCAGCAGCAATAGAAGCAATCTGAGATGGCGATACATCCATCAAGTTCACCTCATTTGGCGCTACCACTGGGAAGTCAGCCTCAAAACGAGACTTAACCTTGGTACGAATAAACTTACCATTCTTATCCAATGGAGCATTACCTTGTGCTACAATTGCTTGCTCCTCATCCTCTGCGGTATAATATGCTACTTCATCGTTGTTCAAGTTAACCACTCCGTTTTCTACCTTGCGATATGGAGTCTCAATAAATCCAAGGTTGTTAATCTTAGCGTAAATACACAAAGAAGAAATCAAACCGATGTTTGGACCTTCAGGAGTCTCAATTGGACACAAACGACCATAGTGAGTATAGTGTACGTCACGAACCTCAAAACCAGCACGATCACGGCTAAGTCCGCCAGGACCAAGAGCTGACATACGACGCTTGTGAGTAATCTCGGCCAATGGGTTTTGTTGATCCATGAACTGAGACAATGCGTTTGTACCAAAATATGAGTTGATTACGCTAGAGATAGCCTTAGCATTGATCAAGTCTGTTGGAGTAAACACCTCAGTGTCACGCACATTCATACGCTCACGAATTGTACGAGCCATACGGGCCAAACCAATACCAAATTGGTTGTACAATTGCTCACCTACAGTACGAACACGACGGTTACTCAAGTGGTCAATATCATCAACCTCTGCGTTAGAGTTGATAAGCTCAACCAAGTACTTGATAATCTCAATCATATCTTCCTTAGTCAAAGTACGGGTCTCCATTGGGATATCCATATTCAACTTGCGGTTGATACGATAACGACCTACCTCACCCAAATCATAACGCTTCTCTGAGAAGAATAGGTTTTGAATAACCTCGCGAGCTGTAGCATCGTCTGCAGGCTCTGCATTACGCAACTGACGATAGATGTACAACACAGCTTCCTTCTCTGAGTGAGATGGATCCTTTTGTAATGTATTGAAAATGATAGAATAATCTGATTCTTTTGCCTCCTCTTTGTGCAACAATACGGTCTTGATAGATGACTCAGCTATCAACTCACACAATTCCTCGGTCAAAACTGTCTCACGTTCAATGATTACCTCATTACGCTCAATAGTCACAACCTCACCAGTATCCTCATCTACAAAGTCCTCGGTCCAAGCCTTCAGCACATTACCCGCTAAAGTGCGACCTACCATTGCAGCCAAGTTCTCACTTGTACACTTAACCTCTTCTGCCAAATCAAAGCAATCCAAGATATCCTTATCGCTCTCAAAACCAATTGCACGCAACAAAGTTGTTACAGGCAATTTCTTCTTACGGTCGATATAAGCATACATCACACGGTTGATGTCAGTCGCAAACTCAATCCATGAACCACGGAATGGGATAATACGAGCTGAATACAACTTGGTACCGTTTGAGTGCATTGAAGTACCAAAGAACACACCTGGAGAACGATGCAATTGGCTTACAATCACACGCTCAGCACCATTGATCACGAACGTTCCCTTTGGAGTCATGTATGGGATATTACCCAAGAACACCTCTTGAAGTACTGGCTCGAAATCCTCATGCTCAGGATCTGTACAAGTCAAGAACAATTTTGCCTTCAAAGGCACAGAGTAAGTGAGTCCACGGAGCAAACATTCCTCGATAGTATAACGAGGTGGGTCAATGTGATAATCCAAGAACTCCAAGGTAAAGTTATTTCTCGTATCCTGAATTGGGAAATTCTCCGAGAAAACTTTAAACAAACCTTCCGTGTGACGTACCTCAGGAGTAGAATCCATTTGGAAGAAATCATGGAAGGACTTCAACTGAATCTCCAGAAAATCAGGATAAGGCATCTGCTTTTGCATTGCCGAAAAATTGATTCGCTGGTCTTGTTTTTGTTTTGCCATTTAATTTTATGGTTTTAATATGTTTCTAAGATTATAATTTACTGATAATGAGTTATTTAAATCTAAATAGTTGGCCTTGAATTTTACACTTTATTAACAAAAACCGCTTTATTTTTATCAGAATTTAACCTTTTTTAAACATTATCTATTATTCAGAGAAAAAGGTTTAGACCCCTTTTCAGGGTCTAAACCTAGCAATTTAAAGTGTATGGGTATTACTTCAACTCTACCTCTGCACCTACCTCCTCAAGAGCTTTCTTGAGAGCCTCAGCAGTAGCTTTGTCTACACCCTCTTTAACATTAGCTGGAGCAGCATCAACGATGTCTTTAGCCTCTTTCAAACCAAGACCTGTTTGCTCTTTAACAGCCTTAACTACTTGGAGCTTGTTAGCACCAGCTGATTTCAAAACAACATCAAAAGATGTTTTCTCCTCAGCTGCAGGAGCGTCGCCACCTGCTGCAGGTGCTGCTACTGCTACTGCAGCAGCTGCTGGTTCGATACCATACTCCTCTTTCAAAATTTGAGCGAGTTCATTAACTTCCTTAACTGTAAGGTTTACTAATTGTTCAGCAAAAGCTTTCAAATCTGCCATTGTTGTATAATTTTAAAGTGTTATTTTTTTAATGTTAATTTGTTGGGTTGCCATCTTTATCCGGCCAGTAACCTGTCATTTCCGTTACTACTCCGACACCACCCGATGACTTTGGTGGCTATTTGCTGATTACTCAGCGCGCTCTCCCAGTGTCTTAAGAACACCGTGGATGGTAGTACCTCCTGATTGGAGTGCAGAAACGACATTCTTCGCAGGTGATTGCAACAATGCAACAAGGTCTGCAATGAGCTCGTTCTTTGACTTGATAGTAGAGAGGAAATCCAAATTTTGAGCACCTACGTAAACAGTCTCTTCTACGTAAGCAGCCTTCAATTGTGGTTTAGCCTCCTCTTTGTTCTTCTCTTTCTTAGTAAACTCCTTGATCAATTTTGCAGGAGCATTACCTGTGTTAGAGAGCATCAAAGCTGTGTTACCCTTCAACGCAGCGAAAATCGCCTCGTCGATACCCTTAGCCTCAAGAGCCTTTTGGAGCAATGTATTCTTCGCTACCACCAATTTAACCTCTTTCTTGAAGCACTCGCGGCGCAATGCGCTAGTTTGCTCTGCATTCAAGCCTTCGATATTGGTAATATAGAAATGTGTATATTGCTCGAGTTGCTCTCCGAGTTGGGCAATAATCGCGTTTTTATCTTCCTTCTTCATAATTCTCTTTTATTAATAAATTACTCAGCTGATTTTGGGTCAACCTTAATACCTTGACTCATTGTGCTAGAAAGATAAATGCTCTTGATATAAGTTCCTTTGCTTGCTGCAGGTTTCAACTTGATGAGTGTTTGGATAAACTCGTTGGCGTTTTGTGCAATAGCCTCTGGAGTAAAGCTAACCTTACCTATTGAAGTATGTACAATACCAAACTTATCTACCTTAAAGTCGATCTTACCTTGCTTAACCTCTTTTACAGCCTTAGCAACATCCATGGTTACTGTACCTGATTTTGGGTTAGGCATCAAGCCACGTGGACCAAGTACGCGACCGAGAGCACCAATCTTACCCATGATTTGTGGTTGAGTGATGATCACATCGATGTCTGTCCAACCGCCTTTGATCTTCTCAATATACTCATCCAAACCTACATAATCAGCACCTGCCTCTTTAGCAGCAGCTTCTTGGTCGGGAGTACACAATGCAAGTACGCGAACTTCTTTACCTGTACCGTTTGGCAAGCTAACCACGCCACGAACCATTTGGTTTGCTTTACGTGGATCCACACCAAGACGTACATCGATATCTACGCTAGCATCGAACTTTGTAGTTGTAATCTCTTTTACGAGAGCAGCAGCCTCAGCTACTGTGTAGAGCTTACCTGCTTCAATCTTCTCAGCAGCAAGCTTTTGATTCTTTGTCAATTTTGCCATAATAACGATTGAAGTTTAATTATTTAACGGTAATACCCATACTACGTGCTGTACCTTTCACCATCTTAACGGCGCTTTCTACGGTAAAGCAGTTCAAATCAGCCATTTTATCTGTTGCGATTGCCACACATTGCTCCTCAGTGATGGATGCTACCTTGTTACGGTTTGGTTGGTTAGAACCAGACTTAATCTTAGCAGCCTCCTTCAACTGTACTGCTACAGGTGGAGTCTTAACGATAAAATCGAATGTTTTGTCAACGTAAACTGTGATAACTACAGGCAAAATCTTACCTGCTTGTTCTTGCGTTCTGGCATTGAATTGTTTACAAAACTCCATGATGTTAACGCCCTTAGAACCCAATGCAGGACCTACTGGAGGTGATGGGTTAGCTGCGCCACCTTTGATCTGGAGTTTAATAAATCCAGCAATTTCTTTAGCCATAATTCTTAATTTGTTTTACTTTGTTAATAGTTTTGTTATTATTAAACTACCGAGTAGTCAACGGCCCGTAACAGTGCCTCCTACTCCTTGGCTACTTGATCGTAACCCAACTCCAATGGAGTCTGACGATCGAAGATTGTTACTACCACTTTGAGTTTTCGTTTGTCTTGAGCAACCTCGTTAACAACGCCCTCAAATCCACTAAATGGACCATCGGTCACCTTAACATGCTCACCCACCAAGAAAATCTCATCCATTACAGCCTCTACATTTACCTCATCCAAAGTGCCCACCAAACGGTTTACCTCTTCTTGAGATACTGGCTTTGCCTTAACGGAAGATTTGCTCTCTGTCACAAAACCCAATACATTAGGAATGTTACGAAGCAATGGATAGCACTCATCAGTCAAGTTACACTCAACCAACACATAACCTGGCAACATATTACGCTCTTTTAAGACACGCTTGTTACCACGCAATACCATCACTTTCTCAGTAGGAATCAAGACTTGCGATACATACTCCTTAAATAGCGTCGAGGTGACCAAAGCGCCTTCGATATACTCTTTCACTTTGTTCTCCTTACCGCTAATTGCCTTTAGCACATACCACTTGTAATTATTCTCAGCCATATCCAAATACCTTAATAATTAGAACAAGCCGTAAATAAATGTCATGATTGACTCAAAACACTTATCCATGAGCCATACTACGAGCGCCAGTATTATGGAAGCTATCAACACTAGCACTGCACTCTTGGACAACTCCTTACGCGTTGGCCAGTTCACTTTGTGAACCAACTCCGTGTAAGACTCTTTCAGGTTTTCAACAAACTTCATATTAGTAGTTCTTTTCTGTTAATACTTATTCTTGCGCCAAACATCTGGCCTCAACACTAGTTGAAGTCAGATGGAAGCTATTTTAATGTAACAGCACGGAAGGCAGGAATCGAACCCACATTGACGGTTTTGGAGACCGCTCTCTTACCATTAGAGGACTTCCGTAAGTCGATTGCCGAGGCCGAAACCTCGGCAATCATTTTATAATTGACCTAGATATTAGTCAATCAAACCAGTAATTTGACCAGAACCTACGGTACGACCACCCTCACGGATAGCGAAACGAAGACCCTCAGAGCAAGCAACTGGGTAAATCAACTTAACAGTGATCTCCAAGTTGTCACCTGGCATTACCATCTCTGTTCCCTCTGGCAATGTGATCTCACCAGTTACGTCCATTGTACGGATGTAGAATTGTGGACGATAGTGGTTGTGGAATGGAGTGTGACGGCCACCTTCCTCTTTCTTCAAGATATAAACAGAAGCCTTGAACTCGCTATATGGTTTAACAACACCTGGGTGTGTGATTACCATACCACGGCGAACCTCGTCTTTGTCAATACCACGGAGGAGCAAACCTACGTTATCACCAGCCTCACCTTGATCGAGCAACTTACGGAACATCTCAACACCAGTTACAACTGACTTCTTACCCTCAGCACCAAGACCGATCAATTGGATCTCATCACCAACCTTAACGATACCTGTCTCGATACGACCTGTTGCTACAGTACCACGACCAGTAATTGAGAATACGTCCTCAACTGGCATCAAGAATGGTTTGTCAACAGCACGTGGAGGCAATTGAATCCATGTATCGCAAGCCTCCATCAACTCCATAACTTTATCCTCCCACTCTGGAACTGCGTTCAACGCACCAAGAGCAGAACCACGGATGATAGGAGTATTGTCGCCGTCGAACTCATAGAATGAAAGAAGCTCACGCATCTCCATCTCAACGAGATCC
>JAFYSK010000028.1 GCA_017559385.1 Paludibacteraceae bacterium | reverse complement strand
TGGCTAAGGCTGAGAATGGCTTTGGTGCAATCGTAGGCGTGAAGTGCGAGACCGACTTCGTAGCTAAGAACGAAGATTATGTAAACATGGTTAAGGCTATCCTTGAGGTGGCTATGACCGAGAAACCAGCTGACCTTGAGGCTCTTAAGGCTTGCAAACTTGGTGACTTTACTGTTGCTGACGCTGTAACAGAGCGTTCTGGTGTAACTGGTGAGAAGATGGAACTCAGCGACTACGCTTTCCTCGTTGCTCCTAAGGTAGATGCTTACAACCACCTTGGCAACAAGCTCAGCGCACTCGTTGCTGCTGATGCTGAGGACGCTAACGCAGAGGTTCTACACGGTATTTCTATGCAAGTGGCTTCTATGTCTCCAATCGCTTTGGATGCTGACCACGTTGCGCAAGAGGTTAAGGACCGTGAGCTTTCTGTAGCTATCGAGAAAACCAAACAAGACGAGATCAACAAAGCTGTTGAGCAAGCTGTTCGCAAAGCAGGTATCAACCCTGCTCACGTTGATAGCGATGACCACATCGAGTCTAACACTGCTAAAGGTTGGTTGACACCAGAGCAAGCTGAGACAGCACGCCAAATCCGTGCTACTGTTCCTGCTGAGGCTGAGGCTAACATCAACATGAAGAAAGTGGAGATGATTGCACAAGGTCGTCTTGGCAAGTTCTTGAAAGAGAGCACTTTGGTAGAGCAACAATACATCATGAGCGAGAGCAAAGAGCTCGTGAAGGACGTTTTGAAGAAGAACAACGTTAACGTAATCGACTTCAAGCGCGTAACCCTCAACCAAGAGTAATAAAACTGATAAAACAGCCCTCCGCGCAAACGGGGGGCTGTTTCTTTTTAATATCCTAAAATCAAATCATCATGTCACAAGAAACTCTCACCGCAGCTCCTGCAAAAAAACGTCTCCTATCTTTGGATGTGTTGCGTGGTATCACTATTGCAGGAATGATCCTGGTCAATAACCCTGGTACTTGGTCACATATCTATGCTCCACTCAAGCATGCTCCATGGGATGGTTGTACACCCACTGACCTCGTATTCCCATTCTTCGTCTTTTGTATGGGTATTGCTATGTATATTTCCCACAAGAAGACTAATCATACGCTCACCTTGCCTGTGGCTCAAAAGATCATTACACGTGGTCTGCTCATCGTCATCATCGGTTGGGCGCTCAGTTGGTTTGGAATGTTTCTTGGACAAATAACGAATGGAGAGTGCCTAGGATATGCTGCATGGACTTATCCTATCGAGAACATTCGTATTCTTGGCGTGTTCCCACGTTTGGGTCTTGTTAGTATATTGGGTGGTTTGCTTATGCTTGCTGCCAAACCTAAAAACTGCCCATGGGTAGCTGCTGTATTGATGGTCATTTATTGCATTATACAAAGTGCAACCAATAGCTTTGAATTAAATGAACAAAATATAGTGTCTGTACTCGATGTTAATTTATTTGGTCAAGACCATATCTACCATGGACTAAAGGATGCTCTTGGTAATAACGTGTATTTTGATCCAGAAGGTCTGCTCTCGACTATTCCTTGTGTGGCACATGTTTTGATTGGCGTTTGGATGGGACATCTTATCATGAATGTCAAAGACATTTGGGGCAAAGTCACCCGTCTGCTCCTTGCGGGAGCGGTGATGATGCTCGTTGGTTTCTTGCTAGATTACGCGTATCCTATCAACAAAAGCATGTGGTCTGCTAGTTATGTTCTTGTTACTTGCGGTTTAGCAAGTTCTTTGCTTGCTATTCTTACTTGCATTTTGGATATCCGTCTGCCTGAGCGTAATGCGAAAGAGGCTACTACCAAATGCGAAGTAGCTACTAAGAAAGTGGCAAACAACTGGTATAAGTTCTTCGAATGTTTTGGTGTTAACCCTTTGTTTATCTTCTGCTTGAGCGCAATCGTAGTTAAAGTGATGGGAAATATTCGTTTTGAATATCATGAGCAGATGTATAATGTATGGAGTTTCTGGTACAAGGTTTGTATGCAACCTCTCTTTGGCAACGAAGGTGGCTCATTGGCATGTGCCCTCAGTCTCGTTTGTGTCCTCTGGGGTATTGCATACCTCCTCTACCGCAAGAAGATTTACATCAAGTTATAATTCCTTTAAACTATATTGAACCATTCTGAACAGCGGCTTTGCCGCGCTGAACCATTCTGAACTTTTAAACTCCCAAATGCCTCGCATTGCAACCATAGGATTTTTTGACGGTGTCCATCGTGGACACCGTTTCCTGTTTGCTCAGTTGCACGAGCATGCCAAGCACTATCAGCTTACTCCTGCTATCTATACCTTTGACCGCCATCCCAAGGAACTGTTGACGGGTCAAGCTCCTGCTATGCTGACGACGCATGAAGAACGAAAGGCTTTGCTTCAGAACTACGGCGAAGTACATTTCTTGGATTTCGCTGCGGTGCAACAGCTTACAGCTGAACAGTTTATGTGCTACCTCAAAGAGCATGAAGGAGTAGAGACTTTGCTCATGGGTTATGACCATCATTTTGGTTCTGACCGCCTCAAGGGCTTTCACGAGTATGAAAAGATTGCTCGCAAGATAGGTTTGCACGTAGAGCGTGCACATGAGTGTTTAGTGGACGGAGTACCTGTGAGTTCGTCGCGTATCCGCAAACTAATGGCTGCGGCACAAATAGGCCAAGTCAATCGCCTTTTGGGTTATACTTATAGTGTTTCGGGCGTGGTAGAGCACGGCAATGCCATAGGCGCTAAGATCGGTTTTCCGACTGCGAATATCCGCCTCAATTCTGCCAAGCAGCTCCCCGCTAGCGGTGTCTATGCAGTTGAAGTACATCTTCAAGCGCAGCAATCTTCGAGCAATGCGATCTTCGAGCGTAGCGATCTTCAAGGTGTATCACACCGATCTGCATCCTACAATGGTGTCGCGAATATTGGTACTAACCCAACTGTGGGCAATGATCATATGTCTTTAGAGGTGCATTTGTTGGATTTTCAGGGTGACTTGTACGACCAGCCATTAACAATTTCTTTCTTACATTTTCTCCGTGAAGAAAAGAAGTTCGCCTCTCTTGACGAACTAAAAAAACAAATTACAGAGGATATCCGAGAGGCAATACGCTAAACAGTGCTGTTTATTAAGATAACCGTCATACCTAAACCCTACACAGTAGCGTAGCGTTCACTAAATTCCCCATTGTATCCCCCTTTCTTTCCCCTTACTTGCCACCTGTCTTCATAGGGACTTCATAGGAACTTCATAGGGACTTCATAGGGACTTCGCCGTATTATAACCGAAAGATCTCCGAGAGAATTAGGGCACATCACCCGATATTTATCGGGTACTCCTTTGCCTATATCCCATAGCCGCTTGCGGCGTCCTATAGGCACAAGTGCCGTCCCATAGCCCTTCGGGCGTCCTGTGCGCTTGCGCACTCGCCTTTACACCTTAAACTCCTAAAACTTTTTTCACTCAAAATTTGCACATCCGCAAATTTTGTAGTATCTTTGCAGCCGATTCCTACGCTGGAGGGAAATATGTCCTGCGAAAAGCGTTTCGCAAATGACTCTTTCTTGGGTAGGTTTCTGACATATTGAATAGCGTTTATTGACGCTTTGCGTTTGACAAACAGAAAACTTCGCAACTTTTCAAAATACCGTCAAAATCAAAGTATTCAATAGATGCCTATGGGTATGACTATATTCATGCTGCACTTTCTGTAGGTGTGGTGTATCGTCATATCAGCGTAGGTTTCTAGTTGATTGTTTGACGGTGTGGGCAATGCGAAGGCCTCTGTTTGTGAATAATCAACAGAGGCCTGCGCTTTTTGTGTGTCTATGTGAATGATTAACGGAAAATGCCAAAAATCCGGAAAAGAGTAGGCAAAATATTTTTAAATTTAAATTTCATGAAAAAATCAGTTCTTTTTTTTGGTGTTGTTGCATTAGTATGTAGTTGCTCTACTCCTAAAGCGACTAGTTATTCTTACTCAGAGTATAAAACTATTTCTCCAACTCAATCTGTTATGTACACTATCCCATTATTGGCAGACCTTGATGTGGCGAAAGAGCGTATCACATATGGTGAGCGCATCAACCAAAATATTTCCACTTTGACAACTGCTGAAGTTGAAGCACTGGCGTTACGCGAGAAAGAAACAGTTATCGCTAATGCTTTGAGGGCTAATAATGCCGATGTACTTGTAGCTCCAAATGTTAGTATTGAAACAGATGCTAATAAAAATCTAGTAATCGTTGTAACTGGCTACCCTGCAGTGTACAAGAACTTCCGCAATATTACAAAAGAAGATGAGTGGGTTATCGACAAAGTTAATGCTGAACAAAGTAAGGAAAAGGAGAAAAATGTAAAACATATCGGTGAACTATTCAAAAAAAAATAAACTGATTGTAGATTAATATTGAGAAAATGAAAAGAGTAGTTTCGTCTGTCGTATCGCTCTTGGTGCTTTCTATATCCTATTCTGCTTTTTCGCAAGAACGGAATGTGATTGTGAACACGAATTCTGTGGGGCGCACCGTAATAACCACTAATCCTAATTCGAATGGTAATGTGGATATATGGGCACAGTTGGAACAGGAACGTTTAGCTGCAGAAAAAGCGGAGCAAGAGCGTATTGAGGCTGCTAAGAAAGCCGAAGAGGAACGCCTTGCCGCGGAAAAAGCTGATCAAGAACGCATAGCAGCAGAGCAAGCTGCACGTCTTGCTGCTGAAAAAGCTGAAAAAGAGCGCCTTAAAGCCGAAAAGGCAGAACAGCAAAGAATAGCAGACAGTATTAGTACAGCAAAGCGTCTTGAAATAAAAGCGATAAAAAAAGTGCATCAGGACAGCCTAGAAACTGCAGCTAGCTATATGAGGTACTTTTGGTCGATGCTGAGAAATGCAAGAAAGGAGCGTGTTTCTGCTTATCCATGGAGTAATTTTGTTATGGTAAATGGAGCATATGCATTATATCCAGAATATGCGTTTGGTATCACCTACGCTCGTGTAAGGCAGTGGGGTTTTTATGTCAGCGCCATGATGAATCCATCCGTACGCTTCCAGGCTGATCACTATGCATCCGCAAGTGGTGCAATTGATGGTGAGTATCCCTTCTATTCGGGCAAACATACATCTACTCGCATATCTGCAACCGCAGGTGCACTTGTTCGCTTACATATACCTATGTATCTCTATGCAGGTATAGGATACGGCTATCGTGGATTGTTTTACGAAACCACTGATCATAAGTGGGTGGCGTGGCGTACTGCCAATACAATCTATCATGGTATGCATTGGGAAGCTGGTCTGATGGGAAATATCAAAGGATTTGCCATCTCACTGGGTGTGTCAAGCATCACGAATGGGTGGTCGTACTATGAGGCTAAATTGGGATTGGGTTATTGTTTTTAATTTAGAATGCTTATGAAAAGAAATTATTTGTATTACTTACTGACCATACTGCTAGTTGCTGTGTCTTGCGAGAAGGACGTGATGGTATATACAACCACTATCGAAACCTACGTTACTTGCATCACCAAAACCACAGTCTATTGTGGTGGAATTATATCATCTAATGGTAATCCAACGATCAAAGAAGTTGGAGTAGAATGCTGCACCACAAGTGATTTTGAGAGTAATGTATCTCGTTCTTGTGCAGACAACAGTCAGGCAAATTTAGAAAGGTTTCTTTTTAAGATTGCAGATCTCAAGGGGGCCACACAATACTATGTGCGTGCATATGCAAGGAATAATTATAGCACTATATATGGTCAAGTACTGTCGTTTAAGACTTCAGATGTCGAACCTACATATCTTTTTTCAGTATCTGCTTATCAATTTGTGACCTTCTCAAAGGGTAATTTGCAATATCATCCAGCGAATAATGAATGGCGTTTTGCCGAGAATCAAACTGATTGTGTAGGTGATGCAAATGCTAATATATCTAGCACTTACAATGGTTGGTTGGATTTGTTTTGTTGGAGTACGAGTTCTACTAATTTTGGTGTAAGTACATCTATAGATGACGATGATTTTTATGGTTCATTTGTTGATTGGGGTACTAATAAGATAGGCAATGATGCTCCTAATACCTGGCGGACATTGACTTATGATGAGTGGGATTACCTCTTGAACAATCGTCCAAACGCAAGTTCTCTCAAGGGTGTTGCTCAGGTGAATGGCGTAAATGGTTTGATTTTATTGCCAGATAATTGGACATGTCCATCAGGTGTGACTTTCAAACCTGGCTTCCATAGTAATGATTTAAACGAAGATTATTACGCAGTTTATCAAACCTTCACAGCAGATCAGTGGTCACAGCTTGAGGCGGCAGGTGCAGTCTTCCTCCCTGCTGCGGGTTGCCGCAGAGGCTCCTATGTGGGCAGCGTGCAGTACGAAGGTTTCTATTGGTCTGCCACTAAGGACGATAGCCGCTACGCGTACTACCTCCTCGTCCGCTCGGTCGGTACGTACAAGGGCGCCTGTACTCGCGAGCACGGTCAATCCGTACGTCTTGTCAAGGATTTGCAATAAGAACATCCCGATTTTGTTCGAAGCGAAGCCACGACAAAATTGGGTGTGACAATAATTGAACTTTCTTTCACTCTCCAAATTTGGGGAGTGAAGGAAATACCCACAAAGAAACTATAAAACTAAATTAAGTGTTTAACTATTAAAAAAAATCTTAATCTTATGCAACATCTCTTACAATACAAATCAAACATTGAAAATTCTGCAAATTATTTTGGTGGTCCGTCACTTTATTTTCATCAAAAGGCATTAGAATGCCAACAAACAGAATTTCTAAGTGATAGACATATAGAGTATGTATACGCAACGTTGGTTGCTTGGGGTATGCATCGTATGGGTAAAGGTGGTGCAAAAATGCCAAATTATGACGAATTTAAAGAGTCTATTGTAGCGCACAAAGATACATTCGAAGAATTACGAGGAAAGCGTATTGAATATATTACGGGAAACGAGATTGATTCTATTATTGAAAGCTTAAATGTTATTTGTTTTTCAATAAAAGGTTCTACTTCCAAGTCTCATTTAGTTTCAAGCAGCAAAACACTTGCACATATCTTACCGAATCTAGTTTGTCCGATGGATAGGCAGTACACTCTTAGATTTTTTAAATTCAGAAGCAAAGATACAGAAAATGATATATTCAAGTTCGTAATGCGTTCAATGTGGGATTTTTATCAAAACTCTAATAATGTTAAATCAGTTCAATCTCTGCTTGGACAAACTTTTAATGAAAATTATCCCAAGATTTTCGATAATCTGATTATTGAGTATGTAAAAGACAAACTACCTAACGAACCAAAGAAGAAACGGAAGAAATCGTAAATGACGTGTTTTTTATGTTTTCTTGTCTTACGAAATACAAATTAGGAATTTCTGACAAAATACAAGATAAAATCTCTGCGGACATTTGGAGAATGTCTGAGAATGTGTCCGCAGAAAGTCCGTAGGAGCGAGGCAATAAGGTTGTTAGGTGATAAGGTGAATCTGCATAATCGAAAGAAAAGAATCGGTTATGCGGATTTTTTTGTGCTGAGGGAATTAATAGTTGCGGTAACCGCTAAAACCGCTAAAACCGCACGCAAAATATGTAAAAGACATGTGGCAGAAGTGGCATTATTGGCATTTTGACATTATTGAAAGTGCCAAAAATGCCAATAATGCCATGCGTATGTAAGAATTGGAACATTGATTTTCAGGGAGAAAACTCTAAAAAATGGATTCCTGCGGACTTTTTAGAGTGTCTAAAAAATGTCCGCAGAAATATCAATTGTTTTGTTAAATGCTTTATTCTCAACAGCACTGAACCTAAATGACAGATACCGTAAATACCGTATTTCCCGTATTGCGTAAAATCAAATACGGGATTTACGGAAAATACGGTCGTTATTATTATTCGATTTGCATTGTTATTACCGTTGTCACCCCCGTTACTACTCCGAAGGGATAAGCAAGGGTTGTGAATCACATAGTAATCATATACTAATCTTATAGTAATATCACAGTAGATATAGGGAAAGTATGGTATGAACACGTCATGAACCCGTAGTTGGTAAGTTAGTGTTAATAATTAATAGTTAATATCTCTCTTAGATAGATAAAATCTATTAAATTTGAAGAAAATATCCACTTTTCTTGTGTATCTCCCATTTTTTTTCGTACCTTCGAACATCTGCCTTGGCTTTTATCTTCCCCAATGCCTCTCAAAGCCAATTCCCTCGTAGCTACTTTCGCCCAATGCTGCCCATACTACAGACACTCACACTTTTTATAAGAAAATTGGCTTCGCCTTATTATACCACTTTAATCCTCACTATTAGAAGTAAACTCCCATAGTGAGGTAAAAATGGTATTAATAGATAGAAATCTATTATTTTCTTACAAAAAGTGTTCGTTTTCTTGCGTATGTGCATTTTTTGTTGTACCTTTGCAGCGACATTTATGGTCTATAACTAACTTGGGTACAAAAGGTACCCGTAAAACACATTAAAAAGATGAATATTGTAAAAAAGGAGATTATTCTTCCTGATGGGCGTGTGATCACGCTCGAGACTGGCAAGCTGGCTAAGCAAGCAGACGGCGCTGTAATGGCGACCCTCGGCAATACCATGGTTCTTGCTACAGTTT
>JAFYSK010000005.1 GCA_017559385.1 Paludibacteraceae bacterium | reverse complement strand
TGGATAACCATGACGTGAAAGAATGTAATTCACCATCAAACGAGCGATACGTCCATTGCCATCTTCAAAGGGGTGGATACGAATATATCGATAGTGGAATAAAATCGCCAAATCAATAGGTGATAGTTTACCTTCTTGCTCAGTTTGATTATACCAATCCACCAAGTCTGCCATTAGTGCCGGTGTTTCTTCGGGTGAAGCATATTCAAATCGGTCGCCATAACGAGTGATAACGCTATTTGGGCGGGTTTTGTATTGTCCAGCATGGATGACATAACTTGTTTGTACATCTCCAGGTAATGTACGATAAACGGTGTAATCTTCACGCAATAATGTACGATGAAGTGTACGAATAAAGTTCTGTGTCAAGGGGAGCTGCTTGTCAGAAGATTCTACCAACATCATTTGCAATCCTACATTGCTCGCTATCATCTCCTCGCAGTCGCGAAAATAAACCTCACCTACCACTTTGCCAAAAAGTAAAAGCAACTCTGTTTGCCCATAAGTGAGGGTGTTACCTTCAATATGATTGCTATTATAGTTGAAATCAATAGTAAATCTGCGACTCAATCGGTCGCGATCATTTTCTGATAACGGTTGGAGTTTCTCCCACTGTTCAATAGCAGATTGTAGTTTCTTATTTTCCATACTAAATTCTATTTACCACTTTACTTGGTGGTAGCATTACCACCTTTTCGCCGACAAAGGTACTACAAATAATGCACATATGCAAGAATTTTGCGCAAAAGTTTACTTTTTTCTTTACCGCCTCCTAAAATGAGTTGAGAGTTTAGTGTGTAGAGTTGAGAGTAGGGTGTAAGGTGTGTTTAAAGAGTAAAAAATAGATGAGATAGATATAAACAATAAAAAAGGTCGCAGGCGGGCTCTACCTGCGACCAAACACATATAATTGTGTTATTAACACTGAGTAAAGTTGTGATGAGCCCGATCAACAACTTTAATAACTATTGCCCAGTATATCGTATTTGTTGTCTCCATGTAGGATATAGAGGTGTCCGTTATGGAGTATCTTTTGGCACTTAGGTGATGAGGTGACAGGGCTATTATGCAGGGCACTAGGGATCTCGGTGTTGATAGTGAGACCATCTAACGCAAAGTAGAGTGGGGTGTTGGAACCAAATTCTCCTATGTCTGTGGTTTGCATAGAGAAACTTAGACAAGAGGTTTGGCCTAGTGCTATTAGTGGCACTTTTACCCAACCGTTGTTTTTTGTTCCATCTACTGCTAAGTAGTAATGGATTGTGGCAGTGGGCTGCATGGTACTATCTAATGCTTGAATGATGAGTGTAAGAGTATCTTCTTCGGTAAATGGGCGCGAATTAAACACGCCATGGGTGATGCCCTCCATAGTATTGCTATTTTGGCAAATATAGACATATTCAGGGTAATATTCTCCGTTGAAATCGATAATATTGGACGAATATCCTAGAGATGAGCTCACCCATTCGGAGTAGTATCCTATGACATATGGCGTAGCTACACCCCCTAGTCCGCCATTGGCAACGCATCCTAGTACGTTGGCTGTGTCTTGAGATACGATAGAGAGTGTGAATCCCTCCCAACTCATACCATTGTATGCCATACCACTAGGCAGGTGAGATAGGCGGAACACTCCGTTATTCACAAGGATTTGGCGGCATGAATCCGCATCGTTGTAGGTCTCGGTCCACACGTGAGTAAGATCATAGTAGCCTTCGCCATACGATTGGCTATAGGTAATGGGAGTGCCATTGAGATTGGTGGCAGTAGTGAGATCTAGGGTGATTTGCTCGGCAAATAGATCATTGGCTATAGGCGATAGGCTATAGACAAGGAATAAAGCAATAAAACGGAGCTGTTTCATATAATTGTTTGTTTTTATTCATTTATATGTAAGTCACGGGCGTGGGATATTTCGGTGGATATTTCGCCAGTCCAACCGCATTGTTGGAAGACGCCCGTATAAACGCGCACGAAGTCCACACAAGGCAAATGGATAGGCTTGCCATCGTCTGTAACTGCCCAATCAATATCAAACGAGCAACGAGCGATACTATCGTTAGGATGGCAGTCGGCATAGCCGTACTCAAAAGGTTGTTGTATCCAATATGCGCCTTTCCCGTTCGGATCATAGGCATTATCAGGCAAGCGAGTGCCTATAAAAGTGAGCGTGGAATCCGCAAGCCACAGAGGGAAATACTCCTGTGTATGGAAGGTGTTTTTATGTAGATAACCCGTTTGGTTCTGGTTGTCTGTCCAACGGATATAGGTAGTGTCGGTGAGGGAGTTTTTCTTATCGGGTTGTGGCGTATGGTCGGCTGGTGTGCGGCGGTAGGTGAGGGAGTATTGGTGTCGGGTGGATAGAGTAGCGTACTCACTACCAGCAAGTTCGTAGAATGGATCGTCAGGCTTGCCGTTTTGATTGATATCTATACTAACCATCACAATGCCCGGTTCGCTACTGCCACCTTTGCTAGTAGTAGAGGCATAGAACGAGTTGCCTTCAATAAGAAAGTCGGATTGGTTGGGGTTGTTGACAACAGAATGGTCGAAGGCAAAAGTGACATATCCACCCCATGCACCGAGGGAGATAAGGCTGCGGTTGGTGCCTGCAATAGATTCTTCAACTTTTTGACGCATGGTCTCATAGGTATCACCCTCCTCGTACTGCGGCATGGTATTAACAAACTGCCCAGGGGCTGGATTGTACTCCAGTACCTTAGAAATATATGGGGAGTAGGCCACTTGTTCTTCCCAAACAACTACCTTGAATAGGTGTGTGACAGGGTTTTGTTGATCAATGATGTTCAGTCGAATCACGTAGGTACCCGTATCGGCAGTGCAGAAGATGAGGTCTCTAGTTGTGGCGATGAGGCTATCAGGCGATAGAGCACCCCAAAAATCGGCAGATTTTTCGGGGACCCCGCTGGCTAAAGGCGAGGAAATGAGCCACCACTCATATGCTTCGCCCTTATACTCGGGATGGAGGATTAGGGTACGCATGCGCTCAATGGCATAGGTGTCTTCTATGCCTAGATTGACCATGGGTATGTAGGGCTCGCAACTAACGATAGACAAAGCACATGTGAGCAGGGATATCACCCGTGCGCACAGACCATTTGCGTTTGCCTTCGCGCGAGTAGCAATGTAGTTGACCGCTTGAAACATAGTTTTTAGCATCTGTAATATATATATCGCCGTTATATGGATTAACTTGTATGCCGTATGGAATTTTGATGTTTTTCTCGGTTCCATCGGTGATGAGAGGACGGGGGTCGGATGTCGGATATTGGCTATCGGCTATCGGGTATCGGATATCGATGACGCCATAGGTAATCGTATTAGACATTGTTTCGTCGCTCCAATGGGAACCGTAGAAACACATGGAATCGCCGAAAATCACCATTTCAGAAACTGCTGGTACATTGGCTATTGGCAATAGGCTATTGGATATAGGCTGGAAGCACACCAGTTGTGGTTGTACATCTTTGTGATCGCCACGGGAGGTAATCCATAGTCGGTCGTATTGGTCCTTGCGTACACGATGAGGGTTAACGCATACGGGTATCTTTTTGATTTGGCGGAAGTCTGTTAAGTCCACAACCGAAAGAGTAGAGTCGTAGTCTGGTGCATGGTAGCCACCTGAGTTGGCGACATAGAGGTGATTGCCAATAATCTCGAATTCTTCGGGTTGATAACCTACTGTTACTTGGCGAGTTACACGAAGTGTAGCGGTATCCACTTCAAAGATGGCACCTAATTGAGCATTGGGGTCAATGCTCACAGGACCAACATACGAACTGATATAGGCTTTGCCGTCTTTGAATCGGATGTAGCGGCAGTTGGGTATATCTACTTGACCTATTCGACGGCAAGTACGCAAGTCCATCACCTCTACTTTGTGCGAGCAGTTGATGACCGCGTAGAGGCGGTTGCCATATACTTGGATATCATTGCCAACATCGCCTAACTCCTTGATGACGTTAGGGTTGCGCTCGCCGTAGATATTACGAATATAGTAGCCATTGCAGAAATCCACATAGTCAATACTTGCTTTGTTGCTACCCATATTACCCTCGTTGAGCAGGTACATACCGATGGGTTCGTTGGGAGCGAAACTAGACTCTGCACGAACAGGGATAGGCAGGAGTTCGTACTCAGATGGTACGACAATCTCATCGCCGCGACAGCTTGTCAAGCCAATGGCCAATAGCCAATAGCCGATAACCCAGATCAATATGTTATGCTTATGGTACATTTGTAGTTGCGTTTTGGCATTGGGTAATTGAGGATCACATCGTAGTCTTGTGATAGGAGGTTGTTGACATCCAGTGCTACGCGCAATATTATCGGATATCGGACGCCCTTTGGGCTATTGGACGCACCTTTGGCGCTATGGGATATAGGCTGGATGTTCCATTCTCCGAATAGACTCAAGTCGTGGGTGTACCAAGGTTGGGTGTAGTTGTAGATGATGTTCTCTTGCTGATTGTAGCGCTCGCCTACGTAGATGAAGCTATAATTTAAGCCATACTGCTGCCAGTCGTTTTGCCAGCCAAACATGCCTACAGCGCTACCCGAATGCCAAGGGATATAAGGTATCTGGTCGCCGTAGTACGAATCGTTGGGGTCGGTGACATCAATCGCCGTTTGGTAAGTGTATTGCGCTTTGGCAGTGAGGTAGAAGTTCTTTGGTAAGACAAAATGAAGTTGAGCATTGATGTCTATACCGTTGATTTTGACTAGTCCGAGGTTGAGCATAGTCCAACGGAACTGTTGTCCTTTAGGGTATGCGATGATCTTGTCGGAGATGCGGTTGTAGTAGTAATCGGCATTGATGCGGAACTCTGAACCGCGTAACTCATTGATACGGAATGGTTGTGCAAAACTCAAACCGGCACTATGTTGTTTGGCCAATTCGGGTTTGAGGTAGGCATTACCCATATCGGTGTAATAGAGGTCGTTGAAAGTAGGGTAGCGATAGCTCTGCTTGTAGAAAGCATTGAAGCGTAGATCCACCACCTGTGATGGGCGATAGGAGAGGAAGAAGGCAGGTGTCAGCTTTGTGTTCAGCGCCTGCTTGGCAGGCTGTTCAGAATTGTTCAGTGCTGCGCGTTCAGAGTTGTTTATTTTTGAACAATCTTGAACAAACGTTCCTAATACGCTGGTTTGGAGGCGTAGGTAGTTTTTGATATTGATAGCAGTGGCAACGCTGAGCCAATGGGTGAAACGATGGGCTTCTGCGTACATGCTGAGGGCATTGTATTGCAGGTCATAGGCTGCACTCACATCCCACCAATCAAAGATACGAACTTTGTTGGTCATGGTCAGGTAGAGCTCTTGTTGAAGGTATTGATTTTCAACGTGTATGAGCTTGTCGTCGTTGTTGATGTTGCGTGTATAGTCATTGGCATATTTGGCATTGACACGCACCGACCATCGGTTGAATAGTTCGTCTTGCCAAGTGGCTTGCACAAAGGAGTTGCGGTCCCAAAGTCGTTCGCCATTGCGCCAAACATTATTGACAATGGCACCTGGAACACCGCGCTCGGAGTTGTAGTGGTAGAGCTGGAGTTTCCAAAAGCCCGTATTGCTGTAATAGTGATTGATTGCAGCCTCTACGCGGATGGCGTTGATGTCGCCATTTTGGCGGATAGCAGTTGTATCGTATGCCACTTCGCCCGATGGTGTTACACGGCGGTAACGGAAAGGATATTTACCACTAGATGATACGAGTTCGGCGTTGGTGGTGAGTGACATGGTCTCGCTTAATTTGACATCCAGTAAGAAACTAGGGTTGATGAGATCAAAACTACCCGCACGCATTTGACCTTTGATATTAAAGGTCTTGCCGTTTTCGAAGCGAGGACGACGTGTAGTGAGGTAGATACTACCTGCAGCACCAAACTCGCGAGCCGATTGCCAGATGTCGGATTTTTGTCCGTTGAAGAGTTGGATCTCCTCGATGTTCTCTAGCGAATATTTGCCTAGGTCAATTTGTCCGTTTTGTGCGTTACCTAACTGTATACCATTATAATACACGCCCATGTGGTTGGTTCCCATAGAGCGGATGTTCACGGTTTTGAGACCTCCTACGCCTCCGTAATCTTTGATTTGTACACCAGAGAAATAACGGATAGCATCCGCTACGCTGAGTGCATTCATCTTTTTGAGTTGCGTGCCCGAAAGTGTTTGAGGAATAATGATATCTTTCTCCTTGACACGTGCTGTGACGGTGTATTCGTCTAGTTCGAGATGACGATAGATGGAGTCTAGATACAAGGAATCGGTGGCACTCATTTGAGCTGACGCCACTACACACGAGAGTGTGAAAAATACTATGGATACTATTCTACGCATGTTGTTTGACTCTATACCACGAGAGTGTTCAACTTATGCCACTTCGGGCAGTTTTAAAAGTTCCAAGGTTCTAAAAGTTCTAAGGGTGAATTTCTCATAGAACAGCGGCATTGCCGCGATTAGAACATTAAACTTCTTTAACTGCCAACTCCGTTGGCGACATACAGCAGGTCTTCTGACTTATTGCTCGTTTGTTCAGCCTTCCCACCTGATAGGCAGTGACTTAGATTCGGAACAAACAATATTGCAAATCACAGCAGCGGGTCTGTGCCAGAATCTCACTGGCTTCCCTAAAACTGAATGCGGGTGCAAAGGTACGACAAAATTTGGAGATGTGCAAATTTTGAGTAGAAAAAGTTTTAAGAGTTTTAAAAGTTCTAAGGGTGTAAGGTGTAAAGTGTAGGGTGTAAAGTGTAAAGTGTAAAGGCGGGTGATGGGTTATGCTTTGAAATATTTAGCGTAGTTGTCTAAAAAAAGTTGCACGGCTTCAGCGAGAGGACCATAATACTCGCCGCCTGCGGCATTGGCATGACCTCCGCCGTTGAAAACCTCACTCGCAAACACATTCACAGGGCGGTCGCCTTGGCTGCGGAAAGAGAGTTTGATTTTGGTCTTAATACCGCCATTTTTCTCCATTTCATCGGGAGTTGTCTTGTCTTCACGCATAAAAACAGAGTAATGGATATCCTTGCTTTGGAGTGGCATGTTGACGATACCTTCGGCATCACCTTTTTGGAAATTGAAGCGGTAGAGCTCCTTGCGATTGAGGTAGATAAGCGCCGCATGATGCTCTGGAAAAACGCGCATCTTTTGGTAGAGGCAGTAGCCAACTAACTTTATGCGGTCCACCGAATATTGGTTGAAAACGGCATTGTAAATAGCATCTTTGTCCACGCCAGCCTCAATGAGGGAGGCAATCATGGGGTAGATTTGTGGGCGGTTGGAGTTATATGAGAAATTGCCTGTATCGGTCATGAGTCCTGTGTAGAGGCATTGGGCGATAGGAGTTGAAAGTTGAAAGTTCTTATCTCGCATTCGCTCGAACGATCTGCTTCGCTGTACGAAAGTTGAAAGTATGTCGTACACCAACTCACAAGTGGATGATGCTTCGGGTACAGATACGATGAAATCGGCGAAATCAGATGGATGGAGATGGTGATCAATCATCACCTTTGGACATGTGAGTGTAAGCATCTTGTCGCCGAGTGCACCAATACGGTTGGGTGCGTTAAAATCGGTACAAATTACTAGATCAGCAGCATCCAGATAGATGTCTGCTTGTTCTTTTTGATTATCATATAGTAATACAGTATCCGCGCCTGGCATCCACGCTAGAAAATCGGGAAAAGCATTGGGTACAATCACGCGTGCTTCTTTGCCTAGTGATTTGATATAGTGATACATAGCCAAAGAACTACCCATGGCGTCGCCATCGGGCGATTGGTGCGTGAGTAGTGCGACATGTTGTGCGGGTTGGATAAAAGATAAAATATTCATCATATGGGTATATAAATGTTAAAATCGTGCAAAATTACAACTTTTTTTGCGTATTTCAAAATTTTTTAGTAACTTTGCGCGCTATTTTCAGTAATTAAAAGAAAGTGAATAATAAAATTAAAAAAATACAATGAAGAAATTTTTATTTTGCGCACTAGTTTTATGTGCGAGTGTTTGTGCTTTAGCTCAAGAAGATCAGGTGCTAATGACCATTGCTGATAAACCAGTGATGGTGTCAGAGTTTATGTACATTTATCAAAAAAACAATCAAGAATCCAGTGTTGAGAAAAAATCAATGCAAGACTATCTGGATCTGTTTGTTAATTTTAAATTGAAGGTGATAGAGGCTGAAAGCCAAGGCATAGATACAACAGCGGCATTTAAGAAAGAGTTGGCAGGTTATCGTGCTCAAGCAACTCCTAAATATTTGCAAGATAAAGATGCGATAGACAGTTTGGTAGTATTGAGTTATAACCGAATGGCTAAGGTGCGTCGAGCTGCACATATTGTGGTGCAATGTCCTCAGGGTTCGGATTCTGCTACAGTGGCGGCAGCTCTTGAGCGTATTAATGAGGCGCGATTGCGTGTAACTGTGGGTTTGCCTAAAGAAGTTAAGCAAGGCAAGAAAATGGTAGTGGTGCAAGAGGTGGAAGATTTTGGTGATGTTTCGGCTGAAGTTTCTGAGGAGCCAGCGGCTAAGAAGAATCGTGGAGAGTTGGGTTGGATTTTGCCTTTCCGATATGTATATGTGTTTGAGGATGCGGTATATAATACTCCAATAGGCGGTGTGACAGAAGTGTTTAGATCACCATATGGATTTCATATTGCTAAAGTACTAGACGAGAGAGATTATGAGGAGGTGCATGCGGCTCATATCATGAAGATGACTCCTGCAGGTAACTCACAACGTTTGGTTGAAGCTCTATTGGCTATGGATAGCATCTATCAATTGGCTATTCAAGATGGTGCTGATTTTGCTGCATTGGCACAACTACATTCGGAAGATAAGGGTTCGGCTGTGCGTGGCGGAGATTTGGGCTGGTTTGCTCGTGGTGCTATGGTGCGTCCATTTGAAGATGCTACATTTGCATTAGAAGTGGGTCAAATTAGTAAGCCATTCCAATCGCAATATGGTGTGCACATTTCCAAGTTGTATGCTAAACGCGGTATTCAACCATTGGATAGTTTGCGTTCTAATATTCTTAAGCAGGTGCAGCGTGATCAACGTATGCAGATTGCGTATGAGAGTTTCATTGCAAAAACACGTGCGGAATATGGTTTGCCTGATTCGTTAACAAATGAAGAAGTTATGGCATATGCAGACGAGAATTTGGAATCAAAGCATGAGGACTTACGCAATCTTGTGAAAGAGTATCACGATGGAATACTATTGTTTGATGTGTCTTTGCGTGAGGTGTGGGATAGAGCAAGTCAGGATGTTGAAGGTTTGACAAGTTATTTTGCTGCCAATAAGGCACAATTTACTTGGGATGAGCCTCGTTTTAAGGGATGTGTTATATATGCTAAGAACGAAGTGGCGGCAAAAAGTGCCAAGCAGATAGTAAAGACAGCGCATCCAGATTCAGTGATGAGTTATTTGAATAGCCGCGTGAATGTTGATAGTGTGATGTATGTTCGTGTGGAGCGTGGTTTGTGGAAGCAAGGTGCGAATGGCGCAATTGATAAGTACGGTTTCAAATTGAAGGGATCTACCTATGAACCAAATGAGGATTATCCTATTGTGATAGTTTTGGGTAAGGTGATTAAGCATCCTCAAGAGTATACAGATGATCGTGCTAGAGTGACAAGTGCTTATCAGGATTACTTGGAAAAACAATGGGTAGAAACTTTGCGTGAGAAATATCCAGTTGTAATCAACCAAGAAGTTTGGAATTCTATTGTAAGCGATACTGTAAATAAATAGTAATTTTCGCAGGTGAAAGTAAAGGTTGGCATATTAATAATAGGTGTGTTAGTGGCATTGAATATGCTATTAGCACATGTGGTGTGTCGTTGGGATATGACTGACGATCAGCGTTATACTATTTCAGAGCCAACACAACTATTATTGAAAGATATCAATTCTCCATTAATCATAACAAATTTGTTGGATGGTGAACTGAATGCGGGTTTTGTGCGTTTGAAGAAAGCGACCGACGAGATGATAGAAGAATTTTCAGTATATTCATCTAATGTTTCGGTAGGTGCTTCGGTAGGGGATGCGGTGTTGGAAACGTTAGATCCTATCGTTATTCATGAGCGAACCAGCAAGGGTAAAATGGCCCAAACTACAGTTTATCCGTATGCAATAATCGAATATAATGGCAAGAAAACTCTAGTAAACTTGTTGCATAATCAACCAGGTTTGAGTGGAGAGGAAAATCTTAATCGCAGTATCGAGAGTCTTGAGTATCGGTTGATAGATGCGGTGCGTCGTTTGCAACAAGATGAGGTGCAGAAAGTAGCCTTTTTGGAGGGGCATGGAGAGTTGAATGAGCATGAAGTGTATAGTTTAACTCAATCCCTTTCGCAATATTACCAAGTTGATCGTGGGGTTTTGGGGCGCGAAGCTAATGTGCTGGATGACTATGCCGTAGTTATTATAGCAGATCCACAAATGCCTTTCTCTGATGCGGATAAATATATTTTAGATCAGTACTTAATGCAAGGAGGCCGCATTTTGTGGGTACTGAATGGTGTGAAGTTCTCATCTGATTTCTTGTCTTCACAAGGAGTAACGCCTATCATTGCTTTGGATTTGAATCTCAACGATTTGTTATTTCGGTATGGAGTGCGTGTCAGCCATAGTTTAGTGCAAGACTTACAGTGTTTGCCTGTGCCAGTTGATGTCTCCAATAATCCACAACAGCCTAATTGGCAACCAATGCCTTGGACTTATGCTCCGTTGTTGCTTACTTCGCAACAATCACCAATTACTCGCAATGTAGCGCAAGTGACATCTACAATGGCTAGTTCTATAGAGTTAGTGGGAGAGAATGATGGTATTCAGAAGGATGTTCTATTGGCTACTTCTACTGCTAGTAAAATAACATCTGTACCTGCATCAGTGGACTTAAGCCTAGGGGTGGGAGATGAGAGCTCTTTTCGATATGCTTATATACCTGTAGCAGTGAGTCTGGATGGAGAGTTTAGTTCTTTGTATGCTCATCTAGGTGCACCTGATAGTATTAAAACTAATAAGCCCTTGCTTAAAAAGAGCGTACCAACGCGACAAATAGTAGTAGCCGCAGGTAGCACAATACGCAATGAGTGGTTGCAAAGCCAACCGTTGCCATTAGGTTATGATCGCTATACGCAAACACAATTTGGCAATGGAGATTTTATGCTTAATGCCGTGTTGTACCTGACCGATGATGAGGGGTGGATGCATTTGAGACAAAAAGAGGTACAATTGCGATTAATAAATGACAAACGAGCCCAACATGCTCGTGTGACGGCTCAAATTATTAGTATAGTTATTCCATTGGCATTGTTGCTGATACTAGGAAGCGCTATTATTGTGATAAAGAGAAGAAAAAACATAAAGATATGAGATCCTTAATAGTCATAATTTTGATGTTGTGTACATGGTTGGTATCGCTAAGTGCGCAAGAGCTTTCTTATCCTGTCGTAAAGGTTAAAGGACAGTCGTATTACCAATACACAGTTGAAGAAGGTTTGGGGTTGTATGCTATCAGCCAACATTTTAATACAACTCAGGAATTGATACTCAAGGCAAATCCTGAACTTAGCCATACTGGGCTGCAACAAGGTATGGTGATTCTGGTGCCAGTGAATGAGGAGCCTGTAGCGCAAATTAAGTTAGAGGTCCCAACTTCTGCAGATGATTCGGCATGCCAAACTAGTCCAGTAGTGCGTCCTAAACTGAAGCACGATTCGCTTTTAATGAGACAGATACCTTTGGATAGCATTTTTATGCATCCAGTTCAAGTAGAGCATCTGTTAAATGATTCGCTTGTAAATCAATCGATAGATACTATTCGTTTGGCCATTATGCTTCCGCTTCAAACAAAAGCAGTCAAGCCAGATGATTCTAAAGAAAAGTTTATTGATTTCTATATAGGATCTCTGATTGCAATTTATGAAGCACAACAATCGGGCAAGCACATCGAGTTATATACATACGATGTAGGAAAAACAGAGCAGGTTGTTCAAGATGTAGTGAACAAAGAGACATGGAAAAAGGTTGACGCAGTCGTTGGTCCTGCTTATAATAAACAAGTGCAGGTGGTTATTGACTCTGTATCAAGTGATAGCACTTGGATTCTTGCTCCATTTACATCGGATCTAACTTACACTCAAGAGTATTCTCGAGTTCTGCAATTCAACGCCTCTAGTCAGGTTCAAGCCGAGGCGTTTGCTAAATATTTGTTGGCTCGTTCTAGCAGCGTGAATTGTGTGTTAGTGCAAACTAAGGAAGGTGAAGTGGTTCCTGAAGGTGTTAGAGCTGTGCATGAGGCTTTACAATCTCATAATATATCTACCACTACCACTACTATTCACAAGATATTACACGATTCGTTGTCAGTTGATTTAGTGGCAGGCAAAGAGAATATCATAATTTTTAACACAAATAAGTTTACCAACCTTAATATTTTGATGCCACATTTGGTTAAGTGTAGACAAAACCACAAGATTACATTGTATTCACGTTATGCGTGGCAGAAATATGACATAGATATACCTTGTATCTACACATCAATATTTGCAAGTGATGCTGCATTAGAATCGCAGTATAACTATTTGTACAAGCGCTTTTTTGCTATAAGTCCTAAGTCTAGCCAACCACGATATGATTTGTTAGGATATGATTTGACAAAGCAGCTACTTCATATACTTGCAGATACTACAAACCACAATGTAGGAGAAACTTGGGTCGGAGTTCAATCTAAAATTAAGTATGAACCATCTACCGTTCATTCGGGATTTGTAAATAAACATGTTCGAGTTGTTCGAAAATGATGCAAAAGAAAAATTACATATTAACACTTTTTCTTTGTATATCTAGCATTCTCTTTGCGCAACCTAGACTAGATAGACCAGAGATTTCTTTGGGTATCCATGGAGGCGTGAAAGCTTCAACGATGTTATTCAATCCTTCGGTCAAGCAGCTGGATATTCTGAAGTCGCCTTTATCTCCCAATGGTGGTATTGTATTTCGATATGCAGAACATAAAGTTTGTGCTTTACAAATAGAGTGTAATTATGCGCAGAATGGATGGACTGAACTCTATGGTACACCAGGGCAAAATCAAGTAATCTACACGAGAAGGTTACATTATATTCAAATTCCATTTCTAATGCATTTAGGTTTTGGAAAGAGGAATTTCAAAGCGTTCTTTAATTTGGGTCCACAAATTGGTTATTGCATCGCCGATAAATATACAGTTAGTCCACAAGCAATGCTTCAACTAGATGCCCATCAACATCCTAAGCTTGATAATCCATTTGATTGGGGAGCGGCTGCAGGCCTCGGATGCTATTACAAGGCGAACAAGGTGGGTATTTTTCAAATCGAAGCTCGGTTTAACTTTAGTTTAGGCGGAGTATTTGATGTGGGACAGTTGGAATATTTTAAAATGGCCAATCCAATGGGATTGTCAATAAACTTGGGATATTTGTGGGATTTTAAGGTTAAATAGATTAATAAATAGAAAATTACATATGTCAACAATTATTTCATTAGCAAATCAAAAAGGTGGAGTAGGTAAAACAACTTCTTCAATTAATCTAGCAGCAGCGTTGGCTGCAGAAGGAAAACGCGTGTTGCTTGTTGATGCAGATCCTCAGGCTAATTCATCATCAGGTCTTGGAATTGATATTAAAGATTTAAAGCATACAATTTATGAGTGTTTGATCGAAAACATCGATCCTCAATCGGCAATCATTCATACTGAAGTGGCTAATTTGGATGTGATACCTTCACATATTAATCTAGTCGGTGCAGAAATTGAAATGCTGGACAAGGATAATCGTGAAAACTTGATGAAATCAATCTTGTCATCACTAAGAAATGTATATGATTATATTCTCATAGATTGTTCACCTTCTCTTGGTTTGATTACGATTAATGCACTTACTGCTAGTGATAGTGTAATCATTCCTGTGCAGTGTGAATTTTTTGCGTTGGAAGGAATCGCAAAATTACTAAATACGATCAAGATCATTAAGTCAAACTTAAATCCTGCTTTACGCATAGAAGGTTTCTTGCTAACTATGTATGATGCTCGTCTTCGTCTCTCAGCTCAGGTACATGACGAGGTAAGACGACATTTCGGAGATTTAGTTTTCAACACAGTCATTGCTCGTAATGTCAGATTGAGTGAGGCTCCAAGTCACGGATTGTCTGTGATTCAGTATGACAGAAATAGCAAAGGAGCTAAAAACTATATTAACCTTGCAAAAGAATTAATTAGACGAAATAAAGCATGAAAAAATCATTAGGCTTAGGCAGAGGACTTGATGCCCTCATTGATACGACCCATGTATCTACAGCAGGGTCTTCGTCCATCAGCGAAATCCCGTTGCGTTATATTTATGCTAATCCGGATCAACCTCGTCATAATTTTGACCCTGAATCTTTGGAGGAACTTGCGCAATCTATTAAAGAGCATGGTGTCATAGCTCCAATTACACTGCGTAAAAACTCCAATAACGACTATATGATTATAGCTGGTGAGCGTCGTTATAGAGCATCTAAAATGGCTGGTCTGGACACCATCCCTGCGTATGTGCGCACCGCTAAGGATGAGCAAGTGATGGAGTGGGCGTTGATTGAGAATATTCAGCGCGAAGATCTGAATGCGATTGAAATAGCATTAGCATATCAAAAGCTGATGGATGATTATCAACTTACTCAGGAGAAAATGGCAGAGAGAGTAGGTAAAAAACGCGCAACAGTAGCTAATTATCTACGATTGTTAAAGTTGCCAGCTGAAATTCAAATTGGTATTAAGGAGAAGATGATCGATATGGGACATGCGAGAGCTATTTTAGGATCACCATCTCCTGAAAGTCAGTTAGATATTTATAAGAAAATTATTCATAATGGACTTTCTGTAAGAAAAGTAGAGGAACTGGTCAACAATACCAAGCCAGAAATCAAACCTTCTACTAATGTGAATAAGTATGAGCAACAACAGCTGTTGCTTGAGCAGAAATTAGGTAGAAAAGTGAAAATTACAGCAAAGAAACTAACCATTTCTTTCAAAAACGAAGAAGAGCTTAATCGCTTGATTGAATTATTATCTTGATCCAGACTTGCAAATACATACTGCTGATTACCGCTTTGCTATTGTTTTCATTACAAGGAACGATAGCCGATTCTACTATCACTACTTCTACAGATACGGTAATGCAGCAGGATGTAGAACAAGATTTTTGGAAGCCTGATCCAGTGAAGGCAGTATGGATGGGTACGCTCTTCCCTGGATTAGGACAAATCTATAATAGAAGTTACTGGAAACTACCGATAGTATATGGAGGATTAATGGGATGCACATATGCTATTATATATACAGACAATCAATATCAATCATATAAAGAGGCGTATCGCTCCATTTACTATGATATTCAGCATTCGTCTGTTACAAATAGTCCAGAGAAACCCTATATAGCAATTTTGCCCGAAGGATATACGATAGAAAAGATGGGTGGTGTAAGCAGTTACTATAAAAGATTGCAGGAGTGGCAAAATACTACAAGAAGATATCGAGATCTATCTATTGCTGCAACTGTGATAGTCTATGCTCTGACATTAGTAGATGCATATGTGGATGCACAATTGTTTGATTTTGATATATCTCCAGATCTTACACTGAATGTAAATCCTCATTTGTATTATGATGAAATGCAGCGTGGACATAGTGCTGAGGTGAAATTAGCGATAGCGTTTTAAATACTATAGAATGATGAAATTAAGATTATTAATATTACTATTTTTTATTTGTGGAGCTGCGTTGGGTGAACCTATCGTAGAATCCCAGTTGGACTCTGTAGATACTGCTAAACAGACTACTAAGAGTTCGCAGTCTGTGTCTCAACCGATATTGCGTCCTGACCAAACTCCAGATTCTGTTTTTATACAGCGTCTGCAACAGTTGCCATATGTGGTAGAACTACCATACAATCCTATTGTTAAGCAGTATATTGTACGCTATATGAAGAGCCCAAAACATCTTTCGGATTTATTGGCAAAGCAGAATTATTATATGCCAATGTTTCAGGATGTTTTAGCTCAATATGATCTTCCATATGAATTGGCCTATCTGCCGATTATAGAATCTCGTTTGAATCCCAATGCTCGTTCTCACATGGGTGCTGTGGGATTGTGGCAGTTTATGCCGTCAACGGGCAAGAAATATGGTTTAGAGATAAATTCGCTGGTGGATGAGCGTCGTGATCCAGTAAAGTCTACTCATGCAGCTGCAAAGTTTATGAAGGCATTGTATAAGATTTTTAATGATTGGAATCTTGTTATTGCGGCGTATAACTGCGGTCCTGGTAATGTGAATAAAGCGATATATAGAGCAGATGGGAAACGAGATTTCTGGAGTATTTATCCTTTTTTACCAGAAGAAACACGCGTATACCTACCTCTTTATATAGCTGCGGTATATACAATGAATTTTGCTGATTGTCACGGTGTTGTAGCAAAGGATGGAACGGTTTTTTGTGAAGATACTACACCCGCAGACTCTGTGTTGTTTGCTGATCTAAAAGAAACAGCTCTAAATGAAGACATGCCTGTAGATACGATAATAACGACACAGCGCATTCACCTACAACAGATAGCTGATTGCATCCATATACCCATGGATCTGTTGCGCCAACTAAATCCTCAATATGCTTACGATATATTGCCTGGATCTAAGCAATACCCGCTGTGTCTGCCACTTGATAAGACTGGGGATTTTATTTTGAATCAAGATACAATATTGGCGCATCGTGCCGATGAGTTAGTGAATACAAGAAGGTCAGAAATAGAATTATTGCAAGTTACATCCGTGGATGGAGCAAGCACTGTTAATGGTGTGACATATTACAAAATAAAAGAAGGTGATAATCTAGGTTCTATAGCACTTAAGTTCCATGTCTCCGTTAAGCAGCTTAAATCGTGGAACGGATTAAAATCTGATTTCCTTAGAGCAGGCAAAACACTCAAAATATTACGATAAACATTCTTGAAATTGGCAAAAGTATACTATTCCATATCTGAAGTAAGCAAGATTACGCTTTTACCTGTATCCACCCTGCGTTATTGGGAGGATAACTTGACACAACTCCAGCCTTATAAAAATGAGAAAGGTAAGCGTTTTTATACGGAGAGCGACATTGAACTCGTAAAACGAATAAAGTTTATACGAGACAACATGAAAATCACTCGTATAGAAGCAATTCAAAAAGAGCTGAATCATGATCTTAAGAGTACTGATGCTAGACAACGAGCAACTGAACTACTGAAACGGGTACGTCAACAATTAGTTGACATACGGAGTAAAATATAAAAAAAATAGCGCCTTAAAAGCGCTATTTTTTATTATGCATTATTGGCTTAGAAAATATCTTCAATTTCCAGAGTAGGAATAGATGTGTTTTCTACAATCTGCTCGGCGTTTGGCTCTATACCATCCGCGTTAGAGCGATACTCATTTGGACGATAAAGGACTTGTATATTCTCTGCAATAATCTCTGTCTTGCGGCGTACTTGTCCATCTTTTTCCCATGTGCGAGTTTGCAATTTGCCTTCCACATATAATTTCATGCCCTTGCGCACATATTTTTCAGCCCATTCAGCAAGGTTGCGCCATAATACTATTGGATGCCATTCTGTGCGATCTGGAATTTGTGTGCCATTTTGCATGGTATAGCCACGCTCTGTAGTGGCTAAATTGAAATTTGCAATAGCTGTACCGCGTTCTAGGTAACGCACTTCAGGATCAGCTCCCACATTGCCGACTAAAATAACTTTGTTTACGGTTGACATAGTATAAAGATATTAAATGTTATAGATGAGCAAAAGATTATAATGTTTTCGCAGCAAAATTACAAAAAAGTTTTGGACAATCCAAAAAAAAATAGTAATTTTGCAACATATTTAACAAAAAAAATATGAAACGCGTCTTTTTAAAATTTATTTTAGCGACTATTATCGCCTTTTCTGCAACTTTTGGCTTCGCTCAAAATCAAGAAATGCAAGTTAGATGTATTGCATTTTATAATTTAGAGAATTTATTTGATACCATTCATGATGAAGGCAAAAATGATTATGAGTATTTGCCAGATGGTGGTATGAAGTGGACTAGTTTTAAATATGAGCAGAAACTTGAAAAAATGGCATATGCTATCGCTCAATTAGGAACAGATGAAGATCCCCGTGGTGCTGCATGTGTGGGTGTTTCAGAGGTTGAGAACATAGGATGCCTATATGATTTGTGTCGTGTTTTGAAAGAAAAATATAATCGTTATTACGAACCAATTTTGCTAGAGGGACCTGACCGTCGAGGTGTGGATGTGGGTTTCTTATACAACCCATCAATGTTTAAGCCTGTATCTACCCAAGGCTTTGAACTCAATGCACATTACGCAGATGGAGGCGTGGTTAGAAGTCGTTTGCAATTATGGATATCAGGATATCTGTTGGACGATGATCGCAAAATAGTTCGCGATAAGATACACATTAGTGTTAACCACTGGCCAAGCCGTTATGGCGGTGAGGAAAGTAGCCGTGCTACTCGTGATACTGCGGCTATGTTGTGTAAGAAAGTGTGTGATAGTATCTATTTGAAGGAACCTACTGCTAAAATAGTGGTTATGGGAGACTTAAATGATGATCCATTTAACCACAGTTGTGCTGTAGTAATGGGCGCCAAAAAGACACGTGAGGAAGTGGAAACACAGGGATTTTTTAATACAATGTGGCAGAAGTTAGATCGAGGAATAGGTAGCTTGTGTTATCAAGGAAGTTGGAATCTATTTGACCAAATTTTCATTTCAGAGCCTCTGATGAATGCTAAGATCGAGGATGGAAAATGGGTCTATTGGAAATCACAAATCTTTAATAAGCCATTCCTTACAGTGCAAGAAGGAAAAGACAAAGGCACACCATTACGTACAGTAAAGAGTGGTGTGTGGCAAAATGGATATGCTGACCACTATCCTACCATGATATACCTGATTAAATCTAAATAATAGGCTTCTTAATTTGTAACAATATGCAAGGCTTACGAAAAACATCAGTAGTGCGTATGCGCAACTATGGTCGTATCATACAGGATATGGTACAATTGGCTGTAGAGGAGCAAGATGTTGAGAAACAGCAAGCTATGATAGTCTACATTGGACAATGTATGCGTCAAAAAAATGCGACATGGAATAGAGAACTTGAGTCTGGCATCGATAGACTTAAGGATGATATCTCTGTATTATCACAAGGTAAATTATCATGTGATTTCCCCATTTTCGAGGAGGCAATGGACAAGCTATCTCAACGACCTTTAGCGAATCCTGACCGCCAGGTAAAAAAGAAAAAGAAATAAACTGTTCCTAATTTTGTTCCATGAAGCACATTTCTTTTATATGTGCATGCTTGCTCTCATGTGTTGTTTTTGCACAGCAGGCATACAATGTCGCATCTCCTTATGATCCTGCAACGATTCCAGTATCAGAGGAACAACGAGGTGAGGTGATTACATTTTCAATAAATCAATCTCTTCGTTATCCAGGTACTACGCGCGAGATCCTAGTATATATACCTCAGCAATACAATGATACTGCTCCTGCTTGCTTGCTAGTGTGTATGGATGGTATTCTCTATGATGCTACGACTGTTTTGGATAACCTAATTACAAGTGGCGAGATGCCAGTGACGATAGGGGTATTCATCAATCCTGGAGTAGTGTATGACGAAGATCATAATGTGGTGCGTTACAATCGCTGCAAAGAATTTGATTCTACGGATGATACTTGGGCGCAATTCATAGAGCAAGAGGTGTTGCCACAAGTTCGCGCACTCAAGACCAAAGCGGGTCAATCAATTAATATTTCTTCTGATCCTAATGATTGTGCTATTACAGGCGCTAGTAGTGGTGGTATAGCAGCTTTTACCGCAGCATGGAATCGTCCAGATATGTTCTCCCGTGTATATACTACCGTAGGTACATTTGTAGCTATGCGTGGAGGGCATGAGTATCCTGCTATCGTGCGTAAAACAGAGCCTAAGCCGCTAAGAATCTATATGCAAGATGGTTGGTATGATGTGTGGAACCCTATCTTTGGTGAATGGTTTGAGTACAACCTTCTTATGGAGTCTGCATTTAATTTTGCGGGCTATGAGGCGTTCCATGTGTGGAATAGAGGTAACCATAGCATTAAGTATGGTACGCTCGCTTTTCCAGATGCTATGCGATGGTTGTGGAAGGGATACCCCGCTCGCGTGAACAAAGGTACTTCTAATAATGGTATGTTACAAGCTATTCTTGATCCAACTCATGATTGGACGCAAGTTTCATGTGGCATATCAATATCTGGTGATATCTATCCTGCTGCGGATGGAAAGATGATTTTTGCTGCGGATAATAAAGTATATATGCTTTCTGCGGATGGCACTTGCCAACTATTATCTACGCTTAAGATAGGTGAACAACTTATGGGTGAAGGTTTGACTTTGCGTTCTAATACATTATACAAGGATGGTCAAAAAGTAGCTGATGGGTTACGTGGATGTCAGGCTGTTCAGGAACTTTCACAAGGTAAGTATGTAGCACTATGTGAGGAGCAAACCAAGACCAATTCTCATGTTTCCGTCTTAACCGAAGGTACCCGTGCTTTAGCCATTGCTCCTGATTATCGATTCTGTGTTTCAGGACAGGAACATTCCCATCATCTTATATCTACGATCATGGATATGAAGAACAATATGCTCTACAGCGAACCATTCTACTACTTACACGATCTTACTAACGGAACGCTAGCTACTGCGGGAAATATGGCTTTTGATACGAATGGAAATTTGTATGTGTCCACTCCTCTGGGTGTACAAGTGGCTGATCATAATGGTCGTGTGCGTGCTATATTATCGTTGCCTGCTGGCGCTGTGCATTCATTGGCATTTAGCGGTAACTATCTATATGTCCGTTGTGGAGAGAAGATCTTTGTTCGTCAAATGAAAGCAATAGGACATAACCCCAAGCATGGTGCTATGTCCTATCAATCACAAGGTCAAGGATAGTTGCTCTTGGCCCTTAAGTTAATTCACTAACTAGAATATCGTCTGAATGGTTGGCTTCTATCATCTGTTGATAGCGTTGCCAGAATGCCTGCATCTCTGCTGGAGTATGCTGTAAGAACTCTTCGCTTCCTTGGGCAGAGATGCGTCCAATTACCATTTCCACTGTAATAGTTTTAGTATCTAATGCAGGAACGAAGGCTTGATCTTCTTCTTGCTCTATATATACCCGACGGATGATATTCGTTTCCTCCATTCTAGATAATAATTGTTGTACTAGACGGATAGGTAATTGATTGACAGTTGCTATCTCTTGTGCTGTTTGTGGTGCTTCTCCTGCTTCAAAACGACGGATGATCATTGCTAGAATGTAAAGCATTACATAGTCTTTATATCTGCGTGACATCTTTTTGAGGTCATTCTCATAGGCAAATAAGTCGTTGTTTTGAATTGCAAAGGCTAATTCCGCACCTATCAAAAGCAACCAACATGTAATATTTAACCATATGAGTATAAGTGGGATGATGGAAAATGCTCCATATACAAGACTCATGCGGGTAAATAGCACTACCAGGTACATACTCAATGATTGTACTACCTGATAGAGTAGTCCCATGATGATACCCGGAATAAACGCCGAAGAGAATTTAACTTTTGTATTAGGAATAGCTACAAATATCCATGTAAAAACTGCTGTAGTTGCCACGAAAGGAATAAAGCGTAACATAAACTTGCGAACAGGTTCGATAGCTTCTAAGACGGAGGATAAGATTTCGGCAGAGTTTAAGAATATGGATATACCAGAAGTCACTACGACTAATATTGGTACTAGCAATAGGGTCATTATATAATTGGTTAGGCGTCTGCCCAATGAGCGTGATTGTTTGACATTCCATATGCTGTTAAAGGAGTTTTCTAGCATATTAAAGAATGCATAAACTGCCCAAACTAGCACAATTAATCCCATACCCAAGAAAAATCCGCCTTGTGCGGTCTCCAGGTAGCGCTCTATCCATTCAATAAGGACGGGTGCAATATTAGCTTCAGCTAAAAAACTACCCGAAAGTATTTCTTGCAGAACTTCCTCAAATCCAAATCCGCGTGCTATGGCATATATCAATGCCATCATGGGGATAAAAGCAAACAGCAAAGCAAAAGATAGTGAGTTGGCACGCACCACTAGAACCTGGTCTTTGAAACCACGAGCTACTAGAATAATCGTCTGGAGTATGCGATACCAGAGGCGTTTCCTAGGGGTATGAATATTCATATGTGACTGGCGCCACAAGTCGTATTGAATAAACTCTTTAAAATGTTGCAGTCGTTGTTTCATCTGATGTTTGCTTATTTAGTCAGTTCTTCTACCGCCTTTTTCGTGATATCATCATCGCGCTCAAATAAAGGATAGAATCCTTCGTCGTTGAGGATATTGCGTACGATATATGCATTGACTATGCGTATCAATAATGGACGAGAAATAGCTATTTGCTCTTCGTTAGGCTCCACACCTTTTTCTTTGGCAAAAGCCACAAACTCGTTTAACCAATTAGCTTTCAATAAATGCTTTTCTAGTGATTGCCAGTCCTTGTATTTGTTTAATTCTGCTCGATACTTATTGGTGTATTGATAAGCAAATTGATAGGTATATGCACGGTTGGATACGATATTGAAGTATGGGGTATATAGGCTTGTATCGCGTCCTACAAAAATATCGGGCATAATACCTCCGCCCCCCATCACCTTTCGGCCTTTTTTGGTATAATAAGCTGTGGTGTCTGCAAAATGGATACTATCTGCAGAGAAGAATTCGCCATGCTCGAAACGGTCTAGCAAATCTTGGGCATAGTCTTCTTGTTCTCCCATTTTGTAAGGCTTTTGGATGCATCTTCCTGAAGGTGTAAAGTAGCGTGCTACAGTCAGTCGAATGGCGCTTCCATCCTCAAATGGTATTTGTTGTTGTACCAAACCCTTACCAAACGAACGGCGTCCAATTATGGTGGCACGATCATTGTCTTGCATAGCTCCGGCGAAAATTTCGCTAGCTGATGCCGAGAAATTATCAATCAGGACAACGATTTTTTCACTTTGAAAGCGGCCGGCACCATTGGCTTTTGCTTCGTAACGAGAGTATGCTCGTCCTTCTGAATATACAATCATGTCGCCTCTGCTCAAGAATTCATTGGCCATTCTAATGGCTTGATCCATATAGCCGCCTGAGTTTTCTCTCAGGTCAATAATGTATGTATTTGCTCCTTGTGATCTGAGTTCAGATAGGGCAGTAATAAACTCATTATAGGTGTTCTCGGCAAATCGACTGACGCGTACAAAACCAATCTTGCTTTTGCTTGTTGGGATAATAAATTTAGCATCTACTGAGTGCACAGGAATATCACCACGAGTGATTGTGAATTTTAGCTCTTCTGATTGGCCATTGCGTACGATGCCTAAAGTTACCAATGTGTTCTTTGGACCTCGAAGTGCATGCATCACTCGTTCGTTGCTGATTGTTTTGCCTGTAAATGCTGTGTCGTTTACCGTAACAATCTTATCGCCTGCTAGAATACCGATCCCTTCTGATGGGCCACCAGATATTACTGATACTACTTGAACAGTATCGTTTTGAATAGAAAATTGTATGCCTATTCCTGAGAATGATGCTGATAATTCTGAGTTGACCATCTCTAGATCCTCTTTGGGAATATAGGCAGAATGAGGGTCCAGACTTTTGATAATTTCCTTGGCGACTTCCTCGCGAATACTATCCATGTTGATAACATCTACATAACTTGATTCGATGATACCTAGCAGTAGGTCAATCTTATTCAATGATGTTGTGTTACCAAACAACTTATTACTTTGTATATTTGCGCGTTGCGCATTAGCTTGGTTAGATACTGCATTGCCAATCAAAAAACCAATGATTAGACATACAACTGTAATGGTGGGAAAAAGATATTTTTTCATAGAGTATAGAGGTTAAGGGTTAATTTTATTGGTTGTTATCTGATGATGCTTCATCTGGCATGTATTCCACCACAACGCCAGCACGTTCAAGCAACTCAACACCATCCATGATGCGGTATTTTTCGCCATACACCACGCGTTTGATACCTGATTGAATGATGAGTTTAGCGCATTCCATACATGGTGAAGCGGTCACATATAGGGTTGCTCCCTCGCTGCTATTATTGCTACGTGCTACTTTGGTTAGGGCATTAGCCTCGGCATGAAGCACATATGGTTTGGATACATTATTCTCCTCGCATATATTCTCAAAACCACTAGGAGTGCCATTGTATCCATCAGAGATAATCATCTGGTCTTTTACCAAGATTGCACCTACCTTGCGACGTACGCAATAACTATTCTCTGACCATGTACGCGCCATGCGCATATACAAATAATCGCGTTTTGTTTGTTTGTCCATGTTGTGCCTTTTAACTTTCAATATTTAACTAATCAGCTCGCGAGCAAACTCAGGAATGTTCACGCCATCGAAATTACCAGAACTCATCATCAAGAGGGCCGTGTTTTTGTATTCAATCTCGCGCAAACGACTTTGCAATTGTTGGCTATCTGTAAATACCTCTACATTTTCAGTGCCAAAGGCTTTACGCACCTCTTCTGCAGAAATTGCTGGAAGCTTCTTGTGCTCCAAAACCTTAGGGTTGAAGTACACAAATGCTTTATCAGCTTGCGCCATACATCCCTCGTATTGTGGCAAGAAGTCTGCCATCAGACTAGAGAAAGTATGGAGTTCCATACATGCTACCAATTGTTTCTCCGTATAATGTTCGCGTACAGCGTTGACAGTAGCACGGAGTTTGCTAGGTGAGTGGGCGAAGTCCTTGTATGCCACATTATCGCCGATCTCATCAATAAACTCAAGACGGTTGCTTGCTCCAGTAAAGGTAGCAATCTCACGATAAAAGTCTTCTGGTTTAACGCCAATTTGTTCGCAAGCCAATGCTGCTGCTTGCAGATTCTCCATATTGTGGCGGCCAAAGATGCGCATGCGCACATCGCCTTGATATGCCTCGTATGGTAATTGTTGTATATCTGTTCGTGCTTGAGATGCAATCTCGCACAAATTATTGTCATGTTTATAGTAGATGAATGTGCCGTTTTCCTCAATTCCATCTACGAACTTACGGAAAGTATCTACATATCCATCAAAAGTTGGGAATACATTGATGTGATCCCATGCTATACCTGTCAGTATCGCCACATGAGGGTGATACCATAGGAATTTTGAGCGCAAGTCAAGCGGTGAAGTCAAGTACTCATCACCCTCGAATACAGCATACTTAGCCGTGTCCGATAGGCGCACCATGCGCTCGAAGCCCTCAATCTGTGCTCCTACCATATAGTCGGCTTCTATGCCAAGACGTTGGAGCACGTATAAAATCATTGATGTCGTAGAGGTCTTTCCATGGCTGCCGCCTACTACGATACGGATTTTGTCTTTGGTTTGTTCATATAGGTACTCTGGGAAAGAGTATATCTTGATTCCCAACTCGCGTGCACGAACCAACTCTGGATTATCCTCGCGCGCGTGCATACCTAAAATAATAGCATCAATATCAGAGGTGATATTCTCTGGATGCCAACCCATCTCTTTCGGTAGTAGTCCCGCTTTCTCAAGATGAGTACGTGCAGGGTCGAATATCTCATCATCCGACCCTGTCACGATATATCCTGCTTTGGTAGCCACCGCCATGGCTAGATTGTGCATGGCGGCGCCACCTATAGCAATAAAGTGTATACGCATTATCCAAAAATGTTTTTATTAACCCTTCTATCTACAGCCCGAAGGGCGATCTACAGCGCAGCGATCTACAGCGCAGCGATCTACAGGGCTTTGCCCGATCTACAGCGCAGCGATCTACTTACGCAAACAACTTACCAAAATCAGCGTGGCTAATCTCTTTCTCTTCGATTTTAGCTGCACCTTTGAGGGCACCATAAACCTTCTCGTCAGCTACGCGCTCTACGATGCCACGGAGTTGCTTCTCATCTTTGAGGATTTGCTCTGCATAGTTAGCCAGGAATTGATCCTCTACATGCATCATACCATATTGCATGAATTGCATCTTTGCTACTTTCTTTGCATATGCTTCTACATCCTCTTTCTCTACTTGGATATTGTAGTGTTTGAGAAGTTGGTCTTTAGCAAGGTGCCAACGTAGTTCATTAACCATAGCTGGGAAATCTTTCTCAAGCTCCTCCTCGGTGATCTTCTCGTTGGTTGCTTTTACCCAGCGTTTCAAGAATGCCTCTGGGAATGCAATCTTAGCCATCTTCTTCATAACTGCTTCTTTGGCATCAAGACCAAACTTGTAGTCTGCATCCTCAGCCATGTTCTCCTCTATCTCAGCTTTGATGCGAGCGCGGAAGTCAGCCTCGTCTGCTACATTGTTCTCGCCATAAACCTTAGCGAACAACTCGCCGTTAACTTCAGCTGCTTGGTGACGGGTGATACCTTGGACCTCCAATGTGAACTCTGATGTCAAAGCCTCAGCCTCCTCTTTGCTGATGCCGAGCATAGAGCTTACTTCTACGCTGCTGTTGTATGCTTTGGTTGGGTTGAAGGTGATCACATCACCTACCTTAGCGCCAGCAAACAACTTTGCTTGCTCTTTGTCAGACATATATGCTGGAGTCAACATACCGTTCTCTTTCACGATACCATTCTCCTTTTGCTCGGTTAGAAGACCCTTCACTACATCGCCTTCCTCTACGCTCTCAGCTTGTACATACTCGCCAAAGCGTTGTGCGTAGCTTTTCACTTGGTTGTCAACCATCTCGTCTGTTACGGTGATGGTGTAGTGTGTGAGTTTGTTCTTGCCGTTAAGGTTAGCGTCGAACTCTGGAGCTACGGCGATGTCAAATGCAAAGGCGAAAGTGTCTTGTGTGTCGAAGTTTACCTCTGGAGTCAACTCCTCGTTTGGCAATGGATCGCCAAGGAGGTTGAGGTTGTTCTCCTCGATGTACTTGTTGAGGCCTTCGCCGATAACCTTGTTGATTACCTCAGCGAGGATGCTCTTGCCGTACATCTTTTGCAACATACCCTTAGGTGCCATACCTGGACGGAAACCTGGGATGTTAGCTTTCTTACGAAT
>JAFYSK010000027.1 GCA_017559385.1 Paludibacteraceae bacterium | reverse complement strand
GCTGGTACTAAGGAACACGGAGTAAATTATACACTATCTAGTAACAAATTCACTCGCACAGGTTATACTCAAACTGGTTGGTCCACTTCCGATGGCGGAGCCAAAGTATATGACTTAGGCGGAACTTACACAGCAAATACCGATGTTACACTATACCCTTTCTGGGAACTTGCGACATACAACATCACATACGACAACTTAAAAGGTGCCACACACACCAACCCAGCAACCTACACCATTAATTCTGCGACAATTACATTTACAGCGCCAACTTCAAAACCTGCTGGTTATACCTTTGCCAACTGGTCTCCTGCTTCAATAGCTACAGGTTCTACAGGCAATAAAACTGTAACCGCAAACTGGACAGCGGCAACCTCTACAGTTGAACTTAATCAAGAAGAAGCTACTGAGAAAGGTACAGCATCCGTTACAGCCACGTATGGCTCTGCTATGCCTGCAATCACCAAGCTACCTATTCGCACAGGTTACACCTTTGGCGGATACTATACTGGCAAAAATGGTGCGGGTACACAATATTACAAAGCAGATGGAACAAGTGCTACTACATGGAATCTAGAAGGTGCACAAACCCTCTACGCAAAATGGACACCTATTACTTATAGTGTAAAATTCAATGGCAACGGAAGTACAAGCGGTTCTATGTCGAACCAATCATTTACTTATGACGAGGCAGCAAAAGCTTTGACAACCAATGCTTTCAAACAAACAGGTTACACATTCGCGGGATGGAACACTGCAGCAAATGGTTCAGGAACAAGTTATGCAGATGGAGCACGTGTTCAAAACTTGACAACAACAAACAATGCTACCATAAACCTCTACGCTCAGTGGACAGTTGATAAATACACTCTCACTTTTGGTGCAGGAGAAGGCGGTGAGGTTACTGCTAAAGTAGGTGGAAACCCTATTTCTTCACCAGCAGCTTTGGATTATAATACACAAGTTGTGTTAACTGCCACACCTACAGGCGAAAATGCTTTTGCTCAATGGGTTAACGAAGAAGGCGTAAAAGTATCTACAGATAATCCTTACACTTTCAAATTAACAACAAATACAACTATTAAAGCAGAGTTCTCAAAGCCAACTACAGTATATCTCAAGCCTAGTAATGAGTGGAAGGAGAGTAATGCACATTTCGCTATTTATGCATGGGGAGGAAAATCTGGTGATCCTTGGGTAGACATGGAAGCTGTTAATTGCGAAGGCGATTATTATAAAGCAAATGTACCTGCTGGATTCTCCGACTTCGCTTTCGTACGTCTCAAAGAAGGAGGAGAACATGATTGGGCTAATAAGTTGAATCAAACCGGCAACTTAACAGTGCAAACCAATGGCAAAAATATGTATGACGTTGAAGATAAAACAATGACATACATCCATCTAGAAGCCAAAGCATGGGATAACGGTGATGAACGTTTTGCAGCATACTTCTTCGGCAACGGAGATAAATGGGTTAATCTAACCAAAAATGGTGATGTTTATTCATGTAAAAAACCGGAAGGATACACATCTGTTATATTCTGCCGAATGAATAAGAATAATGCTGATAATAACTTTAACAACTGTTGGAATAAAACAAAGGACTTATCCTTAATGGATAATGGAGATAACTGTTTTTGGATAAATACAGACAGCCATTGGGGATGTGCTGGTACTGCAGATGGTAATGTTGATAGTGATAGCGATGGAAAGATAGATGGTGCAGACGGTGGTTGGTACAGACTACTAGACGATAGCCAATGGAAAGCCTACTCTACTCCAACTTACAATGTAACTATCAAGCCAACTATACATGGTACTTACAGCGTAGTATGCAACGGCAGAGCATATCCTGTGACATACAAAAAGGATGTTGTTATTCCTGATGTACCAATGGGTACCATACTAACCATTCAAGATGTCAAACCTAACAAAGAAGCAGAATACACCTCTGATATTGTATATAAGGAGAGTGCAAATGCGGCATACCAAAAGCTAGAGGGTAATCAAATCACCGTTTGCGGTAACACCACCATTGACGAGAACTTTGTTACCGAGAACACACATGTAGTGTACTTGCGTATCCCTAACGGCTTAGCGTGGAATACTGACGATCATCAATATCTCTATGCGTACGATAAGCTTGAGGGCGTGACCGTCCCACTAACTGCCGCCCCTAACGCAAGTAACTACGAAGCCGGATATACATATTACACATGCACTATCCCAGCGGGTACCCATACTATTCGCTTCGAGTATCACAAGAGCGGTAACACATTATACCAAACACACGACTTCCCACACGTGATGCCATTGGGTAGCCTCAACTGCTACACCATTCAAGCAATCGAAAGTGCCAAGGTATTCAACGGTTATTGGAGCGAGCTACTCAGCAATGGCGACTATCGCCTACTCTATGTGGAGCAAGTGGTTGAGAAGGACAAGAATAATAAAACCGTTATCACTCGCAAGAAAGCACACCCATCTAACATCATCAAGAAACGTACAGAAACTGGCACTGACATCGTCAGCTTGCATGTATACAACCAGAATAGATACAATGCCACCTACAAATGGGAGAACGGATCAACACCTCTCACCTACGATAGCCCAAGCAACTCTGCAGTCATCCTACAACAATATGATGGTAGCAAATGGGTGGATATTCAACACCACATGGTATTTGGTCCACTAGAAGCGCATGTTTACACAGCGATGCTTCCAGGCAGACGAAATGCTACAGCTGAAGATGAGCCTTTGGTTGCTCAACTGAAAGCAGACTATGGTATCGAAAACATCAAAAATGACGACCACCCTGACCAAGGTAATGGTGTATGGAATTTCCCTATCAAGCAAACAGTCGATGGTGGTAATACAGTAGAACTTATGCGTAAAAACGTACACCGCTACGAGGGCGAATATTACATCCGCACGGATGTCGCTAATGGCGGATGGTTCAACTATAACCCTACCAACCACATGACTCGCTCAGACGAAGCCAAAGCTAATAGTAACTTCTCACACTATTATTGCAAATGGGTTGAGTCTAATAACAATGTCAATGTCAAGTTTACAGTAGCCAACGACTACGGTTATGCAATCTCTGACACCCTAGAAGCTGACCGCACAGACCTCTGGGGCGTAGCGTTGGCGGCAGACGATGACGCAAAGATGGTTGACAGCAGTCAAAAACTGCCAACGGATGCCAATGTACGCTTTGCTTGGAATGAATACTCCAACTTCGTCCATCGTGCATATATCGCAGGATCTGCAGTTGTTAGCGACCGATTCCTTGTCCTTGAGGGTGATGCCAATATCTTTGATGCAAAAGGCAATTCGTTGGCTGCAGGTGTAGACAATGGTACAGATCCTCGTTTCGGTCTCAATGCTAACGAAGAAATCTTCCGTGATAATAGCAACTGGATTTATTATGCTGATGTGCAGATGAAACCTATGGCACCTGTGAAAGTAACCGCTAAGTATGATGGTCATACACAATACTTCATTGGCAAGCAAGACCAAACCGTCTCCCTACTCCAAGGTAAAGGCGAGGAGAAATACTTGATTCGTATGCTTTACGACTTCAAGACCAACCAATTGATCTCGGCATATGTTCCTGGTGCAAGCGATAAAGTAAATGCCATTTCTACCAATCTAATGCTTATCCGCCAAAACAATAACGAAGCTACACAATTGATATTTAATAATGCAGCTCCTCATGATATGGAAACGATCCCTGCAGATCGTAGAGCATATGGTGTGATAGAGTTTACTGAAAAACGATTGATAAACGGAAAAGATGACGAAGACAAATCTCTCAACGAATACGAAAAAAGTCTCTATTGGATTTCTTTCCCATTCAATGTAGATGTATCTAAAGCAATCTGTTTCGGTGAATATGGCAAGCACTGGATTATTCAAGAGTACAATGGTGCAAGACGCGCTGCTGAAGGTATGTGGTTAGATTCTGAGACATTCTGGGATTATAAATGGGACCAAAACATCATCCTAGAAGCAGGAAAGGGATATGTACTTGCATTAGATGTTGATCAAATCGCTTCTGATGGTTTATTTGGCTTAGCAGGCAACCGACCTATTGGTATATACTTCCCATCTACCGAATACATTAGTACCGCTATCACTGAGCAGACACAAGTCAGCACTACAGTACCAGCACATGTATGTACCATCAATCGAAACACTCCTAAAGGTGACCGCCGTATAGCAGACTCACACTGGAATGTGATTGGTGTACCATCCTATGTAAATGCTAAGGGTGATTACCAGTTAGCAGATATCGAAACCCAACCAAAAGAAGTTAAATACTACTATCGTTGGGATGGCGATTTCAATGCTTACACTGCGATGGAAAAAGAAGGTACAAAAGATTTCCTATCGACACATGCATATATGGTGCAATTTGCTGGTCAAATCAATTGGCAGAACATATTTAATGTGAATGGTGTACCTAAAGAACTTGCAGCAAAACAATCAACAGACGCAGAGAAAGAACACCGCTTGCGTCTAGAGTTGCATCAAAAGGGCAATAAAGCAGACCATACCTTCGTTCGCTTGCAAGACGAAGATGGCGTAACTATCCGCTTCGATTTCAACCACGACTTATGCAAAGTGATCAATGCGGGTGCCAACATCTACTCTGTTATCACTGCAGAAGAATCACCTGTAGAAGTTGCGGCCAATGTGATGCCAATCGCAGAGACCATTATCCCTGTAGGTGTTAAGATCACAGCAGCTGGTGAATACACCTTCCGTATGCCTGAGGGTACAGATGGTATTGTAGTGGAACTCATTGATTACGAAAACAATACTCGCACCAATATGTTGCTTGACGAGTACACCGTTAGCTTCGAAAAGGGCACCTTCGACAATCGCTTCGCACTCCACGTGAAGCCAAGCAAAGTGGCCACTAGCGTAGATAATATAGGCGATGAGGCTACAGGCGATAAGGCTGGTTTGCGCAAGTTCATCATTGACGGCATCCTCTATATGCAAAAAGACGGCGTGCTATACGATGCGCAAGGAAAGCTCGTGCGATAACGCACAGAGCAGATCGCTACGCTGTAGATCGGGTTCCCCTGTAGATCGCCTGCGGCTGTAGATCGGGCAGAGCCCTTGAAGATCGCTGCGCTGTAGATCGGCACAAAGTGCCTGTAGTAAATACAAGAAAACAAGAGTCGTGAGCATTCACGGCTCTTGTTTTTTTGTAGAAAAGAACTAAAAAACACCTAATAAAAGCAAAATATATTATCTTTTATACAAAATATTTGCATATAAGAGATAATTTATTTATCTTTGCAGCGTTTTTCAAAAATCACAAATATGCTAACCAAAGAAAATATCCATAGTTTATCCAATACGGAGATTATTCAATCACTAGGAGTACAATACAAATCCTATCGACTTAACGCTAATTTAACACAAAAAGAAGTAGCAGAAAAAGCTGGCGTTAGTCTAATCACACTGCGTGCGTTTGAGACCGGCAAGGCCACCAATATCACCATGGGAAACCTATTAGCACTCCTACGAGCGATCAATAATCTAGAATGTATCACGGAAATATTACCCGAGATACCTATTTCTCCATATCAATTATTAAAATTACAAACCAAACAAAGAAAACGCGTTAAACATGGAAAATAATATCGTCAAAGTTAAGCTATGGGGACAGGAAGTAGGACTGCTATATTGGGATAAGAAATCTCACAAAGCTATATTCGAATATAATCCCGCTTTTGTACGTAAAGGTATAGATATTGCTCCTCTAACCTCCTCTATTCACTCTATTGCAGGACGGCAACCCATCCCAGGCAATACAGACAAAATATATCAAGGTTTACCTCCATTTATAGCAGACTCTCTGCCAGATAAATGGGGAAATCGCGTATTTGAACATTGGGCTAAAATGCGTGGAATCAAGAGTAGGGATATCACTCCTGTTGATAAACTATCCTTCATCGGAAGTAGAGGAATGGGAGCTCTTGAATTTGAACCCGCCATGAGTATTCAAGATGACGCCCAAGATATACAAATACAAGACTTATATGCTTTAGCACAACGTATTTTTGATGAGCGTTCTGAAGTTTCTGTTTTGCCAGAAGAATCTATTACCATGCAACGATTGTATGCTGTAGGAACTTCGGCTGGTGGTCAACATCCCAAAGCTATTCTCGCCATCCATGCCAAAACAGGAGAAATTCGCTCTGGACAATTGGATTGGTCGCAAGAATACAAATATTATATCTTAAAGTTTGCCGAAAGCAGCACCTTCCCACACACCCAAGTAGAGATGGCATACTATCAAATGGCTACCAATATGGGTATCAATATGATGCCATCGCAATTAAAAGAAATAGATGGACAATATCATTTTCTCACTGAACGTTACGACCGCCAAAATGGCGAACGTATACATACACAGACACTTGCAGCCATGAGCGAAACAGCTTGTTCATACGAAGACTTGATGACTGTTGCTAGAAAATTAGATATACCACAAACCGAACAAGAACAGCTATACAAACGAATGGTAATGAATATTCTTGGAGGAAACGTGGACGATCATACCAAAAACTTCTCTTTTATGCTACCTAAAGGAGGGCAATGGCACATCACACCTGCATACGACATGACTTTTACTGTGGACCTAGGAGCTATGCAATATGTCAACTACCATAATCTGTCTGTGCGTGGAAAAGTTACAAACATTTTAGAAGAAGATTTATTAGCATTTGCTAAAGATAATTCCATTAAAAATGCTGCTCGCATTATTGATCAAGTAGCCAACGTATTATCAAATTGCTGGACCTATCTAATGGAAGCTGGAGTCAGCAGATATTGGGCAGATAAAATAGAAGCACATATAGCAACACTCCTACCAGATAAATACAGAGATGCGATGCTACATTCTCTTCCCACCAAGGTCAGCGAGTATACAAATGACAATGGAGTTTGTATTCGTGACATTGTATTAAGAGAAACACGAAATGGCGACCTTATATTATCTGCTTTCTCTGAACAGGAAGAAAAAAGATGGCTTATCAATAAAAAATCTAGCACATTCAAGGACATTAAGGAGAAAGGTTGGATTCATGTAGAAGAAAAAGAACTTATACATCTCGTAGAAACATTTATTAGGTCAAAATAGGTTATTGGCTATTGGGTATTGGCTATAGGTAAAGAAAACAAGAGTCGTGAAATCACGGCTCTTGTTGTTTTTATTTATTCGTACCATTCGCAGTTAAGAACAAATCATTTTGTTGTGGGTTGCCAATTGTTCGTCTTAAAAATTTACCTAGCGCAAAGGTAGCGCAAGGGTAGCGGAAATACAAACAAAAAACTGCTTGAAATTTCAAGCAGTTTTCTTTGTAGTGCTACGGGGAATCGAACCCCGGTTTACGGCGTGAGAGGCCGTTGTCCTAGGCCACTAGACGATAGCACCGTGACCGTATGTCGTACTTCCTTTTCGAAAGCGAGTGCAAAGGTACAACAAAAAATGCACATACGCAAATTTTTTTGAAAAAAAGTGCAAAAAAAATGCATTTTTTGTGTTTTTTAGCATTTTTTGAGCAAAAAAAGAAGCGTATGGGCTGCATTTTGCGACCGTAGCTTCGGGGGAATTGGTCAAAACATAGTTCAAGACCAAGGCGGCGTCCGAAGATACAACAGTGTCGTAAAATGCGAGGGCGTAGCCCGAATACATAACCAAATATTTTGAAAAAATTTTGAAAAAAAACGAAAAAATACGCACGATTTTTCTAATAAATGGTATATATAGTAGTGAGAGGCTAGCTTAACCATCCCTTAACTATGGTTTAACAAAATCTCCTTCGCGTGAATATGAATACATATTCAATTAATTCAGTATCATTTTTCAAAAAAAACTCTATTCACTTGCATATATGCGATTTTTTTTGTACTTTTGCAGGCTAATTGTATTCAAGACAACTATGAACACAAATTTTGGTTATGTACGCGTGGCAGCAGCCGTTCCACAAATGCGAGTGGCGGACTGCAACTTCAATGCCAACGAAATCAAAGAACAAATATCTGAAGCCGTACAAGAAGGCGTACAAGTGATTTGTTTCCCTGAACTGAGTATCACGGGCTACACTTGTGCCGATCTGTTCTTTACACAGCAGCTTCAGCAGAATGCACTCAGCGCACTGGAGCAGGTTTGCACCTACACGCGCGACCTACCTATCATCGTGCTCGCAGGTGCACCACTCAAAGTGGACAACAACCTCTACAACTGCGCCTTCGTGATGACTGACGGCGAAGTGATGGGTATCGTACCTAAGATCAACCTGCCTAACACAGGCGAGTTCTACGAGAAGCGCTGGTTCTCCTCTGGTCGTGACGTATTGGAGCGCAACAGCAATAGCATTCGTCCACGCATCCCAACTATCGAACTATGGGGCAAGGATGTGCCATTTGGTATCGACCTGGTGTTCACCACCAACGACTATAGTTTTGGTATTGAGATATGCGAGGACCTCTGGTCGCCTCTACCTGCTAGTACCCAACTGGCTATCCAAGGAGCAGAGATCATCTTCAACCCATCTAGTAGCAACTGCGTAACTGGCAAGCACACCTTCCGCCAACGCATGATCATGCAGCAGTCAGCCCGCGTACACTGCGGATATGTCTATACCTCATCCGGTATCGGCGAATCTACCACCGACATTGTGTTCTCGGGTAGTACCTATATCGCTGAGAACGGCGACATGCTGGATATGGGTGACCGCTTCCAGATGGAAAGCAGTATGATCATCTCGGAGATTGACGTTGAGCGTCTGCGCATTGACCGCCAACGCAACACCAATTTCACCCACGACAAACATGGTCATTACAGACATATACAGGTGGCTCCTTTAGAGCAAGCAGCCTACCCCCACCCCCTCCCTGAAGGGAAGGGAGATGATGCCATATCGCCTTATAGCCCTATCGCCTCATCGCCTATTTATACCGAACCAACGCATCGCCATTTCCCTAAGACTCCGTTCCTACCTAAGCGTAGCAACAGCATGGAGTATTGCGAAGATGTACTTAATCTGCAAGTACATGGCCTTCTGCGTAGATGGCAGCACACACATGCCGAATCACTGGTGATAGGTATATCCGGCGGATTGGACTCTACCCTAGCCCTACTGGTTTGCGTACTGACCGCTGACCGCCTAGGATATAGCCGCAGCCAAGTCATAGGCGTGACTATGCCAGGTTTTGGAACCAGTGACCGCACCTACAACAATGCCATTGCCCTGATGGAGCAACTAGGCATCAGCATACACGAGATATCCATCCGCGAGATGGCTACACAACATCTGCAAGACATAGGTCACGACATCAACCTGCACGATATCACCTATGAGAATGCGCAAGCGCGTATCCGCACACTCGTACTGATGGATATGGCCAATAAATACAACGGACTGGTAGTAGGCACTGGCGACATGAGCGAACTAGCCTTAGGATGGGCTACCTACTGCGGCGATCAGATGTCGATGTACGGACTCAACGCAGGTGTACCTAAGACACTGGTTCGCTATCTGGTACAACATGCAGCAGAAAATATCTTCAGCGAAACAACACGCCAGATTCTGCTAGACATAGTGGATACCCCTGTATCACCAGAACTGCTGCCTACCGACGAAGATGGCAATATCGCACAAAAAACCGAAGACAAAGTAGGACCATACGAGTTGCACGACTTCTATATGTACTACTTCCTACGCTACGGCTTCACCCGCGAGAAGATAGCCTACATGGCAAGCATAGCCTTTGAGGATCAATACTCGCAAGAGGAAGTAGAACACTGGTTGGGCGTGTTTATGCATCGCTTCTTTACCCAACAGTTCAAGCGCAGCTGCTTGCCTGATGGACCAAAGGTAGTAGGTGTAAGCCTCTCTCCACGCGGCGACTGGCGTATGCCTAGTGATGTCGCCCTTAGTTGAGGGACCGGGCCGAAGCCCTGAGAGACCGCCCTACGGGCTGAGAGATTCATTGATTCCTCAGAGAGCAAAGCGAACAGTCACTCAGCGAAATAAAACGAATGATCTAAAAACAATGAATATGAAAAAGTTTATTTATACAATCGTAGCAATTTTTATTGCTCTAACCGCACAAGCGCAGCTAGTAGAGCCCATTAAGTGGAAGGGCGAAGTAATCGGCGATAGCGTTCGCCTAACAGCTAACATCGAAGCAGGTTGGCACCTGAATATCATCGAACTCGGCGATGGCATGTACATGGACGAGTACGAAGGTACCTTTACCGAAACAGTGGCCAAGGCCGACACTATTCGCGTACGCTTCAACGCATGCGACGACAAGATGTGTACCGCACCTGAGACATGGGAGTATGTAGCTTCAGGCGAAATGGCGAAAGCTGAAGAGGCGAAAGGCGAAGAGGCCAAGGCAGAAGAGGCCCAAGCAGAAGGTGAGAAATCCATCTGGTGGGTGTTTGTAATGGGACTATTGGGTGGTCTATTGGCGATCTTTACCCCTTGCGTATGGCCTATCATCCCTATGACCGTCAGCTTCTTTATCAAGCGCGGTGGTGCAGACAAAGGCACAACCAATGCCACCGTCATCCGCGACGCTATCCTATACGGACTGAGCATCGTGATCATTTATGTAGTTCTTGGACTATTAGTAACCCTCATTTTTGGTGCTTCTGCCCTCAACGCATTAAGTACCAACGCGGTGGTTAACATCATCTTCTTCCTGATCTTGGTACTATTTGCAGCATCCTTCTTTGGTGCATTCGAGATCACCTTGCCAAGCTCATGGTCCACAGCACTCAATAGCAAATCAGGCAATACCACCGGTTTCCTCAGCATCCTGCTGATGGCCTTCACACTGGTGATCGTATCCTTCTCATGCACCGGTCCTATCATCGGCACCCTGCTAGTAGAAGCAGCAGGCAAGTCACTGATGGCTCCAGCCATGGGTATGTTGGGCTTTGCCATCGCATTGGCATTGCCATTCTCACTATTTGCTATGTTCCCATCAGTGCTGAAGAAGCTACCTAAGTCAGGTGGCTGGATGAACACCTTCAAGGTGACCTTGGCTTTCCTAGAGTTAGCTTTGGCGTTGAAGTTCCTCAGCGTAGCAGACCTAGCATACGGATGGCATATCCTTGACCGCGAAGTGTTTGTAGCACTCTGGATCATCATCTTCACTCTGTTGGGCTTGTACTTGCTCGGTTTGATTGCCTTCCCACACGATGACGACGACCACCGCAAGACTAGCGTACCACGCCTGTTCCTAGCTATTATCTCATTGGCATTTGCCATGTACATGGTTCCAGGCCTCTGGGGCGCTCCTTTACGCGCCATCTCAGCGTTCGCACCACCTATGAGTACACAAGACTGGGTGATGAGTTCTGGAGGTTCAGGCGTTCAAGCATCAACAGTTCAAGTGTCAGGAGAGTATAAAACCATGAGCGTGCACGATGGACAAATCACCTTTACCGACTACGAAGAAGGTATGGCATACGCCAAAGAGAACAATATGCCTGTATTCCTTGACTTCAACGGTTTTGGTTGCGTCAACTGCCGCAAGATGGAGGCCGCTGTACTTAGCAAACCAGAAGTAGCTGAACATATGCACAAGTATGTACTCATCTCGCTGATCGTAGATGACAAAACCAAACTAGAGGAGCCTATCGTTCTAGAGGAGAATGGCAAAACCACTACCCTCAAGACCGTGGGCGACAAGTGGAGTCATATGCAACGCGAGCAATATCAATCTAATGCACAACCATACTACGTGCAACTAGATGCCGACGGCAACAAGATCGTAGAAACTAGCTACGCATACGACGAGGATATTGAGAAGTTCTTAAAGTGGCTGGCTTATTAAACAACAACATCAACAACAATAACCAACAACATTCCGCTCGAATCAACATCCTCGAGCGGCTAGAGGATAAATATGTATTCACAAGACAATCATAGAACATATTCTAGACCATCTAGACCGGCTAGAGAGACTAGTCCATCTAATCCTAAGAATTACGATACTCGTCGTCCACCCGAGAAGGAGATGGTGTTTGGTATCCGTGCCATCATTGAGGCCATTGACGCAGGCAAGACCATAGACAAGATTCTTCTGCGCCGAGACATGACCTCTACCATCGGCAAAGAACTACTGAAAAAACTAATGGGCACTACTACTCCAGTACAAAAAGTACCTGTAGAAAAGCTCAACCAATATACCGACAAGAATCACCAAGGTGCTATTGCCTTTCTGAGCCCAATCGAGTTTAGCAATATCGAAAACCTCGTACCAATGCTCTTTGAGGAAGGCAAGACACCCCTATTGATGCTATTAGACGGTGTGACTGATGTACGCAACTTCGGAGCTATCGCTCGCACCTGCGCATGCGCAGGCGCAGATGCGCTAATTATAGGTACACACGGCAGCGTAGCTATCAACGGCGATGCGGTGAAGACTTCAGCCGGTGCACTATACCACCTACCTGTATGCAAGGTGGACAACCTGCAAAACTGCCTACAATACTTGCGCGATTCAGGCTTCAATGTAATAGCAGCCACCGAACATGCCACTTGCGACTACACAGAGGTAGATATGACTGCACCTACCGTTATCGTCATGGGTAGCGAGGACAAAGGTATCTACGAGGCTAACCTGCGCATCTGCTCACATCAAGTGCGCATACCAATGTCGGGTGTCATCGAGAGCTTGAATGTCAGCGTAGCTGCCGGTGTAATGCTATACGAGGCGGTGCGTCAACGCAGTTGAGAGACCACTTCGTTGAGAGACCGCATCTTTTCCTATAGAAGAGAAATTCGGTTTAGTATCCCAAATGACTCGAGCGGCAGTCTCTATTCCGTCAAACATTGCAGAGGGGGCAGGTCGTAACTCAGATAAAGACTTTGCACACTTTATTAGCATTGCAATAGGTTCTTTATACGAATTAAACACGCAGATAGTTCTTTCTGAAAGACTTGGATATATCAATCAATCACAAAGTCAAGAACTACAAAAGAAATTGGATAATTTACAACGAAAGTCAGTATCCTTTAAAAGCAAGCTTAATATCTAACAGACTTAACCGGTCCCTCAGCGAAGCATAGCGAGCGGTCTCTCAGTGAGCATAGCGAACGGTCCCTCAGCGAAGCGATCTCTCAGGCGTAGCCGGTCCTAAATATTATGATTATCATTTTTGACTTAGACGGTACACTGATCAATACGATCTCGGATTTGGGACAGGCATGTAACCATGCGCTAGCAGCATGCGGATTTCCCACACACAAGATAGAAGACTACCCTCGCCTAGTAGGCAATGGGGTCAACAAACTCATTGAGCGTGCACTACCTGAAGAATATCGCAACGAAGAAACAGTGCTTCGCGTGCGCGAATACTTCATACCCTACTACGACGAACACAACTGCGATTTCACCCGTCCATACGACGGTATTGATGAATTGCTTAAGACTCTCAAAGAACAAGGCCACTTCCTAGCTGTGGCCTCCAACAAGTATCAAGCCGCTACCGAGAAGATTGTGGCACAGTTATTCCCTGGCATCTTTGATGTCGTATTAGGTGAACGAGTGGGCGTGGAGCGCAAGCCTCATCCACAAATTGTGTACGACATACTCTCAACTCTAAACTCTAAACTCTCAACTCTAAACTGCTTATACATTGGCGACTCGCTGGTAGATGCCGAAACAGCTCGCGCAGCTGGTGCTACCCTCGTGCTCTGCACATGGGGCTTTGGTACTAGAGAGCAATTGGAAGGAGCTAAACCTGATTATCTAGTGGATCATCCGTTGGAAGTACTCAGGAGTTTAGGAGTTTAGGAATTCAGAAGTTCAGAAGTTCAGGAAGTTAGAAGCGTGTCAATTATGGCACGCTTTTTGTTTTGAGGTAAGTAGACCATCATAAGATGGCCACAACCTAAACTACATCAACAACTATGAAAAAATTTATCTTTATGGCAATCCTTGCCAGCATGTTTGTCGGATGCGAATCCGCCAACAAAGTGGACAACTCAACCGTTGCAACACTTGACCTTAATCGTTACCTGGGATATTGGTACGAGATCGCTCGTTATGATCATGCTTTTGAACGTGGAATCTACTATTCTACGGCTCGCTACACCATGCGAGATGATGGCAAAATCGATGTACTAAACACCGGTATCAAAGATGGCCGAGCAGAAGAATCCAAAGGCATTGCTAAAACTACCGAAGTACCTGGATTACTGAAGGTTTCGTTCTTTGGACCATTCTACAGCGATTATCGTGTATTGATGGTTGACAGCGAATATCAATATGCCCTAGTAGGTGGTCACAACCACAAGTATCTATGGATACTATCTCGTACTCCACAACTGGATGAAGCCACCAAAGCTAGTATCTTAGCCGAAGCCGATCGCCGCGGCTATGACACCACTCGCCTCATTTGGGTGAGGCAATAGGTTATAGGCTATAAGATATAGATTATAG
>JAFYSK010000026.1 GCA_017559385.1 Paludibacteraceae bacterium | reverse complement strand
GCGAAGTCCTCTGGTGCTACTTCGTATGCACCGAGTTGCTCCATGCTGTCGAGGTTACCTGCAATCATTGCCTTGATCAAATACTCAGGATAGATATCCATTGGGAACACCTTGTCGTACTCACCGCTGACGATGATAGCACGGCGACCACCCTTGAGGCGAGCGTCCCAGTTGTATTTCTTCTTACCGAAGAGCCACTCGGTCACGCAGTTGTTGACCATCTTAGCAGGGTCGGTCTTGCCCGCATTGAAGTTATTAAAGCGTGGCATGATCCATCCCATGAACTCGTGTGTCTCGTCGCCCTCTGCGATAACGGTGTATTGGTTATCGTAGATAGAGGTCATCTCCTCCATGGTCACTTGGTGACCGCTGAGTGGGTTACCTGCGATGAGGCGAGCGTTGCAGCCCTTGTGCACGTTGCTGGTGAAGATAGCGCTGAGTGGCATACCTGGCAATACGTTGTAGTATTGTGCACCGCTTGCGAGAGGGCCTGTGAGAGCCACTTTCTTCTGCATGTCCACGATACCCTTGGTAAAGAGGCGGCCGATGAGTGCGAGGTCTTGGATGTTGATGGTCCAAACAGTCTCGCCCTTAGCGATAGGCGCTACGTGGTTGATTTGTACACCTACGTTGCCTGCTGGGTGAGGACCGCAAACCTCGTACTTCTCGCAGTTGCTAAGACCACGGAAAGCAGGAGCAGTAGCACCACACTTGATACCTACGTACACAGGTGCGATGGTAGCGAGTGCGTTGACAGCCGCTTGCAAGAGTGCACCTTGTCCGCCGAGCACCCACTCGTAGTTAGGCGCTGCAGGAGCAGAGTCGAAGGTAGAGATGAAGATGGCCTTAGGTTGCTTGCTTGGAAGAGCAATGCAGTCGTAAGGACGTTGCTTAATGAGTGCCCAAAGACCAGATTGGAGCAGGAGCGCCTTAGCGTCTTGCTTGAGGTCGAAGGACTCATACTCAATCGTAGCATCTGCTTCGATGTCGATGGACATCACCTTGCGGCGCTCGCCACGTACAATGGCTACCACCTTACCGCTTACAGGCGATGTGAAGAGCATCTCAGCAAATGCCTTGTCGTGGAAGAGAGGAGTACCCGCTTTCACGCTGTCGCCTTCGCGGACCATGAGTTTTGGGGTCACGCCAGCGAAATGGTCTGGTACGATGTGGAAGATAGCAGGACGATTCACACTACCGAGTGTGAGGGCTGCTGCTCCATCAAAAGGAATGTCCAAACCACGTTTCAGTTGGATTTTTTGCATGATGTTAATAGTTTTTATTGTTTTGTTTTATGTTTTGTGTCTTTGTTACTTATCTTCTCGGTATCTTCTCGGTATGAACCCGTCATGAACCCGTAAAAGACAAGGAGATAGTAGGGTGTTGTATAGGGGTGTTACCTCGTGGTAAAGGATACTTACCCAAAAAACGCACAAAGGTACAACAATTTTTACAAATGTGCAAATATTGTTGTGCTTTTTTATATAAAATATAAATAATTGTAAATACTATGTGGCAAAATAGACGGATCTACTGTGGAATAGGTTTTCAGAGTTTAAAAGGTCTTGAAGGTATAAGGTAGTAGTCTATTTCAAAATGTAGACTTGTTCTGTAGCGCGAGTGATGGCGGTGTAAATCCATCTATAGAAACTCCTCGCGTCGTCGCTATTTATGCCTCGGTCGTTGACCGCTCCTATGTATGGGTCGATAAAGACACGTTTCCATTGCCCACCTTGCGATTTGTGGCCCGTGATGGCATAAGCAAATCGCATTTGCAGAGCGTTGTAATAGGGTGATTGATAGATGGTTTTGACGAGTTCTTTTTTCTTGTGCTGGAGCTCGGGATAGTCTTCTGCTATCTTGCTAAATAGATCTCGTTGCATCGTTTGTGTGGCTTCAGGCGAGTCGCTGTACAGCGTGTCAATCCATAGCACGGCATCAATTTCCCAATCATAATCCAAGGCTCGGAGTTGCGCATCTACAAAGCGATACCCATACATCTCACGCATATTGCGCAGACGAACAATCTCCAACATATCGCCATTGGCAAGGAAGGGTAGGTTTTCGTATTGTTCGGTCCAAAAATAGTTGTTTTTGCTAATCATAATCCTATCTCCCGACGAAATTTCATCTTCTCGCCAAAGGATTCTGGTGCGAATACCTTGGTTGTATATATTAGTCCGCTTGTTCGTGCGTGTCAGCAAGATAGTTTCTTCTTCTCCTACCTCGTTGTGAGATGTCTCAATGAGCTCTTGTAAGTCTTGGTTTGGGATGGTTTTGATATCGGCTTTTTCCTCTAGGGTTTTCCATAGTTGCTCTATCTCATTTTGCGTTGTAGGTAGGGTAGTGCCGAGGGCAAGATCTCGCAGTTTGGTAGCGTTGTGTAGGATACCACTATCTAGTGCTTGACGAGCAACTTGGGTTAATGTATGCGATGTTATATCTAATTGATAACCATGCATATATTCTGTTTGCAAGGCAGGCGAAAGAATAGAACCAACGGGTGGCAACTGAGCGTCGTCTCCAAGGGTAAGTAAGCTACATCCTTCACCTGAATAAACATACTTGACAAGGTCGTCTAATAGCATGCCAGAACCGAAACCATGTGTCTCTCTTACACCGCTGATCATGGAGGCCTCGTCGATGATGAAAAGTGTGTGCTTGTGCAGGTTATCGTTGAGGGTAAATACCTCCTCTCCGAGTTGCTTTTGACGGTAGATAAACTTATGGATAGTATAGGCGGGATGCCCAGCGTAGTTGGATAGCACTTTCGCGGCTCGTCCGGTAGGCGATAGGAGAACAAAACGTTGATTTAACTGCTTGATACTCTGTACCAAAGCAGCCATGATACTCGTCTTGCCCGTACCCGCGTATCCACGGAGAATAAAGGCTTTGCGAGGCGCTGAAGAAGTGATGAATTGGCTGAGTTTATCCAACAACTGCATTTGCCCTTCGTTGGCGGTGAAAGGCAGGCATTGAATAATTCTATTTTGGATAAACTTTTCTAGCATTTTAGATCGCTTTGCTGTTAGATCGCTTCGCTGTTAGAGGTTAGACTCTCGGAATCTAACAGCCCGCAGGGCGGTCTAATAAAAAAAGGGTAAGCTGACTACATCGCACCGCTACAACCTCTTACCCTTGCTTCGATCAAGACCTGGGGGAGTTCAGAGGGAGCTGGTCGTGTAGGACTTACCCTAAATTGGCTGCAAAGGTACTGCTTTTTTGTCATATACGCAAGAAATTTGTGAGAAAAATGCAATAAAATGACTTGGACGAATAGAAAAAGCCAATTTTCTTGCCGTTTTTCTTGCTCATCTCGTAAAAAAGTAGTACCTTTGCAGGTTGTTTGGTGTGCGCACGCGTAATTAATAAGGCGCATCGTCAAGAATAAGTAAATTTGATAATTATTAACATATAAAGATTTTTAAGAAAATGGACAACAAGAAACGTGTTTATACCTTCGGTAACGGTAAAGCAGAAGGTAACGCATCAATGCGAGAGACATTGGGCGGTAAGGGCGCAAACTTGTCTGAGATGAACTTGGTAGGCGTACCAGTACCTCCAGGTTTCACTATCATCACAGATGTTTGCAACGAGTATTACGAAGTAGGTCAAGAGAAGATCGTAGAGGTTCTTGACAAAGAGGTAAAAGCAGCTGTAGCTCATATTGAGAGCTTGATGAATAATACATTTGGCGATCCTAAGAACCCACTCCTCGTGAGTGTTCGTTCAGGTGCTCGCGCTTCTATGCCAGGTATGATGGATACCATCTTGAACCTTGGTTTGAATGACGAGGTAGCTGCAGGTCTTGTTGAGAAGACTGGCAACCCACACTTCGTATATGATAGCTACCGCCGTTTCGTACAAATGTACGGTGACGTAGTTCTAGGTATGAAGCCAGTGAACAAAGAGGATATGGATCCATTTGAGGCTATCATTGAAGAGGTAAAAGAGATTCGTGGTATCAAGTTGGATAAAGACTTGACCGTTGACGAGTTGAAGCTCCTCGTAGCTCGCTTCAAAACAGCTATCAAGGATCAAACCGGTCACGACTTCCCAACCAACCCTGTTGAGCAACTTTGGGGCGCTATCTGCGCTGTGTTCCGCTCTTGGATGAACGAGCGTGCTATTCTCTACCGTAAAATGGAAGGAATTCCAGATGAGTGGGGTACAGCTGTAACCGTTCAATCTATGGTGTTTGGTAACATGGGTGAGACATCTGCTACTGGTGTATGCTTCAGCCGTGATGCTGCTACAGGTGAGAACCTCTTCAATGGTGAGTACCTCGTAAACGCACAAGGTGAGGATGTGGTAGCTGGTATCCGTACTCCACAACAAATCACCCTTGAGGGTAGCCGTCGTTGGGCAGCGCTCCAAGGTATCAGCGAGGAAGAGCGTGCTAGCAAATATCCTTCTATGGAAGAAGCTATGCCAGAAATCTATGCTGAGCTTGACGCTATCCAAACCAAGCTTGAGAACCACTACCGTGATATGCAAGATATGGAGTTCACCGTACAAGAGGGTAAACTCTGGTTCCTTCAAACACGTAATGGTAAACGTACCGGTACTGCGATGGTGAAAATCGCGATGGATCTTGTGAAAGAAGGTCTTATCGATGAGAAGACAGCTATCAAGCGTTGTGAGCCACAAAAACTAGATGAGCTTCTCCACCCAGTATTCGATGCTAAGGCATTGAAGGCTGCCAAGGTGATTACTCAAGGTTTGCCAGCCAGCCCAGGTGCTGCTTGCGGTCAAATCGTATTCCACGCTGACGATGCTCAAGAGTGGGCTAAGGACGGTCACAAAGTAGTGATGGTTCGTATTGAGACTAGCCCAGAGGATCTAGCAGGTATGTCTGCTGCTGAGGGTATCTTGACTGCTCGTGGTGGTATGACCTCTCACGCAGCTGTAGTTGCTCGTGGTATGGGTAAGTGCTGCGTTTCTGGTGCAGGTGCTATCGTAGTTGACTACAAGGCTAAGACATTGACTGTTGAAGGTGTGACCTACAAGGAGGGTGACTACATCTCAATCAATGGTTCTACAGGTCAAGTATACGCAGGTCAAATCCCAACTAAGGCTGCTGAACTCAGCGGTGACTTCAAAGAGTTGATGGATCTCTGCGACAAATATACACATCTCCAAGTTCGTACCAATGCTGATACTCCACACGATGCACAAGTGGCTCGTGGCTTCGGCGCTAAGGGTATTGGTTTGACTCGTACCGAGCACATGTTCTTTGAGGATAAGAAGATCGTGGCTATGCGCGAGATGATCCTTTCTAAGGATGCTGAAGGTCGTGAGAAAGCATTGGCTAAGCTCCTTCCATACCAAAAGGCTGACTTCAAGGGCATCCTAGAGGCGATGGACGGCTATCCAGTAAATATCCGTCTCTTGGATCCTCCATTGCACGAGTTCGTACCACATGATGCTGCTGGTCAAGAGACTATGGCACAAGAGATGGGCGTAAGCGTACAAGAGATCAAACAACGTGTTGACTCTCTCGCAGAGAACAACCCTATGCTCGGTCACCGTGGTTGCCGTCTTGGTATCACCTTCCCTGAGATTACAGCTATGCAAACTCGCGCTATCTTGAGCGCTGCTTGCGAGTTGAAGCTTGAGGGCAAGAACCCAATGCCAGAGATCATGGTTCCACTGATTGGTATCCTCTATGAGTTCCACCAACAAAAGGAGATCATCGAGAAAGTATCTAAAGAGGTATTCGCTGAGTACGGCGTAGAGGTAGAGTTTGAGATCGGTACTATGATCGAGATTCCACGTGCTGCCTTGACTGCAGACCGCATCGCTACTGAGGCTCAATACTTCTCATTCGGTACCAACGACTTGACACAGATGACCTTCGGTTATAGCCGCGACGATATTGCTAGCTTCTTGCCAGTATATCTCGAGCAAAAGATCTTGAAGGTAGATCCATTCCAAGTATTGGATCAAAATGGTGTTGGTCAACTCATCCAAATGGCTGTAGAGAAAGGTCGCGCCGTTCGTCCAGGATTGCGCACAGGTATCTGCGGTGAGCACGGTGGTGAGCCTTCATCAGTTAAGTTCTGCGCTAAGGTAGGTATGAACTATGCTTCTTGCTCTCCATTCCGTGTGCCAATCGCACGTTTGGCTGCTGCTCAAGCTGCTGTAGAAGAGTAATATAGTAGATGATGGCTCTGTAATCTATAAGAGTCATTAGATATAAAACCAAAACGAGTCGCTGTTTGAAGCGGCTCGTTTTAATTTTAAATGGATATTTATAACGAAACTCACCTAAAATAAAATGAGTTTTGTTTGTGTATGTGCATTATTTTTTGTACCTTTGTGGCCGATTTGGCAAAAGGGCATTTGTTAGCCCCAAGCCGTAAACATTTGTAGGTTTATTAAATAAGGATTCAGGAACCAAGAATCAGGATATATCAGTAACGACTGAACAGACAATAGTAATTAATCTTGACTCTTTGCTCCTTACTCCAGAATCAAAACAAGAAAAAACATGATTAAAATTACTTTTCCGGACGGTGGTGTCCGTGAGTACGAGAGCGGTATTACCGCTTATGGCGTAGCTGAAAGCATCAGCAGCCGACTAGCACAAGACATCCTTGTTGCAAGCATCAAAACTGTTGGTCAAGAAGACTGGCAAATCGTTGAACTCAATGCTCCTATCACTAGCGATTGCGACATCAAACTACACAAGTGGGATGACGCAGAGGCTAAACACGCATTCTGGCACACTTCTAGCCACTTGATGGCAGAGGCATTGCAAGAGTTGTATCCAGGCATCCAATTTGGTATCGGTCCTGCTATCGAGAATGGATTCTATTATGATGTGTATCCTGCAGAAGGCCAAACTATCAAGGATAGCGACTTCCCTCTTATCGAGCAAAAGATGGCAGAGCTTCGCGCTAAGAAAGAGCAACTCGTAAAGAAGTCTATTGCTAAGGCAGACGCTATTGCTGAGTTCACTGCTAAGGGTCAAACATACAAATGTGAGTTGATCTCCGAGCTCGAAGACGGCCACATCACTACCTATACACAAGGTGCATTTACCGACCTATGTAAGGGTCCTCACCTCGTTTCTACTGAGGCTATTAAAGCCATCAAGGTGCTCAGTTGTGCTGCTGCATATTGGCGTGGTGATGATTCTCGTCCAATGATGACCCGTATCTATGGTATCACATTCCCTAAGAAAGCGATGTTGGATGAGTACTTGACCCTTCTAGAAGAGGCCAAGAAACGCGACCACCGCAAGATTGGTAAAGAGTTGGAACTCTTCATGTTCTCGGATATGGTGGGCAAGGGTCTTCCTATCTGGTTGCCAAAAGGTACTGCCCTTCGTCTACGCCTAGAGGACTTCCTCAAGAAGATTCAAAAACGCTATGGTTACCAACAAGTAATCACTCCACATATCGGTAACAAGAATTTGTACATCACCTCTGGTCACTGGGATCACTATGGCAAGGATTCTTTCCAACCTATTACCACTCCAGAGGAAGGCGAGGTATATTTGCTTAAACCAATGAACTGCCCTCACCACTGTACAATCTTCAAGAATACTCCTCACTCATACAAGGATCTGCCTTTGCGAATAGCTGAGTTTGGTACAGTATATCGCTATGAGCAATCAGGTGAGCTCCACGGTCTCACGCGCGTGCGTTCATTTACACAAGATGATGCGCATATCTTCTGCCGTCCTGATCAAGTAAAGAGCGAGTTTATTCGTGTGATGGAGATTATTGAGATCATCTTCAAGTCACTAGCATTCGAGAACTTCGAGGCACAAATCTCACTCCGTGACCCTAACAATACTACCAAGTATGTAGGTTCGAACGAAGTGTGGGAGAAAGCCGAGCAAGCTATCATCGAGGCATGCCAAGAGAAGTGTCTTCCTGCTCGCATTGAGACTGGTGAGGCTGCATTCTATGGTCCAAAACTCGACTTCATGGTGAAAGATGCCCTTGGCCGTCGTTGGCAATTGGGTACTATCCAAGTGGACTACAACCTCCCAGAGCGTTTCGAGTTAGAGTATGTAGGCGAGGACAACCAAAAGCACCGCCCTGTGATGATTCACCGTGCGCCATTCGGCTCTATGGAACGCTTCGTGGCAGTGCTCATCGAGCATACCGCAGGTAAGTTCCCATTGTGGTTGACTCCAGACCAAGCCGTAGTACTTCCAATCTCTGAGAAGAGCAACGAGTATGCTCACAAGGTGAAAGAGATGCTCGAGGCACAAGATGTACGCTGTATCGTGGATGACCGCAACGAGAAACTTGGCCGCAAGATCCGTGACAACGAACTCAAGCGAATCCCATATATGCTCATCGTAGGTGAGAAAGAGGCAGAACTCGGACTCGTCAGTGTTCGCCAACAAGGCGCAGAGGAGAAAGGTCAAATGACCGTGCAAGAGTTTGCTGATATGATCACTGCTACTGTAAAAGAGCAGATGAATGCTTATTAAACGCCATAGCGCTAATAGGACGCTGGCAGAGCAAGCTATAGGCTATAGGCGAAAGGCGAGACATAGAAAAAGACGAGGATAGTCCTCGTCTTTTTCGTTATGTGTACTTACAAATACTAAACCATAGCGTTAGCGTCCACTAAACATCAAAACTCTTGTCCCATGAGTGTATAAGTACCATCTTGAGTGCGGATAAGGACTTGACCGTTAAGTATTTCCTTGCGTGGCTCAAGGGTAACAGTAGTGGTGTTATCTACACCTGTTGCCTCTTCAACTACATTCACGATACACTCTGCTGTAAAGTCATCTATAGTTGCCGTTACGGTATATGTGCCCACTTTCTTACTGGTGAATTTAGCCACTGTACCATCTGTAGTGAGTTTACTATTGCGGTTGGTAGTAGCATAGCGCCATGAGACATTCAATATTTCTGCATTGGCAGGAGTTAGCACGGCTGTGATAGTTGCTGTATCGCCCACAGCAATAGTCACCTCTGCTGGATCAACTGCCATGTCTTTCAAACGAATACGATGAGGAGCAGTACTGATCTCCCAACCAGCTACGCCGTGACCAAGGCAGTATTCGTAAAGGTTGACAGTCACAGAATCCACTCTTTCCCAATGAAAGAAAGCACCTACAGAAGCATTGGCATTATATCCACCATTACCTAATTGTGCTTGGGTGTACATAGGCACTAACTCTGCGGAAGTCATGTCGCGAAGTGTCCAACCTCCTTTGTAGTGAGAACCAGACATATACACAAACATATCATGACCACCCAACTCAAACAATGCACCACCTACGGAATTGTTGCGTGAAGGAGCTGTTGTACCATTAGGACTTGTCAAATAAGAACCTTTGTCAGTATCTTTGTAAAGGTGATAACCATTGGAACGTACTTGATAAATAAAGTGGTTAGGGTTGTTATCTACAGGAATCACATAACCAGCAGTGGTACCTGTCAAACTAACTGCACAAGAGGTAGTAGATACATACTTACCAGCGGCAATCTTAACAACCTCTACGAAATTCTGACCATTTGGAAAAAAATACACATATCCTCCTGCGTCAGAAAAAATGTCTCCACTAGCGGTGGGAAAATTGGTTTGACCATTATTATTGAGCTTAATATCAATCACATATGCAGTTGTATCTTCGGGCTTATATATGGTCAGTTGGGTAGGGACCTTTGCGTCTGGTGAAGTGTGTAGAATCAAGTTGGCTGCATCGTCACGGCATATACCGTGATTGAGTGTTGGAATATTAGGATCAGTCACTACACCCGTGGTGTCCACACAAATAACTTTATCTTTGGCATAATCAGCCACATAGAATAAACCATCTATATATGCAGCTTGTTGTGCTTGTGTATAATTGCCACCTAATGTAGTAGGAAATCCTTCTGGCAATGTGCCAGCAGTCTCTGTATGATTGAATAACTCGGTGACATACAAATGGTCAACAGGTGGAGTAGGAGATAGTGCTTCCCAATCAACATCTACCAAATCTGGCATCTCAGTAGACATGAGATAGTCACAAGTCATAGTTGTGCAACCTAGTTCTCCGTATTTTTGGTAGTCAGCCAAACTGTTGACAGTCCATACTGCTACTTCCATACCTGCATCATGGCATTTACGAGCCATGTATTTGCTGAGTCCACCTGTTTGTACACTAGGATTGATTCCCCATTGTTTGCACCAATCATAGCGAGCTTCTGTTACCTCGTAGCAGAGGAATTGGCATTGAAGTTTTGGGAAGTTGGTACGCACATACTCCAATGATTTTTGCATGGAGGTCAAGATGCGTGCTTCCTCTACAAGTCCGTGTTTCTCAATGAGTTTGTACAAACCAGGAAAACGACTCATGTCATTGTTGTTAATACCCACAGCCCATTTCAACTCAATGATAGGGAATACATTATTCTCCTTGCAAATCTCCAAATAGCGATCTACCGTCAAAATCTTAGCGGTATAGGTTACGCCGCCACGAGTTTGAGTTAAAGTTAAATCCTTGAGATCTTCAAATTTGGTATAAGGAATTTGTACGCTATGTCCTACGCGGCTCAAATCATCGTCATGCCAACATACATATTCACCATCGCTAGTGGTTTTTACATCGATCTCCAAGCCGGTATAACCATAATGGTTAATACCATTCATCATTGCCTCTTCGGTGTTTTCTACTCCGCGATAGCTACCGCGATGCCCCGCAAATTGAGGCTTCCATGCGTATGCTTGACTCACGATACAAGCAAATAGCAAAAAAGCTGTAATTTTTTTCATGGTCATTTAATTTTGGGTTAATTATTGTGTTGATTTATAATGTTTATCTTCTAAATTCTGCCAAAACAATAGCTGTTGCAATACCTACGTTTAGACTCTCAGACGTCTCTGCATTTTCGGGGAAGGAAGGTATTCGGATAGGATGGGTAATGAGTTCTCTAATAGCGGCTGATATACCATTGCCTTCGCTACCCATGATGATCACTCCCTTGCTTTTGTCCGCAATCGCGCCATCTTTGTACATGTTTCCTCCTTCTAACAAGGTGCCGTATATAGGCACTCCTGTGTTTCTCTTTTCCGTCAACCACTCCTCTATATTTATATAGTGAACGCGCACGCGCGCGAGTGCTCCCATTGTAGCTTGTACCACTTTCGGGTTGTAGCAGTCTGCGGTATCTTTAGAACAGTATATATCATGTACACCAAACCAATCGCAAGTGCGGATGATAGTTCCCAGATTACCAGGGTCTTGTACGCCATCAAGAGCAAGAGCTAAACCTTGAGGCGATGAGGTGATAAGGTGATGAGGTGATGAGGTGATGGGGCGCTTGCGAAAGACTCCTATCACTCCTTGAGGTGTGCGAAGATTAGACATTTGCGCAATTTCAACTTCGGTTGCATTATCTGGAGTAACCATCAGTACTAGTTCAAATGCGTTACGCAACTCCTCCACGCATTTGCGGCCTTCTGCCACAAACACGCTCTCGGCATCGCGCTGCTTTTTTTGCTGCAAGCTACGCACCCACTTAATCTGGTTTTTACTCAAATGCTCAGACATGTTACTTATCGTATAAACAACAATTCACGGTACTTTGGCAATGTCCATAATTGGTCATCTACCCACATCTCCAGTTCATCCACATGCTTGCGGATATCCTCCATGATAGGTACTACATTATCGTGGAATGATAATGCTCTTTCTCGTTGATTATCAATGTGATTGGCTGTTACACGTAGTTTGGTCATCTTATCTACACCTGCGATGATTGCACTAGCGTGCGCCTCTATGCGGCGAATCAATAAGCAATCTTGTTCGTTTAGTGCCTTCGCCTCATCTGCGTCAAATACCATTTTCATGTTCGCCACTTTCTCCAGTAGCATTTTCTGATAGCGCTTAGCAGCTGGCAAGACATGGTTGATAACCAAATCACCAAACACGCGGCTCTCAATCTGTAGTTTCAGCGAATAATTCTCCCATTTAACTTCACACCTTGATTCCAATTCTGATGGTGATAATACTCCCGTACTGCTGAACATCTTCAACGAACTGTCTGACAAATAGTTATCGATGATCTTAGGTACATTGGTCTCGCAATCTAAACCTCGTTTCGCTGCCTCCTCTTTCCATGCGTCGCTATAGCCATTGCCATCAAAATGTATCGCTTGGCACTCTTTAATATAACGCTTAATCACATGGAAGAGTGCACGCTCTTTAGCCTCGCCTTGCTCTATCAAAGCATCAACCTCCTGCTTAAACATAGTCAGCTGTTCTGCTACGGCTGCATTCAATGCCAATACCGCACCTGCACAGTTGGCGCTAGAGCCTACTGCACGGAACTCGAATCTGTTACCCGTGAACGCAAATGGTGAAGTACGATTTCTATCGGTATTATCCAGTAAGATTTCTGGTATATTGCCAACGCCCAACTTCATCTCCTTCTTGGCGTTGATGATAATGCCTTTATCTACATCCGCATTCTCAATTTGAGCAAGTGCTTCTGTGAGTTGCGAGCCTAAGAATACTGATATAATTGCAGGTGGAGCCTCGTTCGCACCCAAACGATGCGCATTAGTAGCTGATGCAATAGACGCTTTCAATACGCCATTATGACGATGAACTGCTTTCAAAACATTGACCAAGAAGGTCACAAACTGCAAGTTTTGATAAGGATTCTTACCTGGTGCTACTAGGTTTACGCCCGTATTCGTACCCAATGACCAGTTGCAGTGCTTACCGCTACCATTCACGCCACCGTATGGCTTCTCATGAAGCAATACACGGAAATGATGATGGTGAGCTACTTGCTCCATGAGCGACATAATGAGTTGGTTATGATCGCTACCCAAGTTGGCTTCTTCGTATATAGGGGCCAACTCAAATTGGTTTGGCGCTACCTCATTATGGCGTGTTTTCACAGGAATACCCAATTTCAAGGCTTCTTCCTCCAACTCGGTCATAAATGCCAATACGCGCTCTGGGATAATACCAAAATAGTGGTCATCTAATTGCTGATTCTTGCTAGAATAATGTCCCATCAATGTGCGACCGGTCATCAGCAAGTCTGGACGAGCAGCAAACAAAGACTCATCCACCAAGAAGTACTCTTGCTCCCAACCCAAATACGTAGTCACACGTTTTACATTACGATCAAAATAATTTGCAACCCCCACAGCCGCTTTGTTCACAGCAGCAATCGAACGCAATAATGGTGTCTTATAATCTAAGGCTTCGCCCGTGTACGCGACGAAAATCGTAGGAATACACAATCGATCACCAATCACAAAAGCTGGTGACGATGGATCCCATGCGCTATATCCGCGGGCCTCAAATGTGTTGCGAATACCGCCAGAAGGGAAGGATGAGGCGTCTGGCTCTTGTTGATATAAAACTGAACCCGAAAATTTCTCAATTGGTTTGCCGTTAGCATCAAAATCAAAAAAAGCATCATGTTTCTCCGCTGTACCGCCGGTCAATGGCTGAAACCAATGGGTATAGTGCGTAGCACCATGATCCATAGCCCACTTCTTCATACCGATAGCTACGCTATTGGCTATGTCACGACTCAGGGTCTTCTCATTGTCCATCAATTCGAATAACTCGTCAAGAATATTGCTAGCGATATACTCCTGCATTTTCTCACGAGTAAATACATTCTGAGCAAAGATTACGCTAGCACGAGTGTTGGTTTTGTTTGTGACTATTGGCTCATGATTAAGCGCCATCTTGACAGCTTCAAATCGAATATTGTTGTTTGTCATTTTATGTCGTTTTTTGATTTTGATCGGGTTGAATTGAATTTTAAGCCGCAAAGTTACGTTATTTTTTTGATATATGCAAGAATTTTAATAAATATCTTCGGAAAATGTGTTTTTTTTATTGACAGACTGTTGGATGATTCTCAAGATGTCTATATGCGCTTATTAATTACTCTTTACAATCTTTGTAAACTCTATTTTACATTTTTTATACTTGCAACTAAAAAATCTCTATAATTGCTTGTGTAATTAAAAAAAAAGTTGTACCTTTGCAAGCAATTTAAAATAAATTGCACAAAAGATGGCGATTCAACGCAACATAGTACAAATTCCGGCTCTGGTGGATCTTCATGTCCACTTCCGTGAGCCGGGTTTTTCATATAAAGAGACTATCCAAACTGGTAGCATGGCAGCAGCTGCATCTGGCTATAGTGCTGTCTTTACTATGCCTAATCTCAATCCTGTTCCTGACACTGTTGAGCATCTGCATGAACAACTTGATATTATCCGTCGCGACACCTACACCGGTGTATATCCTTTTGCGTCCATTACGATGGGGCAGAAAGGAGCAGGAGAATTGGTTGACTTTCAGGCTTTAGCGCCTCATGTCAAGGGTTTTTCGGATGATGGACGCGGCATACAAAGCGAAGAACTTATGCGCGAAGCTATGAAGCGTATTCGTGCGGTAGATAGCCTCATGGTGGCGCACTGCGAAGTAGAAGCTCTCCTTAATGGAGGATACATTCATGCGGGTGAGTATGCCGCAAAACACAATCATCGTGGCATCGTGTCTGAAAGTGAATGGAAAGAGATAGAACGCGACATCCGTCTGGTAGAAGAGACTGGGTGTCGTTTTCATATATGCCATATATCTACCAAAGAGTCTGTTGCGCTCATTCGCGAGGCAAAGCGTAAAGGCTTGCCTGTGACTTGCGAGACGGCGCCCCACTATCTGCTTCTCACGGATAACGACTTACAAGAGGATGGCAAGTGGAAAATGAATCCACCTCTCCGTGCAGAGGAAGACCGTCTTGCGCTCATCGAGGGCATCAAAGATGGCACCATCGACTGTATTGCTACTGACCACGCACCTCATAGCGCTGAGGAAAAGAGTAGGGGATTGGAGAAGAGTGCCTTCGGTATCGTAGGACTAGAAACTGCCTTCCCACTCATGTACACCCATTTTGTCAAAACAGGTATCATCTCCTTTGAGCGCCTCATCGAACTCATGTCCACCAACCCTGCTCGTATCATCGGTTTGGATAATAGCCAATCTTTTGCCTACTTCAATCTAGATGCATGTTACAAGATCGATCCTGCGAATTTTCTTTCTATGGGTCAAGCTATGCCATTCGAAGGTTGGGAGGTCTATGGCAAGTGCGTCAAAACCATTGTCAACGGAATAATAGTATATAACAATACCAACCAGTAGTTTGCCACTCATCTGCCACCTATCTCCATCGGAAGCTGATCGGAAGCTGATCGGAACCTCATCGGAACCTCGCCGATAGATAAGCATAACACAAAGAAGAAATGAAGCAACTTACATTTGAAATAAAATCCAACGAACAGATAGCCAAGAATGTCTATCGCATGCAGCTTTGTGGCGACACTACGGGCATTCTTCCTGGCCAGTTCGTGAATATCCGCGTGCAAGGTCAATTCCTGCGTCGCCCCATCTCTGTCTGCAATGTTGAACCATCGCTGAACAATGCTGAACCACTTCTCACTATTATATATAAGGTAGTAGGCGTAGGCACCGAAGCTATGAGTCATCTGCCAGTTGGCACCCAACTCGATGTACTCACCGTTCTCGGCAATGGCTACGACCTCAGCAAAGCGGGCGATGCTCCTTTACTTGTAGGCGGTGGCGTGGGTGTACCACCGATGTATATGCTCGCTCGCCAACTCCGCGAAGCAGGTAAAAAGGTGCGCGTGATTCTTGGCTTCAACACCCAAGACGAAGTCTTCTATGAGGACGAGTTCCGTGCCTTGGGTTGCGATGTTACCGTCACCACTGTGGACGGTAGCCATGGCGTGAAGGGTTTTGTCACCAACGCCTTAGACGGCAAGCAATCCTACTACTACACTTGCGGACCATTGCCAATGATCAAAGCGCTCCTACAGGCTATTGGCACTCATGGCGAAGTGAGTATGGAAGAGCGCATGGGATGTGGTTTCGGCGCATGCATGGGCTGCACCATCCAAACCACCCATGGCCCCAAACGCGTCTGCAAAGAAGGCCCCGTCTTCCCAGCGGAAATATTACAACTTTGAACCATATTGAACAATTTTGAACTACATTGAACCATACTGAACAATGTTGAACAACAAACTTCAAATATCCCTCTCTGGCATCACCCTTGCCAACCCAATTATCCCTGCATCGGGAACCTATGGTTTTGGCGACGAGTTTGCTGAGTTATACGATATCAACTGCCTCGGAGGTATATCCTTCAAAGGCACCACCCGCGAGGCACGCTACGGCAACCCTTTGCCTCGTATCGCCGAGTGCGGTAACTATGGTATGATTAATGCCGTAGGACTCCAAAACCCTGGCGTAGAGCATGTGATTGCTCATGAACTTCCTCGCCTCAAGAGCCACTACAACGGCTGCATCGTAGCCAATGTCAGCGGTTTCTCCGTACAAGACTATGTAGAGACTTGCGCCCTCCTAGACAAAGAGCCTATCGACATCCTCGAGGTGAATATCTCCTGCCCTAACGTCCACAATGGTGGTATGGCATTTGGTACCAGCCCAGAGGCTGCAGCCGAAGTCACAGTAGCCGTTAAAGCCGTGACTACCAAGCCTGTATATATGAAGCTTTCGCCTAATGTGACCGACATTGTAGCCATCGCCAAAGCATGCGAAGCTGCTGGAGCAGACGGCCTTTGCCTCATCAATACCCTGCTCGGTATGCGCATCGACATCCGTCGTCGCCGTCCTGTGATCGCCAACCGCTATGGTGGTTATTCGGGTTCAGGAATCTTCCCATTGGCATTGCGTATGGTCAACCAAGTGGCACGCGCAACCAACTTGCCTATCATCGGTTGTGGCGGCGTCAGCAGCGCAGAGGATGTGATTGAGATGATGATGGCGGGCGCAACAGCCGTAGAGGTTGGAGCAGCCAACCTCACCAACCCAATGGTAGCAAAAGAGATCATCGACCGCCTACCAGCACTGATGGACGAACTGAAAATAGATAAACTAACAGATATAATTGGAATAGTAAACCATGAATAAAGATGTAATCATTGCATGCGATTTCGCTTCGGCAGAAGAGACCTATCGCTTCCTTGACAAGATGGGCGATGTAAAGCCTTATGTAAAGATTGGTATGGAACTCTACTACGCAGAAGGTCCTGCTATCGTGCACGAACTCAAACGCCGTGGACACAAGATTTTCCTTGATCTCAAACTCCACGATATACCTAACACCGTAAAGAAAGCAATGTCGGTACTCTCTCGTTTGGATGTGGATATGTGCAATCTGCATGCTGCCGGTACGATTGAGATGATGAAAGCTGCGCTTGAAGGCCTTACTCGCGAGGACGGTACTCGTCCAATCCTTTTGGCTGTTACCCAACTCACCTCTACCAGTGAGGAGCGTATGCACAACGACCTTCTTATTCAAGGTAATATCGGCGATGTAGTGGTTCACTATGCTAAAAACGCACAAGCTGCTGGTCTTGATGGCGTGGTTTGCTCGCCACTCGAAGCAGGTCTGGTAAAAGATGCTTGCGGCAAAGACTTCTATACTGTTACTCCTGGTATCCGCTTTGCAGATGGTGTAGTAGGCGACCAAGTGCGTATCACTACTCCTGCAAAAGCACGCGAGATTGGCTCTGACTTTATCGTTGTGGGCCGCCCAATTACCGCTGCCGAAGACCCTGTAGCAGCCTACAAACGCTGCGTAGAGGAATTTTGTGGATAACAAAGTAATATGTATGTGCTACGCAGTCAATATTGACAAATTCAAATATTCCAAACGACTAAAATATATAACCACTAAATATTAAGTATTATGGCAAACAAAAAATCCAACATCCTACCTATCGTGGTGATGTATCTACTGTTCTTCATGATTGCATTTGTAACCAACTTTGCTGGTTCGATGGGTGTGATCGTGAAAACACAATTTGGTGCCTCTAACGCTATGGCGCAATTGGGTACATTGGCTAACTTTATTGCGTATGCAGTAATGGGTGTTCCTGCTGGCGTAATCTTGAAACGTAAAGGCTACAAGTTTACTTCATTGCTCGCTGTTTCCGTTGGTCTTGTTGGCGTTGGCATACAATGGTTGAGTGGCTATGCTGAGAGTTTCGGCGTATATGTGCTGGGCGCATTTGTCGCAGGTTTTTCTATGTGTTTGCTCAATATCGTAGTGAATCCAATGCTAAATACTTTGGGTGGCGGTGGCAAGCGTGGTAATCAATTGATTCAGTTTGGCGGTTCCTGCAACTCTATTGGTGGCACTTTGGCTCCAATTATCTTGGGTTATTTGATTGGCGGCTCTGCTGCAGCTGCACAAGTGGGTGATGCTGCTCCTGCTATGTTGGCTGCTATGCTCATCTTCATGTTGGCATTCGTGATTATCTCACTAACCAAGATCCCAGAACCACATATTGAGACCGCAGAGCAACGCGCTGCTGCTAAAGCACAAAAAGATCAACACAGTCCATTATCATTCCGTCACTTTGTGTTGGGTGCGGTGGCTATCTTCTTCTACGTGGGAGTAGAAGTGGGTATTCCTAATACTGCTAACCTGTATATGTCTGCTAATCCAGCAGTAGGTCCTGCTATTGCAGGTACAGTTGTTGGTTTGTATTGGTTGATGATGATGTTTGGTCGTCTGATTGGTGGTACTGTAGGTGGAAAAGTAAGTAGCAAGGCAATGTTGGTGACTGTTTCATCATTGGCAATCGCTATGTTGCTATGTGTGATATTCTTCCCAGAGGCATGGGTGGTTACTTTCAAGGGGATAGAGTTGCCAATTAGCATGATTATCATGTTCTTGTGCGGATTGATGACTAGCGTAATGTGGGGTGCAATTTTCAACTTAGCTGCAGAGGGTTTGGGTAAATATACTCCAGCAGCTAGTGGTATCTTCATGGCTATGGTTTGCGGTGGTGGTATATTGCCATTCTTCCAAAACTTGTTGGCAGATTATACCAACTACTTGATTTCATACATCGTACCTATCGCAGGATTATTATTTATCCTCTTCTATGCTTTGGTAGGTAGCAAAAACGTAAATACCGATATCCCTACAGAGTAATTAAGTAAGTCTTTTGCAATTGTACTTGCTTATTTGTTAGAAAATCAGGAATAAATCAAATTATATATACATTTTGCCTGAGGCTATATTGAAACAAGCGGCATTGCCGCATTAAACTTTGTAACATTGAAACTTTGAATATATGAAACAACTTATCGCCGAAGACTTGCTCAAGATCAAAGCCGTCTTCCTTCGTCCAAATGAGCCATTCACATGGGCTAGTGGTATCAAGAGTCCTATCTATTGCGACAATCGTCTCACCCTTAGCGACACCCAAGTGCGCAATGATGTAGAGAACGGTCTCGCTCAATTGATAAAAGAGCATTATCCTCAAGTGGAAGTTCTTATGGGTACTTCTACCGCTGGTATTGCTCACGCAGCCATCACTGCTACTATTCTTGACCTTCCTATGGGTTATGTGCGCAGTGGTGCGAAAGACCATGGTCGTGGCAACCAAATCGAAGGCAAACTCCTTCCTGGACAAAAAGTTGTTGTCGTAGAGGACCTTATCTCTACGGGAGGTAGCTGCATCGAAGTAGTCAATGTTCTCCGCGAAGCAGGCGCAGAAGTGCTCGGTATCGTGAGCATCTTCACCTATGGTATGAAGAAAGGTCTCGAGCGTTTGGCTGCTGCAGAGGTGAAGAATGTTAGCCTTTGCGATCTCGATACTCTTGTAGAGGTAGCTGCTGAAAAAGCATACATCGCTCCAGAAGACAAAGAGCGCCTAATAAAATTCCGCAACAATCCTTCCGACGAAAGTTGGATGGCATAAGCGCTGCGCTAAAGAATCGTTTTAGAGTTGCACGCGCTGTGCGCTACTTCAATATTGAAACTTTGAAACAAGCGGCTCTGCCGCATTAAACTTTGAAACATTGAAACTTTTTACTCAGTAAAAACAATGAGACACTTAATTGATTCCGTGGATTTAACCACTGCCGAGGTAGATGTAATCATCAACCGCGCATTGGATATCATTAATAATAAGGAGATGTATGCCGAAGCATGCCATGGCAAGAAACTCGCTACGCTCTTCTACGAACCTAGCACCCGTACACGCCTCAGCTTCACAGCTGCAATGATGGAGTTGGGTGGCAATGTATTGGGCTTCTCCGATGCCAAGAGCAGTAGTGTGAGCAAAGGTGAGACTGTGGCAGATACTATCCGTGTGGTCAGCTCTTTTGCTGACATCATCGCTATGCGTCACTACAAAGAAGGTTCTCCTCGTGTAGCAAGTGAGTTTAGCCGTATTCCTATTATTAACGCTGGTGATGGTGGACACGCTCATCCAACGCAAACGCTAACAGATTTACTTACCATTCGTCGTGAACTTGGTCATTTTGATAACCTAACAATCGGTCTTTGTGGTGACCTTAAGTATGGACGTACCGTCCATTCGCTTATCAAAGCCATGAAGCGTTACGAGGGCGTACACTTTGTATTGATCTCCCCAGAAGAGCTTCGTTTGCCAGACTATATGAAACACGAATTGGGCGAAAACTATAGCGAATATGCTACTATTGAAGAAGCAATGCCTCTTCTCGATGTTTTGTACATGACTCGTGTACAACAAGAGCGTTTCGATGACCCAGCTGAGTATGAGCGTCTGAAGGATGCCTTTATACTGGATACTGAAAAAATGGCGCTTGCCAAGGAGAATATGGTGGTTCTTCATCCACTACCTCGCGTAAACGAGATCACAGTAGATGTGGACAAAGACCCACGTGCTGCTTACTTCCGCCAAGTAGAGAATGGTAAGTATGTCCGTATGGCACTCATCTACACCTTGCTCTCGTGGCACGACAAAGAGCCATCGCACAAGGTGGACACTTTCATCACTGATCAAATCTGTAACAACGATCGTTGTATCGTTACCACTGAACCAGTTGAGAAAAAAGCATATACCGATGCTGATGGCGTTCTCCGTTGCTATTATTGCGACCATGCTTTGTAAAAAACTAGTTTAATTAGCTAATAATAAAAAAACGAAATATAACATGACTGATCGTATTTTAAACGAAGGCCTCACATTTGACGATGTGTTGCTCGTTCCAGCTTATTCTGAGGTACTTCCTCGTGAAGTGGACCTCAAATGCCAATTCACTCGTAATATCAGCCTCAATATCCCTGTGGTATCAGCTGCTATGGACACCGTGACAGAATCTAAGATGGCTATTGCCATTGCTCGAGAGGGTGGTATTGGTGTTATTCACAAAAACATGTCTATCGCAGAGCAAGCGGCTGAAGTACGCCGTGTAAAACGTGCTGAAAACGGACTAATTTCTGATCCTATCACCATCTCACCTGACCAAACAGTAGGCGATGCTGAGCAGATGATGCACGACAACCACATTGGTGGTATTCCTGTAGTGGACGCAGAAAATAACCTAGTGGGTATTGTAACTAACCGTGACTTGCGCTTCCAAACTGATATGAGTCGCAAAATCGCTGAAGTCATGACCAGCGAGAATCTTATTACCATTAACTCAACTGATAACGAGGTGGTAATGGCGGCACTTCAAGCGCACAAGGTGGAGAAGCTTCCTGTCGTAGATGCTAACGGCAAACTTGTAGGCCTTGTGACCTATAAAGACATCACCAAACTCAAAGATTTCCCTAACGCTTGTAAAGACGCTAAAGGTCGTCTTCGCTGTGCGGCTGGAGTAGGTATCACCCCTGACTTCATGGACCGCGTGGCAGCATTATATAAAGAAGGTGTAGATGCTGTTGTGCTCGACTCTGCACACGGCCACTCTAAGAACATCGTCAATGCACTCCGTACCATCAAAGCTACTTACCCTAACCTCGACGTAGTAGTAGGTAATATCGCTACTGCTGAGGCTGCTAAGTACCTCGTTGAGAATGGTGCTGATGGTGTGAAGGTAGGTATCGGTCCTGGTTCTATCTGTACCACCCGTATCATTGCTGGTGTAGGTGTACCACAACTCACCGCTATCTTCGAAGTAGCTGCTGCACTTGAGGGCACAGGTGTGCCTATGATTGCTGATGGTGGTCTTCGCTACTCTGGCGACGTGGTCAAAGCTCTCGCTGCGGGTGGCAACTGCGTGATGTGCGGAAGTATGTTCGCTGGTACCGAAGAGGCTCCTGGTGACACCATCATCTACAACGGTCGTAAATTCAAAGCTTACCGTGGTATGGGTTCTATCGACGCTATGAAAGCTGGTTCAGCTGACCGCTATTTCCAAGGCAAGGAGACCAATATCAACAAACTGGTACCAGAAGGTATCGTAGGTCGTGTTCCTTACAAAGGACATGTAGCTGAGACTATCTTCCAACTCATGGGTGGTCTTCGTTCAGGTATGGGTTATGTAGGTGCACACAACCTCACCGAACTCAAATCAGCTAAGTTCGTGCGTGTTACCGCTGCTGGTATGACCGAGAGTCACCCACACGATAT
>JAFYSK010000004.1 GCA_017559385.1 Paludibacteraceae bacterium | reverse complement strand
GAGGTTATTTGTTACATCTATTAATCAGGAGGAAAGACTATGTCAAGAATTGGTAAATTGCCTATCGCTATCCCTGCAGGTGTAACTGTAACAGTTAGCCCTGAGAACCTCGTGACTGTTAAAGGTCCTAAAGGTGAATTGCAACAACAAGTTAACCCTAACATCACTGTAACCGTTGAGGATGGTGTACTTACTGATACACGTCCTAATGATGAGAAGCAAAACCGCGCTATGCACGGTCTTTATCGCGCACTCATCAACAACATGGTTGTAGGTGTAAGCGAGGGTTATAAGAAAGTACTCGAACTCGTCGGTGTAGGTTACCGTGTTGAGATGGCTGCAAGTATGCAAAATACTCTCAACTTCGCACTCGGTTATACCCACCCAATCTACCTCCAACTCCCTAAAGAGATCAAGGTAGAGACTAAGTCAGAGCGTAACCAAAACCCTCTCGTTATCCTCGAGTCTGCTGACAAGCAACTCATTGGCCAAGTATGCGCTAAGATCCGCTCTTTCCGCAAACCAGAGCCATATAAGGGTAAAGGTGTTAAGTTCCAAGGTGAAATTGTTCGTCGTAAAGCTGGTAAATCGGCTGGTAAATAATTAGAAAGGAATAAGTTATGAATCAGAAAATTGCAAGAAGACTTAAAATTAAAGCATCTATCCGTACTAAAGTTTCGGGTACAGCTGAGCGTCCTCGTCTGACAGTATTCCGTAGCAACAGCCAAATCTACGCACAAGTTATCGACGATTTGCAAGGTAAAACACTTGCATCTGCATCTTCGCTCGCTATTAAAGATCAAATGACCAAAACTGAGAAGGCTGCTCAAGTCGGCAAACTCATCGCAGAAGCTGCTAAGGCTGCTGGCGTAGAGACTGTTGTATTTGACCGTAACGGCTATCTCTACCATGGTCGAGTTAAATCATTGGCAGACGCTGCCCGCGAGGCAGGTCTCAAATTCTAAAACAAAGAGACTGTTATGAATCGAGTAAAATCAACACAAGACTTGGAGCTCAAGGAGCGCCTCGTTGCTGTCAACCGTGTAACTAAGGTTACTAAAGGTGGACGTACTTTCACATTTGCAGCCATCGTTGTTGTAGGAAATGAGGCTGGTATCGTAGGTTGGGGTCTTGGTAAGGCTGGTGAAGTTACCGCAGCTATCTCTAAGGCTACTGAATCTGCTAAGAAGAACCTTATCCAAGTACCTGTACTCAAAGGTACTGTTCCTCACGAGCAATACGCTAAGTTCGGTGGCGCTCGCGTTTATATCCAACCTGCTTCTCACGGTACTGGTGTGAAGGCCGGTGGTGCTATGCGTGCCGTACTTGAGTCTGCTGGTGTAACCGACATTTTGGCAAAATCTAAGGGCTCTTCTAACCCTCACAACCTCGTTAAAGCTACTATTGCAGCTCTCGGCGAAATGCGCGACGCTCGCACCGTAGCTCAAAACCGTGGCGTGAGCCTTTCTACAGTGTTTAACGGATAATAATTTGTGAATATCATGGCAACAATTAAAGTTCAAAAAGTACGCAGCACTATCGGCTGCCCACAAGTGCAAAAAGATACTATGTTGGCTCTTGGTCTTCGCAAGATGAACGCTATCGTAGAGCATGAGGCTACTCCTGCTATCATCGGTATGGTTAACAAAGTTAAACACTTGGTTAAAGTAATTGACTAATCTTTAAATTTTAGCAAGCATTATGGAATTAAATAATTTAACACCAGCTGCTGGTTCAGTAAAGACCGCTAAACGTATCGGTCGTGGTCCTGGTTCAGGACTCGGCGGTACCTCTACTCGCGGTCACAAGGGTGCTAAGTCACGCTCTGGTTACTCTAAGAAAATCGGTTTCGAGGGTGGTCAGATGCCTATGCAACGCCGTTTGCCTAAGTTTGGTTTCCAAAACATCAATCGTGTGGAGTACAAAGCGATCAACCTTTCTACTCTCCAAGCACTTGCTGAAGCTAAAAACCTCGAGAAAATCGGCTTGATCGAACTCCACGAGGCTGGCTTCATCAACAAAACTCAATTGGTGAAAATTCTTGGTAACGGTACCCTCACTGCTAAGCTTACAGTAGAAGCTAACGCATTCAGCAAAACTGCTGAAGAGGCTATCACTGCTGCTGGTGGTACTATCAACAAAATCTAATTAGTATGCGTAAGTTTATTCAGACAATCCAAAATATCTGGAAGATCGAAGATCTCCGTCAACGACTGCTGACCACAATCCTTTTTGTGCTCATCTATCGTTTCGGTTCTTTCGTGGTACTTCCAGGTATCGATCCAACAGCTCTCTCCGCTTTGCAAGCGCAAACTGCAGGAGGTCTGATGGCACTCTTGGATATGTTCTCAGGTGGCGCGTTCTCCAATGCATCAGTGTTTGCTTTGGGTATCATGCCTTACATTTCTGCATCTATCGTAATCCAGCTGCTTACTATCGCAGTGCCTTACTTCCAAAAGATGCAAAAAGAGGGTGAGTCTGGCCGCCAAAAAATGAACCAAATCACTCGCTACCTCACTGTAGCTATCCTCCTTTTCCAAGGACCAAGCTACCTCGTGAACCTCTCTGTCCAAATGGCACAGGCTGGTCAAGCAGTAGCTGTTGGTTTCAACTGGTTCACCATCTCTTCTACCATCCTCCTCTGCGCGGGCTCTATGTTCGTGATGTGGTTGGGTGAGCGTATCACCGATCGCGGTATTGGTAATGGTATCTCCTTTATCATTCTCATCGGTATTATCGCTCGCTTCCCAGCTGCTATCATTCAAGAGTTCTCTTCACGCTTGAACGAAGGTGGTGGTTTGATGGTATTTATCCTCGAGATCATCATCCTCTTGTTCGTATTCGCTTTCGCTATCCTCCTAGTACAAGGTACACGCCGTATCCCTGTACAATACGCTAAACGTATGGTGGGTAACAAGCAATACGGTGGCGTACGCCAATACATCCCTCTTAAGGTGAATGCTGCGAACGTGATGCCTATCATCTTCGCGCAAGCTATCATGTTCATCCCAATCGCACTCGCAGGCTTCTCTACTTCTGAGACTGCTAGCGCATTTACACGTGCGTTCATGAACAACGACGGATTTTGGTACAACGCTGTATTCGCACTCTTGATTATCGTTTTCACTTATTTCTACACTGCGATTATCATCAATCCTGTACAAATGGCTGAAAACCTTAAGCTCAACAATGGCTTCATCCCTGGAGTTAAACCAGGTAAGAAGACTGCTGAGTATATCGACTCTATCATGACACGTTTGACATTGCCTGGCTCTTGCCTCTTGGCTATCATCGCTATTATGCCTGCTTTTGCTCGCCTCTTCGGTGTGAGCATGGGCTTCGCACAATTCTTTGGTGGTACATCACTCCTCATCATGGTAGGTGTAATCTTGGATACGCTACAACAAATCGAGAGCAAACTCCTCGAGCGTCACTACGATGGCTTCTATGAGTCTGGTATGCGCATCAAGGGTCGCTCCGCTATGGCTTATTAAGACGAATGATATACCTAAAGACTGATGAAGAAGTCGAGCTGATGCGTC
>JAFYSK010000003.1 GCA_017559385.1 Paludibacteraceae bacterium | reverse complement strand
TGCTGTAGAGAAAGCACACGAAGAGCGCTACCTCAAGCTCCTCAAGAATATCGAGGATAAGCTTGTGTTCAGCCGCGATGGTGATGCTATCTGGCAATGCCGCAACTGTGGTCACTTGTATATCGGTCAAGATGCTCCTGTAGTTTGCCCTGTTTGCAAACACCCACAAGCATACTTCCAATTGCAACAAAACAACTTCTAATCAATAACTTAAGGACTTATGCATGTACGATGCATAAGTCCTTTTACATTTAAAAGAGTTCTATGGTTTCACGCGCTGTGCGCTTGTTTCATATTATTGAAACATTGAAACTTTGAAACAAGCGGCTTTGCCGCCTGAAACTTTTTTAACTCCTCTACATAGTATGGACATAACTATACTCCTTCAAGCCATCTTGCAACTCATCGCAGGTATTGGTATTTTCTTGGTGGCATGCCAGATGATGTCTTCCAACTTGGAGACTGCCAGCAGTGCCCGCCTCAAAAGTCTGTTTTCTCGCATGTCCAACTCTCGCATGTTGGGCGTGGGTATTGGTACAGTAGCTACTGCTGCCATCCAGTCTTCGGGTGCCACGACCGTGATGGTCATCGGTTTCGTGAATGTCGGCATCATGTCACTCGCGCAAGCAGCTACTATCATCTATGGTGCGAACATCGGTACTACAGTCACGGCACAAATCGTTGCCCTCGGTCTTAGTGGCGGTGGCGGTATATCTACTACTGTTATTTTTGCTGCTTTCGCAGGTCTGGGTGCTTTTATCGAACTCTTTTCAAAGAAAGATACATGGAAGACTTGGGGCGGTATCATCACCGGTTTTGGTATGCTCTTCGTCGGTCTCAGCTTGATGAGTGGCTCTATGAAAGAATTGTCTGGGTTGCCAGAAATCAAGGCTTTCCTCGCTTCGGTTGAGCACCCATTAATGCTTGTGCTCTTCGGTGCGATATTGACAGCAATTGTGCAGTCATCTTCTGTGGTGACATCTATTGCACTCACCATGGCTGTAACGGGACTTATCTCACTGAACCAAGGTATCTATCTCACTATGGGTTCGAATATTGGTTCGTGCGTGGTTGCTATTATTGCAGGTTTGACCTCCGGTCTCAACGCTAAGCGTACAGCTCTTATCCACTTGCTATTCAACTGCTTTGGTGTCTTCATCTTCCTCATTGCGGCATGGGTAATGCACCTCGTTACTTCAGGTGCACTCAACTATGGTATCATCTTTGAGCGTATGTTCCCTGATGCACCACAACTTCAACTAGCGATGTTCCACACCATCTTCAACTGTGTGACAGTATGTATCATCTTGCCGTTGACAGATTATCTAGTTAATTTAGTTGTGAAGATTTTGCCAGAGAAGAATCGCGTGGACGAAGCATTGCAAGAGGGACAACCACACTTCCATTTCGTGGACGAGCAAATGCTCCGTACTCCAGCTATCGCTGTTAACCAAGTTAAGCTTGAGATTGAGAATATGGCGGCTATTGCTATCCACAACTTCAACTTGGCGATGGATATCATTTCTACCGTGAACTTCGACAAGATGGATGAGTTCAACGAGAACGAAAAGCAACTCAACTACCTCAATCGCAACCTCATTCCATATATTGTGCAATTGAATACCTTGCCTATCAGCGAGGAAGATAATCGATATCTGGCTACTGCTATCCGTACGATTGGCGACTTGGAGCGAGTAGGTGATTATGCTGTGAATTTGACAGAGTATGCGGAACTTCTAAAGAACTTCAATGAGAAGTTTAGCAAGGACCTTCTTTTCGAGGTGGAGCAGTTGCGTGAGACGATAGGTTCGCTTTATCAAGCAACTATGAAGACATATATGGACCATGATTTCGATGCGTTGATTGAGGTGAACCGTTACGAGGATCAAGTGGATGAGATGGTGGCTCGTATTGAGAAGATGCATTTGCAACGCTTGATGGATGGTATCTATCCTGCTAGTGTAGGTCAAGTATATCAAGAGTTTGCTTCTGATACTGAGCGTATAGCCGACCACTTCCTCAACGTGGCGAAATCCATTCGCCAACTCCATGTGGGCGAGGATTGATACCTTGTTTCTTATAAGCTAAATGCCTATCAATAACATAAAAGAGAGTGTACTTTGGGTACACTCTCTTTTATGTTTTTTTTACTTAAATATTGTTTGTTTCAGAATATTTTTGTACCTTTGCACTTAAATATAAACATGACCTCACAAGAATTAGCATATAATTACGTACAACATACCAATCGTTGTATCTTTCTGACTGGTAAGGCAGGAACGGGCAAAACTACGTTCCTGCGTCGCCTTAAGGAAGAATGTCCCAAACAAATGGCTGTGGTGGCACCTACGGGCGTGGCTGCAATTAATGCCGAAGGCGTGACGATTCATTCGCTGTTCCAGTTACCACCACAAATCTTTCTTCCTACCGACGAAGCACGTCTGCAACTCTTCTCCGAGATGCAGATGCGTGCGAACAAACAGCGTGTATTGCGCAACTTGGAACTCCTTGTTATTGATGAGGTCAGTATGGTGCGAGCGGATTTACTAGACACCATTGATGCGGTCTTGCGCCACTTCAAACATCGTCCTACTATTCCTTTTGGTGGAGTACAACTTCTAGTTATAGGTGACCTGTTCCAACTCTCACCCGTAGTGCGTGAGGAAGAATGGCGATTGCTCCAACCTTACTATGAGGGACCCTATTTCTTCCAAGCTCGTGTCTTCCGAGAGCTTCGGCCTATCTATATTGAGTTTGAACATGTCTATAGACAAACGAATGTGGAGTTCTTATCTATCCTTAATGAAGTACGCAATAATACGCTCACCCCGCAGTCTTTCGCTGTGCTCAATGCTAGGGTGAGGAGTTTAGGAGTTCAGGAGTTTAGGAGTTTAGAAGGGGCGATCACACTCTCTACTCATAATAGCAAGGTGGATGCGATTAACCAACGTGAGATGGATGCCTTGAAGGGGAAGGAATATACCTATAAGGCAACGATTACCGATACGTTCCCCGAGTCCATGTATCCTATTGATAAGCAACTAACACTCAAAGTCGGTGCACGAGTCATGTTTATCAAGAATGACTCTTCTACTGACAAACTATACTACAACGGCAAACTAGGCGTAGTTACCTCACTCTCTAAGCAAGCCATCAATGTGCGTTGTGACGATGGCACAGAGGTCAATGTGCATAACGAAGTGTGGGAGAATATCCGCTATAATGCTGATTCGGGTAGTGACCAAGTGCAAACCGAAATCATAGGTACATTTACGCATTACCCTTTGCGCCTAGCATGGGCAATAACTATACACAAAGCACAGGGCTTGACTTTTGATCAGCTCATTATAGATGCAGAGGATGCTTTTGCTGCGGGACAAGTGTATGTGGCTCTCTCGCGTTGTCGCGGCCTAGAGGGATTAACTTTGCTTACTCCAATACCTACGCGTGCACTTACTAATGCCCGAGAGGTTTTGCAGTTTACCGATAATCAGGATTCGCTCCAGACCGTTGAGCAGAATCTTCAACCTGCGCAAAAAGAGTATTTGACTACTTTGCTCTGTGCGTTGTTTGACTTCAAGGAACACGCTGAACAACTCTATTCCTTGCAGCGCATGGCCAATAGTATGACCTCGTTGCAGATACCGCCTAATCAGTATATAACAGACTTGATAACGCCCTTGCTGGAGTTGCATGGAGTAGGGGAACGCTTTCAGCAGCAGATACGCCAACTGATGTACAATGACCAGTTGGATAAACTTCAAGAGCGATTGCAGGCGGCATGTCAATATTATGCCCCCAAGATATACGAACTGCTGAAGGATATGAGCGATTGCCCTTTGCGAAGTAATAATCAGTCAGACTCGGCACAATTGAAGCAAAGCATATTGGATATTTATGCAGCGTTATCACGCAAAGCCTATTTACAAGCACAAATGGCAAGATGTGTCACCGTAGAAGCTTATTTTGAGGCACGAAAGACATACAAATACAAAGAGCCATCTTTGACTATCTATACTACTCAACGTAAGTCTCGTGTAAATGCAACGACATTCCAAACGATGACATTGCTTCATCAAGGATACCGCATTAAGGATATTGCTAAACATCGCAATATGACACAAAAAACGGTCATCAAGCACCTGAAGATATTACTGGAAGATGGAATGATAGAGATACATGATTTCCATCCAGCCGACCGTGTATGGGTGAGATAGTAAGAAAAATACTTGCTTATATCCCTATAAAATTGCATATGTCAGAAAAAAATAGTACCTTTGTAGCGTATTTGATGAAAATTACATATATGAAAAAAGTAGCATTTTTATTACTTGTTATCGTTGGAATTGGATTTAGTAGCTGTGATCCTTATTATGTGCCAGATAATTTCCCAACGAAGTTACTATTCTCTTATCTGCCATACAAGGAGGGGGATACGTTGTTATATACTAATTATAAAATAGATACGATGAAGCTCGTTGTAAAAGAACATGATGAGGAATATTTTCGTGGACAACGTAATAACTCGGATCATATAAAGGAAAATGCATGCGTGCTAACTAGATTATCCAATAGAAATCTCAATCTTACAGTGTCTTGTGCTTGTCACGAACGCCAAGTCTTTGAGGCAAAACTCACCCACCAAGCGCAGGGTAACAATATACAGGTTTTAGGAAAGTATTTGTATGAACAAGAGGAAATGTCTGACATTATCTTCAATCGGTTTGTTGACGAGATTAAATTATCAGAAGACCAAGCTACCATCAAACGCAATCGAGGGCTCGTTGAGTTTACAGATCTCAAATCGGTGAAATGGAAATATATAGGTAAGAAATCCAAGAAAAAATAACATTGATGCAAAGACAAATCATATTATTAGCCTTAATATGGGTTAGTGTTGTAACACGAGCTGCCACACTCTTCCCCTCTCGTACGGATTTTCGTGATGAGTCAATTTACTTTGTGATGACCACTCGTTTTTACGATGGTGATGCGACTAACAATACGCATTGCTGGGATGGTAACAACCCTGGTGACCCAGCTTGGCGTGGTGATTTCAAGGGATTGATAGAGAAGATGGATTACATCAAAGCCCTTGGTTTTACGGCTATCTGGATTACACCTATTGTAGAGAATGCGTCAGGTTATGACTATCACGGCTACCATGCACATGACTTCTCTAAGGTGGATCACCGATACGAGTCAGAAGGTGTAGGTTTTCAACAAGTGATTGATGAAGCGCACAAGCGCGGCATGAAGATAATCTTGGATATTGTGCTGAACCATACTGGTAACTTTGGTGAGGCAAACCTGTGCAAGATGTTTACTCGCGACTGGACCAAAGACCAATCAGATATTAATGAATGTATGGTGCCTTATACCCAAAAAGATGGTGGTAAGTTGCCTGACAACTATGCGTCGTTGTCCGATCAATATGGTGAGCGCTTGTCGCTGATGAAAAACACTAAGGGCAAGAACAACGACAATCACAACTATTGGCACCACTATGGTCACGGCAACTGGGATAATCCTACACGCTGGTGGATGCAAATTGCGGGCGACTGCGTGGATTTGAATACAGAGCATCCCTATGTATATAACTACCTGATAGAGTGCTACTCTAAGTTTATCAAAATGGGTGTGGACGGCTTTCGTATTGATACGGGTGGACATATTCCACGCCTCACATTCAATCAAGCGTTTATTCCTGCTTTCCATGCGGCAGCAGAGAGCGCAGAAGCTAAAAACAAGCGTGGCAACATGCCATTCTATATGTTTGCAGAGGTGTGTGCACGCTATACTGGTATTTGGTATCGTGAGCAACCTAACCTCTCGCCATTGTACTACACTTGGAAAGAAAACAAGACCTATGCATGGGATAGCAATCCTGCTTCGTGGGATAATATTGTGGCTTTGGAAGGAGATGGATGTAATACCCACACCAATCACAAGTCTGTGCAACAATCAGCTTCGGATGCGAGCAAGCCTACTTCACAAAACGCTTTCTTGACCGGCAATGCATATCATACCCCAGATTACTCTAAAGCGAGTGGACTGAATGTGATTGACTTTACGATGCACCACAACTTCCGTTCTGCAAGTGAAGCGTGGAATATTGCACAAAAAGGCAATGACCAATACTACAACGATGCGACATGGAATGTGGTATATGTGGACTCACACGACTACGCGCCTAATGGTGCCCCAGAGGACAAACGCTTCTCGGGTGACGAGAGCACTTTGGCAGAGAACTGGAGCTTGATGTTTACTCACCGTGGTGTGCCTTGTATCTATTATGGTTCGGAGATTCAGTTTAAGAAAGGCTGTGTGATTGATAATGGACCTAACACTTCGTTGATCAATACAGGTCGTGCATACTTTGGTGGTTATATCAAAGGTAGTGCGAATGTAACCGACTTTGCTACTTACAGCAATGCCACAGGCAATATGGCTGCTACATTGAACCACCCATTGGCGAAGCATGTACAACGCCTCAATTTGATACGTCAAGCAGTTCCTGCTTTGCGTAAAGGTCAGTATTCAATGGACGGCTGCAAGGGGTCTTTCGCTTTCAAACGCCGCTATACTGATGCTACTACCGACTCTTATGCTTTGGTATGTATCTCAGGTGGTGCTACCTTCTCTGGCATTGAGAATGGTACCTACATAGACTGTGTGACAGGTGATACAAAAACTGTGACCAATGGTACGCTCAGCGTTTCTTGCTCTGGCAAGGGTAACATGCGCGTGTATGTGTTGAATACTACTAAAACTCCAGCTCCAGGTAAAGTGGGTGTAGATGGCAAGTATCTCTATCAGTCTTCTTCTGCGGGTGGTAGTACTCCTAACTGGGACGGCACACAAGAGGAACTAACTGATGACCCAACACTGCCAGAGGAGCCAGAGGAAGCTGTGGAACCATGTCTGTCAAGTGTAGAACAACGTGCAGTGTTCTTTACCAAATCATCCGATTTTGGTAAGAAGATTAATTGTTATATCTGGAATAGTAATGGCACCATAACCAATAGCTGGCCCGGCAATACCGCAATCTCTTTGGGTAATGGTAAATATCGCTTTGATATTCCTGCCTCTGCTCCTGCAATTGATGATACATGGCAGATAATCTGGAATGATGGAAGCATTCAAACAAAAGACCTTGTGTTTACCAATCACGGTATGTACACGGGTAGTGACAAGAACAATATCACTTGCACCTCTAAAGTAACTGCATTGTGCGAAGGTGGTAGCACGGGAGAAGATCCTAATCCTAACCCTAATAATCCTAATCCAAATCCTCAGCCAGAGACTAGCACACCATGTCTCGCTTCGGTGGACGAGCAAGTGGTGTTCTTTAAGGCTCCTAGTGGTTTCGGTACTTCAGCTTCTGTATATATGTGGATCAATGGAACCAATACCCATCTCGTGGGCAGTTGGCCAGGTAGCGCAGCTACTCACTTGGGTGACGGCGTATTCAAGTTTGAACTTCCTGCTAATATGCAAGGCGATGAGAGCCAATGGATGATCATTTGGAACAATAATGGTCAGGGCTTACAAACAGCCGACCTCAAGTTCACTATGCGCGGCTTGTACACGACCAATTCTGATATCAAGGGTACCGCTTGTACCAGTGTGGTATCTACCTTATGTGATGATATTGCTAATGATGTAGATCAGATCGTGATAGATAAATCGACTGCTCGAAAGATGATTATAAACGGTGCCTTGTTTATTCTTCTTGAGGATGGTACTATATACGATGTACAAGGCAATAGAGTGTGGTAAATGGTTTGTAAATTATTATACTATCTAACAGAAAAAAGAGTTGCGATATCGCAACTCTTTTTTGTTGTATCTAACATTAAAGGTATTGAACTATTCTTTATATACTAATTTTAGATTGTCAACCCATAGTGTGTTTCCCTCACATGCACGAAAAACGCCAGCGTTACTGGAAGAGATATATAGCACGATATGTGTTGGCTCGTCAAGACTCCATCCTACCTCTTCTATCGCTACCATATTACCTTTTGAGTTCTTAGTCATCATTTTTACACGATTAAGACCTTCATAATCTTTAAAGTCTTTATCATTTGTTATATTACCCCATCGTATAGGTATCTGATGATTATTTACCCATTCTGGTATGCTTGCGCAAATGCGTTCATACGCTGTTCCTACACGACGCGCATAAATCTTGCCAGTGCTCTTATCCTCCCAACGATATTGCAAATAGACATATACTATAGCGCAATCATGACCACTTTCTTTTTCTATTTTGTTGTTCTTCGTTGAGATAATAACATTTGAATTAGAGATGCTAGCTTTATAATCTAACATCAATGCTATTGGATGCTTGGTGAATGGCACTCCAAAATCAATTGCACTATATGGTTTGGACTTTGCTGTTATACCTAGAGGCTCTAAGGCATGACCCATATATATAGTACCGGAGACCATAGCATACATATCTACTAGGGGTATATGCGTTAGTACATTACGCAACCTACAGCAATAGCCATTGCCACGCTTCTCTGGATAAACTGAACCACTTGTGGCTGTTTCTACACCCATAAATCGTGCGTATGTGTCACTACATCCCCATGGATTGTTAGTTGCAGCCTTGTACGCTGAGTTACCTTTGATCGTATCACTCGCACCTAATGTGTAGAGTGTTTTCGTATTACCACCTAGTAACTTCGATTCTGTTATTTGTCGCACAATCCATTGGTTCATGTCGCCATAAATGATAGGTTCTGTGCGTTGCGCCCAAGCCACTATCGGTAGATAAATCAACCCAAATAGAATGCTTATTCTACCGAATGCATATGATGAAAGCCACTTCTTGCTATTTTGCTTCCGATACTGCATATTATAGTAAACTAAATGCTACATCCATCATATGGGTGAAGTTGTTCTGACGCTCTTCGGCTGTGGTAGATTCACCCGTTAAAATGTGATCAGACACCGTGCATATTACCAAAGCTTTGTTGCCAGAACGAGCAGCGTTCATATAGAGCGCAGGTGCCTCCATCTCAACTGCTAGTACACCCATGTTCATCCACTTCTCGTTATGAGCATTCTCTGTGTAGAAAGTGTCCGATGAGAATACATTACCTACTTTGTATTTATAACCATATTGCTCAGCCGCTTCTGCTGCACGACGACACAAATTAAAGTCAGCTATCGGAGCATAAGTACCTGGCAACTCGTATTGCATAGCATAATTACTGTTGGTACATGCTCCCATTGCAATAACCAAATCACCTACCTGCAGGTCATGATTGATACTTCCGCAACTACCTACACGGATGATTTGCTTGACTCCATAAAAGTTGTATAATTCATATGTGTAGATACCAATAGATGGGATACCCATACCATGACCCATCACACTGACAGGTTTGCCGTTGTGCGTTCCGGTAAAACCTAGCATTCCGCGAACATTATTGAATTGTACTGGATTCTCCAGATATTTTTCTGCCATCATCTTTGCACGCAATGGATCACCTGCCATGATGACTGTCTCGGCGATTTCGCCCAATTTAGCCCCGATATGGGGAGTAGGTGTTGTGTTCATAGTTTTGTTATTTAATAGTTTATATTTATTGCTTCATTTTTCCAGTGAAGAAGATGGTTGCTAGTACGATTACTCCAATCAACATTGGATAATATAGGTATGGAATGATGCTGAGCGCCGATATTCCAGCTAGCGAACTAGCCATCAGCAGTTGTGCGCCGTATGGCAGCAGTCCTTGTATTGTGCATGATGTTGTATCGAGCAATGAAGCACTGCGGCGAGGGTCTATGCCAAATCGTGTTGCTATCTGCTTGGCAATATCGCCTACACTCAGTATGGCTATTGTGTTATTTGCTGTCAGTGCATTCACCACGCCTACCAACAGACAGATACTTAGTTCTGCTCCCCATTTGGTATGTATCTTGATGGATACCAATCGCATAAAGCGTTCCATCACACCTTGTTTGGTTATCAGTGCAAAGATACCGCCGGCTATCATGGATATCAGTATTAGCTCGCTCATACCCATTATTCCTGAGGTCAGGCTCTCTGTCCAGCTTACAAAGCTGTAGCTGCCATCGGATATGCCTACGATACCTGTTAGTATATTGCCCATCAGTAATACCATCATCACATTCATACCTAGCGCAGCACTCACCAATACGGCGGCATAAGGGATTATTTTCCACCACATCACATTGCCTGCTACCACTTCATGTGCGCCACTACCCATTAGTAGGTAGATGATACATACTACTACAGCTGCGGGCAAGACGAGGAAGAAATTATACCTAAATTTATCGCTCTGTTTACAACCTTGCGATTGTGTAGCTACGATAGTAGTATCGGAGATGAAACTCAGGTTGTCGCCAAAGAATGCGCCGCCCACAATTGCCGCCGCCATCAGGGGAAGCGATATCTCGGTTTTGTCGGCCAATGAGGCGGCAATAGGCATAAAAGCCACTATCGTACCCACACTCGTGCCCATGCATAGCGACACTATGCATGCCGAGATAAACAAACCTGCCAATAGAAAGTTTGTGGGCAAAAGTTGTAGAGTCAAATTCACCGTTGCATCCACTGCACCCATTGCCTTGGCTGAGGCTGCAAATGCGCCTGCCAACACAAATATCCATACCATCAGTAGTAAGTCCTTTTGACCTGCGCCCTTGCTAAACTCCGTGATACGCTCACGAAATGTCATTCCCTTTGACAAGAGAATCGCTATAATCGATAATATGACAAATATCAACAACATTCTCTAAATACTAAACAATAGCAGAGCATTCACTAACCTATAGTGAAGCCATATTCTTCTCATTCACAAGCTCCTTACCTTCTGCCGTATAAGCATACTTTATGCGATCTGCATAGCGTTCTTCCACGCGACCACGAACAATTTTCATTGAGGAGTTCAATAGCTGATTCTGCTCCGTGAAGTCCTCTGGCAATACGGCAATCGCTTTGGGCAAACACATCTCTGGGAACATACCCGCAAATTTACCATTTCGATATTCGTTTACCTCGTCTTGAATCTTTTGTAGCATAGCTCTCTTTCCCTCGTCGCTAGCGGGATCCAATCCTTTGCCCTTCACCAGTTCTCTTAATGTGTCTTTATTAGGCACTATCAATGCCATGGTGTAAGGGTCTTGATTATTATGCAATATCACTTGCTCTATATACTTGCTACCATCTGCCAAACCATCTTCAAATCCCTCTGGACTATATTTCTCGCCATCGGCAGTGATAAGCAACGACTTAAATCGACCTACTACCCATAGATAACCAGGGTGTTCATCCTTTACATAGCCCAAATCGCCTGTGTGCAACCAGCCGTTCACCAAAGTCTTTGCTGTCGATTCAGGATTCTTCCAGTAGCCTGCCATCACATTCTCACCCTTGATAACAATCTCACCTTTCTGACCATGAGGCACTTCATTGCCGTCCTCATCGCATATTTTCAAATCCAATGGCTGCACGATTCTACCACTCGAACCGAAGATGGCATGACCGTCTGAGTTCGCACATATGATCGGGGTTGCCTCGCTCAGACCATAACCTTGAAACATAGGCATGCCTACTGCGCAGAAATAACGTTGTAACTCAATGTCCAGCAGCGCACCGCCACCTACAAAGAAGCGCATCCTGCCGCCAAAACCCTCGCGGACAGCCTTGAAGATGATTTTGTCAAATAACTTCACCAAAGGCCAACGCCATGCTTGCCAACCGCCACGATTCCAATACTCCTTATTGTATTTAATCGCATTGTTGAGCGCAAACTCATATAATCGTTCTACTGTCTTACCTTTTGCCTTGATGCTGGTTTCAATGTTCTTTCGGAAGTTACGGGCGAGGGTAGGTACTGATAGCATCAACATAGGCTTCACCTCCTTGATAGCTATCGGAATGTTCTTGAGCGTAGCTATTGCTGTCTTTCCTACGGGTACTGTAGCTATGCTTCCGCCGTAGGACATCATCGTGTAAAAACCTGCCACATGCGCAAAACAGTGATCCAATGGCAAAATAATCAGCATAACATCATGCTTTTTACATTGAATTACACTACTTCCTTGCTCTACATTGGCCGTATAGTTGCGGTGTGTGAGTAGAATACCCTTGGGATCAGCTGTAGTTCCCGAGGTGTAGCTGATGTTGGCATAATCATCCGGACCAATAGACTCATATAGTGCTTTAAAGTCGTCAGAATGATCCTGCAGGTATCTTTCTCCCGTTTTAATGATATCATAGATAGATATTTCATTTTCCCCGTAATCGCTTATTGAGTCTAGCACAATAATCTTTTCTACAAGGGGGCATTGGCCTATAATATTTCGCACTTTAGGTAGTTGCTGCTCGCTTACTATGATATAACGAGATTCCGAGTGTTGAATGCGAAATAAAAGATCAGTTGATTCTGTCAGTTTGATGCTGAGGGGCACATTGACACCACCTGCATATAAGATACCTAATTCGCTAGTGATCCATAAGTTGCGACCCTGAGATAGTAGAGAAACCTTATCTCCTTTTTTTAAGCCTAATACATGAAGACCTGCACCTATCTTATGAGCCTCTTCTCGAGTTTCTCGATATGAGGTCTCTGTCCATACACCATTTATCTTTTCGCGTAGGAAGGTCAGCTCACTATGTTCGCTCGTATATTTTTCAACAAAGTCTATGATAGTTAATCGTTTCATGTCTAATACATATTTTAGCTGAATAAATACTATACCAATTGCTTGATCAAAGTTTCTGGATCACCTGGAAGTAAATCTATTGGAGCGAGTTCTATCATTGTGTATGCTCCAAATCTACCTGCTGCTTGCATGCGTACCGCAGCTCGTGCGCAAGAAACCATTACCTGTGCTGTCAGGGCTGGGTTATTGATTGTCATATTAAATTCAAAACGCTGATTGTGTGTACTTCCTGATACGCCACTGCGAACTAGGTTAACTCCATGAGCTACATTATTCAGTGCTTCCACATCATCGACTACAACCATATGGGTCTCGTCATGAGCGAAGTAGTCGTCAGCAAGTAGTTTTTTCTCTACTATGGCTGCATCAATCCCCTCCTCCAATTCTACATATACCATACGACGATGGATACCTGTACCAAGAGGAATAGTCATTGATAATGCATTCTTGACTCCTTCAATGGCTTTGGCTGCTACGGTGTGACCCATTGAACGACCAGGACCAAAATTAGTATAAGTGATTCCTTGTGGAGCCATAGCTAGCAGAAGCGTACGGATGACGGAGTCGCTACCTGGATCCCATCCTGCAGATATTACGCTAACTGCCTTGTGTGTTTTAGCAACCAGCCCTAGTGAACTGCGCAAGGCTACAATTTGATTGTGTATATCAAAGGAATCAATGGTGCATATACCTTTCTCTAATAGTAGAAGGGCAAATTTCTCAACCTCACGAGTAGGTGTGCAGAGTAGCACAGCATCCGCTTGAATGTTATCTAATGAATCGTTGTGGTGATAGATACCAGCTAACTCCATGTCTGGAGCTGCTATAATAGCCTGCTCTGCGGCACGACCAATATTTCCATAACCTATTAATGCAATTCGAAATGCCATATTGTTTTTTATTTAGGCGAGATTAACTCAAATTATGGCGCAAAGGTATAAAAAATAATGTAAATATGCAAGTTTTGTAAAAAATATTTTACAAATATAATAAAAGCACTCACAGCTAGTGAGTGCTTTTATTATACTATTTGTTGCCAAACTAGGACTCGAACCCAGACAGACAGAACCAGAATCTGTAGTGCTACCATTACACCATTTGGCAATATATCCAAGGTTTATTGTGAAACCCGGTGCAAAGGTACTGCTTTTTTGTGAAACTACCAAATATATTGACAAAAAAATATTATGGCATATATGACTTGTTCCTATCGTTATCCCATAGCTCCATTAACTGAAATAACTTGTCCGGAAACATAGGACGACATATCAGAAGCTAAGAATAGAGCTACTTTTGCTACTTCGTTTGCTTCGCCGTAGCGTCGCATTGGTATAGTCTTAATCAATTCTTCTCGTGTAGCTTCAGAAAGTGCCATTGTCATATCTGTGTTGATAAAACCAGGTGCGATGGCATTGGCGCGTATATTACGGGCTCCCAACTCTTTGCTTAGCGACTTAATGAAACCTATGATTCCTGCTTTTGATGCTGCGTAATTAGCTTGTCCTGCGTTTCCTGCCATACCAACGATGGATGACATGGCTATGATACTTCCGCTTCGTTGCTGCATCATTTGTCGAGCAGCTGCATGGCAATAGTTAAAAACGGACTTTAGATTTGTGCTGAGCACATCGTCCCATTGTTGTTCGCTCATGCGCATGAGCAGAGTGTCTCGTGTTATACCTGCATTGCAGATCAAGATGTTAAGCTTGCCAAATTGGCTGATTACTTGTTGAACCACCTCGTGTGAGGCACTAAAATCGCCAGCATCACTTTTGATGCAAAGAGCATTAACACCTTTACTTTTAATAAGTTGAGCTAGTTCTTGTGCCTCTTTCTCTTCGTTAATATAGGTGTACGCAATATTGCATCCATTCTCCGCAAATAGTAGTGCAATAGCACGACCAATACCGCGTGAGGCACCTGTGATTAAGGCTGTTTTATCTTTTAACATAGTTTTTAGTTTATCTAGTGGTTTATTTCAGGTATTTATCCAGCCATGCAAAGAATGTTCGTTGCCACAAAATACCATTCTGTGGTTTTAACACCCAATGGTTTTCATCAGGGAATATTAGCAACTGTGCATCTACACCGCGCATTTTAGCTGCATCAAAAGCTGCCATACCTTGGTTGGCTAGGATACGATAGTCTTTCTCGCCGTGTATGCAGAGAATAGGTGTATCCCACTTGTCTACAAAGTGGTGTGGTGAGTTAGCGAAGGTGTTTTGTGCTATTTTATTATCCTTATCCCAGTATGCGCCACCCATATCCCAATTGGCAAACCATTTTTCTTCAGTCTCCAGATATTGCATTTCCATATTGAAGATTCCATCATGTGCAATAAAAGCCTTAAATCGTTTATTGTGGTGACCTGCTAACCAATATACGCTGAAACCACCAAACGAAGCTCCAACACAACCTAAACGCTCTTTGTCTACATATGGTTCGTTGGCTACAAACTCGTCAATGGCAGTCAGATAGTCTTTCATACATTGACCTCCGTAGTCGCCGCTGATTTGCTCATTCCATTCATTTCCGAATCCTGGTAATCCACGACGATTAGGAGCTACTATGATGTAGTCATTGGCTGCCATCATCATGAAGTTCCAACGGAAACTCCAAAATTGGCTTACTGGTGATTGAGGGCCTCCCTCGCAGTAGAGCAGAGTAGGGTACTTTTTAGTAGGATCAAAATGTGGAGGATAAATAATCCATGTTAGCATTTGCTTGTTGTCACTGGTTGTTTGCCAACGAGGTTCTATTGTGCCCATCTCTATTTGCGAGTAGATATTGTCATTTTCATAGGTCAACTGAGTGATCGTGCTATCTTGTTGATCAGTTTGTGATGAATGGGTAAAACAATATATTTCATTGGCTTCTATCATCGAATGTCTTAGACAATAATATACATCTCCTATATTACCTCCAGGCACATAATCGTATTGACCGTTAGTCAAACATGTAACGTTATCTTTCGACTTGTCTATGTTTACCTCATAAAGCATGGTGGTAGCGTGCCATACAGCATTGAAAACGAGGTGATTATTGTCTTTCCAATAGTAACTATCTACATTCGTTTCCATACCTTCGGTTAAGAAGCGTTTTTCACCTGTTTTGAGGTTTTGTATCATTAGTCTGTTTTCGTCGCTTTCGTATCCATCGCGCGCCATTGATTGCCATGCTATCCATTCTCCGTTAGGTGAGTATGATGGGTTGGTATCATAGCCGCCATTCCCCTCTGTTAGGTTGGTGTGTGTACCTGTCTCTATGTCGTATAGATAAATGTCAGAGTTGGTCGAAACGGCATATTCTAGTCCGTTCTTTTTACGGCAAGTGTATGCAATTTGTTTGCTATCTGGACTCCAGGCTAATTGCTCTACTCCACCAAATGGCTTCATTGGTGATTCATATGGTGTTCCTTCTAACAAGTCAATGCAATTGGTAGTTTTTATTCGTCCATATGCCACCTCTAGATCGCACAAGAAAGGATGAGGAGCTGTTTCTGTCCATTCATCCCAGTGTTTATACATCAAGTCATCTACTATACGTCCTGAGGCCAATGGCAAGTCAGGATGCTTATCTTCAGTTGAACTTACTGTCTTGACTTGAGCAATAAGAATCACCTTGTTACTATCTGGTGAGAATAGAAAGCCTTCGATATCCTTATCAAACCCTCGTATTACATCTTCTTTGGCATAGCCGCATTTAACGCCGTGCCTCATGACTAGTTTGTTCTCTTTATTGATGTAACACAACATACCTTTGTGCCATGCTGGACTATGACCTACGAATTGGTCCACTAATTCCAGTTTTCCATTGGTATCCAACTGACAAATGCGAATCCATGATGTCGAACGATTCTCTTCTACACTAAAATAACTGATGGTGTATGCTATTTTTTTGCTGTGCTCATCAGGATGCACACTGTTGATTCGTCCCATTGCCCATAAGGCCTCAGGAGTTAATCGACCGCCTTTGATAGTAATTTCTGGTTTGGTAATTGGTTTTTTATTTTTGCCTATTTTGAGTTGGCAGGCAGATGCCAATAGGGCGATTGTTGCCATTAGTATGATTTTACGCATTTTGATTGTATTATCTTGATATTGACAAATTAGTAAGTTCTATCCAATGTTTATGGTTTTATTTTCTTACATAAGTAGCAAATGTGAAAGCATATGCATGTCTCTCATCTGCTTCGTGGAACTCTTCGTTTAGACGTTGCCAGATAGAAGTGTCTATTTCAGGGAAGAATGTATCCGCATCTTCCCAAGTATGATGAATATGGGTGATGTGTAGTTCTTTTGCCAATGGCATAAACTGTCGATACACTTCACCTCCGCCTATAATAAATACCTTTTCTTCTGGTGTGAGCGTTGACGTTAGTTCCTCAATAGAGTGGGCTACATCAACACCCTCATGCGTGAAAGATACATCGCGGGTTAGTACTATATTGCGACGATTAGGCAACGGACGACGAGGAAGTGAAAAGAAAGTTTTCTTTCCCATAACGACTGTGGCGCCTGTTGTGAGGGCTTTAAAATGCTTGAGATCATCTGGTAAATAGCAGAGTAGATCACCAGATTTTCCTATTGCATAGTTGTCGGCTATAGCTACAATAATGTTCATTCTACAAAAAATTATACAGCCACAACACCTGGAATATGTGGGTGTGGATCATAGTCAACCAATGTGAAGTCTTCAAACTTGAAATCAAACAAATCTTTTACCTCGGGGTTTATAATCATCTTAGGTAGTGCGCGCGTATCGCGTTTGAGCTGCAATTCTACTTGTTCAAAGTGGTTGGTGTAAATATGTGCATCACCAAAAGTATGTACGAAGTCTCCTACCTTCAATCCTGTCACTTGAGCCATCATCATCAATAACAAGGCATAAGAGGCAATGTTAAATGGAACACCTAGGAATATATCAGCCGAGCGTTGATATAGTTGCAAACTTAATCGACCATCTGCTACATAGAATTGAAATAATGTGTGACATGGAGGCAAAGCCATATTGTTAACTTCGGCTACATTCCATGCACTCACGATATGACGCCGAGAATCTGGATTTTTCTTGAGTTGCTCAACAAGTAATTTGATTTGATCAATGTGACCGCCCTGGTAATCTGGCCATGAACGCCATTGATGACCATAGACAGGACCCAATTCGCCGTTCTCGTCTGCCCACTCATTCCAAATGCGGACACCATGGTCTTGAAGATACTTAACATTTGTATCACCTTTTAAAAACCACAATAGTTCGTAAATAATAGATTTTAAGTGTAGCTTTTTTGTGGTCAGCAGAGGAAAACCTTCCTCCAAATTAAAACGCATCTGATGACCAAACACAGACTTAGTTCCTGTTCCTGTTCGGTCTTGTTTGAGAGTGCCCTCTTGGAGGACTCGTTGACATAATTCTAAATATTGTTTCATATTTCGAAAAATATATTTTAATACAAATTATATGTGGTTTTCAATACACGGAATTCAGTACGGCGGTTCAGCGATTTGCAAACTTCCTGTTGCTCTGTGTTAAGTGTAAGAATATATGTTTCATTCAATTCTTGTCCAATTGGTAAGTATGGATATAGATTGTGTAATATCTCATCTACAATCACTGGCTTCTCTTCTCCATATCCCACTGGTGTTAGTCGCTTGCTGTCAATACCATGTTTGATCAAGTAATCGACCACCGACTGAGCACGGCGTAGTGATAATTGCTCGTTTGCTTCTTTACTACCGACCATATCGGTGTGGGCTGATAGCTCAATAGTAATGTTTGGATTATCATTAAGCAGTTTAATAAGGGCATTTAGGCCATTCTCGGAGTCTGCTGTTAGTTCCCAACTACCAAACTTGAAGAAGATATTCTCCATCTTAACCGGTTTGGATATTGGTGCTAAAGTAAAATCTTGTTTATATGTGTGGCTATCTTGTAGTCCTTCTGTGGAGAATATGTGCTTTTGGTTGAGATAACCTCTCGCCGTAATGAGCATAGCATATTGTACCTCTTTGTTCAAACGCAAACGATAGGTACCATCTCTGCGAATTTGAGTTTTCACATTTGTTCCGTCGTTACCAATCAGACGAATTGAGGCATCTGACAAATGCTGACGGTCATTGTTGTAGATTGTGCCTTGTATGTGTACCTCCATCTCTGGTAGATGGAATGCGTATATGAGATCGTATCCTTTTTTTTGTCCACGGTTGGAAGAGAAAAATCCTGCTTCGTCTTCACTAGCAAAACTTATGCCAAAATCATCTCCGGAAGAGTTAAAGGGTACACCCATATTAAATACATTATAGGTGGTGTCTTGGCGAATCGCATAGAATAAGTCAAGTCCTCCTAGTCCGGGTAATCCCCTTGAAGAGAAGTATAGTCGTCCATCGTGTCGTATATATGGGAACATCTCGTCATCGGCAGTATTGATACTTGGACCTAAGTTTGTGATCTCATCCCAAGTTCCACCATTATTGATAGCCATATATATATCTTTACCTCCGTAACCTCCTGGGGCATCGCTAACGAAATATAGCGTATCGCCAGTAGCACATATACTAGGATGGCCAACAGTAATACTGCTATCTTTGAATAACTGTAGCTCTTGGGCTTCGCTCCACTCGCCACTAGCGCGTTGAGAGGTATATATCTTGGCTCCTACATCTTGTCCTTGTATAGATTTAGCATAGGTGAAGTACATGGTTTTGCCATCAGGTGAAAAACAACATACACCTATTTCTGCAGTAGTCGTTTGTTTCTGTGTGCCACCTTCTTCCTCTTGCTCCTCACTTTCTGGTAACAAGCCCTCGCATAGCTCTATCTCTTCCCATTTACCTGCAGCATTCTTCCGCGCGGAATATAGACTGAAAGTAGGCATTCCAGTTACAGCAGAAGTGCGTACTTTCTTTTTGTTGGTGGGTGCTTGTTCTTGTCTGTTAGATGTGAATACTAATGCATCTGCTGATGAGGTGATGAATGCAGGCGCATAGTTAGACGAGCGTTTTGCATTGAACTCTTTTGCAGGTGTCACTTTGTATCTTGAATGTGTTTTTTTCCATTCGTCTGCCTTGATACATGCAAACTTGCCAGCTTGAGCTACGTAGTCTGCTGGATGTTGCTCCAGGTATATGTCGTATTGCTTGATAGCTTCTTTGTACTTACCCTGATATTGTAGTACTTGTGCATAGTGTACGAAAACGATAGAGTCGTGATAGTTATATCGAATGGCGTTTTTATATGCTGATACAGCTTTGGAGTTATTCAAGATACGATAACATTCACCTTGTTGGAAGGCTACATGTGCGCGAAGTGACTTGTCTTTTGAGTTGATTTGCCGATATGTTTGTCGATACATATCGGCAGCAGCATAGTATTCGCCAATTTGATATTTGCGGTCAGCACGCTTAATACGCGCCATGATGCTGCACGATTGTAAACCCGCAGCAAGTAGTATAATGCATATGTACAGAATCTTTTTTAGATGCATGTTGATGGTAGCAATTGTTTTTATGTCTATTGAAGAATGATCTTAAGTGTTGATAAGTTTCGTTTAAAATACGATATAGTCTTGTGGATTGACAGGCTTTCCATTCTGCCAAAGTTGGAATTGTAACTTTTGATCTTTGATAAGCCCTATTACTTGTCCAACTGTTACATTATCACCTATCTGCTTGGTAGGCTGTTCAAGTCCCTGATAGATGGATGTGAATTGTGCATGTTGAATAATAACGGAATAGGTGTTGTTAATCTCATATGCATTATGGATGATTGTTCCATCAAGCACAGCGACAGCGCTCTTGCTACTATATGTTGAGATGGTAACACCATATTGGTTATTAGTTGGGGAGAAGGTTTGGGTAATAGCACCATGGGTAGGTGCAATAAAATTGTTGGTGTGTGATGTGTTAGCCGAAATGACTGCTTCAAAAAGTTGGAGATTATCCTTTTCGTTGGCCTCGTATTGCGCTATAAAGTCTTCCTCGTTTTTACTCTTGGTAGTCAGCAATTCCTCTTTTGCAATGATTTGCATAGAGTCAAGGGATTGTATGGAATCAGTAGGCATTTCACCTGCTATAGCTTGGGTAATGACATTGAGATATTGGCGTTGCAGTTCTAGGTTAGTACCCATTGAGTCAATCTTAGCAGATTCTTCCATGAGTTGGTGACGGATGTTGCCTGAATATCCTGGCAAGTAATTGCGCATAGGTGTAAACGCTATGACAAGCGAGAATAGTAGCCATGATAGGAGGAAGACAATCGCTAGCAATATGATACCTCCCCACACGCTTACGCGAAGGTGTCCGTGCTCGGAGAGAGTCTTTTCGTTGATAATGCTGATGCGATAAGTATGTCGCAAGCGTTTCCAAATAGAGGTTTTGTTGATGTCTGATTTCATACAAAAGGTGAGTTGATTAAATGGTTTGGCGCTGTCATTGCGCCAAACCAAATGGTATTGTTACTTCAAGATAGTGCAACCCTCACAAGGACGAAGTTGCTTGAAGAAGTCATTACCCTTATCATCTACAAGAATGAAGGCAGGGAAATTCTCTACTTCGATTTTCCAAATCGCCTCCATGCCGAGTTCTGGGTACTCTACGCACTCAATGGATTTGATGTTCTCTTGTGCCAGGATAGCTGCAGGTCCACCAATAGAGCCTAGATAGAAACCTCCGTGTTTTTGACATGCGTTAGTAACATCAATAGTACGATTGCCTTTTGCAAGCATAATGAGGCTACCGCCATTGTCTTGGAACTCATCTACATATGGATCCATACGGCCAGCTGTGGTAGGCCCCATAGAGCCGCAAGGCATACCAGCAGGAGTTTTTGCTGGTCCGGCATAGTAAATAGGGTGATTCTTGAGATATTCTGGCATACCCTCACCAGCATCCAAGCGAGCTTTAATCTTAGCGTGTGCGATGTCGCGACCCACAATGATTGTTCCATTTAATGATAGACGTGTACCAATAGGATATTGGCTGAGGATTTTGCATACATCTGCCATTGGTTGGTTGAGGTCAACGCGCACTGCATCTCCTTCACCTGCTTGGCGGAGCTCTTCTGGAATCAAAGATGCAGGATTGTTGTCCATCTTTTCAATCCATATACCATCCTTATTAATCTTACATTTGATATTGCGGTCGGCAGAACAACTTACACCTAGACCAATTGGGCAGCTTGCTCCGTGACGAGGAAGACGGATAACACGGATGTCATGCGCCATATATTTGCCACCAAACTGAGCTCCAAGACCAATCTTGTATGCTTCTTTCAAGAGTTGCTCCTCCAATTCGATATCTCGGAATGCACGACCTGTCTCGTCTCCAGTAGTAGGAAGGGTGTCGTAATAGTGAGTAGAAGCTAGTTTTACGGTTAGTAGGTTTTTCTCTGCACTAGTTCCACCTATAACAAAGGCAATGTGATATGGTGGGCATGCTGCAGTACCAAGGCTCTTCATCTTCTCTACTAAGAATGGAATCAAAGTTCCTGGGTTTTGAATACGAGCTTTGGTCTCTTGGTAGAGGTATGTCTTGTTTGCTGAACCACCACCTTTGGTTACGCAGAGGAAGTGGTATTCCATTCCTTCGCAAGCCTCTAGATCAATTTGTGCAGGAAGATTGCATTTGGTGTTCACCTCATCGTACATGTTAAGAGGGGCATTTTGTGAATAGCGCAAGTTGCGTTCGGTATATGTGAGATATACACCTTTGCTGAGTGCTTCTTCGTCGCAGTAACCTGTCCAAACTTGTTGACCCTTTTCTCCGTGGATGATTGCTGTACCAGTGTCCTGGCAGAGTGGTAGTTGACCTTTGCATGATACTTCTGCGTTGCGCAAGAAGGTCAAAGCTACATACTTGTCGTTGTCGCTAGCTTCTGGATCGCGTAGGATTTTTGCTACTTGCTCATTATGGCTGCGACGCAACATAAAGCTGACATCTGAAAAGGCAGCATTAGCCATTTTGGTCAAACCTTCAGCTTCAATCTTAAGCATAGGTTTGCCTTCGAACTCGCCAACAGACACATGGTCCTTGGTCAATAGATAATACTCTGTTTCATCCTTACCAAGTTGAAACATTGGTGCATACTTGAATTCCATAATTTTTATTGTTTATTAGTTTTGTTCTTTTGGTTGTTTGCTATGTCTGTTTTGCTCCATTTCCAACGATTATGGCTCCATAGCCACATATGCGGTTGTTCCTGTACGTTCTTCTCTAACAGTTGCGCATATGCTAGTGTTATATCACCTGGTTGCATTGTTGAAGGGTCATCAGTAATCAGTTCTAAGCGCACATGATAATAACCTCGTTTTGGGCATGTAATATGTGCAAATACTACACCATAACTAAACTTACGCGCTAATACATCACCTCCGTCCAAGAAGGCTGTTTCTTGACCCAAAAAAGTAGTCCAGATTTGTGCACTATTAGGTGCTGGCTTTTGATCAGACAACAATCCTATCATAAAAGGGTGCGATGCTTTACGCAACTCAATTAACTTACGCAATAGAAGATGCTTTTCGATACAGATAGCTCCCCGGCGTTCGCGTATGGTGTTCATGTCCTGGTCGGTTCGTGGATTATTTAATCGGCGATATACGCAATATTCCACTATCGACTTATCGGTAAATTGGTTGCCAATATCTGCTATCCACTCCCAATTGCACATATGACCTAAATATGCAATTGTGCCATGTTTCTTTCTAGATAATTCCTCTATTAGTTCAATGTTCTCAAAGGTGACGCGACGACGCATCTCTTCTTCGGAAACACGATATGCGTATGCAATCTCCACTAACAAGTCAGCTAAGTGATGGTAAAATGCACGAATGATTGCGTCTTGCTCTTGGATAGACTTGTCCGGGAAAGATGTGCGTATGTTTTTACGAACTAGGTCAAGCCTGTAACGTAAAATATGGCGTGCCAACGGATAAATAATGTAATCAGATAGCACATACAAGAATGATAATGGAAATATGCTTAGTGCTCGAATAAAAAACATGTGCTTGTGTCTAAATTTACCTCTTTTTTAATGTCTCAAAATTATAAATATACGAATAGTAGGTACACTACAGGAACTGCTAACAATAAACTATCAAAACGGTCTAGTACACCGCCGTGCCCTGGTAAAAACTTACCCGAGTCCTTTACCCCAAGAGTGCGCTTGAATAGGCTCTCAATCAAATCTCCTAGCGTACCAAATATGCCAATGGTGAGTGCAAATAATAAACTATTCAGTAGCGGATAGGAGGTCAAATGCAAGTCGCTAGTCCAACCAATCTTGTAGAAAATATATCCTGCGAGCAAGTCAAATATAAAACCACCGATGAGACCTTCCCAAGATTTTGCTGGGCTCACGCGTGGAAACATCTTATGATTGCCATTTTTGCGTTTCCCCGTTAATGATCCTACAATATATGCACCACTATCATTGACCCAAAGAACGATGAAGAGTGCCAAAAGAAGATATTTGTTGTATAGCAGTATGCCGTTCATCAAAGCAAATGGTAATGCGATCATCAATTGACTATTGCACAAATAGCCCCACGTGTGAATTGGATTCTCTTGTTCTACAAATAACTCATGTATGATGGCTAAAACCAGTACTACTAGATAGCCGAATAACAACCAATACCACTGCTCGTAACCAGCAAAGAAAAAGTATAAAGTGGTGAATATCAGTATACCTGTTGCCATGGCATAAGCCGCAGACTTGATGGAAGCATCCACTAGTTTGTGATGCTCATGAATAGCCAACGCTGTAATAAGCATAAATACTGCTCCAAAATATATTGGATTGTTCGCTAATATGGAGGCAATAACTGATCCTGCATATACGATAGCAGAAAGGGTACGCTTTATAAAATTGTTCATTTTTTCTAGTTTTTTCGCAAATAATTTGCAAAGGTACGATTTTTTTTGTACTTTTGCAAACAAAAACTGAAAAAATTATATTTTTTATGAATTCTAACATTGAACTTAGCCTCTTAGAGGCTGATGAGAAGCAACTTCTCGAGTATATTTGGAATACGATTCCGGAGCAAGATCGTCAAGGCATCACCCTATCTGATGTGTTATGTGTTTTGGATTTGATGGACGATTTTCTTCTAGAAAATGGTCTTTTAGAAGAGTCTGCAGAAGAAATTACATATCACGAGGGTGAGATAGATGAAACCGAGCAGTTGGAGTATCTCCTTTCTAAGACTAAAGAACTAGGAATGTCGGTTTCTTCTGAACAGATTCAGCTGATTATGGATGCAGAGTTGCAATACGGTATTCAGCAAGGTTACTACGAAGAGGAATAATCCCGATGAGCGGCTGTTTCTAAATTAAAAGAAATGGCCGCTTTTTTTTGATATATTTGTATAATTGCAAAATTTTTCTTACCTTTGCAGGCTAAATTGCTTTTGTTAAATTATGCTTACACATTTACATATTCGCAACTATGCTCTAATTTCCCATTTGGACATTGATTTCCATAAAGGGTTTTCTGTGATGACTGGTGAGACCGGTGCGGGTAAGAGTATTATCCTAGGTGCTCTTAATCTTGTTATGGGAGCCAGAGCGGATACCAAAACAATTACAGAGGGCGAAGATAAATGTGTGATTGAGGCAACTTTTGACTCGAAAGGTAATGAGGTTATTATTCGCCGCGAATTGAATGTGAACGGCCGTTCACGTTCGTTTGTCAATGACGAGGTGGTTACTCAGTCCGAACTAAAAGCTTTAGCAAGGCAGTTAATCGATATTCATTCGCAACACGAAAGCCTGTTGATAGGAGATGACTTATTCCAAATACAGATCATTGATACGATAGCCAATAATCAAACTGAGTTAGATGCGTATGTAGCTGCTTATGAGCAATATAATGAGGCTAATTCGGAATTGTGCAAGTATCAAGAACAGGCTGCAAAAGCGCAATCTGATGCGGATTATGTGGCGTTTCAATGGCAGCAACTGGAAGACGCTCAGTTGCAGGCGGGTGAGTTGGAAGAATTAGAAGAAGAGGAATACCGTCTTTCTCATGCAGAAGAGATTCAGTCGTCACTTGCAGTTGCTTTGCAGCAGTTAGATGGCGATAATGGCGCATTGTCACTAATTCATTCCATACGATTAAGTGACGCTGATGCCGTACTTGCTGGTCGTATTGATAGTGTAGAAATCGAACTCAAAGATATACTTTCAGATATTCAGCGTTTATACGATCGAACAGAGCTTGATCCCCAACGATTGGAACAGGTGCAGGAACGAATCTGCATGTTGCAATCCTTGATAAAAAAGCATAGGGTTCAGACGATAGAAGAACTTATTGCTTTGCGTGATGAATTTGGTGAACAAATGCAGCAACTGGCTAATTATGACGAAGATATAGCTCGTTTGCAAGCAGAGGTTGATAAGGCATTCAAGTTGTTGTCGCAGGCTGCGGAAAAGCTTACTTTTACTCGCCAAGCTGTGACTGAAACGACAGCTTTACATCTTGTTGCCGATATGCAGCGACTTGGAGTGAAACATGCTAATGTGGAGGTGCAAATTACGCCGGCGGATAGTTTTACTGCGTTGGGTAAGGATGATATACAGTTTATGTTCGCTGCCAACCTCAATCAATCGCTTCGTCGTGTGGCAGATGTGGCCTCGGGCGGTGAGATTAGTCGTTTGATGCTTTGTATCAAGGCTCTGATAGCCTCGGTTAATGGTTTGCCAACGATTATTTTTGATGAGATAGATACGGGTGTCAGTGGAGCTGTTGCTAGTCAGATGGGCGATATTATGCGTCAGATCGCGGCTTCGCGTCAGGTGATTAGTATCACGCACTTGCCACAAGTGGCAATCAAAGGCGAACACCACTATTTAGTATATAAAGAGGATACTGATACGCGTACCGAAACGCACATCCGTCTTTTGTCCGCAGATGAGCATAATGTGGAGATAGAGAAGATGCGAAGTGTGTAGAGTAAATTGTAAAAAATATGTTACCATTAGCTGAACGATTGCGTCCTAAGACGCTGAATGAATATATCGGCCAACAACACTTAGTGGGCGAGGGTGCTATCCTTCGTCAGATGTTGGACAGAGGCACTCTATCTTCCTTTATATTATGGGGACCTCCTGGGGTGGGAAAGACTACTCTGGCGCGTATTATTGCTCGTCAGTTGGATCGTCCGTTCTACACTCTTTCTGCTGTGACTAGTGGTGTGAAAGACGTGCGTGATGTGATTGATAAAGCTAAGCGTCATGCTATCTCGAGTAGTGGTTTGTTTACCTCTATAGCAGGCGAACCAGAACCCCATGATAGACGAGCTGTGTTGTTTATCGATGAGATTCATCGATTTTCTAAGTCTCAGCAGGATAGTTTGTTAGGAGCGGTAGAGGATGGTACGATTACCCTGATTGGTGCAACGACAGAGAATCCATCTTTTGAAGTGATAACCCCTCTTTTAAGCCGCTGCCAAGTATATGTTTTGAAGTCACTGACCAAGGATGATTTATTGCGCTTGTTGGATAGGGTGATGAACGACGATGAATATATACGCAGTTTGAATGTTGAAATCAAAGAAACAGAGAGCATTCTTCGTTATTCTGGCGGTGATGCACGCAAACTGCTTAATATCATTGAGTTGGTTACTAATTCTGGTGCTAAAGTTATTGATAACGAAACGGTTACAAAACAGTTGCAGCAGAATCCTGTAGCATATGACAAAGATGGAGAATTGCACTATGATATTATTTCTGCGTTTATCAAATCCATCCGTGGTAGCGACCCTAATGCAGCTCTGTATTGGTTGGCTAGAATGATTGCTGCAGGAGAGGATCCTAAGTTCATCGCAAGGCGTCTAGTGATATCTGCTAGTGAGGATGTTGGGTTGGCTAATCCCAATGCAATGTTGGTGGCAAATGCATGCTTTGATACACTACAAAAAATAGGTTGGCCTGAGGGTAGAATACCCCTAGCTATGGCGACTGTATATTTGGCTACTTCGCAGAAATCTAATTCCGCATATTTGGCTATAAATCAAGCACTTGAATTAGTTGATGAGACTGGTAATTTGCCCGTTCCTTTGCACCTACGAAATGCGCCAACTAAACTCATGAATGAGCTAGGTTATGGGCAAGATTATCTCTACTCACATGACTTTCCAAATCACTTTGTGAAGCAACAATTCATGCCTGATGAATTACAAGGTACCAAGTTATGGCATGCGCAAGGAAGTCCTCAAGAACAAAAGATGGCCGAGTGGATGAAATATCTTTGGGAGAAAGATCAATAGAGCGTTTTTTATCGTTGTTCTAATAAACTACTTTATCAGTTGATAGGGTAGTTTATTTTTTTTATCTTCTCGGTATCTTCTTTTTATCTTCTTGGAGTGATTACGGCTTTACGACGGGTTCGTAAGGAGGAAAAGTTGGTTGTTAATTTGCTCTTTTTACTTAAGAGTAAACTTTTTGTGGAAATAATTTGCAAAATTGCAATTTTTGTAGTACCTTTGTGCGCTAATTGAAAAATAGAATGTTTTTATGCAAAATTTTGCCCTTATTGGCGCTGCGGGTTATATAGCGCCACGACATATCAAAGCGATTGCTGATACAGGTAATAATTTGATGGTTGCGTACGATAAATTTGACTCGGTGGGACGTTTGGATGCTAGTTTTCCAGATTGTTCCTTTTTTACGGAGAATGAGCAGTTTGATCGTTTCTGTTCTAAGCAAATGCGTACCAATGATCCATTGTCATGGATTAGTATCTGTACTCCAAACTATACCCATGATGCGTTTATCCGCTACGGCTTGCGCTTGGGCTGTAATGTGATATGTGAAAAGCCTCTTGTGTTAAATCCATACAATATTGATAATTTAGTAGAGTTAGAGCAAGAGACTGGATGTCAGGCGTACACGATTCTTCAACTGCGACTGCATGATAAGATTGCTGCGTTGCGTGAAAAGGTAAAAAATGGTCCTAAGGACAAGATCTACGATGTGGATTTGACTTATATTACTAGCCGTGGCAAATGGTACTATAGTTCGTGGAAGGGTGATGTGCATAAAGCGGGTGGTATCGCTACGAATATCGGTGTGCATTTCTATGATATGTTGCAATGGATCTTTGGTGCGGTGAAGCAAAATATCGTGCACGTGATGTCATTTGACCGCGTGGCAGGATATTTGGAGTTGGAACATGCCCGTGTTCGTTATTTCTTGAGCATTAATGCAGATTGTCTGCCAGCTAATGCGGTGCAGGGTGAGAAGAAGACCTATCGCACATTGTCCATTGATGGCGAGGAGTTTGAGTTCAGTCAAGGTTTTACAGAACTTCATACAGAAAGTTACAAACAGATTTTGGCAGGTAATGGTTTCCGCATATCGGAGGCACGGCCATCGATTGAGATTGTGAGCGACATTCGTAAATCCAATCCAATAGGCTTGGTAGGTGATTATCATCCATTGGCAAAATTGCCTTTGTCAGTACATCCATTTGGTTGGGACGAAAAGAGATAATAGTAAGACTTTAGTGTATTACGAGATGAAAATAAAGAGCATTTTAATATTGATTCTTCCTTTGCTGCTAGCGTCGTGTGTTACTAGCAGACGAGTGAATTTGATGCAAGAGCCAGGTCAACGCGGTATCCCTTCGTATGCGGATACCTTGACATATGAAGATTACCAGGTGCGTGTTGGTGACCGATTGTATGTGTATGTCTATTCAATCGACGAACGAGTGAGCAAGATGTTTAATCCGACAGGTACTGGAATCAATAGCTCGCAGATTCGTCAAAGTTCATCTGCGGGTGGATCATATGATTTATATACCTATCTGGTGTTAGAGGATGGTACTATTGATTTCCCTATGGTGGGGCGAGTGCCTGCTCGTGGCATGACTACTCGCGAGATCAAACATGTGTTGGAGCAAGAGCTATCTACCTATGTGTCTGGGTATGGCGACTATCAGATGCTGTCTGTTGAGGTGAATATTGTTCGTCGTTCGTTTAGCGTTATTAGCGACAAAGGAAGTGGTACTTTTACTATTCCTAAGGAGAAAGTGACTATATATGAGGCGCTAGCCATGGCGGGTGATATAGGCGATTTTGGCGATAGAAGTAAGGTGCGTATAGTGCGTGAGACGGAAGGAGAGACTCAGGTGAAGATGTTTGATGTTCGCTCTAAGGATATTATCAACTCAGAGTTCTACTATATCGAACCTAATGATGTGATTTATATCCAGCGAATTAAAGGTCAAAGCTTTGGCGTCAACTCTGTTACCACTACGATTAGTGTTGCAGCTACTACACTCGCATTCGGCGGTTTTGTATATGGATTGGTGGTACGTATTATAAATGCTGCCGATACATCTGGTAAAAATAATTAAGCTCATAGAACGAAGTATGAAAATCAAGAATATTGTATTGCTCGCTTTGATAGCGTTACTGATGAGCAGTTGTTATGGCTATCGTCAAGTAGGATTGTTGCAAGAACGAGATGATCTTCCTCAATATGATTCTGCGGTCTATGAGCCTTATCGATTGCAAGTTAATGATGAGATTATCTATCGTGTGGTAACGATGGATGAAACGATAGCTAAGACTTTGTCGGCCAACTCTAACGGTTCGGGACAATACGCAAACTCCTATCGTATCTATTCGGATGGTACGGTGGATATACCTTTCTTGCGACCAGTCAAGTTGGTAGGCCTGACGGAGCTAGAAGCCCAAGATACATTGTGCAAAGCTTTCCGTGAGATTATTCCTGATGCCGATGTAAAGTTGGCCTTGTACAACAAGAAGTTTACCGTGTTAGGAGATGCTAATTCGGGTACATATACCATCTATAAGGAGCGTATGACCATTTTTCAAGCATTGGCCATGACTGGCGACTTGATGAATTCTGGTGATCGTCGTCATGTGCGTATTGTTCGTCCTAGAGGAAATGCTGAGCCTGAGGTGCTTGAGTTTGATGTACGTACCAACTCCATTATTGACTCTAAGTACTACTATGTCTATCCAAACGATTTGATATATGTTAGTCGTGATAGCGGTAGTTTTTATAAGCAATCTAGTTATAGCGGTTTCTTGGCTTTGATTACTAGCTCAGTGTCATTGCTCATTACCGTTTTGAATTACATACCTGGAGTGTGGTAAAAAATGGTTGATATCTTTTAGTTTGAACATTTAAATAGTTAAAATCATATATGGCACAAGATGAAGTTCTGCAAAATGGCATGACGCCAATGGAGGAAGAAAACTCTAATTTTGATTTGATGGAGTGGGTGGTTCGTATCATTCACCATTGGTATTTATTTGCTATAGCCGCTGTTGTAGCATTATCATTAGCTTTTCTCAAAAATAAACGTGTGATAGAGCGTTACCTTACTACTGGTACAATGATTATCAAGGAGTCAAGTAGTAATGCTGGATATGGATCTGCATCAATCATGCAAGGTTTTGGCGTAGGTGCAGGATATACCAATGTCAACAACCAATTGATCATTATAGGTAGTTATGATTTGATTGGCCGAACAGTTGACTCCTTACCATTCATGAATGTGGAGTATATTACGAAAGGACGATTCAAGACTCGTAATATCTATCGTAATACGCCTATTACTGTCGAAACGGCGCATATTGATCCTATGGCCTATCAACATTTGTTCCGTTGCCAAGTGCAATCGGATGGTTCGTTGCTGATTACTTCCACCAATGAGGATTATCCTTTTAGCTATGTAACGCATTATGGTGAGGAACTTCAAACCTCACTATTTACCGCTCGTATATGGCCTACCCATATTATGATGGCACAGGGGCAACATATCTATTTCCGTTTCCGTTCGCACGAAAGCCTCACAGATGAGTTTTCTAGTCGCTTGCAGCTTAATTTTGTTACCGAGCGTAGTACTGTGCTTGGTATTCAGTTGATTAGCGAAACGCCTGAGCGTGATCGTGACTTTATTGATAAGTTGTGCGAGATATATCTCTTGCAAAATGTCGAACGCAAGAATATGGTAGCTGAGAAGTCTATCGCTTTTATCAATGGTCAGCTCGAAGTTCTACAAAAGAGCCTTAGCAAGAGCGAGGGTGCTATGACCGATTTCCGCCAGGAGAATAAGTTTGTTGATGTCAATTCCTACGCCGGTGGTCTTATGTCTAAGGCTAGTCAATATGATCAACAACAAATGGCACTTCGTTTGAAAGAAACATACTTGGAGTACCTATCTAATTACTTGGATAAAAAGATTGAACAAGGGGCCGTTATTGCACCATCTACTCTAGGTTTGAATGAGCCAATGCTCATGCAGTTGGTACAACAACTCAACGACTTGCAGATTCAACGCGGAGAACTGAGCGAGAAGAATGTGTTCTATGCTAAGTACAGCACCGATATTGAGAATGTGAAGTCGGCCATTGCAGAGATTGTCAACTCCATGACTGCTTCGCTAGAAATTGAGAAGAAGGATCTCAATGTACGTATGCGTGAGGTGGAGCGTGAAATTCGTTCGCTGCCAGAAAAAGAATTGCAAATGGTAGCCATCGAGCGTAACTATCGTATCGATGATAACTACTATACCTTCTTCCTCCAAAAACGAGCTGAGGCTGAAATCCAAAAGGCTGGTAATACACCTGATAGCGAGATTATGGACCGCGCCCGCACTACTTATGCAATGAACAGCAAGGAGAAACGCAAAAATACCATTTCATACTTAGCATTTGGTTTGCTTATCCCACTTATATTGCTTATCCTATCAGAATTGCTTAACAATAAAATTCGTACTCTCAAAGAAGCGGAGCGACTTTCATCTTTCGATGTGCTTGGCTTGCTACGTCACGTGAAGTCGCAAGACCCAACATATGTACGCAAGAAACCGCGCTCAAGTTATGCGGAAATGCTCCGTAATATTCGTATGCGTATCGAGTTCAAGGTTATGCGTAAGACAGATATCGTGGTTAGTATCACATCTACACAATCTGGTGATGGTAAGACATATATCTCTACTAATCTTGCTTCTTTGTACTCTATGACGGGCAATCCAACTCTGTTGATTGATATGGATATTCGTAAACCCGACGTACACGAGAAATTAGGTTTGGAGGCTCCTGTGGGTGTTACTAACTATCTTATTGGCGACTGCACATTGGATGATATCATTATCCATCATGAGGAACTTGGCTTTGATGTGATTGCTGCGGGTACTATTCCACCTAACCCAGGAGAACTTATTCGTTGTGAAAAACTATTGCAAATGATTGCAGAACTTCGTCAACGATATACTTATGTCGTTATTGACTCATCACCTGTAGGTATTGTACCAGATGCGATGGCATTGATCGAGCAAAGTGATATAACACTATATGTGGTTCGTTGTATGGTAACGGATAAACGCTTTGCTAAGCAAACTTTGGAAACCATTGGCGAATATCATAATGATAAGGTTAACCTTGTGCTTTCTGATATTACCAATAAGTCTGGTAAAGGCTATGGCTATGGTTATGGCTATGGAACTAAGTATGGAGGCTATGGCTATGGTTATGGCTATGGTTATGGCTACGGATACGGTTACGGTTATGGTTATGGTGGCAAGAATAAGAAGAGCAAATATGGATTTGACTATATCCGTACTCGTCTCTCTAAGAAAAAACACGAAACACCATATCAATATATCGAGGACGACGAGGATTAATAGTCTTCCTAATAGTATAACTTATTTGCATTATAGAAATCAAAATTATGCAATTTATAGGTATTATACCTGCTCGTTTTGCTAGTTCGCGTTTTCCCGGAAAACCGCTGATTGATCTTGGTGGTAAGACTATGATCCAACGTGTCTATGAACAAGCATCTCAAGTGCTTGAGCATGTGGTTGTTGCTACAGATGATGACCGTATATATGATTGTGTCAAGGCTTTTGGTGGAAACGTGCTGATGACATCACCTGATCATACTTGTGGTACCGATCGCGTATATGAAGCATATACACTCTGTCGTCATCAAATAGCAGGTGAACTACCTGATTCTGAGATTGTGGTAGTCAATATACAAGGCGATGAACCATTTATCCAGCCAGATCAGATACGTGCACTAATGTCTTGCTTCCCTACTGAGATAGCTACCTTAGTACATCCTTTTACCAACAAAGACAGTTATGATGACTTGCAGAATCCTAACTATGTAAAGGTGGCTATTGCCCACGGTGCATCCAATAAACATCCTATCGTTATTGGCAAGGCATTGTACTTCTCGCGTAGTGTTATTCCTTATATGCGCGGTGTGGATCCTGCTCAATGGCTACAATCTGGTCCATACTATCGCCATATAGGTATGTATGCATATCGTGCTGATGTACTTGGCTTGATTATCCAATTGCCATCATCGCAATTAGAGAAAACCGAATCTCTAGAACAACTGCGATGGCTAGAGAATGGTTTGACTATCCAAGTTGCTCGTACTGACCATGCCTCTATAGGTATTGATACACCTGAGGATGTGCCAATGGCGTTACAATATCTAACTAATCACTAAATGTATAACTACCTAAAATCCCAATAACAATGTCATTAAGTAAGTGGATTCTCGGCACGCTCGGATTTGTCTTAGGAGGCGGACCAATAGGGGCAATCATTGGGGTATTAATTGCGTCACTCTTTGAGGGTGTTAACAAAGCAAAGAATTACACGCAGAACTCACAGCAATATCATGGTGCAACACCTGGTGATGTGCGTGTGTCTATTATTGTGTTAGTAGCATGTGTCATCAAGGCTGATGGACGAATCCTCAAATCTGAAGTTAACTATATCAAGCCATTTCTTGTGCGTAACTTTGGTGAAGAAGGTGCCAAGCAAGCATTGATGCTACTCAAGGAATTACTTAAGAAGGATATTGATGCTGTTGCTGTATCCGATCAGATATCTAAGCATGTGAATTACTCTACGCGTCTTGAGTTAGTGCACCTCCTGCTTGATCTAGCTAATGCGGATGGCGAAATGCACCCTCTAGAACTAGATGCTATTTCTCTTATCAGCAAGCACATGCTTGTTAGCGATGCTGATTATCAGTCATTGCTGGCGCTATACAAACGCGATAAAGATGTCAATTGGGCATATACGGCTCTGGAGATTCTTCCCTCAGCAACAGATGAAGAGGTCAAGAAGGCCTACCGCCGTATGGCTATGAAATATCACCCAGATAAAGTGGCTACAATGGGTGAGGAGATGCGCCAACAAGCTACCGAAAAGTTCCGTGCCATTAACGAGGCTTACGAATATATTAAAAAACAACGAGGAATATGAAAATAACCCTTCTTGTAGTGGGTAAAACTACGGATTCGCATATACAAGCTCTATTGCAGGATTATCAAAAACGATTGGGGCATTATATACCCTTTTCTCTGACTGTAATTCCTGAATTAAAAAATACGAAATCACTAACATCTGAACAGCAGAAACAAGCTGAAGGCGAACTAATCCTGCGAAACATGACGGCTTCTACAGATATGATTTTGCTGGATGAAAGAGGCAAAGAGTTTCGCTCTGTTGAGTTTGCGGATTATGTACAAAAAAAAATGTCATCGGGCAGAGATTTAGTTTTTGTGGTTGGAGGTCCATATGGATTTTCTGAGGCTGTATACCAACGAGCAAATGGCCAGATATCGCTTAGCCAAATGACCTTCTCACATCAAATGGTACGACTCTTTTTTGTAGAACAGATTTATCGAGCAATGACAATATTACGCGGCGAACCATATCATCATGAGTAAGTCCTTTATGCTTTTATCGCTCAAATAACATATATTTGATTTTTAGATTTTTAAGGTTTATGCAAAACTTTTTTTCCTTTAAGGATGTTTTTCGTCCAAAATTATTTTCGACCTTGCGTTCTTATGACAAACAACGTCTAGCACAGGATACGATTGCCGGAATGATAGTTGGTATAGTGGCCATTCCACTTGCTATAGCCTTTGGTATATCGTCTGGTGTTGGACCTACTGAGGGATTAGTCACAGCCATCATTGCAGGCTTCTTGATTTCTGCTTTCGGTGGTAGCAAAGTGCAGATTGGTGGTCCTACAGGTGCTTTCATCGTCATTATTTATGGCATTATTCAACAACACGGATTAGCCGGATTGCTCATTGCAACCATTATGGCTGGTATTTTGCTGATAATGATGGGATTGTTTAAGTTGGGAAATATTATTAAGTTTGTACCATATCCTGTTATCGTAGGTTTTACTGCCGGTATTGCTGTTACCATTTTTTCTACTCAGATGAATGACCTGTTTGGTATGCAATTAGAAAACATACCTGCTGATTTTGTACAAAAATGGATATATTACTTCCAAAACTTGGGTTCAGTCAACTGGTATGCATTAGCGGTTGGTATAGTATCAATTCTTATTATTGTTTTTTCAACTAAGATTCATAAAAAGATTCCCGGATCATTAGTAGCTATCGTATTGATGACTTTCATTGTGTGGTTGCTATCTAAATTGGGCATACAAACAGGTATTACCACCATTTCAGACCTTTATGAACTTCCACAAGGTATGCCTGCTCCTAAAATACCTGCACTCAATTTAGAGGAGGGACAAACATTCTTTGGTCTTGTACAAGAGCTTTTCCCTGCTGCATTTACTATTGCAATGCTAGGTGCAATCGAGTCACTACTATCTGCTATGGTTGCTGATGGTGTAATAGGTGATAAGCATAATTCCAATACCGAACTTATTGCGCAAGGTGTAGCCAACGTGGTTACTCCATTCTTCGGAGGAATCCCTGCAACTGGCGCTATTGCACGAACAATGACCAATATTAATAATGGTGGTCGTACACCTGTCGCTGGTATCGTTCACGCAATGATGCTACTTCTGGTATTGCTCTTTTTTGGCCCGCTAGTAGGAATGATACCTATGGCATGCTTAGCGGGTGTCCTTGTCGTGGTGAGTTATAATATGTCAGAATGGCGCTCTATAGTAGCTCTGGCTAAAGCTCCTAAATCTGACTTCATCGTTATGGCCGTAACTTTCGTGTTGACTATTATCTTCGATCTAACTATTGCTATTGAAATAGGTTTATTGCTGGCTATTATACTATTCCTCAAACGCACCAATGAGGCTACCGTAATACGCGCTTTCACAGGCGAGATTGATCCTGCACAACAAACAGATATCCGTCTAAACGGAAATGATTTGGATAAATTGCATATCCCACCTTACACCGAAGTATATGAGATTGATGGTCCATACTTCTTTGGTATTGCTAACAAGTTTGATGACATCTCGCAGCGCATAGGAGCTGATGGACAACGAGTTCGTATCTTACGCATGCGAAAAGTGTCCTTCATCGATTCAACAGGTATACACAATCTCGAGCAATTATACCAACGCTCACAGCGCTGCGGACTCACGCTAGTCCTCTCTGGAGTCAATGAAAATGTATTTAACACTTTGGAAAAAGCCGGTCTAGTCAAACTCATCGGTAGAGAGAATATCCGCAATCATATTAACGGAGCACTTGCACGAGCGGAAGAAATCGTTAAATCTAAATAAAATAGTATCAAGATATGTCCAAACGAGTTCTCATAGGTATGTCTGGTGGAATCGATTCCACTGTGGCCGCTATCCTTTTACAAGAACAAGGCTACGAATTGGTGGGAGCCACCTTTCGTACTTTTGATCTTGTGGAAGATAGCGAATTGGCTAATACCAAAGGGTGCTGCTCCGAGGATAGTATCCTGGAAGCACAACGTTTGGCACATGTTTTAGGCATAGAACATCATATATTAGACTTTCGTGAGACATTCTACCAGCATGTCATTTCTAATTTTGTTAGTGAGTATGCAGCTGGCAGAACCCCTAATCCATGTGTGTTGTGTAACTCCCATATCAAATGGGGAAAACTGCTTCAAGCTGCCGAACAGTTCGGCTGTGATTATGTGGCTACAGGCCATTACGCACAAATTGCGGAGCACCGTGGACATTTTTATCTGAAAAATGCGGTTGATACACACAAGGATCAAACCTACTTCTTATGGATGCTCACCGAAGAGAATCTTCGTAAAACGATCTTTCCACTAGGTGGACTTACCAAGCCCCAAGTGCGTCAGATCGCACTGGAACATGGCTTTGAAGTGCTAAGCAAAAAAGCTGAGTCACAAGATATCTGTTTCATTCCGAATAATGACTATCGTACCTTCTTGGCTCAACAGGGTATTGACACCCAACCGGGTAACTATATTGATGCCAATGGCAAAGTCCTAGGCCAACATTGTGGCTTCTGTCAATATACCATAGGTCAACGAAAAGGATTAGGCATAGCATTGGGGGCTCCCAAACATGTCACGCATATTGATCCTATTACCAATACTGTCACGCTAGGTGATCACGACGATCTACTGACCCATGTGGTTAGTGCACAAGATATACGAATCAGAGATGTAGAGTGGCTTACTGAGTCACCTGCAGTTACGGCTCGTATTCGATACAAATCGCCTGCTGTACCTGCTGTGATATGCTTGCCAGAAACTTCTGAACAAGTGACTTCTCCTACTCTGCAACTCCATTTTGAACAACCTGTCTGGGGAGTCACACCTGGTCAGTCGCTTGTGATCTATAAGGATGGTCTACTTGTTGGAGGCGGAATAATCCAATAGTTATACAAATGGAGTTTGAACCATATAATGAATATTCTAATAGAATAAAATTATTTATAAAACATTAAATATTAACAAATTATGAGAAAACTTACACTTCTGTTTTTATCTGTGTTAGCTTTATCTGCTTACGCACAGGTAACTACTCAACCTGCCATCATCCAAAAGGGATACGATGGTGAGATCACAATTATTTTCAACCCTAACGAAGGTAACAAAGGTATGGTTGGCGCTACTAAGTGCTATGCACATACTGGTCTTATCACCAGCGCTTCATCTAGTGATGGCGACTGGAAGAATGTTGTTGAGGGTTGGCGTACTAACACCTCTAAAACTCAAATGACCAAAGATGGTAATAACTGGAAACTAGTTATTCCTAACATCTATGAGTTCTATAATGTCCCAACTACCACTGAGATTAAGAAGATCGCTTTCGTGTTCCATGATGGAGCTGGCGGCTCTAAAGAGGGCAAAACTGCAGAAAATGCTGATATTTTCGTAGAACTAGCAGACAAGGGTCTAGCTGTATCAATCAATGATCTTGCTGAGATTACTACACAAAATACTAAGGTGACATTGACTGGTAATGCTACCGTTTCTGCTACTCTTACTCTCAAGATCAATGGTGAAACAGTTAAGACGGCTACTGGTACACAACTCACACATGAATATACATTCAGCAAGCAAGGTAACTACAACATTGAGTTTACAGCTACGTCAGGCACACAAACAGCTAAAGCTACCGCTTTTACTTGCGTGCCTAATGCTCCAACCAAGGCAAACCGTCCTGCAGGCATTGTAAATGGTATCTACTACGATAAGAGTAACTCAGCTAAAGTTACCCTTTGTACATATGCGGCCAGCAAAACTGAACCAGCTAAGAACGTATTCGTAGTAGGTGATTTCAATAACTGGACTATCTCTAACGATTACCAACTTAAACAAGCTAACGATAGTGCATACTTCTGGATAGAGATAACAGGTCTCAATCCTGGTCAAGAATACGCTATGCAATATGTAGTGGTTCGTGCTGATGGCAAAGTGGTACGCATCTCTGACCTCTATTCTGAGAAAGTTCTCCATGGTGATGACAAATGGATTTCTGGTTACAAGAGCAACTATCCTGCACAAGGTGATGGCTACGTCACAGTTCTTCAAACCAACAAACCTGCCTTCAAATGGTCTGATGCTACGCTCAACTTCAAACGTCCTAACAAAAATAACCTCGTTATCTATGAGCTTTGGGTGTATGACCACACACCTTCACGTAATATTAAAGGTCTCATCGATCGTCTTGACTATATCGAGGATCTTGGTGTGAATGCCGTAGAGTTGATGCCTATCACAGAGTTTGATGGCAACGACAGTTGGGGTTACTCTCCTAACCACTTCTTTGCACTAGACAAAGTATATGGTACTTCTGACGAACTCAAGACTTTCATTGATGAGTGCCACAAACGTGGTATTGCTGTCATCCTTGATATGGTGTTCAACCATGCTACGGGTCTTAACCCAATGAACAAACTTTATCCTTATGGTACTGACCTTAGCAAAAACCCTTGGTTCAACGCTACAGCTCCTCACTCTGATAATGTATACGAGGACTGGAACCACGATTTCGTACCTACTAAGACTATGTTCACACGTTCACTTGCTTACTGGCTCACCGAGTATAAAGTAGATGGTTTCCGTATGGACCTTAGCCATGGACTTTGTGGTACTAAAGCTAATACATCAGTTCCTAATATCAAGCACTATTATGAGTATGGCGTTAAATCCGTTTCTCCTGATGCATATATGATTCTTGAGCACTGGGGGGGTAATATGGGTTCTGAACGTCCACAACTCGTTAGTGCGGGTATGATGTGCTGGGATAACACTACCAATGCTTACTACCAAACAGCTATGGGTTGGCTCAAAGATGGTGATGACCTCTCTTCTGCTAATAAAGATAATTATGTAACCTACTGCGAGAGCCACGACGAGGAACGTGCATTCTTCAAGGCTAAACAATGGGGTAATGGTGATCTCAAAACCAACGAGGAGGCTCGCGTAGCGCGCGTACCTTTGAATATGGCATTCTTGACAATGCTCAATGGTCCTAAGATGTTCTATCACTTCGCTGAACTTGGTTTCGATTATTCTAAATATCAAAACGCACAAGGTAAATGGGGTAAGAATGACTACGGAATCACTAGCCAACTTGGTGCTGACTATGACTGCAAGATGCAAGCTAAATATCGTCCAGAAGCTTGGATGAAAGCACCTCACTGCCGTCATGCTGCATTCAAGAAAGTAGGTCAAACTATCCAACTTCGTACGCGTATTTTGCCAGAGGTATTTGAAGGAAATCCTACTGCTGTTAGCTTAGGTTCTGGCAAATCACTTCGTACTATCCAATGGGGTAGCAATGTATTCGTGGCAGGTAACTTTGGCGTAACAGGCAATCAAACCGTTAATGTTCCTTCTGGTACTTGGTACAACTACTTCGAGCAAAAGAAACAAACTGCTACAACCATCACTCTTGCTCCAGGTGAGTTTGTTATCCTCACAGGCAAAGAGTGCAAATTACCTGCTATCACTACTGATCTTGAGGATCTCGTGTTCCCTGGAACTAATGGTGAAGTGCTTCCTCCATACAATGTGACTATCTACAATATCAATGGTCAAGTGGTATCAGTTCAAAACAACGTGGAGCAAGCTAATATGGGTGTGTTGACCAATGGTGTCTATTTGATTCAATACGAGAAAGAAGGTAAGACTGCTACTCAAAAGGTTATCCGCTAATCATTTGCATACCATACATAAATAAAGCTGCGTCTATAACGCAGCTTTATTTATGCCTCTCGCCTTTCAACTCTCAACTCTCAACTCTCCCTCTACTTGCCCTCGGTCTCTATCGTGACCTCATCGTGACCTGATCGTGATCTCATCGGAATCTCAACGAAACTATGCCGTGTCTTCACCATCGTTTTCCGCTACCCTTGCGCTACCTTTGCGCTACCTTTCCGCAATCTCTAACCTATCTTCTAACTATTCTTAGACCCCTATCTTCAAGCTATTACTCTATCAAAGATAGAGACGCAAACAAACGTATTCTATTGCGCACAAAAAAAGATGTTCTCCTGTGAGAACATCTTTTCTTTTTTATATCAGACTTGAATTAGAACAAGTAGCGAACACCCAAGCTAATGCCATCGTATAAACCTGCGGTGTTGAAACCAATACCACCAGCACCTACAACACCGATAGTTGGACGCCAGTCTAATGAAAGTTGCAATGGGAACCAGAATTGGTACTCAATTCCTACGTGACCAGCAGCACCTACGTACCACGCACCATTGTCTTTTACACTATCCAATAGACCGTACATACCACCTGATGCACCTACGCCAAGATACCAGTTCCACTCACCTTTGTTGTTCCAAGGTACTGCAGTACCGAATGGGTTAACCCAGTCATATGTAACTTTTGCACCAATACCATTAAATGCAGGAATGTTTACTGATACATCTAACATGTTTGCATCGCCGAAACCGTGTTGATATGACAAATCAACACCATAACCCAAGTTAACACCAATTGCGCGAGGTTGAGCAACTGCAGCTGCTACGCCCATAACTGCCATAAAGGCAATAAGTAGTAATTTTTTCATAATGCTAATGTTTTTATTGTTGTTAATTTATTGTTAGTTTTTCTTATTTATTTTCCTTTTTGGTGTTTTTCTGCTCGCAAAGGTACTATATTTTTTTCAAACATCCAAATTTTTACCATAAATTTTGTATAAAAAATAATTCATCTAGAAGTTAATTCTTGTGTATTCCGAAAAAATATTGTACCTTTGCACCTCGTAAAAACAAAATTTATAATTCATCATTCATAATTCAAATTTATGATCATTTCTAATCGTATTGCTGCGCTCGAAGAGTCAGCTACTTTGCAAGTTGCTGCACTTTGTCAACAACTCCGTGCTGAGGGTGTTGATGTTATTGGTCTATCTCTTGGTGAACCTGATTTTCCTGCGCCTGCACATGTCAAGCAAGCGGCTATTGACGCAGTCAATAATGATATCTCTCACTATGGCCCTACTCCTGGCTTCCCTGCACTGCGTGAGGCTATTGCGGCTACGCTTAACAAGGATATCAAGGATTATCCAGTTCGTGCATATAATGCTAACGAGATTGTGGTATCTGTGGGTGCAAAGCAAGCACTTTGCAATGCCATTGAAGCCATTATTGGTCCTGGTGATGAAGTCATCATGCCTACACCATGCTGGGTAAGTTATGTTGAGATGGTAAAAATAGCTCAGGGTAAGAGTGTTCTTGTTAAAACTACTATGGAGAACAACTTCTGTCTTACTGCTGAGCAGCTTGAAGAGGCGATTACTCCTAATACCAAGCTCCTCATGCTTTGTACTCCTAATAACCCTACAGGTTCGGTTTATACCTACGAGAATCTAAAAGCTATTGTAGAGGTACTTAACAAGCATCCACAAATCATCGTTCTTGCTGACGAGATTTACCAACACATCCTCTATACTGGCAAACACGAGACTCTCGCTCAATTCCCTGAGTTACAAGATCGTCTTATCATCATCAATGGCGTGAGCAAGGCATATGCAATGACAGGTTATCGTATAGGATGGCTTGCTTGTCATGACAAAGATTTTATCACAGCTGTCAAACGCCTCCAGGGTCAAACCATTAGTTGTGCTACCACAATTGCTCAAAAGGCTGCAGAAGCAGCTTATAGTGGTCCACAAGAGTGCGTAGAGGAGATGCGCCAAGCCTTTGAGCGTCGTCGTAATCTCATCGTGGGTCTTGCTAAGGAGATTCCTGGTATGAAGGTTCTTGAACCACAAGGTGCATTCTACCTCTTCCCTGATGTGTCTGCCTTCTTTGGCAAACAATACAATGGTCAAACCATTCACAATGCGGATGAACTTGTAACCTTCCTTCTCCAAGAGGCACATGTGGCGTGTGTTTCTGGTTCTGCTTTTGGTGAAGATAATTGCATCCGTTTCTCTTATGCAACTAGCGAAGAACTTATCATTGAAGCTATGCGTCGCATGAAAGAAGCACTAGCTAAACTTGCTTAACAACCTTTAAAACTTCTAAAACCCTTAGAACTTTTAAAACTCTTAAAACTTTTTTAACATAACACAAGAAGGGAGCCTCACGCTCCCTTCTTGTGTTTCTCTGCTGCCCTTCCGGCTAGCATCAATTGTGTTGAGTTGAATAGATTCTGCCAAATGATATATGCGGCTGGTGCCATTGATGCAATTGGCACCAGATATGCTTGTGCCATCCATATAGCTAGTGTAGTATTCTTTTGACCAAAGGCTTGTCCTGCTGTGATTTGACTGACCTGCTGCATGGTGTAGTTGGCTGCGGCAGGATTGATAAGTACATCTTTGTAGTCATTACCTTTGGTACCAGCTGGGTGGCAATATCCAATCCATTTTCCTAAGCCAAACTGCATGAGACAGGTAATCAGCGAACCCACGCATAAGATGACTATCGTCCATAGACTATACTGTTGGTGAAGGAGCGAGTAGGTTAGATCTCCCATCAGGATCACTAGGGTAACTACCCATACATAAAAGGGCATACTCGCTAGTCTGCGGGATAGATGAAAGCGCTTATCGCTACCTCTCTTTTTATGGTACTGATCATATATATATCGTAGCAAGCAAGCCGCTAGGAATGGTGCTATCAGTAAGGGTGAAATCTTACGCAGTATCATCCAAAAGGCTTGCCAAAATTCAATTCCCGCTTCCGGATTTACAACAGGAAAAAAGATAGGTACGATAATGGCCGTAGCAATATTACTTAGCAAAGTAAATGATGTCAGGTTTTGAATACTTCCACCTAATTTACCTGCAATGATCGCGGCAGCCGAAGCTGTTGGCATTAGGATGCATAGCATCAAACCTTGTGATATGATTGCGATATCCTTGCTTGATAATGTGCTAGCTAATCTAAGACCATAATCCAGTATATAATAGATAGCTATACCTAATAACAATTGTACTCCTAGTACAATCCAATGCCATTTCCTCAGTCGCAAGTCTGCGGGATTGATCTTGCAGAATGTAAAGAAAAGCATCAGGAAAATCATTGGTGGAAGCAATCCCGTCATATGTCTAAATATAGGGAAGCCTGCCACACCTACCAACATGGCTAATGCTAACGCATTCCGTTCCAAAAATAATACAATTCGTTTCACTTTCAACATTCAACTCTCGTACATAAACTCCGCTAGTGATCGTTTGAGCTTTTAGCCGAGATAAGAACTCTCAACTACTTATTCACTGCTTTCACACGATAGCCTGCTGCTCTCAGCTGAGCTAGTAACCCATCTTCACCACCCAAATATATGGCATTTAGCGTGATGAATGCATTGCCTTCTGCTAGGTATGGTCGAAGTCGTTTGACCCATTCCTTGTTACGCTTGGCGAATATCTGATAATCCGAATACGATAGGGTAGATAGGTTGTCGGGGCCTTTGACAGCATATGCCATGTCTGTCAATCGACCATAGCTGTACATGTTTTTCAGCGTGCGCTCTAATCCTACTTCTCTTTCGGGATATTCGATGATTTTGTAAAGCTCTTCACATTGCCAGTGAAATGGCTCGCGATCAAATATCATATACATGGTCTCCTTGATGTTGTCTAGACCATATATGGGGGTGTTGTTTTGTATGGCTACTGCTTCAAAAAAAGTTTCCATGGACCGTTCATCATTATAGTCCAACCATTTTTTTAGCAGTTCATTGCGAAACATCTCAGTTAGATACGCTGGCTTCATTCGTCCTAACTGCTCCAAGCCCATACCTAGATTAATGAGTAGTGCATCATTTATGGCTTTGTATTGCTCTTCAGTATAGAAGTTGCTTAATCGTATTGAATCTGGTAGTAACGCTGCTTGACGAAGTTCTGCGATAGCTTCATAATCCTGCATAGCAAACTCTGTGATGACTTTATTGCAATTGCTGAAGCATTTGAACACATTTGGTATAGTGTCAATAAAGGTCATGTCCATCAGCTTGTTGGTCGCCAATATGTACGATGGAGCAGCTGTCGAATTACTGGATATTCGATACAAAACTTGCGCACTAGCAACAGGTGCTACTAGTATGATGATTAGACTTATTATTTCTATCTTTAATACTTTCAGCATGAATGGGAGTGCTTATTGAAATCTTGATATCAAGTTGTATGCTTGATATATTCCTAGTTCACCAGCTTTACTCAAGTCGGCTAATCCTTTTTCTACTTCGTTAATATAAATATATGTCAACCCTCGGTTGAAATATGCTTCTGCAAAATCATTGTCAATTAGGATGGCTTGTGTGTAGTATGCTATGGCTGCTTTAAAATCTTGCTGCATACATACCATGTTTGCTTTGTTATAGTAGGCAAAGCTGAAGTCGGGTAAGTGTGTTATTACATAGTCGTAATCACGCAGCATGATCTCCATCTCTGCTCCATCTATCTGTTCACCCATAGCTCTCTTATATTCTAGTAGCTTGTAGCGCCAATTAGCACGACAGAAATATCCAAAATATAATTCTTCATCCTTTAATATAGCTTTGGTGACATCGTCTATTGCCGATGAGTAGTCTTGTACCACAGCAAACTCCATGGCACGAGCTAGATAGGCTGCGCTCAGTTGTTCTGTGTGTCCAACTTGCTGTTTACTCATTGTCTCTAGCATGTCTATTTGTTGGGTCAGTGTGGCAATCTGTGTAAAATGCTGATCTACCATTTCGGCTGTTAATGCTAACTCTTGGGTGGTAAATCGCAATGAGGCAGGTAGTAGGTTCTTTCTGTTGTATGCATCCGTAGTGGCATGCGAATAGTTGGTCTGTCTCAGTGAGCTAGCACTATTGTTGATGGCGTAATATGATAATACAATGTTAGGCTCGTTGATTACATCTGCGTATTGCTTTTGTATTGTTCCGCGAGTCTCACTATCATATTTCTTCTCTTCCTCGTTTGCTTCTTGATTTTGGGCTGCCCGTGCAGAAAATTCTTTTCGTCTATCGCGTTGCTGTGGTTGCGATTGTGCGAGTTGCATGCTTGTCTGCAATGACTGAATACTATCTTTATTCATTTCCAAGTTATATGCTTTCTGACGCAGTTGAAAAGCTTTTTTGTCGTGTCCCAACGAACTTTCAGCTTGGGCAGTTAGGTAGTAAGCAGGTATAAAATATGGATAATGCTCTATGATTTTTTCAAAGTCTTTTACTGCGTCCTCCCATTGGCGCAATTGCAGTTCTACTAGTCCTCTGTGGTAGTAGATCTCCATTTTGCTGGGTTCTAGATCAATGGCTTTGGTAAAATCTTCTAGTGAACGGTTGTAATCGCCTACTTCATATCTTAGCATACCACGATTGTAGTAGCATTGCATGTCTTCGGGCGATAAACTAACGGCTTTATCATAATCGGCCAATGCACCTCTATAGTTGTGTCGCTGGTAGTAGATGATACCTCTGTTCATATAATCACCAGCCCATTGACTACCATAGTTGATGGATTTAGTCAACGATTCTAGTGCCGCGTCTTGATTATCTTGCATCAGTTGTACCAGTCCTAGGGCGGACCAGTTAGACGCATTTTGTGAGTCTAGTTCTGTGGCTCTAGTAAAAGAGTTCAATGCGCAAATAGTATCATTGTTGCGCAAGCATATTGATCCCTTTTCGAAGTGTAAGGAGGCTGATTGTGGTTCTCTATTGAGCAGATGATTGATATCAGATAGTGCTAGGTCAAACAACTTTAGCTCTCCACGAACATCTGCACGCATGGCAATATAGGTCTTGTTTTCTGGTGCAAAGATTAGTGCCTCGCTGAAATCTTTTTCGGATTTCTCCAATTGATTGGTCAATCGGTACACGTATCCGCGTGTGTAGTAGGCTCCAGGTTGAAATGGGTTACGCTCAATGGCTGCATTACAATCCATCTCGGCACCGGTATAATCACCCAATTGGATTTTGGCTATGGCGCGCAATAGGTATGGTTCACTCAAATAAGGCTTTAGTTTGATGACCTGATTAAAGTATTGAATACTAAGCACATAATCATCAAAGTATAGCGCATTTCTACCGATTGATGTGATTCGATCGGTATTTAATTGCGCCATACTGGCTGTGGTGATACAGCTAAAGATAAGTATGTATAGCAGTCGCTTCATCCAACTACGACTTCGCTTTACCAGCAACCTCTATTGGCTTTAAACTCTTTTGGAACGTCAAAATTCTCCTTGCTATCGTAGCCTAGAGTCTCATCGGCATATACTTTCTTCATATAGTATGCCCAGATTGGTAGTGCCGTATTTGCACCTTGACCAATAGCGGTTCGATCAAAGTGGATTGAACGATCCTCGCCACCTACCCATGCACCTGATACTAGTGATGGCGTAAAGCCGATGAACCATCCATCAGAGTTGTTCTGTGAAGTACCGGTCTTACCACCTGCAGGAGCACGGAAACCATATCTATGTCTTACGCGACCACCTGTTCCGCCGTCCATTACACCTTTCAGCATATCTAGCATTTTGTAGGTTGTTTCCTCGTTGATGACCTCATGACTTACTGGTGCAAAGGTAGCTAATACTTTACCATTATTATCTTCGATGCGGGTTACATACATTGGCTCCATACGGATGCCCTTGTTGGTGAAGGTAGTGTATGAACTTACCATCTCCTGCAAATTGATTTCGCAAGGGCCAAGACACAAACTTATCACAGGGGTGATTGGGCTGGTAATACCAAACGAGCGCATCATCTTCACCATCTGTTCTGGTGTGAAAACGGACATGAGGTATGCAGTAATCCAGTTACTAGATACCTGTAATCCCCAGCGTATGGTCTTCATCTGACCTTTGGTTTTGGTGTGACTATCGCGAGGTGTCCACTTTTTACCTGTACTACGATCCTCCAATGTGATCTCATCGTTCAGTACGCTATCACAGGGCCAGAATCCTTCGCTCATGGCTAGCGTGTAGAGGAATGGTTTGATGGTTGAACCTACCTGACGGCGTCCACTATTGACCATGTCGTATTGGAAAGTGGCAAAATCTGGACCACCCACATATGCTTTGACGGCGCCTGTGCGGGCGTCTAGCGACACAAATCCGCAACGCAGATAGTGCTTGATCCAGCGTATAGAATCCATTGGAGTCAATACGGTGTCTATTGGTCCGTCGTAAGAGAAGATATTCATCTTGGTAGGGGTGTTAAATGCCTCTAGAATCTTATCGTCGCTCAGGCCTTCGCGATGCTTCATATTGTAGTAGCGCTCGGTTTGGCGCATTGAACGTTGCATGATGTTGTCTATCTGCTCTGGTTTAAGTTTTCTTGAGAATGGAGCATAACTCTTGTTTTGTTTCTCTTTGAAGAACTGTTCTTGCAAGTCTCGCATCTGTTCGTTGACTGCCTCTTCGGCATATTGTTGCATTTTCGAGTCTATGGTTGTGTAGATGCGCAATCCATCTTGGTAGAGGTTGTATGGGGTACCATCTGCCTTCTTGTTTTTGTTGCACCAGCCATACAATGGATTAAGTTGCCATTGTAGTTTGTCTATCTCGTATTGATGCTTGTTTGACTCTGCATAGTTTTTCTCTTGAGGTTCCTTAGCAGTCAACAATTGTCTTAGATATGATCGGAAATAAGGAGCAATACCTTGTTTGTGATCTACAGGACGATATTTGATGTTTACTGGCAACTCTTGCAACGAATCGCAAACCTCTTGGGTGATATATCCATACTTCATCATCTGATCCAATACGGTGTTTCGGCGATAGAATGCATTCTCAGGTCGACGCATTGGGTTGTACAATGATGGGTTCTTGCACATACCTACTAGCATAGCTGCCTCTTCCATTTTCAATTTGTCTGGGGTAGTGCTAAAATACACATGGGCAGCCGACTTGATACCTACTGCATTGTATAGGAAGTCAAACTGATTGAGGTACATCATCAGCAACTCCTCTTTTGAGTATAGTCGTTCTAGTTTGGTTGCGATCACCCACTCGATAGGTTTCTGCAGGAAACGTTCCATGACTGAGTTGGCGCGTGGTGACCACATTTGTTTAGCCAACTGTTGAGTTATAGTACTACCACCACCGGCTTTACCCAGTTTGATTATTGCACGCATCAAGCCTCTAAAGTCAATACCCGTGTGGTCGTAGTAGCGTACATCCTCTGTGGCAATCAGTGCGTTGATGACATTAGGAGAAATCTCGTTGAATGGAATACTCACACGATTCTCAAATAGGTAGTAGCGTCCCATCTGCTCCATGTCAGCTGAGAGAACCTCTGATGCCAATTTACTTCTAGGGTTTTGCAACTCTTCGATAGGTGGCATATAGCCTAGTTTACCATTGCTGATACGGCAGAATATGATAACTATGCTGATTACTCCCACTAGGAATAGTCCCCAAAAACTAATCAAGAAAATTTTGAATATTTTCTTCCAGTCTTTTGTTTGGCCTTTTGTAGCTTTCTGATCCACAGTTTTGTTTTCGGTTTGCATATGTATTTTGTTTTGTATAAATCCTTATTTTTTGTTTTAGGCTATTTGTAATGGTATGTTGACACTCGTCACCTTGTTTTCTTAGATAGCTTTGCACTTTTCTTTTAGCCATGCTGCCTGCTCTGCGGTCAGTTGAGGGGCGGTCTGAGCATATACCCACTCGTGGTATGCATTGATCCATGCTATCTCTTGTGCTGTCATTCGGCTCATGTCAATCAGACGTGTGTCGTAGTAGCATATGGTCAGGGTCTCAAACTCGTAGAAGGTCTCACCCGTAGCGTGTGCAGGCAAGTCCTCTACCTGACGCACAGCTATCAAGTTTTCGATGCGTATGCCATATTCATTTGTACGATATATACCAGGTTCGTCAGAGCAGATATTGCCTAGTTGCAATGGGTTGGTGTTGTTGTCCGTACGAATGTTTTGTGGACCTTCGTGACAACCCATGAAGTGGCCTACACCATGACCAGTACCATGACCATACGTCATGCCCTCAGCCCATAGGAACTGACGAGCTAGTACATCCAACTGATTTCCGCGTGTACCCTTTGGAAAACGCGCATTGGCCAGTGCAATATGTCCTTTTAGCACAACGGTATAATCACGTTTGACAGCCTCAGGAATCTTATTGGCATCGCCTAACCAAACAGTACGAGTGATATCTGTGGTACCATCTAGGTATTGTCCTCCTGAGTCAAGTAGCAATACACCATCGCCTTCTATCTTAGCGCATGCCTCTGGTTCGGCATGGTAGTGTACAATGGCGCCATTGCCTTTCCAGCCTGCGATGGTGCAGAAACTATCGTCGGTATAGTTCTCGCCCATAGCGCGATATTCACCTAGTTTCTTAGCCAGTGTGATTTCGGTTTGTGGTGTCTGTAGCGCTTCGGTCTCCAGCCAATAGAAGAACTTGGTCAGTGCTACAGCATCTTTGCGCATGGCTATGCGCTCGCCCTCCAACTCAGTAGCATTCTTCACGCTCTGCATCTTCAGTACTGGACTAGGGCTAACATTCACTTTCTTAACTTGGTTATTGATGGCTTCATACAATGCTTCGTTCACCTTGCCTCCATCGTACATGATGCTATCTACAGATAGGTCTTGCAGGTATGCAAACACTTGTTCGTAGTCCATCATATCTACTTCAATAGATTGTAGATATGCCTGTGCTGCGTTGTCCAATTTGCTAGCTGCAACGAACAATGTGCACTTGTTCATCTCTACTACTACATAGCTAATTAGGCATGGGGTGTAGTCCACATCCTTGCCGCGGATATTGAGTAGCCATCCGATCTCGTCGAGTGCTGATACTACCAAGGCTTGGCAGTTTCTCTCTTTTAGTGCGGTGCGCACGCGCTCTAGTTTGCTCTTTACGCTTTCACCTGCATATTTCTCGCTATACTCGTATAGCAACGAGGTAGGTATAGCAGGACGACCTTCGGTCCATAGAGGAGAGATTAGATCCATGGATACGAGTTCCAATCCGCCTTCTTCTAGCTCGGACTTCAGGGCACGATAGCCATTTACGCTATACATTTCTGGATTGACAGCTACTCTGCCCATTGCCAATTGCCCATTGCTAATAATCCACTCTGGTATGCTAGGGCAGTCGATATCACTTTCACGCATGAGCTCTACGGTAGTGCCTAGCAGCTCTACCTCTGCTTGTAGGTAGTAGCGACTATCTGTCCATAGCAAAGCTTGCTCCATGGTGATAACGGCTGTACCGGTTTCGCCTAGGAAACCTGTAATCCACGACATCTCTGTCCAATGTGGAGCCATATACTCGCTAGCATGTGGATCTGTACCTGGTACGATGCATGCAGAAATATTATTTTGTTGCATTAGCGCTCGTAGCGCTGCCAATCGCTCTTTAATCATCTTCTCTAAACACTAAACTATTTCATTGCTTTAAACGACATGTCTAGGCTCTTAACCGAGTGTGTCAATGCGCCTACGCTCACAAAGTCCACACCAGTTATTGCATAGTCGTGTAGGGTATCTATGGTGATGCCGCCACTCGACTCAATCTCAATGTGTTTGCCGTTCTCCTTCTCCCATGCGCGAATTATCTCAACAGCACCTTTGGTACGCTCTGGTGTGAAGTTGTCTAGCATGATTCTATCTGGGATATTGGTAGCCAATGCTTCGCGGATTTCATCTTCGCTGCGAGTTTCAATTTCTATGCGGAGATCTTTGCCTTTTTCTTGGCAGTAGTTTTTAGCTCGCGTGAGTGCGGCTGTGATACCACCTGCAAAGTCCACATGGTTGTCTTTCAGCAGGATCATATCGAATAGACCAATACGGTGATTCATACCTCCACCTATCAATACTGCTTCTTTCTCCAAGTAGCGCAAGCCAGGAGTAGTCTTGCGGGTATCCAATACATGACAGTTGGTGTCTGCGATAAGACTTTGGTAACGATGTGCGGTGGTGGCTACACCTGACATGCGCTGCATGATATTTAGCATGGTGCGCTCTATTTGTAGTAGGCTAAGTTCCTTGCCATACACGCGGAAGGCTATATCACCTGGCTTGACATGTGCGCCATCCTCCAGCAACTGCTCAACGCGGCACTCTGGATCGAAGTAGGCTATGATTTGTTTAGCTACTTCTATACCGGCTATGATACCTTCTTCTTTCACGATCAGTTGTTGGCAACCCATCTCTGTCTCAGGGATGCAACTTAGTGATGTATGGTCGCCATCACGAATATCTTCTTCAAACCAAACTGCTATGAGTTTTTGTAATTCTTTTGTATCCATATAATCTTTTACTTTAACTTTCAACATTCAACTCTCAACTCTCAACTCCCACCTTCAACCTTAAACCAAAATCTGACTAGCATGATTTTTGGTATCTACTTTCTCAATCACTTGTGTCAGCTGGCCTTGCTCATTAAAAACGAATGTCTTGCGCAAGGTGCCAATGCTAACTTTGCCACACATCTTCTTCTCACCCCATGCGCCAAAGGCCTGTATCATTTCGGTGCTAGGATCTGATAATAGGGTGAATGGCAGATTGTTTTTAGCTATGAAGTTTTGGTGTGATTTTTGACTATCTTTGCTTACACCTATCACGCGGTAGCCTGCGGCCAGCATGCGCTCGTGGTTATCGCGCAGGTTGCATGCCTCTGCCGTGCAGCCTGGGGTGCTATCTTTTGGATAAAAATAGATGACGGTTTTCTGACCCAACAGCTGTTGATCAGTCACAATATTTCCATTTTGATCGGCCAGACTGAAAGCTGGCATTTGATTACCTATAACAAGCATAGTCTTTGCACTTTATAAATTACTGCGCAAAGATACAACTTTTTTTTGATTTATACAAGAGAAATTGTGTTTTTTGAATAAAAACACCTATAATTGTGCAATTTACAAATTGCCTCTAGCCTTTAACCTTTAACCTATGGTCTATTCCACATATTCATAACATCCTGCATCCGCACGGCGTTTGCGGGTGTTGCCTGCTCGGTCGATTGGGTAGGATAAGCTTACTGTGCTGTCGGCTACACCGCGTGCTGGAGATAGCGAATCTAAGTGAAAATCGTAGTAGTGATATTTCCTAAGTTCGTAGTAGATGTTTTTGAATACCAAGGTGTCGGAATCGCTTGCATATACATTGTTTTGCGCAAACGCGCCAGCTAGTGAGTCAGCACGCATATAATTGCCCACAAACTGTCCTTCGTAGTAGTCTGGCAGTGGTGTCGCTACCACTATATTGTTTTTTCTACCACCCGTGATGATGCAGTTGTTAAACGAGCTGATGGTTTTGGCCATGTTCTTGCTCAGATTGTTGATATATACGGCAGCTACATCTTCCGGCAGGATATTGGTATGGATATTGATGTTGGTATATGGATAACCATAGTATGCTGCTATGGTATTGTGTGTAAACTCATGTGTTCCGCCTGCTAGATATACGCAGTAAGATGCGCAGTTGCTGATCTCGCAGTTAACTACTTGTGCGTCGATATTTTGCAATATCAGTCCGTAGATGGAGTGGTTGTGTATGCGACTGTTTTTCAAGGATAGTTGTGGGCACTGATCTTTATTGGTAGAGTAGGCATACAAGCCTACACTGCCGGATAGTATTTCTATATAATCCATTGTATATGTGGGCGATGCGCTTTCTCCATCGTGTAGTAGATAGATACCATCCCATTGCCCAGATGCCACGCGATATGGTACCGAGTCAAAGAGCATATCTGTTCTATCTCCTCGGAAGATGATTGGCTGATCTTTGGTGCCGATCGCGGTCATGTTGCCGTACACATGGATAAGTGCTCCTGTGTGCATATAGATGGTTGTTCCTGCTTGAACTTGTAGGTCGCCAGCTATGACTACGGTATCGTATACTAAGTATGGTTTTTGGCTAGTTAATGTCAGGTCTTGGTATATTTTTAGTCCCTGTTTGCCTTGTATTTTCTCTACATTTTGTCCGTAGGCTTGCAAGGTGATTTCTTGAGTGTTGCCGTTCACGCGAAAGGCAATTTTGTCTTCTATGAATACAGGCGAATCTTCTTTCTGAGGGTCTATGTATGCTTTGACGAACAGGAACAAACTGTCGCCTCCTCTCAGGGTGATATCTCGCAGCAAATCGTGGTTGTTCTCGCCATCCAGATTGATGCGGAAGTTCTTACCATCCTTCATGCTTACTCGCTCTATGTTGACTGCATTCTTGTTGGGGTTATATACCATGATGGTGCGTGTGGATGAACCCATTGTGGTGAATACGGTGTCAAATAGCAATGTGTCTTTTGAGAAACTCAATCTCAGGTTGGGATCGTCGGACAAAATATCTGGTTGACATGCAGTTAAATGCAATGCTGCTGCTAGCAGTATTGCCACTGGAATGGTTGATATCTTTTTAATCCAATTCATCATTCAAAGTTAAAAACGATGGATAGCTTTTGATGCGTCATTTTCTTGATGGCATCGCTGTAGAAATATTTTTGTTCGTTCAACTGCCATGACTCTTCTTCCATTGCACTAGTTGGCGTATGGGCATCTAAGAAACCAATTTGGTACTTGATCTCAGGACACAGTTTGAACCATCTAAAGTAGAAATCGCAGCCAAAACCAGCTGAAACGAAAGCGTCAAATGGCTTGTGTAGTATGACTTTTTCCTTGTCTCTGAAGCATTCCACTTGCACACCACCACCTACTATCACATACGGACGGTAGTTGGCTTGCCGCTCGGCAGACCATTTTAGGTATATTGGGATGCTTACGGGTATGGTTAAGATGCTTGGTTTGTTGCGTGCACCATCGTTTAGAATTCCTATGAGCGAGTCAGCCTTGGTGTAACTGGTATATGTCACGCTGCGTTCTCCAAAACTCAATGATGGAGTGAATCGCAGGTTCAGATGTTTAGAGAGACGCAAGTCTGCAATAAAACCCACATCAAACCCTGGTCCCACTGACATCGTTCTAGGGTGATATACATTTCCGTCGTATTTGGGCATGTTCGCTTGTGTTTCGGCATCGTTCTCTTGGATATTGTAGGATAGCATATCTATTCCCATGAAGAATCCGAAGTGTATCAACTTGTCGTCCACATAAGGGTTGTTTTGTGCATGGGCTTTGCCCAAGGCAAGCATTGCTATGACGCATAGCGTATATTTCACTAGTTTGTTTCTCATGTTATAATAATGTTATTCTCTCAACTCTCAACTCTCTCCATTATCCACTCTACTGCTTCTAGGTATCCATTGGTGCCGTGCCCAATGATGCTATGAGCACATACTTCTTTGAGTAGGCTGATGCGTCTAAAATCCTCACGTTGAGTGATGTCAGATATATGTACTTCTACCACGGGTATCTCAGCGCATGCCACTGCGTCTCTCAGTGCTACGCTAGTGTGGGTATATCCTCCGGCATTTAGTACGATGCCTGTCGCCTCATCGCCTTCTTGCCTCATCGCCTCAATCCCATAGTTTTGTATCCAGTCTATCAGGTCGCCCTCGTGGTTAGATTGTAGATAGTGTAGATGTATATCCATATGGGCGCGTTGAATATCCACCAGCACTTGCTCCATGGAGCGTGTGCCGTAGATGCTAGGCTCTCTTTTGCCCAGCATATTCAAGTTTGGCCCATTGATAATTACTATTTTCATACCACCCCTTAAAACCTTTAAAACTCCTAAAACTCCTTTATCTCAATCCGTTTACGGCAGCTAGGAACTCGTCGTTGTCCTCGGTGCGTTCCATGTAAGTTTTTAGTTTCTCCATGGCTTCTACGCTATTCATATCGCTGAGCATCTTGCGAATCATCCACATGCGACTTAATACTTCGCTAGGCAGTAGTAGGTCATCGCGACGGGTTGATGATGCAGGTATATCCACAGCAGGGAAGATGCGTTTGTTGCTGAGTTTGCGGTCAAGTTGTAGTTCCATATTACCTGTACCCTTAAACTCCTCAAAGATCACATCATCCATCTTGCTACCTGTTTCGGTTAGGGCTGTGGCGATGATGGTCAAGCTACCACCGTTTTCGATGTTACGCGCAGCACCGAAGAAGCGTTTAGGCTTGTGCAATGCTTGTGCTTCAACACCACCTGAAAGCACTTTACCACTGGCTGGTGCGACGGTGTTGTATGCGCGTGCAAGGCGTGTGATACTATCTAGTAGGATTACCACATCGTGGCCACATTCTACCAATCGTTTTGCTTTCTCGTGTACGATATTGGCCACCTTAACATGGTTTTCTGCTGGTTCGTCAAAGGTAGATGCAATCACCTCGGCGTTTACGGAGCGTGCCATGTCGGTTACCTCCTCTGGGCGCTCGTCGATGAGCAAAATGATCATGTATACCTCTGGGTGATTAGCTGCGATGGCATTGGCTATTTGCTTGAGCAGTACGGTTTTACCGGTTTTAGGTTGCGCTACGATTAGTCCGCGTTGTCCTTTGCCGATAGGAGCAAATAGGTCAATGATTCTAGTAGATATTGGGTCAGACTTATCGCCTTTGCATAGTTGGAATTTCTCGTCAGGGAATAGTGGTGTGAGGTTCTCAAAGGCGATGCGCTCTTTGGCTTGTGCAGGCGAGATGCCGTTGATGCGTAGCACTTCTTTCATTGGGAAGTACTTGTCGGTATCTCTAGGTGGACGGATGGTGCACTCTACGGTGTCGCCAGTCTTTAGGCTGTATTGACGGATTTGTTGTTGCGATACATAGATATCGTCTGGTGACGAGATATAGTTGTAGTCAGCACTGCGTAGGAATCCGTATCCATCTGGTGCGCACTCTAGTGTTCCTACGGCTACTATGGTGTTGCCAAAGGCTTCAATGCCTTTTTCAATGACTTCTTCCTCGTTTTTTTGTTGAGTAGGAGCAGGTATAGGTGTTACATCTTCGCCGTTGGCCAGTTGTTCTTCTCGTATAGCTATTTGCTTGGTTATTTGTGCGATGCGTGCATCAAGACGTGCTTTTTTCTCTTCGGGTGTCTCAATGGGCTTCTTCGGAGTTTTGGTGTTTACCGCTTCGTTGGCTTTAGCCGCTTCGTTGTTTTTTGCAGGTTCACTGTTTGTTGCTGCTTCTTCGTTGTTTACCGGTTCGCTCTCTTTGACCGCCTCACTGCCTTTCTTAGGTCGACCTCTTTTTTTGCTCTTTTTTGCCTCTTTGTTTTCCTCTATAGGAGTGCTGGTGTCGTTTTTAGTCTCCTTTTTGGCTTCGGTCTTGCCCTGATTGATGGCCTTGTTGTGCTCGGTGCTAGGCTTGGTGTCCACAATAGTATCCTCGGCTTCACGCTCAGGTGTGCTCAGTGGTGCGTCGAAAATATTAGGTTGTTGCGCAGATACCACAGGTTTTGGAACAGGTTGTTTAGCTTGTTCCTCCTTGATTTGTCCTAGTGTCTCTTGCTCGTTGCCTACAGTAGCCATTACGCGATTGCTTTTTAGGTTGTCGGTGTTGACTTTGGTAGGAGCAGACTGTATACGTTGACGTTTACCGCGTTTTTTCTCTTCGTTTTTGGCTTGTTTCGCATCCTCTTTGGCTTGTACTTCTGCGCCGCGGCGGTCAGCTTGTGCGTCTAGGATGTCGTAGATGATAGATTGCAAAGATGCGTCCTTACGCACTTTGATGTCGAATGTTTTTGCAATCTCAGTTAATTGTTCGAGCGTCATTCGCCCGAGTTTTTGCATGTCGTATTGCATATAATAAAATGTGTGAAAAAATCTAGTTGAAAAATAAGAAAATCTTTGCCGGTTTCTCAAAGACGCTGCAAAGGTACAATAAATATTGCATATATGCAACATTTCTGTAAAAAAAATATCATTTCCTCTCAACTCTCAACTCTCAACTCTCAACTCCTCGCCTCTTGCCTCATCGCCTATCGCCCATAGCCTATAGCCTTCCGGGCGTCTCATATTCTTTTGTGTTGCCCATCAATGCAGCGCGCTGCATTCATTTGGGCAAAGAAAAGAAGTTTCATTGAATTGACGTACGGCTGAATGAGTAAAGCGAATGAGCAGATCGTTCGAGCCGTATGGCGAGATAAGAATAATTGAAGTCTTAATTGTCATGAATTGTCGTTAAAACAATATAAAAAACCATCCGTGTCAATCCGTGAGATTCGTGGGAGGTAGTAGCCGGCTTTGCCGCCCTCATCGCCTATAACCTAACAACCTCAAAAGTATTTACTTTTGCCTTGTCGTATGGACGATATACCTTGACGTAGTTCTCTGTGAAGCCAGCCATTTGGTCGCCTTCTTTTTTTAACTCCCAAAGTACGATGGCCTGGCGACCTGCTTGCTGTGCGTAGAAGGTTTGTGTTTTTTGCTCGGATATCTCGTGCAGAATTTTGCTGCGGCGTTGGCGTTCGGCTTTAGGTACAACACAAACATCCAACTCCAGCATGCGTGTGTTGGCACGCTCTGAGTAGGTAAATACGTGCAACTGACTCACGTCCAGTCGTTGGATAAACTCTACATAGTCGTTGAAGTATTCTTCCGTCTCGCCTCTGACGCCTACCATGCAATCCACGCCGATAAAGGCATGTGGCATAACCTGTTTGATGTGTTTGACGCGCTCCTCAAATAGCTCGCGAGTATAGCGGCGTTTCATGATGTTAAGTACCTGGTTGCTACCTGATTGCAGAGGTATGTGGAAGTGTGGAGCAAAGTGCTTGGATTGGGCTACGAAGTCAATGATTTCGTCTGTCAGCAGGTTGGGCTCGCAAGAAGATATCCTTATACGGTAATCTTTTGCCTCTCGCTCATCGCCTCTAACCTGTAGCTCGCTTTGCGAGCGTTCTGTAGGCGGTACGCCGTCCTCTAACTTATCTAGAGCACGAAGTAGCTCTAGAAATGTCTCCCCTGTACTTCTGCCGAAGTCGCCAATGTTGACGCCAGTTAGGATGATTTCTTTGGCTCCTTGCTGGATGGCTTCTTGAGCATCTTTGATAATATCGCTAATGGCAGGGTTGCGTGATTTGCCTCGCGCGTACGGTATAGTACAATAGGTGCAGAAGTAGTTGCAGCCGTCTTGTACTTTGAGGAAGCAGCGTGTACGGTCGTCTTTGCTGTATGCGCCATGAAACTCCTCCACTTCGCGAATGGCACACACATGAATTTCTCCTTCTCGCCTCATCGCCTCTCGCCTCTCGCCTATAGCCAATAGCTCGCCTTGCGAGCGTCCTATAGCCGCCTTGGCGGCGTCCGATTCCAAGCGCTCTATAAGCGCAGGAATCTCATATTTCTCATTCTGTCCTAGTACATAATCCACGCCCTCTATCTGTGCTATTTGTTCGGGTTGTAGTTGAGCGTAACAGCCTGTTACTATGATGATTGCGTTGGGATTTTGGCGGTGTATTCGGTGTATGGTTTGTCTGTCTTTGTGGTCGGCGTTGTCTGTTACGGAGCAGGTATTGATGACGCAGATGTCGGCTTCTTCGCCTTGTTTGGCGCGGGTATGACCACGCTGGAGTAGTGCTTTGCTTATTGCGCTACTCTCTGCAAAGTTGAGCTTGCATCCTAATGTCACAAACCGTATTTTCATCCTTAGTTCTTCTTCTGTGTCGTTTTGATAGAACAAATTCTTTTTAATATCGCGCCCTCTAGTTCATCTAGACAATCTAGTTCATCTATAGTCCCTCGCACAAGCGCCTTTATACTTCAGCGCCAGCGATCTTCAAGGCACTTCGTGCCGATCTCAACTCTCAACTCTCAATAACGATTTTACAAACTCCTCGCGGTTGAACACCTGCAGGTCGGTCATCTGTTCGCCTAGTCCGATATAGCGTACAGGTATCTTGAATTGGTCGCTGATGCCGATAACAACTCCACCTTTGGCTGTTCCGTCTAACTTGGTGATTGCCAGCGAACTAACTTGTGTAGCCTTGGTGAATTGTTTGGCTTGTTCAAAGGCGTTTTGGCCGGTGCTACCGTCTAGAACGAGCATGACATCATGTGGTGCATCTGGCACTACTTTTTGCATCACATTTTTGATTTTGGTGAGCTCGTTCATAAGGTTGATCTTGTTGTGCAGACGACCTGCGGTGTCGATGAGTACCACATCAGCGTCGTTAGCTTTGGCGCTTTGTAGGGTGTCAAATGCCACACTAGCAGGATCGGAACCCTGTTGTTGTTTCACCACGGGTACGCCTACGCGTTCGCCCCAGATGCAAAGTTGCTCTACGGCTGCTGCGCGGAAGGTGTCGGCTGCGCCGAGGTAAACTTTTTTGCCCGCCATCTTGTATTGGTGAGCTAGTTTGCCGATGGTGGTCGTTTTGCCCACGCCGTTCACGCCTACTACCATGATCACATATGGTTTGCAAGGTAGTTCGTCGTTGAAGTCTAGCACTTGTGTGCTGTTGTTCTCGGCTAGTAGTGATGCCACTTCATCTACTAGGATGGAGTTGAGTTCGGCTGTGCCGAGGTATTTGTCGTGCTTAACGCGTTCTTGTATGCGTTCGATGATGCGTAGGGTAGTCTCTACGCCTACGTCTGAGGTGATGAGTGCCTCTTCTAGGTTATCTAGAACGTCTTCATCTACCGTGGATTTGCCAGCGATGGCGCGACTGATTTTACTCAAAACAGATTCTTTGCTTTTCTCTAGTCCCTTGTCTAGGGTTTCTTTCTTTTCTTTACCGAATAATCCAAAAAATGCCATAAGGTCACTTCTATAAATTGCTTTATTATTGGGACTTATATATCTGTTGACACTTGTTATTGAAATGATTATTCTTTTTTGTTACCCACCAATGCAGTGCGCTGCATTCATTTGGGCAACAAAAGAAGTTTCATTGAATTGACATTAATTGACCTCAAAATTGACCTTAATTGTCGTAAAAATAATTTCAGTGTCAACTCGTATATAGTTCCCTTGTTATTTATGATGATTCAAGGTCGTTCTTCTAAAATGTGGAATTTATAGAAGTGACCATAATTATCCAAATTAGACTGCAAAAGTACAACAAAAAATGCACATACGCAAGTAATCACGACGAATTTCTTCAAAAAAAAGAAATCTTTTTTATTATAAGGCGAAATATGCCCATTATGCTCGCATAAAATAGGTGTATTGAGACGGGTAATAGATGCGCAAGCATTGAAGAAATGTCGTGATTACTTAGCAACAACCTCTACTTTTTTCGGAGGGAACCCACCCTTTAAGGGAAGGGGCGTGCCGAAAAAAGCACATATCCTCCGAGCGTAGCGATAGTATGGGCTGCATGATGCGTGAAGGAGTGCGACGGAACGCACTCCGAGTATTGCACCCGAAGAGTCCCCACTCTGAGGGAGTAGTGCAATACATAGAATGGCGCGACCGTACGGGGGCCCCGACCAATTTCGTGAATTGGTGGGGTGTTGAATTGCGGGTACGCAGCCGTATGGCTACAGGGTAGTGTCGTACAGGGTAGACACGACCGCCTATGGTCTATGCTATTACATCAACTATGTTGTTGCTGTATTTTTTTTTGTAATATACAGATAATCAGTAGTTTATACCCCCCCTAATGTGAGGTTGCAATTTTTGATTATTGTAATATGCATATAGCAAAACCTCCTTTTTTGTAAAAAAAGACTCATTTATTTTGTCAGTTCAAATTATTTTTTGTAATTTTGCGGCCTGTTTTATCGCCCGTGCGTATTGGCGCATACGTGTACTAGCGTGTAAAAGCTGATGAATACTGGCAAAAGTAATATTTGAAGTAAAGGTTTTTAAGGATATTTTTTAATGGGGTGTTGTGTTTAGGGCCCTGAGTAAATTATGAAAGTAAAATCGAGTGTATTATTTGGATTGATTGTTTTGACCTGTTTAGCCGGAGGTATTTCTCTTATCTATAGGTTAACCAAGGAGGCGGAGGTTTGGAATCCGTCGGAAATGTATAAAACTTCTTTAGGCACGTCAAAAGGAACTAAATGTACCACTGTGTCTTATGCGTCTGGTTCTACATCGGATGCCCCTTTAGTGCAGTTGGGTGCTGGTTCTATGTCTCGCCCACGCGTATCTTTTTCATACGCGCCTGCGGGAGTTACATCTGCCTATACCCAATATCCAATAGGCGGAACGCCGTCCAATAGCGTCGCGTCCCCTATATATACCACATCTAGCGCTGAGCTCCGCTCTTTCGGCGGTGGCGGTAATGGTGGCGGTGTGTCGATGTCCGGTGGATCGGTTCATTCATCTGGTTCTGCTGTGTCTGCGCCATCTATGGGCTTGAGTGCAACGATGCCTAATGGTTCTTTGTTTACATTTGCAGGTCAAAATACCAATGCGAATATTCCTATTGTTTCGGGTGATGCAGCTATTGCAGCAGTGGCATCCGCTTCGTCATATACAGCTGCGTACTCAGGTATAGGATATACTACTGGCGGTGCTTCAAGAGGCATAGGTGGAAGAAAGAATCTGGGAATAGAGGAAGGGAATGTTGAAGATTCTTGGTTGAATTGGTTGGCGCTGATGGGAAAGCAATATGGTCATGAGGAAAATGGTGAGTGGAAATATGACATATATGATCTAAGAGATGCCTATGACGCATATTGTGCTGGATGGAATTATACAATGGGTAAGAAACCTACTTGGGATGAATGGTTAGCATGGTTTATGGGTAGCGAAGGCGATCCATATATGTGGGATGATGGTGATAAACAATATGGATTCTCGTTTGTTCCGGTGGGTGATTATACTCCGTTGTTTGTTTTGGCGTTGTTGTATGTGGCAGTTGTTGCATATCGTCGTCGTAAGCAAATAATCTGTGAAAAACAATAAATACATTTGAAATAAAACATTACAGCTATGATAAAGAAGTATTTTTTAGCACTATGTGCACTTGTATTTGCCACTTCTGTGGTAGCGCAATCGGGTAAATCATGCAATGATCCTATCCCAGTTGATAACAATTACGAAGGAGTCATTACTGAGCCTGGCGAATATTGGTTCACAGCTTGGACATATGATTTGCCATTGAATGTGCATTTTACTCCCGATGTGGATAATAGCACATCTTCGCCAGAGGTGTTGGTGGATTTTACATGTGATCCTGGTGTGTATGATGATCCTAAATTGCACGAAGTGATTAATAACGTATCTAGTTTTGGTCTAGACTTGCCTGTGGAGTTTCGCTGTGCTAAGGTTGAACGTTATGGTAAGATAGAGTGGGATTTGTTCATCAATGCTAACTATCGCGAGGAACTTACTAAGTGTGGTATTACCTATAATGTGCAAGCATTTGTAAAGGTTAAATTTGCTGAGGCTGGTAAGATTTCCCTGAAGCCTGATACAACATATATGTCTTGTATGGATAATGCTATCTATGTTAATCTAGGTGATACCTTGGATGTTGCAGCTAATGACAATGTGACATTCTATGCTTTCCCTTATTCAGAGTGGTGTAATGATAGTATCCAATTTGTTTGGACGGGCGATAATGCAGCTAAGATTTGGGTGTCTGATGGAGATTGCGATTTTACTCCAACGGCTACTAATGTAGATATTCGTGCTACATATGATGTTACCAAAACTACTCCATATAAGTTATATGAGGCCAATATGGATGCCGCTATCAAAAATTGGTTAGGTGGTGGTGTGTTCTTTGCTAAGGTGATTTCTAGATCAGCTGGTAAGCTGATTGTTGAGAAGATTCCTATGGGTCCTATCCAAGGTGGAGCTGTTTTGCTACAACACGATGTACCAGTGCAGTTAACTGCTAATGATAGTCGTGTGTTCTGTTTCCCTCGTACATGGACTTCAACAGAGTTTGTATCTCCAACTCAGTTTGTAATGAGCATGTATGTTTCTAACACTTCTGAGTTTTCACCATCTGTAGATGATGCAAATGTGTTGAATGAATATGTTTTCAGCAATGTTGAGGGTGTTCGTGTAGCGCAATTGTCAACGGCTGATATTGCTAATTTGGTGACAAATGCAACGGATGATTATGTATATATTCGTTTTACATGTAATCAGGCTACGACGATGACTCCTAAAGTTTGGACTCCTGTATCATGTGCTGATAAAGCTATTTTGATTCATCCAGAGCATAAACTGACTATTACTAAGAAACCAAATTCTACAATCTTCCGTCTTAAGTATGATGATTGGAAAGATTACGATATGACTTTCAAATGGACAGGAACTTCTGCTATCCCAACATATTTTGCTGACGCTTGTGAGTTTACGTTGTCTTCTTCAAATTCACATGTTATGACATATAAGAATGTGAAAGCGAAAGGAAGTCTTACACTTACTCCTGAAAATATGCAACCATGGGCTAGTCGAGTTGATGAAGATGGATTTGTTTATGTTCGTTTTAATCCTAATAATCAGGGTCGTGTAACTTTCACTACTACTAAACCAGCAGAGGTTGACCCTGATATTCCAGTTATTCCTACCTCTCCTTGTGTATTGAACAGCATCGAGCTTAAGGCAGGTGATCAGATTACTCTCAACTTGGATAGCGCGTTTACCGTATATCGCATCAATTATAGCCAATGGGTGGCTACTGGTGCTACATTGACATGGACCGGTCTTGAACCATTGCATACCTTCGTAGCTGAGACTTGCGAGTTTGCAGTGGCACCTTATAACAAGTACGTGCACGCGTACGTGAGCGTACCTGCTGAAGGTGCAGCGGTATTGGATGCTGCTAAGTTGACTGAGATGGCTGCTTATGTAGATGAAGACGGCTACCTCTACATCCGCTTCCTCACCGAGAAAGAGGGTGTGTTAGAGGTAAAATAGACTAACCTCCCCTCCTTTTGGGGAGGGGGTGGGTTTGCCTATGTTATGCCCCTTATTTGCCCCCTATCTCCATAGGGACTTCATAGGGACTTCATAGGGACTTCATCGGAACCTCATCGGAACCTGACCGAAGGATGCATAAGGGATAAGCATAGGATATACAAGGGATAAGCCCTCATCGTTCCATCATCGGTGTACTTACCGAGCAACGTGTTCTTTCTTTGTCTATTATCCCGAATATATTCGGGTACTCTAGAAGGAGATAGACTACCGCTATTGGTTTATAGATGGAAATAGACACCCGCCATTGGTTTAGCTCTCGCGGTTCCGTCTGCGAGAAAACCACGCAGCGCGAGAAACCCGCGGCTCCGCCGCAAATGCGATCTTTGAAGTATTGTGATATTTTGACAAAAAAATGCCAAATCTTTTGGTTTATTGAAAAAAAATGCATATCTTTGCAAAAATTTTCAATAGGGCATGAAAGAAGTAAGCAGAAATGAGTATCTAACTCGCTTGGAAAGCAAACGAGGCAATCGTATGGTAAAGGTAATTACAGGTATTCGCCGTTGCGGAAAATCCTATTTGCTATTTACTTTGTTTCGTCGTCATCTACTAGCACAAGGTGTAGATGAGCAACATATCATTGCGTTGGCTTTGGATGATATGCTTAACGAAGAGTACCGCAACCCAAAGGCGTTATATCAGTATGTGTTAGACCGCGTTGCTGATAATCAAATGTATTATGTCCTCTTGGATGAGATACAATTGGTTGAAGGCTTCGAGGCAGTACTGAATGGCTTTCTGCATCGTGATAATCTAGATGTGTATGTTACAGGTAGTAACTCACGTTTCTTATCTTCGGATATTATCACGGAGTTCCGCGGTCGAGGTGATGAGATTCGTATCTTTCCTTTCCGTTTTGCCGATATATGTACACTCTACGAGGAGCATCCACAGGTATTGCTAAGTCAGTATTATTATTATGGTGGTATGCCACAAGTATGGATGACGGATAATACTAAAGAGCGAGAGCAATATCTGCGTGCTTTGTTTGACAATGTCTATCTATCGGATATTATTGGTCGTTATCATCTGCGCGGAGTAGAGGAGATCGGTATGCTTACTGATGTCTTAGCTTCGGCGGTAGGTTCTTTGACTAATACTACTCGCTTAAGAAATACTTTCAAAGGCGAGTGCAAGTCTGATATTTCTCAAAATACCGTTGGTAGTTACATTGAGTATCTAAAAGATTCTTTTTTGTTGAACGAAGCCAAACGTTATGATATTAAGGGAAGGCAGTATATTGGAGCGCAGCAGAAGTACTATTTTATAGATTTAGGATTGCGTAATGCGCGTTTACAGTTTCGCCAGCAGGATGATGGCCATTTGATGGAGAATATGATATACAATGAGTTGCTTTCTCGTGGTATGTTAGTAGATGTAGGAATTGTTCCCGTTTCTGAAAAAGATGAGAATCAAAAATTGATTCGTAAGCAGTATGAGGTTGATTTTGTGGTGAATAGTGGTAGTCGTAGATACTATATTCAATCTGCTTTTGAGATGCCAACTGGCGAGAAGCGCAAGCAGGAAACGCAGTCCTTCCGCAAGATTGGTGATGGCTTCAAGCGAATTTTAATACAGAATGCACCTGTTGTTCCGTGGCATGATGACGATGGTATTCTTACTATTTCACTAACGGATTTCTTGTTGAAACCAGAAGCATTAGATTGGTAACTTATTTCCCGGTTGATGGATTAAATAAGGCATTTTAGATTTTGTACGCAGCGTACACCATTGTCAAAATAAGAGCAATTTGCGTGAAGCAAGTTGTTCTTGTTTGTTAGCATGGTTAAAATATCACATAGACTTAAGATTGTCTCTGCAGTGCGGAAACAATATATAGCATACAATTCTGCCACAGTTGTGGCAGAATCTAATGCAATGATAAGAAAATAACACCTCGCCCTCGGGCGACAACATAGAAAACGCGGCTCCGCCGCATGAAACGCGAAGTGCAAAACGTAACAGAGCAAAAAAATGGATGTAACAACCTTAATAAAGCGATATGTTGGTGTAGAAACTACATCAAGTGTTTCTATTGATGTATTTGATAGAGACACGATTGATGCTGTTTACCGCCGCGTGATAGGTGTTCTCAAAGGACATTTAAATATTGAGCTAGGTGTTTTGCAAGCTCTATCGTATTGTTTCTATGAGGTGTTGGATAATGTTTTGATTCATGCCGAGAAGCATCTTGGAACAATCATCACATATAATGATGAGAAGCGTCATGAATTACGTATTGTGGTTGCAGATGATGGAATCGGGGTACATCAATCACTTAAGGCCAATGAATTATACCGATTCATTACTGAGGAAGAATCCTTGCATGCAGTTATAAAAGATAAAGTAACTGATGGACAGGGATTAGGTTTTGGCTTATATGCAACATATTTGCTTATAAAAAATACAGCTTCATCTTTTGAAATACGTTCAGGTAATCATTGTTTGAAGATGAATGGGGATGAAATTGAGGTAGTTGAGTGTGAGTATTGGCAAGGAACTATAGTCTATATGCAACTACGTACGGACGTGGATATTGATCCTAATGCGGTTGTTGAGTATCGCACGGATGTTGAAGATGAATATGATATAATGTTTAATGATAATAACCCGTCAGAGTTATGGTAACATTTCGTTTTGTGGAATATGGTGCTGATTTAGGCACGCGTCAAATAGGAGTGAAAGTACGTACTGACTTATTGCCTTTAATTTTGGGTGATGAGAAAGTTGTTTTGGATTTTACTGGAGTAGATGTGGTAACCAATTCTTTTGCGGATGAGTGTATTGCTAAATTACTTGTTGAGATGCCTTTGGAAGAATTAAAGCGTCGTACTACTTTTCGTGGACTAAATTTGATGGCTTCGAAGAGTGTCTTGGGTGCTCTGCAAAGAAGACAAAGTGTGTTGGCTGGTCATTAATAAGAATTCCACCAAGAAGAGGATTTTAGGGTGGTGATTTGGCGCAATAAAAGCGAAACTGATCCAAATTTGATCCAAGCTGATCCAAATAATGATCCAAATGTGATCCAAATAATTGAACTGATCCAAAATAATCCTAAAATATCTCGTGCGGAATTAGCTGAGAAACTTCAAATAAGTGAAAGAAAAACACGAATGTGTATAGAATTATTGAAGAGAGATGGCGCTTTAATAAGAGAAGGCTCGACTAAACGTGGAAAATGGATTGTAATAGGAAATTAACATAACCAAAGTTCAGAGCGAAGCGATGAGACCCTTGCCTATAGCCAATCGCCTATAGCCAATTGCCGAAGCAACACCTTACACTCTACACCCTACACCGCTCGCTCCGCGAGCAAAAACAAGAATATTATTAACAACCAAAAACAATATGATTTTTGAACGAAAATATTATCTAAATCAACTCATACGTGGAATAGGTAATGGAATGGTGAAGATTGTCACTGGCATTCGTCGGTGTGGTAAATCCTTCTTGCTATTCAACATTTTTCGCAACTATTTGTTGCAAAATGGCGTGGCAGAAAATCATATTATAGGGTTGTCACTTGATGATTTTCGTAATAGCGAATTACGTAACCCATCTAAGTTAATAGAGTATGTCGATGTTCATTACCAAAATGATGGTAAAACCAACTATATTATCCTAGATGAAGTCCAACTAATTGACCGATTTGTGGAGGTGTTGCTTAGCTTGATGCATATGTCAAATGTGGAAATATTTGTGTCGGGTTCCAACTCAAAGTTCTTATCAAGTGATGTGGTGACTGAGTTTCGTGGTCGAGGAGATGAGATACGCGTTTATCCACTCATTATGAATGAACTTATGGAGGGTATGAAAGTGGATTTCAATCGAGCGTTGCAACTCTATTTCCGCTATGGTGGATTGCCACAAGCAGTATTGCAGAGCGATGAACATAAACGCGAGAGTTTTTTGCGTACAATGTATGATACTACTTATTTGCGCGATGTTATCGAACGTAATCACCTACGCAACGCACAGGGAATGCGTGAGTTGTTGCAGGTGTTGGCCTCTAATATAGGTTGTACAACTAATCCACGCAAGATTGCTAATACTTTTAAGTCTTCTAGCAAGGTAGAGTTGTCAGAAAATACTATTCGCCAATATATCGCACATTTGCAAGATGCTTTCATTATTCGCGAAGCGCAACGATATAATATCAAAGGGCGAAAGTATATTGGTGCTGACTCAAAATATTTCTTTGCGGATATGGGTATTCGTAATGTGGCTTTGAATTTTCGCCAAATGGAGAATACTCATATAATGGAAAATGTGATATACAATGAACTGATTGCTCGTGGATATTCAGTAGATGTTGGAATGGTAGATGCGTGGGAAGGTGATGTTGATGAACGTGAGCGTAAGGTGTATGAGGTTGATTTTGTTGTCAATAGAGAAAGTGCTAGATACTATATACAGTCAGCATATGCCCTACCTAGTAAGGAAAAAATACAGCAAGAGTTGCGCTCATTGCTAAATATTGATGATTCGTTTAAGAAGATTGTTGTCGTTTATGATGACATACTTCCTTATCATACAGATTCAGGAGTGTTGATAGTTGGGTTAAAACAGTTTTTGTCTAATTCGCAAATTATTGATTTTTAATGAAATAACATATTCTATTGCGCATTTTTGTGCAAAACAAAAAAAAACGCAGTAGAAGATAGTAAGTGCTTGATATGTAGTCTGATAGCAACAAGAATTTATTAACAACTTAAATATAACGCAGCAACATTTCACATTGAAACAAGCGCTATTGCGCGTGAAACTTTGAAACGCGGCTTTGCCGCATGAAACGTTTGCATGCAAACAAACAAAGCTTATGAAAAAAATATTGTCGATTTTGATTAGTGTAGTACTTGGAATAGGTAGTGTCTATGCTGGTGGAACAACAACCAACTCTATCAAGGTAGAGCCGGCTGGTGCTGGAGTCGCATCTCTGTCAGGAGTTGATTATAATCGGGATGATGCAACAAAGCAAGTTTTAAAGAATTATTTGCTCTATAAAGAATATTATTATCCAAATTGGAATCGTATAATACCTGGAACTATTACTAGTCCAACGAATAATACTGTATATTCATATGGTGAGAATGGTGAAGATGCTTATAATAAATCAGGTGATAAGTATTATCACAATGCTGAGGCAGACTTGAAGGTTGTCAGTGCGGCAACCAACTATGCCTTTGAGAAATGGACTTGTGCAAGTTCATTTAGTACAGCAGCTACCTTTACTGACGCGACAGCTTTGGTGACCACCGTAGATTATGGAACAAATTCTCGAGGTACTAATGGTACTGCTACTGTTACTGCTAATTTTAAGAAAATAATAGATCCAGTACAAAGTACAATCGATTGGACTAAAACGGAAGAAACAGAAACATTACAGACTACGGTAAACCTGTTTAAAGCGACCAATTTTACTATCCAATCAGTCGTTCATAGTGGTGGCTTGACAAGAGATTTTTCTTGCGTGATTACTACTCAAGTGGACAATAGCGCCAAATTGACCCTTACTGCTGGAGCAAATGTTGTTGATGGGGATCAATTTATAATTACATTGGTTGCAGATAATGGAGGCTATGCGACTATCACTGTAAATGTAAAATCCAAGATTACAGTTACTTTTGTTCATCCTACAGTTGGTAAGGGTTCTTACAAAGCAGTCCAAACTAATGCCGGAGGTACTGAATCATGCAATATTTCAAATACTGATGGTGATAAGGAAATGAACTTCTCCTTGACCAGTCAATTTTTCCATACCTTTACTGCAACTCCTCATGCGGACTATAACTTAGATCGTTGGGTAATTACGCATGCGGATAATTCGGTTGAATATAGAAAAGATAATCCTATGACCTATACTCTTCAAGATGGAGATAGAGTTACAGCCGAATTTTTGCCAAAAAATATTGCGCAATTTGTCGTTAAAGGTGTAGATGGTATTTATTATCACAAGTTAGATGAGGCTATTACTGCTGCTCAAAGTGCATCTAGCAAAACAGTGGTTGTGTATCAAAGTGGTACGCTTTATACTGAATATAAAACACTGTCCGCAGATGGTAAATATGAGTTTACAATCCCTTCTGAAATCACCCTGCTGGTCCCTGGTGATGCTGGATATACAGTTACTAAGACGTATACCACGAACGAGATGGTGGAAAATGCTACACCGACTTGTTATAAATACTTAACACTAGATCCAAATGTACGAATTACGAATAATGGACATATTTGTGTTTACGCTAAATTGTCGCAAGTGCAAGAAACTAATGGACGACCTGTGAGGTTTGGTAGAATTGATATGAAAGACCAAACTGAACTAGTTCTTAACTCAGGTTCGCAGTTGACGGCCTTAGGATATGTTACAGGTGATCCATCTACAAGTAGAGTACTTGCCAAGGATGGTTCAACGGTTTATGAAGCATTTCAGTTTACAGACTGGCGTGGTGGAACGCAAATTTTAGGTCAACTAGGAGGTATTTTTGGTGGTGGAATGTTGAAAAATAAAGAACGTGTATTCCCTATGGTTCAGTATTATATTCAGAGCATTGAGACTAAGTTGACATTGCAACATGGTGCCCAAGAGTATGTTTCAGCGGGTGTTGAAGTTTCGATTGCTGGTCAGATACCTTTGAATATGCTTTTCATATCAAAAGATACAGGTTCAGATGACGACAATGGTTTTATATGTTTGAATGCGGGTACTGAAGTATCTAAATGGTATGATGGAATAAACGATAGACAGATATATGAACTCAATAAGACCGAAGGGCAGACTGGAACTCCTAAAGTGAAGTTGGGCGTTTTGTATACAGAGTTGTCAGGTGGACAAGAATTAGATTCGAAGGATTATGTCTTACCTATAAATAACAATATGGATATTAATCTATATAATGTTATTCTTGAGTCTAAATTGGATTTGGTCTTGATGGCAGATGCCCAACTTTATGTGGCTTCCACAGCAGAACTAATCTCTAAAGGAAATCTTTTTGTTTACGATAAAGAAGTAAATGATATAGGATTTTTCAATCATGATGGTCAAAAATTGTTGCCAATCACATATACTGCATATCATAAAGGAGCTCCTAATAAACGTACTGCAGATAATGTTAAAGATGCACGAGTTGTAATTGATGGAAAATTGACTGTAACATCAGGTGGTGCTCACGGAGCTGGTTTTTATACTTCAGTAGAGAATCCGTTGGCTAACGACATCACTTATGGAGCCAATATTACATCCAATGGTGGAGGTTTGGTTGATTTTCAATATCTTGGTTCAACAAAATCATATCAGTATAAAGTTGAAGAGCCTATAAATATACCAGTATCTCATGCTCGTTTACGCAATGGTGATAACTCCTATTCTGCGGGTGAAAGTATGACTGAACCAAGCAAATACTACTATTACAAGGATGAAGAGCGTTGGTTGAACCCTAAATTTGGTATTACCAATCCTACCAATAATGAGTTTACTGTTACTTTACCTCAAGCAAAACAACAAGATGTTATTTGTAAAGTAACTACTGAAGGTATGGTATCTGATATATCCAAGAGTACCTTTACAGTCACATTGCCGGCAACTAGTCGCTTTACATATGGTGATGATTCGCATACATATACTGCTACTGCAGAGGGTGGTGAGTTGATGATACCATTGACGTATAATCCAGTAAATGTCGATAATACAGGAGCACCATATACAGAAACCATGACGATCAGTTACACCTACTATGATGTGATAGAGGGACAAAATGTAACAAGATCAACTAACGTAACTCTTACAGCCAACGAGAATTATAGTCCAGACTTTACTGTTACAATAGGTGGTAAGGATGTGAATACAGACAAATCTTATACATTTGAACCTACAGATGCTCTCATTAGCTTACCTGCTGATGTGGTAATCACTCCAGTAGTTAATACGGTAGCGACATTGTCCGCTACGACATGGAATGGAGTGGCTTTTGCGTCTCCTACTTTCACAACTTCTGGTACAGCACCAAGCTTTATGAAGGTGATATATACGCCTCAAACAGAGGGTGACGATTCAGGTACACTTACCATTACTGCTACTTATGTTGATGCTGCTGAAGAGGCACATTCTAAATCTTTTGTGGTCAATTTAAATGGTACGGGACGTTTGCAAGATAATACGCTCAGATTTAAGCAAGATTTGATCGATGGTTACACTATTGATCAAGGTCTTGTATATGAAAATGTTTTTGCAAATCCAGGTAATCTCTCCGAGGTTGATTTTACTTGCACCTATGTAGGAGGGGATGTCGATGGGCAAGATGCATCGGCATTGGTTACTTTTTCTCGTGTTGCTGATAATTATAAATTAAAAGCAAATGAAATTGCAACTATATCTGAAGCTAGACAAATTAAGATAGTTGCTAAACAAGCAAAAAATTCTTTCATGAATGCAGGAACGTGCGAAATCGTACTAACCGTTGTTCCTCCTGCTATTTGGAATTGGTCGGATCTATATTTTGGACAATCATATACGAATCCAGTAACATCATCACGTCTAGATGCATGGACACTTACCGAGATAGATGATCCTAATAATATGGTAGGTGAATTACAAGGTGATTATACTAACTATAGTACAGTAATTGCACATGGAGATGTAAATACAGTTTACGAAGCAAGATTTAAATTTGTTCAGGGGCCAAACCAGAAAGAGTTTACAGCAAAGATCTATGCAGATCCGCGCGTACTAGGTTACTGTGTAGATGCGGCACATAAGTATAAGGGAGTAACCAAATCAGCTACAGGTGGTGTTTCTTTTGATGATGCTAATGATCAAGTGAGTCTTAATGCTAATGCACAGTGGGTAATTCAAATGATTGGAATGCCTGATAGGATGACTTTTGTGTCAAGTGGCGAGAATCTTTGGAATATTGAGCAACGTGCAAACGAGTCATCAGCTTGGAGCCCTGTTGCTACATGGACGTCATTAGGCAATGGTACTCATTCGTTCTCACTTTTGCCAACAACCAAGTTTGTACGTTTTACCTATGGTTCTGCAAATCCAGAGAGTGTAGGTCAACTGTCAGATATTTGTATTAGCAAGTTATCAGTTAAGGCCGATGTAGATGAACTTTACTTGCCTATAAACAAGGATGGTTCGGCTTCATCTAAAACTTTTGTTTTGACACACACGGATGCTAACACTCCAATCTTATCTGAAATTGTTGGTTTGGATTACAATACTTCTACTTCAAATAATTTAGGAACAGCAGAAGAACCATATTATCAAACTACGCTGACTATTACAACACCTTCTACGTTTACTCGTGGTGTATATAATCTGAAGGCTACACAGGGTGCTCATGAAGAGGCAAATATTCCTGTATATGCAGACTATTTCCCACAAGGATTGCCTATCAAGTTGGCAGAAGATGATGTAAAACGCTATCATTTTGTTGCTACTGCATCTGATTATGTGTCATGGGATGCTACTGAAAAAGAGGTGGTATTGCAAAACCCTGGTGGTTCTGTGGCTCGTTCAGTAATATTAGCTTTTGAAGGAGCTCCAAGTCGTATCTCTTTTACCGCTTCTCGTGACATTGTTGATTCAGAATGGAAAATATACGAGAGTGTTGATGGTACTGATGGGTCTTTTGTAGAGAGTAGTATGGATAATCGAGATACAGAATCCGGAACTGCCTTTACCCATAACTTGCAATATACAACACGTTATGTTCGTATATACTATTATTCTGAAAATCAAGCTGAGTTGAGATTGTCGGATTTAGTAATTGAGGGTGATCCAATGCTTTTTGTTAATCCAGAAGAATTAGAGTTCTCTACGGATGATACAGAAAAGTCGCTCACACTTACAGCTATCAACCTTAATAAAATTCGTATTGAGTTGGATAATTCAACTGATTTCCAAATGAGTCATGGAACTGCTTCTCCAAGTGCAATATATACACTATCATCAACAGATTATCCAAATGCATTAGGTAAGAATAAGGTAGGAGATATTGTAATCAATACCAAATGGATTACCAATAGCATTGTTAACGATGGTATGATTACCATTTACAATGTGGATGATGATGCGGTATTAGCCAAGGTTAAATTGGTAGGTGCTGGTAAATATTTGCATAAAGAGGGAGCCAATACAACAGGTCTTTACACGGGTATTCCTGATGGTACTAGAGATACCGATGGTGATGGTAATCCTAATACCGAGTATAAATATACATTCCATGGTTCTGATTATACAGAATATCCATACCACCATGTGGATCTAAGTAATGCTTTTGATGCAGATGGTAACGCTTTGTTTGACTACATTATTGTGTATGGTGAAACAACTACAACCGATGCTACGAAGAATATTACTGCTCCAGCAGGAGAAAATGGTAGTAACGCACGTACACCTTATTATGTGTATGCACGCGATGTGGATGCATATGGCAATTATGATCGCTATCGACATGTAACGATGGTCGATAATGCAAATGTTGGCACGAAAGCACATATTCCAGGGGTTACCATGCAAGAGGATGGTAAAGCAGTTTTTATGGGTGTTGATGCTGGTCAGAAAATGAGTGTGTATATGACTGGTTTCTGCCCTTATGCTACTACTGGTTTTACATCAGATCAAGAAGGTGCTTGGTTCTTCCGTGGAAAGCATGGATCTAAATTGGACATCTATCTCGACAACTGCTATATGTTTAGTCGTAATAAGATGGAAACTGGACGACCTTTTTATACTCGTGGAGATGTAAGGAACCCATTCTTTACCGAAGATTATGCGCGTGGTTCGGGTGGTGTGCTTGTCTTTGAATGTGTAGATGAAAGCGCTGACGTAGCTCTAGCTCAACCATTTGACGTGACAATTCATACTATTGGTAAGAACTTGTTGAAGAGTAATTATGGTAGTTTTTGCCGATTCTTTGGTATGGATCCATTCCAAATCTCTGCTCCAATCCATGTGCGTATGCACTCCTCTTCTCATGTTCGTAAGTCTAAAACATCGCTTACATTCGATGATAAATGGCCTACGGCTATGAATAGCACTACGGGTGAGATTATTACTACCCAACGAACAAATGGATTCTTGAGTCTGCAGAAAATGAATAACAATGCTCCTTCTATTGACCTCGGTAACCCTAATACGGTTGTTAATTTCAGAGGAGGTCAAGTAGAATTGCAAAATGCTCAAATTGTATCTACCAACTATAAGACCACATTGGCTATCTCTTATCGTTCAGGTGAATATGGTGGTGACAATGTAGGTCTCAAGTTTGCTGCTGGTATTGGTACCGACTCTGTAGGTGGAGAGGTGAACTTCTACGATGGAACAGTAACTGTCTTGCCAATGTGGGTGCAAGAGGAATATAAACAATATTATCTGATTGATAAAGATGCTAATGGTAATGAAATAACTCGTACTGTTGGCGGAAAAACAGAGTATTTGACTACCTGTTTGCGTTGTCCTAAGAATACCGAAGTGTATGGTGGCTCCGTTTGCTGGCTCCGTGCTTGCCAACACGTGACTTCTAAGGGTGGTGCGCCTACATTTGCGGGTAAGTATTTAGGTCAATATATCTACGATATTAAGTCTGGCGATGTGGTAGATCCTAATACTGGACTTGCAACGCTGATCTCATTCCCTGAAGGAATAGTAAATGAAAATAACGAACCACTTTCAGTATTCTACAACACATATCATCCTGATAAGAAATATGGAGTAGAGAGTGTTTCTCCTGCAGATAAGAAACTTTATTTCTGGATCCCAGAAGGATTTGATGGTGTTTCTGCAGAAAAAGATAAACTCATCTCTACCTGGAAGGCTTGTATGACTCGTATTGAGGCAGGATATGAAGGCAAATCAGGTGGTGTAGGTGGTGATACTCCAGTAGAACCAAACGAGGAGATCAAGTACATGTTGTATTGTAAAATCGATGAGAATATGTATGAGGTCATATCTGCAGGTGAAGGTGATGGTGAGAGTCGTGTTTATACATATGAGGCACCTGTAAAAGTTCCAAGTATAGGTCAAGACTTTGTCGGTGGTGAGTACACTACTATCAAACCTACGTATATTGGTGATGATTTTGAGCATCAAATTTTGAGTGAAATTCCATATGCTATTACTGACAAAGTGTATTATGTAACTACTGCTACAGCGGACGTATGGCAATCATTCACAGCTCCATTTAATGTAGCTAAGATTTGGGTAGTAGAGACTTACGATGAGAAAACTTTGAAGAAAACTTTAAAGAAAACGGATGATAAAGGAAATGTATTAACTAAGCATAAAAGTATTATGCTAGAACAAGCTAAACATAATGCAGACTTTGCGGCATTCTTTGGTGTAGCTATGGCTATCGGTAGTACAGACCCATTTGAAACAATCTTTAACGATTGGAAGAAATGGGGTATGTTAAAAGATAAAGAAACAATAATCAATGGCAATCCACTATATTCTGGTGAATTAAGTGGATATGATTTGCGTGGTAGAGCCGAATTGATTCCTTATATGGGCGATAACTGGGAAACTGCTCATTTCTATCTAAACGAGAATAAGGGCAATTGGGAATTGGATGCTGAGGCAGATACATTCAAGGTGAAATGGGATATGCTTACTGAAACAGATTTAGAGGATGGTATTCTTCTTCATCAAGGAAAGACATATTCTATGCTCTTCCCTTATTGTACAGGATGTTGGAATGACGAAGCGGAAAGACCTTCTGATTTCTGGGACTATTGGTCAGGTAAAATACTCATTTTTGAAAGTACAGATGGTAAGGTAAAAGGTGAACACACTATTCAAGGTACAAATTATATCGCAGAATCCAAAGTAGAGGCGCAACCATGGATATTTGATGGAGTAACTTCTGGAACAGATGCGATACTAACAGGTAATAGTACTTTTGCTACGCTGAATACATCTCGCGACAATATTTATACTTATTCTGCAGATCCTGCAATGGAGAGCTTTATGCTGTATGATCCTGAAGAAAGTGGTGCGGCAACAATTTCACCAACTACTTCTTTCCTCTACGCTAACGTACCTGTAAACGATCAAGGTATGCCAGCCAAGAAGGTAACACGTGAGGGTAAGATCGTTTATGGAGAAGGCAATAATGGTTCAGATCCTCAAGGTCCAACTACTGGCACCCATACTCCTACTGTGGGTGGTGGCAATGATATGTTTATCACTGCCATAGCAGGTGGTATCAATGTGGCAGTAGCTGCTCCACAGTTTGTACAAGTGGTTAATGCTACAGGTCATATCATCTACTGTGGATATGTGGCAAACAATGTGGATGTGATTCTACCAATGAACGGCATCTACGTAGTCAAAGGCGAAAACGAGGCACAGAAAATTTTCTTCTAAATATTACTTCCTCGGATAGAATAACAATCGTAGAAAGTCACATTTCTGCGATTGTTATGTATAAAACAAATTCGAATTGTCATTAATTGTCAACCTAATTGATGCTAATTGTCGTTCAAAATAAAATCACTTTCAACTTGTATATAGTTCCCAATTAATATAACACATAATATGAATTTACAACGCTTCAGTGTGGCAATTTGTCTGTTTGTGTTTGCCACTACACTCTTGGCTCAAACATCGGATGATTGTGCCAAACTGCAAGCCGACAAGGGCTACCCATCATACTACTGCGATTGCAAGGAGGGATATACCGACTTCATTCTGCCTATCGACACCATTGTGGATGGCGAATCAATTTGGTACAAAGGCTGGGTGAGCGACCTCTATGACGGCGTCTCTGCTTATATGCACTCCGACTGCGACTTCAATTTCGAAGTCTATACCAGTTGTTCTGCCCAAACACCTAAATATTCTGCCCTCTTTGCTCAGAACCAAGCCAACTCCATTGATGGCGAAGCTATCAAACGCAAACTGCAAGAGAATAATGTAGGCGATATAGATATGGCTTTCTATATCCGCATCTCTCCTATAGCTGGCAATGGCGGACGACTCATCATGCGCAAGCAAAACGATGGTATGCCTTCTACCTGTGACGATCCACTATATATCTTCCCAGGAATGTCGCTCTACACCACACGCTCCAACGATGTGTATGTGGTCGATCCTAACCAACTATACGACCTCACAGATATCATTCTGCAGTGGGAACCAGATACCAATACCCCATGTGATTTGCAAATCACGCAAGCCTCCTGCGATGGGCCTATCGTAGCGCAGACAACCCTTTACGCCGACGACATATATATCCTACCAGCGCAGCAGATCAAGCAAGCTAAGGATAATAACCAACACCTATATTTCCATCTCAATCATGCTGCCAATACCTCAGGTATGTTCCACTGTTTGGCGCCCGAATACGAGGAGTACTATATCGACACCCTCATGTGCCAAGGTATGGGCTTGCAAGTAGGCGACACCCTGCTAACAGAAGCTACGGTATATACCATCGATACCGTGTATGAGTATGCCAATCTGTACACGATCTACTTCTACGACCTCTCGTTCTACGAGCCTGATCTCCAATACGATACATTGGCATTCCAATATACCCACCAACCATATCTCTATCGCGGTCAACATACTATCTCCAAGCCCGGTGACTACGACTTGATTATTCATACTCCAGGTGCCTGCGACGAGCGATACTTGCTGCATGTCTATCATAATATAGATACCGTAGTCAATGTAAAAGATACCTTCCTCTGCCATGGCTCAAGTTTTAAATACCAAGGCAAGTTGTACTCGCAAGATGTTTCTTTTGGACAAGCCGTTTGGAAGAACCAAGATACATTGCTCATAGATTCGCTACATGTGCGTTTTGCTTCTACACCCGAGATTGTGTATGACACTATCATGCAAAATCAAGACAAGTACGGCAAAACCTACAAACAGTCCGGCGAGTTCCGCTTTACTTATACCAATCCCAATACCTATTGCGTAGATTCGATTATCCTATTGGTCAAACCCAATAGCGATCTTAATATCCAATACGATTACTACTATATCGACACCACCCTCTGCCAGGGTATGGAATACGAAGATTACTATGGTAATGTGTACACCGAGTCCACTGTTCTATACGATACTATCCCACGCGTGATGAACAAGCATTACGAGGTGGAGATAACGACCATTACCTTCACCGAGCCTGACATACAGTTTGATACTATCAGCCTCAAATCTACTCAGTTGCCTTACATCTACAACAAGTACTGCACGGTCGATACTTTTGGTATCTACGATTATACCGTTCATGTCCCTGACAGTTGCGATGAGCGTTATCAACTGCTTGTTCTACACGATATCGACACAACCTACCAAACAATCGATACTACTCTCTGCCAAGGCAAGTCGTATACCCACAACGGCGTAGAGTATACAACCGACATCACGTTGGTAGATACTCTGCAATTAGACCCTGATACCTATCAAGTATTGACCATCCAAGTTGCCTTTACCGCGCCGGAGCTACAATACGATACCCTGAGTCTCAAGACTACTGACTTACCATATACCTATCGCCAGCAATATACGGTAGATACCTTCGGTGAACACAATGTACTAATCTCCATCCCTGGTAGCTGCGATGAGCTTTACAAACTATATGTAAGCCACGATATCGACACTACCTACCAAATACTCGATACCACTCTTTGTCAAGGCAAAACCTACCTATACAACGGAGTGGAGTATAGCTCTGACATCACGTTGGTAGATACTCTGCAATTAGACCCTGATACCTATCAAGTATTGACCATCCAAGTTGCCTTTACCGCGCCGGAGCTACAATACGATACC